>JAFQKF010000048.1 GCA_017397105.1 Clostridia bacterium | reverse complement strand
CATTTCAGAATTGCGCCAACCTTAAAACAGTGTATTTCAATGCCAACAATTGTTCTGTTTCTTCAAATGATTATGCACCTTTTAACGGCAATATCAACTTCACCGAAATTGTTTTTGGTGAAAACGTAACCTCTATTCCCGCATATGTATGCTGCGGTGCTACCAACCTTAAAACCGTAACCTTCAATGCTGAAGTAACTAAAATAGGCTCCCATGCTTTTGAAAACTGCGAGCAACTTAATTCCGTTGTTTTTTCAAATGTTAAAACTATAGACTCTTCCGCTTTTGCAAATTGTAACGCTCTCACCTCTATAGACCTTTCCGATGTTAATACAATAGGCTCTTCCGCCTTTTCTGGCTGCTCCGGTATTACTTCCGTAACTTTATCCGAAAGCCTTGAAATTATCGGTGATTCTGCTTTCAATAGCTGTAACATTACCGAAATCACTATTCCCGAAAACGTTAAAGCAATCGGAAGATATGTCTTCGAAAACTGTGCAAAACTCAAAACTATATATTTCAATGCTAATAATTGTACGATCTATTATCATAACGAAATCAATAATAATTATATCAACTGTAACAGTTTCAATGAAATTGTTTTCGGTGAAAACGTAACCTCTATTCCCGCATACGTATGCTCCTGTGCGACAAATCTTGAAAAAGTAACCTTTAACGGTAAAGTAAACACTATCAACCAAAAAGCATTCTATAACTGCACCTCACTCTCTGACGTTTATTACAACGCAGGTACTCAGGCAGATTGGGACAAAGCAGTAAACAATATCGGCACAGGCAACGATCCCCTGACCAACGCAACCGTTCACTTCGGTAAGTTCACCGCAACATTTAAAATTAATTCCGACACAATCACCAAGGTGTTTGCTAAGGGCGAGGATATCGTTGCCCCCGACGAAAGCGAGTACGACATCTCCGGTTACAAAGTAATCGGCTGGGAGGATTCAGAAGGCAACGAAATAAACTTCCCTGTCAAGATGAAAAACACCGACGTTGAGTTTACCGCAATTCTTGAGCGCACTACATATAACGTAACAATTGACGTAAACGGTAAAATATTCGAACACAAAGGCAAAATAACCGGCAAAGTTATTAACGCCCCCGCCGCAAACGAGTACGACATCACCGGCCACAAAATTGTGGGTTGGAAGGATTCTGACGGCAACGACGTTACCTTCCCCTACACCGTAGGTGAAAAGGACGTTACAATTACCGCTGTTATTGAAAAACTTTCATATACCGTTACGTTCAATGTTTACGGAGAATCAATTGTTAAAAACGTAAAATACGGCGAAGCCATTGAAGTACCCGGAAACAATGATGTTGACGGTTGCGAAATCACAGGTTGGGATAAAGCTATTCCCGAAACAATGCCTGCAAAGAATCTCACTTTCACCGCAACAGTAAACGTTGAAAAGGTTGACAGCGCTTCTGATGTTTCCGCAAGCTTTGACGGCGACTGCTTCCAGGAAACAGACGTACAGTTTAAGGTAACAGAGGAAACAAACTCCAACAGTAACGGCGGACTTTATATTATCGACCAGACCAATCCTTATAAAATGAGGGGTACGTTTAATATTTCTATGGAAATCAGCGGTCAGTCCGGCTCGAAAGCCCATTTCAACAGCGGCAAAAAATGCACAATCAAAATGCCCGTTCCCGATTATGTTGCAAACACAGAAAACATCGTTATTATCCATCCCCTTCAGGGAGCAGATGAAGTTTTCGAAACCAAGAGCAGTAAAAATAAGCTTGAAATAGTAACCGAAAACGGCAAAAAATATTTCAGATTCGAAGTAAGCAGCTTCAGTCCCTTCATCATCGCCGAATCCACTAACGAAGCAACAAGCATTTCAATCAAAAACAAATCCAACGGTGCAACCGTAAATTACGGAGACAAGCTTAAGCTCACTGCAATTGTTGATAATATGCCCGAAAACGCAAAACTCGTATGGTATGTTAACGGCAACCCAAGCCCTGTAGAAGGCGAAACATTCACCGCTCCTGAGGCAAAAGGCAACTTCACCGTAGAGGTAAAGCTTGTTGATGACGACGGCAAAGTTCTTCACAACACCGAAGAAAAAGAAATCTCCGATTCTCAGAGCGTGACCGTTAAGGCAGGTTTCTTCCAGAAGCTCATTTCCTTCTTCAAAAATCTTTTCGGACTTAACAGAATTATCGAGCAGAGCTTTTGATTCCTCTTTATATTCCCATCGCACGGCGGCAGGTTAATCCCTGCCGCCAACTTTTTTACAAAAAATCCAATTTTTTTGAACCGATTTCAAATCTCGCTCGTCTTATAGTTGAAGCGGTAAAAAAAACCGAATAAAAAGCTTCAACGAGGAGGAAAATCAAATGTCAGAAATCATCACATCGGAAAACACCACCGAAACCAACAAAAAGAAAAATAAGCGCATCTCCGCTATTATCGCAATCGCAGTTGCCGTTGTGGCAGTAGTTGTTGCGGCTGTGTGCCTGTTTTCGTCAGGCTCAACAAAAACCATTGACGTTACCGAATATCTGCAAATCGACGTTTCTGGCTTTGACGGATACGCAATCGCAAAAGGAAGCATTCTCCACTCAGATGCCGTTGATGCAATCCGTGAAGTGATAAACGAGAAGTACGGCAAGGACCTTGAAAAGGCTGAGGAAAAAGCCGATATTTATTACGAGCTCGATATGGACAGCAGGGCTGAGAAGAACTACGAGAAATACAGCGAGCTGTATGATAAGGTATACGAAGAATACGATGCCCTTCTTGAAGGTCTTGATGCAATGGAACTTACCCTCAACAAGTCTGAATACGTTGCAAACGGCGATGAGCTTGAGCTGACCGTTTCGCTTGATGCGCAAGCCAAAGAAGCACTCAAGGAATACGGCTACGAGCTTAAAGCGGACAAAATCACGCTCACCGTAGAAGGTCTTAAAACCGGCTATGCTATCGACCCGTTCAAATATATAGACGTTGTGTTTGAAGGTGTATCAGGTTTTGTAAAAGCAACCGTAAAGCCTAAAGCTGATCTTAACGAAAAGCTGGAAAGCTTCATAATCACAAGCGACGACAGACGCTTATACGTAAATTACAGCGAAGCAGAGCAGTCAGAAATTAACTTCAACGTTTCTTCCACTACTGATCTGAAAAATGGAGAAAAAGTAACCGTTTCAGCTTACTCGAACGACCTTAAAGAAAACACCATTCTTGCTCAGTCTGAAAAAGAATATACAATCCTTGTTCCCGAAGCATTCAAAACAGCTGAAGAAGTAAAGAAAAACCTCGGCAGTATTTACAGCTTACATATCGAAGACAGCAGCTACGTCACCTCTCAGGGCTGCTATATCCTCACCGCTGCAAACGATGATGCAAAATACAGCAACAAGGTAGTAGCAGTATTCAAATACGAAAGTACCGGTTGGTTTTCAAGCAAGTACTACTACATTGCGGAAATTGACAACTGCTACCGTGATACAACCAATAAAATCAACAGCGTTAAAATTACCAAAAACTACGGATGGTACGAAACTGTTGAAGAAGCCTTTGCCGCAGCCGAGGAGCTGATTGACACAAACTATTACACATACGTCAAAGGCTGATTCCAGAATAACTGACACACAAATCTTTTAATAAAGGAAGGTCATTATGTATATTATAGATTTTTTCAAAAACTTATTTAAAAAGAGCAATATCGGAACAATTATCTGGATGATTATGAATGCCATTGTTATCTGTTTAATATTTGTATTGTTTTCAAACGCTGCAACCGCAAAAGATATAACCATTGCCGTTCTGGTTGGTCTGGCAGCATATGCAGTCTCTGTCGCTATTACACTTTCTCCGTTTGGCGAAACCATAATGAGGTGGCAGAACGGATGCCGTAAAATAAAAGATGAAGAGATCCTGGCAAGAATGCAGCCGATCTTCGAAGAAGTGTACTCAGCTGCAAGGATAAAAAATCCCGAATTACCTGAAAACGTAAAGCTGTATATGAGCAAGGATAAAACGCCTAATGCGTTTGCAATGGGAAGACACACTGTTTGCTTCACAGAGGGATTGCTTTCAATGAGCGATTCCGATATCAAAGGTATTTTAGGCCACGAATTCGGTCACCTTGCTCATAAAGACACTGATACAATCCTGGTTGTAACCACAGGCAACCTGATAGTTTCTGTTATTTTTATGGTATGGAGATTTTTCTTTAATCTCATTATAAAAATCACCAATTTAACGTTAAGCATCGTCAATAACAGTTTTGGCACTTTGATTGCAGGTATGATAACAAGAATTTTCATTGATTTTCTTCTTGTTGCAGGTATGACCCTTTGGACAAGACTCGGTGTTGCAATTTGTATGTCTTCTTCAAGAGCCAACGAATACCTTGCAGATAAATATTCTTTTGAATTAGGTTACGGTCAGGATTTATGCAACGCTTTAAATAATCTGGGCGGTTCAAAAAAACGTTCAAAAGGATTGTGGGCCGCTCTGAATTCATCACATCCTGCAACAGCTGATAGAATAAGTAAGCTGACTCAGATGCTTTAATAATAAATACATTTAAGTAGAAACCGTTCTTAATCTGAAAATCAACACACAGCATCAGCCCCGGGAGTTTTCCGGGGCTGATTTGTTTTACCCTCTTCACACACCCGGTTGCTGTAAAAAAGTAAAAAATTATCAAAATTTTTTGAACCGATTTCAAAACTCAATCGTCTTATAGATGAAACGGTAAAAAACATATAACATAAAGGAGTTTTGATTATGACAACCTGCAAATCATTTACAAAATCCTGCGCAGTTTTTCTTGCTGCAATGTTAATGCTCCTGGCGGCTTTTCCGCTCTTCGCTTCAACCACCGCAAGCGCTGCTGATGAAATTGTGTGGACGCCCGTAAGCGAGGAGGCAATCACCGTTACCGACGGAGTGATTGTCTGCACGGGAGAAGTTTCAGGCAACATCTCCCTGCCGGACGGAATTACCGCAATCGGCGCAAACGCTTTCAAAGGCTGCGAAAACATCACGGGAGTAAAAATTCCCGAGGGCGTAACCGTTATCAATGAATGTGCTTTTTATGATTGCACTTCACTTGAAACTCTTATTCTTCCCGAATCCCTGCAGACCATCGGAGGTCTGATTGCGGCACACAGTAAAATAACCGAAATCACTATCCCCGAAAACGTCACTCTTATTTTTGATGACGCATTCGCTTACTGCCCCGAACTCAGAAGAGCAAACTTTAACGCCACAAACTGCACAATACAGAGAAACAACTCAAATCACGGAATATTCCTGAATTGTGACTCTTTTACCGAGATTGTTTTCGGCGAGGAAGTAACTGAAATCCCCAAGCACGTATGCTCCAATGCCGTAAATCTTCAAACGGTAACTTTTGAGGGCAGAATTACTTCTATCCATTCAAAAGCCTTTTATAACTGCAACGCTATCAACAACGTTAATTGCAATGCCTTCACCCCCGAAGAGCTTGCACAGGCAGACTTTCTGAAGGATAACCCTTACCTTGCAGATGCGCAAATCAGCTGCGAAGCCGAGGAAGAAACCGCCAACGAGACCACCACTTCAATAAAGTTTGCCTCACCCTCTGCCGACGACGAAACATCCGTTGCCGTTGAACCGCAGACAACAGAACCCGAAACTACCCAGACAACAACCCAACCTGCAACCGCAGTTACCGAACCTGCAACCACCGAAATTACAACTCGGGAGGTAACAGAGTCAACCACTCAGTCTACAACAGAATCAACCACTCAGATTGCAACAGAAAACACGGAATCCGATACCGAAGCCGTCACGGAGCCTTCTACGCTGCACAACGAAGGAACAGTGGTTGACAACGGTGAGCAGGCACCAGAGAAGCTCGGTTTCCTCGAAAAGATAATCCGTTTTTTCAAAAGGATTTTCTCAACCATTATCGCATTTTTCAAATCCTGAAATCACTACCTATTCGGAATTCTATGACACGGCAAAACATCTGCCTTTAACGGCAGATGCTTTGCGTGCCGCCGAAATGACTGCAACATTATTTTGGACAACTCCTTCCTTGAACCCGGCAAAAGCTTTGGCGGAGAAAAAGTGCTTCTCCGCCGGGCGGCTGCCGCTGATTGAAAAGAAGGGAACAGAATAATTCTAAAATATATGCACTTTCAGGAGGAAAACTTATGAAAAACATTAAAAGAATCATCGCTGTTATAGTAGCAGCACTGTTCACTCTTTCACTCGGAATCAACGCTTTTGCACTTGAGGAAGACGGTCCTGCAACCGGAACTCCAATCGGTGATAAGACCGTACAAGAGTTTTATGCATGGGAAAGAGCAACCTACTATCTGACAGAAGAAGAACCCCTCTGGGATTATGACCCCGAAACCTATAAGTACACAGACGAAAACGGAACCACTTGGATTTATTGGCCCGGCGGAAAGATCAACTGGATCATTTCAAATGAAAACGATATGTGGCGTTACAGAATTTATGATGACGGTACGCTTTTTGTTTCGGGCGGTGCAGGGAATAAAAACATTGTTGTTCCTGCCACTCTTGACGGTAAAAAAGTTAAAACTGTTTCTCTTGTTGGCGACGAAAACACACTTTCTGTTGAATTTTCAGAGGGTATAGAAGAAGTTGGTGTTTACGCACTCAAAAACAGATATAACCTTCAAAGAGTTGTTATTCCTGAAAGCGTAAAGAGCATCTGCGTTGAGGCTCTTACCAATGCAGGAATGAAAAATAACGGTGTTGACATCTATTATTGCGGCACCGAACAACAGTGGAACGACATTATTGTATGGAACCAGTCCAACTGGGGAGACTTGGAGTCATGGGCAGTCACAGGTTTCAACTGGCAGGCAGAGCCCTTCACTCACGGTTCAGCCGCAAGTGATGTAGAAAGCATAACATTTAATGCAAATCCTGATGAGCTCGAAGATATCGTTCCCGAAGAAACTCCTGAACCTACCCCTTCAGTTTGGGAGAATATTATAAGCCGTATAACAGCTGTCATTACGAGCGTTGTGAAATTCTTCACATCTTTCGGCGAATTGTTCAGAATAGTCATTATGTAATTCTGCTCACACAACATTGATATAACAAGATAACACCACCTCCTCTCTACAAAAATGACACACCACAGTACTCAAAAAGGGCACTGCGGTGTGTCGTCTTTTACTATAGAAAAACCTCCTGAAACAAAATCGTTTGTTTCAGGAGGTCCTTAATTATTATCGGGTATAACGAACAAGAGCAAACATAAAGTCTTTAAAATTATGTATAATATCGTGAAGCTTAACCTGGAAGAACTCATTAAAAGCTTCTCTGAACTGTTGCTTGAAGGTTTTGGGCTGAGTTTTTTCCTTCACGATAATAGTTGTGCTTGAGGATGCCTCTATATCATTTCCTGCACTATCTTTGCCGTAACAAGTAACTGTTACGTTGCACTTTCCTTCACCCTTTGCCGTTACCTTACCGCTCTTATCAACCGTGGCAACCGAATTATCGCTTGATGACCAAACTTTTTTAGTTTCCTCGAAATTGGAAGAGAAAACCAGTTCCGTCGTATCACCCACATACAATGTACGCCTTGAAAGAGTAATAACCTCAGGATAGTAGTATACGGGGATTATAGTTTTATCGCCAACAGAGATTCTGTAATAACTCCACTGCGAAACAAAGCCAGCCTTGGGAGGAATAGAAGGTTCGTTCAAACTCACCGTTTCCACCGTGAATTTTTGAGTAGATATTACATCTCCGTCAACCACAAACTGCGCCGTATACTCAATCGGAACATACTCGGCGTAAAGATTGATATTTCGTGGAACAGCTTTGAACGCTGTCCATTCAACAGTATAACCCAATCTACCCGGAACGGTAGGATAAAGAAAGCGTTCTTCGGGTGTTTCAACCGTAAACGTTCTTGTTTCAATCAACTCACCTTCACAGTAACAGTATGCGGTATAATTGTTTGGCAAATAAATTTCATTTACAGTAATGTTGCCTATTATTCCTTCGTATTTTTCCCAACCTCTGGTATATCCCGATTTTTGAGGAAGCGTGCACGTCGGCGCACAAACTGTTTCATAGTTTTCAACAGTGAATTTCTGAGTTTTAACTGTTTTTCCGTTTGAAACGAATGTTGCAGTATATGTAACCGGAGAGAAATAACCGGTAACAGTAATATCTGACAAAGTAACCGTTACAGGATCCCAATTCCATTCATAGTACTGCTTAATCGGAGAAGGAGGATAATCCAGTTCCATATCCTCGACGGTAAAATAATCCTCTCCTATCCATTTATCACCGTCAACAAAAGTCGCCTTATACTTTATAGGTGTATAAACAGCATTCACCGTAAAATCAACAAGCTCAATCTGATAATCTTGCCAATTTGAAGTATACCCTTCGCGTGGGGGGATTTCCGGCGAAATCACCGTTTTATCCTCAACGCTGAATTGCTGAACCGATACGGTTTCCCCGTTAGCGATGAAGGTTGCCGTATATATGGTGGGAGCATATCCTCCATCGACCGTTATGTCGTTTGCCTGAATTGAATGTTCGTCCCACACCCAATCATAATGCTCAACCTTTTCCATAGAGGGATAATCCAGCGAAGCGTCTTCCACGGTAAATTCATCCGTTCCGATTATCTCACCGTCACTCGTGAAAGTTGCTGTGTAAATAATAGGGGTATAAACAGCGTTTACTGTAAAATCAGCAAGAGACACCTCATAGTTTTCCCATTCATAGGTATAACCATCTTTGTGCGGGATTTCCGGAGCAACCACAGTCTGATTTTCAACCGTAAAACTAACAGATTCAACAGTTTCACCGTCTGCAACAAATGTTGCGGTGTAATTTATAATGCTATAGTCTCCGTTTACAGTGATATCTTCTGGGATAATAGCATGTTCCTCCCAAACCCAATCATATCCTGCTTTTTCGGCAACTGCCGGATAATCAAGGACTATGTCATCCAACGTGAATTCGTCTGTTCCCAAAACCGTTTCGCCATAAGTGAAGGTTGCGGTATAAACTATCGGATCAAACACAGCTGTAAACGAAAGCTCTGTATCAGGCATGGTTTCAGGAATCGACGGCGTCCAACCTGCAAAAACATAACCTTCCTTTTCGGGCGGAGAAGGAATTGTAACCGATTCTGAATAGGCACGTTCATATGCGTGATATTCTTTACCATCCACCAAGAAACTCACATTATGAATATTAACATCCCAAACAGCTTCATATTGTAAATCTTCATCCGGCATTATTTGCGCAACATCTGGTGACCACTTAACAAAAGTATAACCTTCTTTTGTCGGAATGGCTTCGGGTGTGTTTACAGCTTCACCTGCATAACGGTAATCAGACCAATAAAGTTCCCCGTCAGAATAAAACTCAACAGTTCTTGTATTGTCTGCAATTGTCCACTCCGGAATAAATATAGTATCGCATTCCGGCATTGCGTCTGGAACTTCCGGTGTCCAATCAACAAAAGTATAATATTTCTTTTCGGGTGCACTATCAGGAATTACAATAGGTTCGCCTGGACTGTAATCTGTTTCACTGATTGTTTCACCTTCGCTGATGAATGTAGCAGTAAACTTTCCATAACAAATCGTTTTTTCGGATAAGCCTGAATCGTTCGCTATAACAAGTGATTCCCACATTCTTTGGCTTCCTGCATAATTAACAATTGTTAATGCTGTGTTTACAAATGAATTCGACTTTATTTCTGTTATTGACTCAGGAATATCAATTGACGAAAGACCAACAGTGCCGTTAAAAGCATTCTTTTCAATCATTGTAACCGCATCCATAACAACAAAACCTGTGTTTTCACTTGCAACCGGATATCTTATCAACACCGTTTTATCGGTATTATAGAGAACCCCGTCAACTGAACAGTATGCGGTATTTTCCTCATTAACCTCTATAGATTTAAGATTATCTGCTTCGTTAAATGCCGATAATCCTATGTTGTTAATGCCGTCATTTATTACAACACTTTCAAATTCACATCCGCTAAATGCACCGTCCGCAATTGAAGTTACCGGATATCCACCGATTGAATCAGGAATGGCAATATCTGAATCACTGCCATAATAACCAATAATCTCAAGTTCAGTATTATCATTTATTAACTGACAGTCAAAATCCGTTTGACCTGCACCAGGGAATGGCTCAACAAGTATGTTATATGTACATGAATATCCTGTTGGCGTTGTTGCTGTAACAGTTGTTGTGCCAATTGTTCCGGCTATTGCAACACCTCGATTGCTGACTGTAATGATTTTGCTGTCAGCTGTTTCCCATAAAAGAATATCGGTTGCATTTTCAGGAGTCAATGAATATTCAAGCTGGGTGCTTGTTCCTTTTGCTATTACAACATCAGCGTTATCCGCTGTAACTCCGGTTGCAGATACGTAAGCAAACTCATTGTTGCTGTAATCTGTATCTCTTGTAATCTGACCTTCATCAAGAACAATTCTCATGCCGTCAACAAGATATTCTTTTGAAAAGCTGTATTCAACAGAACTGTTTGAATCAAGATTTACAGTACCTGCATCAACAAGCTCATCACCAATATAAAGATAAATCGCAGTTCTCATTGCTTTCCCGTCGGTGTTGTTTTCAATAGAACAAGTCACTTCTGTTTCACCAAGAACAAATGTTGAAACATCAATACCAACATCCGGAGTGCCGTAAATGATTATGTAATCATCGGTTACGCCGTCTGTCATAGGTTCAAGAGGATTCAAATCATTCCAAAGTTCAACAGAATCATAAACATTGTCGCCGTCGGTATCGGGGTTAAGAGGATTTGTGCCATGTTCAAATTCCTGAAGATTTGTCAGACCGTCATCGTCACTATCAGTACCTGGTATGTCTTCGAGGTCAGCTATTGCAGAATATATGCTTATCCATTTATCAGGTATACCGTCACTATCTGAATCTTTTTCAACAACATCTATTCCGTCTATTATGGTTAATTCTGATTTACCGCCATCTATACCAACAGCCTGAATCGCAAAATAGTATTTGCCGAAATCCTCGTTAAACATATAGAAAGAATAGTCCGTGAATCCAGGAACAAAGGTTTCATATGCAACCAAATCAGTGTTTTCTAAAGTTATCGGTGTTTCGCTGCAGTATAACACATATGAGAAAACATTTGAATAATCATAACTTTCATCAATTGTAATCGTAAGTTCTTTTTCATATACCGAATCAACGTGTTCAAATGAAACAACAGGAATAGCTTCATATACAATCGATTTTGCGGTTTCTGCAACCAGGCAGTATTCTCCGTCGCCTAAGTAATCAAAACTGCAAATCAAGGTCTGATGCTCGCCTTCGCTCATTGTTACTTCGATTTCTTGAATAGAAATACCATCATTATAAACACATTTAACGGTATTAAAATCAACATTTTGGTTTCTTGAAATTATTTGCTGTAAAGTTCCCGTTTGTGTAACTTCGTCTTGTGCAAAAATACTGAACGGATTTGCAATACCGATTAATGAATCGCCGTAAGTGTAATCAATACCGTTTTTAAAAATAGCAAATAAGCAATCATTTTCACCGCTGTATGTAATTTCTGTTGGGGTTTCACAATTCGTTTTGATATAACCTACACTAATTTGATTATATGCACCCTTGTTACAAATGTATATTGTTTTTATATTATCAGCAATGCTCACATTTGCAACGCCGTCAACATCTGTGCTAATGCAGTTGTTTTCAAAATCAACGGCAACAACGGTTATTGAGGATGATTCCGTTTCTGTAAAATTCAGATTAATCGTATTGCCGTTATCTTCAAAAGTATAATTGCAAACAGGGGATGTAGTTTGCTTCAAGGCTAAAACAGCTTCCAAAGTTTCGTTTGTAACAGTGGCATCAGTTATCTCAAGTTCACCGCGGTCTACCTGAATCAGATTGCCAGCGTTTAATGATGCATCAACCGCGCTCACGGAATATGTATATGTGCTAACACCGCTTTTTTTACGCAGAACTCTTTCTACAGTTTCTTCAACAGATTCTTCAAAAACCATATATTGAAATGTATACCACTCGGGATGCGCATCGTTAGTGTTTCTTGAACCGCCGTATTGTTCTTGCTCTAAATATGAATATGTTTCATAAGTAGAAATATTTAATTTGTTGTTTCCATCCATCAGCCCAAAATCTATTGTCTTACCCTTACTGTTAGTTGGACGTGGAAATGTACGATCCCAATAAGATGCATGTGTTTCAGAATCTTCTATTATACCATTATCATTCACATCATACCAATAAAGATTTTCGTTTGTAGCTGTACCATTATTAACTCTTATACCCCCATGACCCGTACAATATTCATCCCATGCTCCAAATAAATAATGAGTTAATTCATGGCACAATGTTTGTGAATCCAACTTTTGACTCCCGTAATAGGTAAATCCTGTATCAATATTATTAACGCTACGTGTTCCATCACCTTCCCAGTAACCATCTATACTAGCATTACAAATAGGGCTATTATTTCTAATTCTGATATCTGCAGCCGCTCCGCTTTCATTACCATTTGAATCAATCCAATAAATCTGATCATCGCTTGAATAAGGTCTTGGATCATCAAAACAAATATCTACTTTTCCACCTGTTAAATTAAAATAGTTTTTTCTGGTATCCTCTAATAACTTATTAATTTTTTTATCACTACAGTTACTATTGTTATATGCAACCGATAATGTAGGACAAAATTGAACTTTATCGCTCGGTATACAAACAGTTGCTGAGTTTGAAAGTCTCGTTTTAGGAGCACCATAATCCGAAATTAGATACATATCGTTGCCAAGAGAAACATATGCTCTAACCGTATACAAATATAATGCGGAAGATATTGAAGATTGGGGCATATACATAAATGAATCATTCAAAAACGCAACGAAGGTTCCGTTTGAAGCGTAAAATGTATTTTTTACATCCTTTCCCAAACAAAGTTCAATATTTGCTCCATTAACCGGCTGACCATTTTCATCAATAACATTTATAATTACAGTACATTTATCTATAATTCTTTCAATTTTATTAAAATTTTCTTCATATTCCCATTCACAGATTAAACCGATTTTAGATGAAGAATAAAAAGACTTGTTAAGTTTACCGTTTCGTCCATCAGACATAATATCATTCCACTGACCAACTTTTATACTGTCATATGTTTTTGCATAAATTTCAAGATAATCCTCTTTATCACCTTCGTTATTGGGTTCATCATTTTTCCAGTTCTGATATGAAAATTCTTCTCCTGTCACCCATACCCACTCGTCAGTTTCTGTTTCAGATCCACCCATCCAATAACAATTCATTGTTTTGCCTGCAAGAAAATCGGTTATGAATTTCTGCTCTTCTTCGGAAGTAATCGTTACCAAATGTCCACCCAAATTTTCGCAATATTCAACTGCATCTTGCCAAGTCATAGAAATATCAATAGCTGCATAACTGTGTCCTTTGAAATTTTCCATCTCAATATCGGAAGTTGTCGCTTCTGCTGTTGTAGTAAAAACATTACTTGTTCCGATAAATTCCTGCAATGGTGCTGCACCAAACACAAAAATCAAAACCAGAAATAAAGATACAACTCTTTTTGCAACCTTTTTCATAAACATACCTCCACAAATCAAAAAGTGCGCAGCCGAAGCCACGCACGAAAAACGCAGCCCGATGCTGTTGCTACACAGTTCATTCCTCAACAGGATATGATAAATCCAAGCATACGTTTTTACCAAAAGTATGCCCGTTGAGAAAGTTATTAAACTGTGTAGCATTTTTAGTTTATCACTTATTTGCGAAAAGTTCAACACTTCATTAAATTATCGTTATATGTATCAAAAATCCCACTGTGGCAGTCACAGTGGGATTTGGCAAGTCACATATACAAAGAACAATAACAATACTTTTGCCCGTCTTGTTTTGCAATCACCTCCCGTTATCAGATTTTGTATGACAGCTGTGCTGCTATTTTATTGTGTTTTTTTGTTTTCTTTTATATTTTCTTTTGTATTTTCATTTCTTTTTGATTTGACGGGCATGGTGTTAGTTTAACATCTTCGGGTGCCATTGCCGCACCCATATTGTTGGCATCTTTTATTGAATAATCCACTATTCTGCCAATATGCACGCTCTCTATTCTTGCTCCGTTGCCGCTGCTTGCAACCACCGCCGCACCTGCTGCGGTTGCAGTCCATTGCGATGCCGGGTCACGCTGACCGCCGTACTCAAGCGGTGTTCTGAACTGCTTTTCCGCAGAGCAAAAATGCGATGACGTTGAAGCCGTTGCAACTCTTGCAAAACCCGATTCTACACTTATGCCCGCCATGCAAAGCGACAGCGCCATAGTTGAGCACGCTCCGTAAAGCCCTGCAAAAGGTATCTGTATATCCTTTATGCCGAAAGTGCTTCCGGTGCATTGGTCCAGCAGATCACCTGCAAAAACTATATCCACGTTATTCTCAGGGATGCCCGATTTTTTAATCGCACGCATCAGAGCATCACGGTGCATTGCGCTCTCAGCTTTTTCCCAGCTTGATTCACCTGCCGTTGCATCCTCATAAATAAAATCATACTCTGCGCCCAAAGGGCCTTCGCCCTCTTTTTTGCCGACTACCGATGCTCTGCCGATTATAACGGGTCGGCTGTCAAGCATAACGGTATATCTTCCCTGCCTTGTCATATCAATCACCCTTTTGAAACTAAAAAATAAGCAAGCCCGTAAATCACAGCAGCCGCCGTGCCGTAAACAATTACGGGGCCTGCGATTTTGAACATATTTGCTCCCGTGCCGAGAATTCTTCCCTCGCTCTGGAATTCCATTGCAGGAGAAACCACGGAATTTGCAAAGCCCGTAATGGGCACGATTGTACCCGCCCCTGCGTAAAAGGCTATGGAATCAAAAACGCCGATTGCCGTAAGCAATGCCGTAACCGCAATAATTGTAACGGGTACCATGGCTTTTACCTCATCTTCGTTTAATCCGAGGTATATATACAGCATTCTCAGTCCCTCTCCGCAGGCGCAGATGAATCCGCCCGTCATGAAAGCCATGACACAGTTAAAAATCTTTCTTGTAGGAGGAGAAGCTTTTTTCGCCATTTTACTGTATTCATTATCCGATATTGCCACAAAACCGCTCCTTTTTTTGATAATTCGCTCTTATCTTTTCCCGCACAAACAAGGGTTATTCAAAAACTGTCAAAAACAAAAAGCTTGCCTTGTGAAACGAAGAACAGGTATTCTTCGTATCTGCAAGACAAGCTTTAATTTTGTTTTTTAATGTGTTAATGCGGTTATCAGTTCCGAGGCTATCATAGCGATTACCGACGCTGCCCATACGACCACAATAAATATTTTTGCAACCCCGGCATCGTTGATTTCTTTGAGCTTACTGCCACAGGATTCACAATAACTGTCATTTTCACCCGCCTTTGATGAGCAGATGCCGCACTTACGGTGAGCCTTTTTCACTCTCACCGCCACGTAGGGGACGATTGTATAAACGCTGCAGATGAGCACGGCAACTATCCACCAGCCCGTTTTCATCCCGTGACGGCGTGAATCTATAAAAACAGCTATACCCAAAACAAGCGTAACCGTGCCGAGAACCGCCATCATTATACCGCCTGCCACCATACCAATAAGCATTGCGCCCATATATGCCATATATGTACTCCTTATCCGTTTTCCGCAAGAGCGTTGAGGGTATCGCCCGTGAGGCGGTAAATTGTCCAATCCTCCAGAGGCTTCGCACCGAGGGAAAGATAAAAATCTATGCTCGGCTTGTTCCAATCCAGGCAGCACCACTCAAGCCTGCCGCAGCCGCGCTCAACAGTAATAGCTGCAAGCCTTTTCAAAAGTGCTTTGCCGTAGCCCTTTCCTCTGTATTCGGGGAGTACGAACAAATCCTCAAGATATATTCCTGCTCTTCCGAGGAAGGTTGAAAAGTTATGAAAGAAGAGCGCAAAGCCCACTTCCTCGCCGTTTTCCATAGCAAAAAGAACCTCTGCTTTGCCTTTTTCAAAAATCCATTCTTTCAATAATTCGGGAGTTGCCACAACCTCGTCAGCCATTTTTTCATACTCTGCAAGAGCATTTATAAACAACAGAATAAGCTGAGTATCATTCTCATTTGCAAATCTTATATCAGACATTCTTTTTTCCTCCGTGAGGTTTCTTGATTTTAAGAGAGGTAAGCTCAAAGCTGAGGTCAACAAGCCATTTAATCTTTTCGCCGTCAACACTGCCGTCAAGAGCAACGGTTATCCAGTTGGTTTTGCTCATATGATACGCAGGAAAAAAGCCCTTATCATTAAGCAACGAGCCCACAAGTATCGGATCGCATTTAAGATTCATAACATCGAGCTTTTCTTCCCCTGCAATCCCAAGCTTTGATTCTGACAGACTCATAACAAGCGCAAACCATTTTTTGTTGTTGGCGTGGCGGAACACCGTGTTATCGGGATACATCATCCACGGATGCTCGGGGGTTACCGAATAGGTTTCGGCAATGTAGTTTTCAAGTTCTCTTCTGTTCATAATTCCCCTCTTTCCGAAGTTCGCAGTGCCTTAATTGATTTTAGCACTTGTTCAAGAGGTTTTCAAGTAAAGGTTTATTCTCTTTTAAGCAACATTAAATAAAACATCAACCCTTCGCGGCAGTAAAAGCCGTTTATCTGCATTTATATTTATCAGCCGCGTATCTTAATTAATTATAACAGTAAAAAGCTTCCATCTACAGGATATAATTCCTTAAAAAACTTCTTTTTTGAGATTCTTTTCAGAGATTCTTTTTTGAGATTCTTTTCAGAGATTCTTTTTTGAGATTCTTTTGTGAGATTCTTTTTTAAAATTTCTTTTGGAAAAAATATTGATTTTTATTTTCTTTTATGATAAAATAAATTCATTAAAATTCCGTTAAAAAAATGTTGACGCCATTATCAAGAAAGGAGTGCATTATGAAGAAGAATATCTATTTCGTTCAGCCGAGTAATTCGCTTTCAAAATCCTTCTTTTTGCCATATGCCTCCGGTTCAATTGCGGCGTATTCTTTTCAGCATGAGGAGATAAAGCAAAACTTTAATCTTGCGGATATTATTTTTGAAAAAGAACCTATTAATAAAGCTGTTGAAAAAATCAACCGCCCGTATATTGTAGGCTTTTCCTGCTATATGTGGAATATCGAATATAATCTTACTCTTGCCATGGAAGTCAAAGCCAAGTATCCTGATGTGATAACCGTTTTCGGCGGTCCGCAGATACCTGACGATACGGAATATCTTGAAAAATACAGCTTCATTGATTTGCTTATTCACGGTGAGGGTGAAATAGCTTTTCATGAGCTTCTCAAAAACTGCCTGACTCAGAAATCCTTTGAAAATATCAACAATATTTCATACAGAGAAAACGGAGAATACAAAAAAACTCCGTCAGTCCCTGTATGCGATTTAACCCAAATGCCCTCCCCTTATGCCGCAGGAGTTTTTGACAAAATCATTCACAACCCCAAGTATGCCGGTTTTCAGTTTGACACTGTTATTGAAACAAACCGCGGCTGCCCTTATAAATGCATTTACTGCTGCTGGAGCGAAGGAAAGGGAAGCTTGCGCTTTTTCCCGGATGAACGCATTAAAAACGACCTTGATTGGATTGCAAAAAATAAAATCCCCTTCTGCGTGTGCGCCGATTCAAATTTCGGCATAGTAAGCAGAGATGAAAAAATTGCCGATTACGTGGTTGAGCTCAATAAGAAATACGGTTATCCTCAGAAATTTGAAACAACCTCCGCAAAGAATAAGGATGATTTTGTTTTCAGAATCAACCGCAAGCTTGATTCCCGTAATCTTAACCGCGGCATTTCCGTTGCTGTACAAAGCATGTCTGAGGACGTGCTTGAAATAATCGGAAGAAAGAATATCGGCGTAGGTAATCTTTCCCAGACTCTCAAAGCATACCGTGATGCGGGAATGTACACTTACACTGATATAATCCTCGGCTTGCCCGGTGAAACTCTGGAAAGCTTCTGCAGAGGTCTTTTTGACGTTATTGAAGCAGGTCAGCATTATTCGGTTGCCGTTTACCGCTGCGAGCTTCTTCCCAATACAATCCTGTATTCCGATGAGATGCAGAAGAAGTATAAAATCAAAACAATAACCTCTCAGTTTTGTCAGAAGCACAGCATTGCAAACGAAAACGCTGATTCTTCCCGCTCCTGCATTGTGGTTGAGACAAGCACCATGAGCTCGGCAGAATGGCTTACCGCCGAAAGAATCACCACCGCCGCCATAAGCTTTCACAATATGGGTCTGCTCAGGTTTTTCGCAGTATATCTCAGAAAGGCTCTCAACGTTTCGTATTACGATTTCTATATGAAGCTTTATGAGTGGATTGAAAGCGAAAGCAGCGTTATAAAAAGATTACTTGACTATGCCTGCCAATCCTTCATACCTTTCCTTGAGGGAAAAGGAAATCTGTGCTTCTCTGACGAACGCTTCGGCAACATTTATTGGGATTTCGATGAAGCGCTCTTCCTTTGCAGCGCAGCAGAGCTTGATGCATTTTATGACGATGTAAAGGATTACCTTAAAAGATATTTTGACGACACCGAGATTTTTGAGGACTTGTTGAAATATCAAAAAGAAATGATTGCCCAGCCCTGTAAAGGCGAAACTGTTTTCGAAACACAGTATGACTGGCACGAATACTTCCGCCGGATTTTTGACGCTGAAGCAGCACATCCCGAAAAGAAGAAAACTGTTTTAAAAATTGCCGAATCAGAAACAGATAATTGGTTCGATTACGCACGCATTGTTGCTTGGTACGGAAGAAGAAGCGGAAAGAGCATAAATCGGGCTGAATACATCTGAATTACCGTTATAAACCCAAAAGAGCCGCCCGGGCAGCAAAGTCAGGGCGCTCTTTTTGCTTTGATTTTTCGTAATTATCAAAATATCTGTAGAGTGACTACATTCGAACTCTAAAAACCAAAGCTTAATCTTTCATGCCATAAAAAAACATTGCCTTTTTACTTTAGTCATGATAAACTATTATTGTATAACTATAAAAACTTATTGAGGGGGGAGAATATGAAGAACTTATACCTCATTCAACCTTCAGGCATTATTTCAAAATCCGTATTTTTACCCTACGCTTCAGGAACGTTGGCTGCATTTGCTTTTCAGCACGAGAGCATAAAAAGCAATTATCGCCTTTGCGATTTCATTTTCATCAAGAACTCAATAGCCGAAGCGTTTGCAAAAATTGATAATCCTTTCGTAGCAGGCTTCTCCTGCTATATGTGGAATATCGAATATAACCTTGAACTCGCCCGTCAGGTTAAAGAAAAATGGCCCGAGTGCACAATCATATTCGGCGGTCCTCAGATTCCCGAAAACACCGAGTATCTTGATAAATACTCTTTCATTGATATCCTCATTCACGGAGAAGGCGAAATGCCTTTTTACCTTGTGCTTGAGCAGCTTATAGGTGATAAGGATTTTTCCGTTATTGATAATATCTCATATAAAAAAGACGGGAAATCCTTCAAAACAAAAAAGGCACCTCCGTGCCCTCTTGACGATTTCCCTTCGCCCTATGAAACAGGGCTTTTTGACAGTATCGTAAACAACCCCGAATACAAGGATTTATCCCTTGATGCCGTGGTTGAAACAAACCGCGGCTGCCCCTACGGCTGCATTTATTGCTACTGGGCAAGAAGCGGCTCTGTTTTCAGGACATTCCCGATGCGCAGAGTTAAAAACGACCTTGAATGGCTTGCCAGAAACAAAATCAAATACTGCCTGTGTGCTGACGGTAACTTCGGCATTATTGACAGAGATGAAAAAATTGCCGATTACGCCATTGAGGTAAGGAAAAAATACGGTTATCCTCACCGCTTTGAAACCGCTTCCGAAAAGAATAAAACCGACGCCGCATTCCGCATCAATCAAAAGCTTGAAATAGCAGGGCTTAACAGAGGCGTCTGCGTTGCGGTGCAGAGCATGAACGAGAAAACGCTTGAGGCAATCGGCAGGAAGAATCTTTCCGTCAACAAATTCGCGCAAGAGCTTAATAAGTACAGAAAGCATAATATCAACACCTATACCGACCTTATGCTCGGTCTGCCCGAAGAAACGCTTGAAAGCTTCTGCAAGGGACTGTTTGATATAATCGAAGCCGGTCAGCATTATTCAATTACCGTGCACCGTTGCGAGGTTTTCCCGAATACTCCGATTTATTCCGACGAAATAAGGAATAAATATAAAATCAAAACAATGCGCTCTCAGCTTTGCCAGAAGCACAACAACGTAAACAAGGACCTTGATTTCTCTTCACGCTCCGAGGTTATAATCGGTACGGATGCCATGACTCCTCAGGAATGGTACACCGCTGAAAGAATCTCCATAAGCGTGCAGAGTTTCCACAGCATGGGTCTGCTGCGATTCTTCGCCGTCTACCTCAGAAAAGCTCATAACGTTTCATATTACGATTTCTACATGAAGCTTTATGACTGGATTGAAAACGAAAGCCGTGTTTTAAAAAGACTGCTGGATCACACCTGCGAAAATTTCGTTCCATTCATCGAAGGAAAAAGCAACCTTTATTTTGCCGATGAACGCTTCGGCAGCATTTACTGGGATTTTGAAGAAGCGCTTTTTCTCTGCAGTGTAGCGGAATTTGAGGCTTTTTATGATGACGTGAAGAGCTATCTCGGCAGATATTTCGATGACGCTGAGCTTTTCAACGACCTTCTCAGATATCAGAAGGAAATGATCGCCCTGCCCTGCAAGGATGAAAGGATATTTGAAACTCAGTATGACTGGCACGAATATTTCCGCCTGATTTTTGACCCTGCCGTCACTCATCCCGAAAAGAAAAAGACGGCTTTGAAAATCCCCGTATCCGAAACGGATAACTGGTTCGATTACGCAAGGGTTGTTGCATGGTACGGCAGAAGAGATGAAAAGAGCATAAATCCTGCTGAATATGTCTGATTTTATTTGCCGATACGTTTGGGTTGCCTTGCCTGCAAAGTAAGGCAACCCACTTTTATACTTAGAGTGACTACATTCGAACTCCATACGGTTTTGAAAGGCGTCTTTTCACCACAGCCGCGTTAAAAACCTTTGAAATATCATTGTTAAACGCTCTTTATTTTTCCAATATGCGAAAAAGCATTGCCTTTTCATCGGCAACATGATAAACTGTTATTATATCCTTACAAAAACTTTTAAGGGGGGAGAACGTGAAAAATCTATATCTCATTCAGCCATCCGGCATCCTTTCCAATTCCGTGTTTCTGCCTTATTCGGCAGGTACGCTTGCCGCATATGCGCTCAGCTGTGAAAAAATCAGCGCCAACTTCTGTCTGAAGGATTTTATTTTTGTAAAAGAGCCCATCGACGACGTGCTTGCGAAAACCGAAAATCCTTTCGTAGCGGGATTCTCCTGCTATATGTGGAATATTGAGTATAACCTTGTTCTTGCCGGAAAAATCAAGGAGAGATACCCTGAGTGTACAATCATATTCGGCGGACCTCAAATTCCCGAAAGCACCGAATATCTTGATAAATACAGCTTTATCGACGTTCTCATCTTCGGCGAAGGCGAGCTCCCCTTGCGCTTGATACTTGAGCATTTAATTGATAACAAATCCTTTGAAAGCATTGATAACATTGCGTTCAGGGGTGAAGCAGGTCCGATTAAAACCGCCAAATCCGCTCCGTGCGCTCTTGACGATTTTCCTTCTCCCTACGATATGGGCTTGTTTGACGGCATAATGAACGCCCCTGAATACAGACATCTCGATTTTTCCGCAATAGTTGAAACCAACCGCGGCTGCCCCTACGGCTGCATTTACTGCTACTGGGCAAGAAGCGGCTCGGCTTTCAGAGCCTTCCCCATGCAGAGAGTTAAAAAGGATATCGAATGGCTCGGCAAGCATAATATTGAATACTGCGTTTGCGCTGACGGCAACTTCGGTATTCTTGACAGAGATGAGGAAATAGCCGATTACGCCATTGAAGTAAAACAGAAATACGGCTTTCCTATCCGCTTTGAAACCGCCGCAGATAAAAATAAAAAAGATTCAAACTTCAGAATTAACCGGAAGCTCGAAAGAGCAGGGCTTAACGTAGGCGTTTCGCTCGCTGTGCAGACTCTTTCCCCTAAAGCACTTGAGGCGATAGGAAGAAAGAATCTCTCCGTTGAAAGATTCTCACACGAGCTCAACAACTACAGAAAGCACAATATCAACACCTACACCGATTTAATGGTAGGCTTGCCCGAGGAAACTCTGGAAAGCTTCTGCAAGAGTCTTTTCGGCGTTATCGAGGCAGGTCAGCATTATTCCCTTACAATTCACCGTTGTGAGGTTTTCCCGAACACGCCTATTTACTCTGATGAGATAAGAGAAAAATATCAGATTAAAACCGTGAATTCTCAGCTTTGCCAGAAGCACAGTATTGTTGACAAGGATCTTGATTTTTCCTCTCGTTCTCAGGTAATCGTCGGCACCCGTACAATGACCCCCATGGAGTGGTATACCGCTGAAAGAATTTCGTTTTGCGCCCAGAGTTTCCACAGCATGGGTCTGCTGAGATTCTTCGCCGTATATCTCAGAAAAGCCCGTAACGTTTCATATTACGATTTCTATATGAAGCTTTACGACTGGATTGAGAACAAAAGCGCCGTTGTCAAAAGATTGCTTGACCATACCTGCGAAACCTTTATTCCGTTTATAGAAGGAAAAAGTAATCTTTATTTTGCAGATGAACGCTTCGGCAATCTTTACTGGGGCTTTGAGGAGGCGTTGTATCTGTGCGCCGCAGTGGAAATTGACGCTTTCTATGATGACGTTAAAGATTATCTCCTGCAGTACTTTGACGATACGGCGCTGTTTGATGACCTGATGCAATATCAGAAAGAGATGATTCCTCAGCCGTCGCAGGCTGAAAAAACAATAGAAACGCTGTATGACTGGCATGAATATTTCCGCCTGATTTTCGACCCCGAAGCAACACAACCCGAATTCAGAAAAACAAAGCTTAAAATCGCAAAGGGAGAAACCGACAATTGGCCTGACTATGCAAAATACGTAGCATGGTACGGCAGAAGAAACGGAAAAAGCATAAATTCCGCAGAATACGTTAATTAGTTCAAAAAAAAGCAATCACCCTGCACGGTAAACGTGCGGGGTGATTTTTTATCGGTGGGGTTACTCGTTTATCAATTCGGAGGTTGTTTCTTCGGGGATTTCGGATTGGGTTGAATCGGTTCCGGCGGTTTCGCTATCGGGAAGGGTTGCTTCGGTAACAATTTCAGCCTCACCGTATTTTGCAATTATTTCAGCTTCCATTTCCTCTATGTCAACCCATTTTTCCGTTCGGGGTGTATACTCGCCGCTTGCTACGGCTTCTTCGTAATCGGATTCATAAACAAACGGATATTCACCGCTCAAATAGTATTCATTTATTATTTCATCATCAAATGTATAAATTATATCAGCGTTATAAATCTCATACATCTCCTGATTTATATAGTCCTTGGGATTCATTGACGGCAGAGGACTGTCCGGCTCGTAAAAAACTTTTGCAGTTTCAAGACTCGCTCGTTCAAAATCCTCCTTAGATATATCAAAATGCTGAACAAACAGCTTCACAACCATCTCATTTGTTTCGTTAGGGTCTTTTTTATACGTCTCTTCTTTCCACTCTTTCAATTCATCATCATCAACCAATACAGCCAGTTGATATGTTATACCATAGTAACACTGCCTATATTTCTCCTGAACTATTTCTCCGCCGCCTATATCGCTTTCATCTTTTGTTGCACCTTGCATAGGCATATCGGATATTTCAGTATCTGCAACCGCTGTTGTTGATGACATTGTTTCTTGTTGATTCTTATCGGCATCTCCTGCACAAGCAGATAAACCTATAATAGCAATCAACAAAAATAACGCTATAGTTTTTTTCATAATCTGTTTTCTCCTTTACTTAATCATTTCCGTACCAATATGTACCATAATACATTGTTTCTGCATCACAGCCCGAATTGATTCTGACTGTTTTATCCATGTAAAAAAACAACGGATTAACTAAATATGCATAATAATTTCTCGCTTCGCTTTCGTCATTGATAGATGCATTTTTATTATTAGCTTCAAAATGCAAATGATATCCACTCGAATTACCGGTGTTTCCAACATATCCTAAATTTTCACCCTCAATCACAGGCTGCCCTCGTTCTAGAGTTGGGGAATGCTTTAGATGCATATAAAATGCCACAAAGTTTTCTCCGCTTATCGGATCTTTTTGATTTGATCTTATACCTACACAATATCCTGTTTCGCTGTTTGAATTTGTGGATATATAAATAACTTCTCCGTTAAAAGCCGAAACAACCTCGTAACCGTTAATCTCTCCCGAATTGCCTGTTGTAATATCAATTCCCTTGTGCATAGTAGGTAAAGTCTTTCTTTTTCCGTAGGGCGAGAAAATAAAATTGGCCTCGTTCTTGCCGGAAGGTGTAACAACAGGCCACGACCAACCGAGATTATTATACTGCGAAATAGTTCCTTTTGTAGAAACGTCGCGTATTGGCACATAACCCCAGGTGTTTGTTTTCCTGATTTTACCAAATGCCCAGCCGTCACTCGCGCCCGTATCACCATGTACAACAAAATCTGTTTCCTTATCCATAGCCTTTATTGTTTTATAGCCCTCGCCCACAGCAGCATACAGATAGGTGTTTTTATTGGTTTTTGTTGTCCAGGTCTGTTTCCATTGATATAAACAATGAACATAGCAAACATCTTCCATACCGTCTGCCCTCGCCGTTATGGTTGTTGTGCCCGGATTTATACCGGTAATCTGACCTGTTACATCATCAAATTTTATTGTGTTCTCATCGTCGGCAACCTCCCAGCTGACAGCCTTTTTATAATCTGAAGTAAGCTTTTTTTGTTCATATGCCTTCCCGTTAGCCCAAACATTTATATCTTTTGCGGAAAGATACAAAAAACCGCTCAAAGTTTTCTCCAATGCGTTATATTTTACAAAGCCGTCGCTGTAGCTTTCTCCGTTTACGTTGTACCTTATGTAAGCATAGTTACTGATTCTGCCGTACACCTTTACATTGCCCAGGCAAGCAGAAGACATCGGTGCAGAAGACGGCGAAAGAGGATACGCTCCGATTAAAGCAAGAGCTTGCAAAACAGACCTCAGGGTAGGAAAAACCTTTATAGCATTAAAATGGAAATCCACGATACTTACAGAGCTTGGCTTAGAGCAAATGAACGTAAGTATTCCCTTCATATTTGTGGTAACAACCGACGGAAGCTTTTCAACACAATAAATTTTTATACTGTCACTCGCTGATCCCATTTTGGATTTGCACCTTATAACAGCAGATTCGCCTGCTTTAAGTCCTTTAATCAATCCGTCTTTTGTGCACGATATTACCTCAGGGTTATCCGAACTCCATTCAACTCCCGAAAGCCATGCATCTTCGGGGCTGACAGTTGCCTCCATTTTTATGCTCTCTCCCAAAAGTATACCGTACTTAGGTATTATATCAACACTTTTAACGGTAATATCTGCGGCATAACCCTGAATGCTTGAGAATGGAGTGTTACCCATCAAAATAAGGCACATAAGCAATGCCATAAATTTTATAACTCGTTTTCTTTTATACACTTATTTCCTCCATATTATCATTATTAAATCGGGTTGTCAAATCAGGCCCCCTGATTTTTGTTTAATAACCGTCCTCTCCTTTCCGACTTTTTCCCAATTCATTATATATATGACGTTTTTTCACCTTTGTCACGAAAAAAAATTGCTGTTTTTTCAAAAAACTGCATTTTAAACAAAAAAGCCACCATTGCTTTGTGCACCATTGCTTGCGCTCTGTGCTGATTACAATATACAATGTTTAAAATACAGCTTTACTAAACTTTTTCTTGTTTCACTTTTTCATTGACTTTTTAATAATAAAATAATAAAATAAAAGTGTTAATTTAAAATAATGTAAATGGAGTTGAAATTATGGAAATCAAAAAGCTTAAATTCCTCGCAGGCGGCGAATGGATTGAATCCAAGAGCGACAAATATATGGATATCTACAACCCCAGCACCGGCGAAGTTCAGGCTCAGACCCCCTGCTGCACACAGGAAGAAGTAAACTATGCGGTTGAGTGCGCAAAGAAAGCTTTCCCCGCTTGGTCCGACACTCCCGTTTTCAAAAGAGTTCAGATTCTCTTCAGGTTCAGAGAGCTCCTTGAGGAGCATATGGACGAGCTCACCGAGCTTGTTGCAAGAGAGCACGGCAAGGTATGGGCTGAAGCTAAGGGCGATATCCTCAAGGTTAAGGAGCCCCTTGAGCTTGCTTGCGGCACACCCTCAATGATTATGGGCGAAAGCCTTCGCGATACATCCTCAGGCTACGACACCACTCTTTACAGAGAGCCCCTCGGTGTTTTTGCAGGTATCATCCCCTTCAACTTCCCCGGCATGATTCCCATGGGCTGGATGACTCCCATTTGCATTGCCTGCGGTAACACAATCGTTCTCAAAGCCGCTTCCGCAACTCCCATGACCTGCATGCGCCTTGCAGAGCTGTGGAAAGAAGCAGGCCTTCCCGACGGTGTTATCAACATCGTTACCTGCTCCAGAAATGAAGCAAACATCCTCCTTGAGCATCCCGATATCAAGGGCGTTTCCTTCGTTGGTTCAACCAAGGTTGGCCTTCACATTTACTCCACCGCCGCAGCAAACGGCAAGAGAGTTCAGTGCCTTTGCGAGGCTAAGAACCACGCTCTCGTTCTTGAGGACGCTGCTCTTGAAAGAAGCGCAAGAGGCATCATCAACTCCTCCTTCGGCTGCGCAGGCGAACGCTGCATGGCTCTGCCCGTAGTTGTTGCTCAGGAAAGCATTGCCGACGAGCTCGTTAAGCTCCTTGTTGAGTTTGCAAAAGAGCTCAAAATCGGCCCTGCTTACGATAAGGAATCAAAGCTCGGCCCCGTTGTTGACGGCGCTCACAAGCAGAGAGTTACAAACTGGATTAACAAGGGCATCGAAGAGGGCGCAACTCTTGTGCTTGACGGCAGAGACGTAGTAGTTGAAGGCTATGAAAACGGCTTCTATCTCGGCCCCACAATCTTCGATAACGTTACAGAGGATATGAGCATCGGCACAAGCGAAATCTTTGGCCCCGTGCTCTGCATAAAGAGAGTTAAGAATTTTGAAGAGGGTCTTGCAGTTATGAACGCAAACCCCTACGCAAACGGCTCCGTTATCTTCACACAGAGCGGTTACTATGCACGTGAGTTCGCAAAGAGAACCGACGGCGGCATGGTAGGCGTAAACGTAGGTATCCCCGTTCCCGTAGGCGTATTCCCCTTCAACGGCCATAAGCTCTCCTTCTTCGGCGATCTTCACACCCTCGGCAAGGACGGTTTCCGCTTCTTCACCGAAAGCAAAACAGTCACCACCCGTTGGTTTGACGAAGAAGAAATGAAGGCAAAAGAGGTTGATACCTGGGACGGCTCCGTAGGCGGCGACCTTAAGTAATTCACATTGAAAGGTCTGAAGCTTTTTGCCTCAGACCTTTTTTAATACGAAAGTGATGTGTTTCTAATGAATAATCAGAACGGCTCCTGCTGCGATGAATGCGCTCATTACGTTTATGATGACGAATATGAATGCTACACCTGCAGCTGTGACCTTGACAGCGATGAAATGGAAAGCTTCATAAGAGGCAACGTAAGAGGTTGCCCTTATTACAGATACTACGATGAATATACAATAGTGCGCAAGCAGAATTGATTGGAGGATTAATATGGCAAGAAAAATTTTTGCAGGAAAATCACCCCAGAAAATCCGCCGTTTCTTCGGCAAAAAAGAGGGCTTGAGCTGTTGCAACGTCAACTGCCTCGCATTTGCCGGCAACGGCACGCTCTACGCAGGCACCGAAAGCGGTCTTTTCGCTTTCAATGGCAAGGTTTTTGAAAAAATTGCGGCAGGCGCTTTCAACTGCCTTTACACCGCCAAAGACGGCACGGTTTACGCCGCAAGCTCCGAAAAGCTCTACACTCTCGGTATCGACGGCGCAGTTCCCGTTCAAAATTTTGATTCACCCGTATCCGCTCTTGCTGAGGATGACAGCAATCTCTGGCTCTCCTGTGCCGACGTCCTCTATAAATACGACGGCAGCAAGTTTGCAAGATACTGCCGTCATGAATTCACTGAGGTTTTTGCTCTCACCGCTTACGGCGATGCAAGAGTTTACGCCGCAACCCCCTTCTGCCTTGCAGGCCTTTGGGGTAAAAGACCGAGGTGGGGCGTTATAATGCCCGAAACCTCTCAGATGCCTGACTGCGCCGTTACCGCCCTCAAGGCTGACGGATACGGCCATCTGCTTGTAGGTACCGAACAGGGTCTTTACGTTTATGACTCGATGAGTTCGTGGTATGCTCCCGATTATTTCGGCAACTTCCCCAAGGAAAAAGTAACTTCAATAGATTTCTTTGCAGGTAAAACTTACGTGGGCACCGTTGCAGGTCTTTATATCTTTGACGGCGCTTCAAGAAGCTTCCTTGGCGCAAACCGTTGGCTTCCTGCTCAGGAGGTTACCTGCTGCGCCGTAAACGGCGACGGCTCCGAGCTCTGGGTAGGCACTCACGAGGGTCTTTCCCTCATAGAATACAAAATGATGACTCTTGAGGAAAAAGCCGCTCATTTTGATGAAATGGCTCAGAAGTATTATATCCGTGAGGGTTATCACACGCACGTGCGCCTTACCGAATACGGCAACATTGACTCAGGCTTCCCCGGAATTACCGATAACGACGGTCTGTGGACAGGCTCTTACATAGCAGCTGAGGCTTGCAGATATGCCGTAACGGGTGACAGTGAAGCTCTTGAGAATGCAAGGAAATCCCTTAAAGCACTGCTCAAGCTTACTTACATCACGGGCATTGACGGTTTCCCTGCAAGAGCCTACCGCCGCCCCGGCGAGGATTTATTCGGCAACGGCGACCCCGAATGGCATCTCACCAAGGATGAAAACGGCGAGCTTGAATGGAAGGGCGAAACCTCCAGCGATGAAACCTCGGGTCACTTCTTCGGACTTTCTTATTACTACGATTTGTGCGCAGACGACGCCGAAAAAGAGGAAATCTCAAAGGTTGCCTGCTCCATTACCGACCACATCCTTGAGCACGGATACACCCTTTGCGATGCCGACGGTCTTCCCACCACCTGGGCAAGGTGGAATCCCGATTTGCTTAACCGTGACGATATGTGGCGTTGGGAGCGCGGCATAAATTCCTATGAGATGCTCTGCATGCTCAAGGTATGCTATCATATGTCGGGCGACGAAAAATATATCAGGGAATACAGACGTCTTATTGATGAAGAGCATTACGCCCTCAACTGTGCAAGGCACAAAATGGAGGACGCCCATTCCAATCATATCGATGACCACCTCGGCTTCCTCACCGCCGCAACTCTGCTCCGCTATGAGGATGACCCGAAAATCCGCGCATATTACCTCTTCGGACTCAAGCACCACTGGGAATATGAACGCATTGAGCGTTGCCCGTTTTTCAATATAATCTACGGCGCATTCACAGGCGACTGCTGTGACCTTGAAACAGCTGTTGAATCCCTCGAAAAGCTTCCGCTTGATTTTATCGAATATCCTCTTTGCAGCAATGAAGCAAGGGCAGACCTCGTGTGGGATGAGGGTCAGGAGGTCTATAACGGACCCAGACAGCTCAAGGAGCCTCTCCCCTATGACGAAAAGCCCGTCAACAACTTTGACGCAAGCCCATTCGCCATCACAAGAGGTCATGGTTTGACAAGCCACGAAACTACAATTTATCTGCTTCCCTATTGGATGGGCAGATATTTCGGATTAC
The DNA here is from genome assembly GCA_017397105.1 of Clostridia bacterium. Classification (GTDB taxonomy): domain Bacteria; phylum Bacillota; class Clostridia; order Oscillospirales; family Acutalibacteraceae; genus CAG-177. The sequence continues at coordinate 62,901 of JAFQKF010000048.1, read as the reverse complement.
TCGGAGACTGATTATGAAAAGATTCTTTTGTATTCTGCTTTGCCTCAGCATGATTTTTTCGCTTTGCTCGTGCTCAGATTCCGGCAACGAAGCCGAAACCTCTTCAACAGCACAGACTACCTCCCCGTCAACAACCGCTCAGACACAGCAGGATAACACCGTTATCGCTCAAGACGTAGGCTTCCGCCACGACCTTTTACCCGCCACTTTCCCTGACATCAGCGATTTTGAGATCATAAGCACCTCAGTTATCGATGCAGAGAATGACTACGGCTATCAGGGTGAATTTTACCGCATCCAGCTCACCGCAACCGCCGCGCAGATTACCCTTCTCAACGGCAGACTTCTCAGCAACGGTTGGTTCGGAAGCTCAATAATATATGATAAAGAGGATTTCGGCGGTCAGGTAATGTTTGACCTGCCTGAGGGCTTCTGGCAAAACGGTGAGCATCTTGCACTGATTTCAAAGTTTGATGCTGACGTAACCGCATACGAGTTCAAGTACCTTCTGTATCTCGATATCATTAAAGCGGATTTCGGTCTGCCTGATGAAATAACAGAGTTTTTCCCCGATATCAATGCCGCTCATATGGGCGCAGGCACGTTGTCAATCTACGATATCAACGGAAAAGCCAAAAGCTTCTCTTCAGGCTTCAATAAGCATAACTGGCGTTGGGACTTTATACAAGGTGCCGCTTTCTGCGCAGTGAACGGAATTATGTTTGATGAATACGTTCAGGCTCTCAGGGATGCAGGTTTTGCCGTAAACACTTCGGAAAACACTGATAAGTACGGCTCTTACACCATGGTGGCGGCAGATAAGAATCAGGGCTCAAAAACCTACACCGTTTCTCTGATTTATTACCGCTACACCTACACTCTGCAGGCTTCATTCACGAACAACGCAGAATTCTTTATATCATAAAAAGCACCCGGAAATGCAGTCGTTGTTTGCATTTCCGGGTTTGATTTTTATTCGGGTTTGTATTCAAATACAGGCATAAGCTCAAGCTTGAATTTGTTGATTTCGTGAAGTCTGTCAATGCGGTTTTTAACCTGCTCATTTTCGCAGACTCCTGTTCTTATATATTTATCAAGCTCTGCGTAAGTAAAGCCGAGATTATCCTCGTCCGTTTTGCCGCACAGCCCGTCCGAGGGCACCTTATCAACAAACATTGACGGCAAGCCAAGATATCTGCCTATCTGCTTTACTTCATCTACCGTGAAGCGTGAAAGCGGACTGAAATCTCCTACACTGTCGCCGTAACGGGTTGAGTATCCTACCCAGTCCTCAGAGAGATTACAGGTGTTTGCAACTCTGCCGTTTTTGCTCTGGGAAACTGCATAAAGCGTTGCCATGCGGATACGGGGAGCAAGGTTGATTACCGACTGGCGGCTCATTTCGCCCACGCCATCCTCAACAGCTTTCATTATGCCGTCATAGCCTTCTTTGATGTTAATCACCGTGTAATCAATATCAAGGTGTTTTACAAGCGCAAGAGCAACGTCAATATCCGCCTGCTCACCGTTTGGCATGAGCACACCGAAAACCCTCTCCTTGCCGAGTGCCTCAACACAAATTGCGGCAGTTACGCTGCTGTCCTTACCGCCCGAAATTCCTAAAACCGCATTGCAGCCTTTTCCGTTTTTCTCAAACCAATCCCTTATCCACTGCACTACTTCAGCGGTAATCTTTGCAACATCAAACATACACTGCCTCTCCTTGCTATTATTTATATATTATTATATATTTTAACTTACACGGCACGTTATGTCAAAGAAAATCTTGCGTTTTGCGACGGGTTTGCCTGAAAACAACAGTTTTTTATGCATTCATTACAAATTGTTGATTTTTCCATAGTCAAAATATACAAAGTTTCAAGGTGTATTTTTGAGCGGTTTTGGAATACAAGCCGAATTTTCAAAACTGCCGATAAACTCGCTCCGAAATCATTGACGATTACAAGTTTTGTGTTATAATGTATGGGTAAAAATTTGTTTTTGGGAGATAGCTCATTATGTACGTTAAAGATGTCACCGTTCAGAATCAGGTCGGTCTCCATGCCCGCCCTGCTACGTTTTTTATTCAGAAAGCAAACGAGTTCAAGTCCTCTATCTGGATTGATAAGGATGAGCGCAAGGTAAACGCCAAGAGCCTTCTCGGTGTTCTTTCACTCGGTATTGTTGGCGGCACTCAGATTCGCATCGCCGCAAACGGTCCTGACGAAGAGGATGCTGTTGACGAGCTTGTAAAGCTTATTGATTCCGGTTTTGCAGACTGATAAACAACCTTTGCGGGCGGCTCTTTGCCGCCCGTTATTTTTTCCGAAAGGCAGGTGAGAATATTGAACTCAAAGCTTCCCGAGCTGCGTAAAAAAGCCATGAGTCTGCCGCTTTCCCCCGGTGTTTATATCATGAAAAACAAAAGCGGAGAAATTATTTACATCGGCAAGGCAAAGGCTCTCAAGAACAGAGTAAGCCAGTATTTCGGCTCGCAGAACAACCATTCCGTAAAGGTACGCAAGATGGTTGATAACGTTGAGGATTTTGATTATATTCTTACCGACAGTGAATTTGAAGCCCTCGTGCTCGAATGCAGCCTTATAAAACAGCACTCCCCGAAGTATAATATACTGTTGAAGGATGATAAAGGCTACCACTATATCAAAATCACGGGTTCGGAGTGGAAAAACATCCTTGCAGTAAAGCAGAAGCTTGATGACGGCGCGGTTTATATCGGCCCTTACACGGGCTCTTTTGCAGTAAGCAACGCTGTTGACGAGGCTAAAAAAATCTTCCGTCTGCCTCAATGTACCACGATTTTTGAAAAAGGATTCAAAAGAAGCCGCCCGTGCCTTAATTATTTCATCTCCCAATGTGCCGCACCCTGTGCAGGAAAAATCAGCAAGGAGGCGCACAACGAGGCGGTAAAGCAAGCGATAGATTTCATTACAAACGGGAGCAAAGCCGCCATTGACGACCTTACCGCAAAAATGCTTGAAGCCTCCGAAAACCTTGAGTTTGAAAAAGCCGCAAAGCTGCGTGACCGCATAAATGCCATTAACAAAATCGGCGAAAAGCAAAAGGTAGTTTCCGCAAGCGTTAAAGAACAGGACGTGTTTGCGGTTGTCGGCGCATCCTCTGAGCAAAGCGGCGCAAAGGCGTGCCTTTCCGTTTTACGCTTCTCTGAGGGCAGGCTTTTTGACAGTGAGCATTTCATCTTCGATATGCCTGAGGACTTGCCCACGGCCCGTCATGAGCTCATAAGAAGCTACTATTCCATGCGCAACAATATTCCTAAACGAATCAGCGTTGACGGTGAGGTGGCTGACAGTGAGCTTATCAGCCAATGGCTCACACACCTTGCAGGCAAAAAAGTTACTCTCTACACCCCTCAAAAGGGTGAACAGCATGAAATAATTGAGATGTGCAGAAGCAATGCCGCTCAGAAACTTGGACTTTATCTCGGCAAAACGGGACGCTCCACCGCCGCTCTCGACGAACTCGCTAATCTGCTCGGTATGAAAGTCCCTCCCGAGTATATTGAAGCGTACGATATTTCTCACACCGCAGGAAGCGACAACGTGGCAGGTATGGTTGTTTTCCGCAATGCCGCGCCGCTTAAAAAAGCGTATAAAAGATTTATGATTAAAGGCTTCAGCGGTCAGGATGACTATGCATCCATGGCAGAGGTCCTCGAAAGAAGAATACTGCGATATTTTGAAGAGCAGGGTACAGGCGAAGGCTTCGGCAGACTGCCGGACCTTATCTTGCTTGACGGCGGAATCGGTCAGGTGCACGCCGTTAAAACCGTGCTCGATAAATACTCACTCAACGTCCCTCTCTTCGGCATGGTAAAGGACAGTCACCACCGCACAAGAGCCATCGCAAGCGACGGAGGCGAGCTTTCTCTGACTTCGAAGCGTGCGGCATTCACTCTTGTTTCGACTATTCAGGAGGAAGTGCACCGTTTTTCCGTTGAATATCACAGAAAAAAGCACAAGGCATCCTCACTCGCCTCTTCTCTCACCTCAATTGAAGGCATCGGCGAAGCACGTGCAAACGCTCTGCTGCGCAGGTTCAAAACTCTTAAGGCAATTTCTCAGGCAAGCGTTGAAGACATCGCCTCTGTAAAGGGAATGAGTAAGGCTTCCGCCGCCGCAGTAAAGCAAGCTTTTGAAAAAAACACGGAGAGTCAATAACATTATTTGCTTTTTCTCTTGACAATCCGTGTGTAAAAATGCCATAATAAATTGATTATGTAATTGTTTTATATTATCGGAGGATAATCTGATGCGAGTTATAACAGGCACCGCCAAGGGTCGAACCCTGCGCACCCTTGAGGGTGATAACGTTCGCCCTACCACCCAGCGTGTTAAAGAGGCGATTTTCAGTATAATACAATTTGATATTGAAGGCCGCCGTGTGCTTGACCTTTTCGCAGGCAGCGGTCAGTTGGGAATTGAAGCTCTCAGCCGTGGCGCAGAGCAGGCTGTTTTTGTTGATAACGAAAAGGCATCCGTTGCCGTTATCAAAGAAAATCTTGCAAAAACGCAGCTCGCTTCCAAGGCAAGCGTTGTTCAGACTGATGCACTCTCATTTCTCAGAATGAACGGAGAGCTTTTTGATATAGCTTTCCTTGACCCTCCCTATTCCACAGGCCTTCTGGAAAAAGCCATGTCGGCAATTAGCGACCATATCGCAACGGGCGGAATCGTAATTTGCGAATGCCCATTAGGCGAAGAGCCTGATGACGAAATCGGCTCTCTCGTTAAAAACCGCTCTTACAGATACGGCAAAATTTCAGTTACAACCTTCATCAAACAGTAATATGAACGTTTCAAGGAAAGGACGATAAAAATGGATATCATGCAGAACATTGATAAAGCTCTCGACCAAATCGAAGAAGCGCTCGAAGCAGGCAGCAGATTTGCCCTTACCAACAAAACCATTATTGACGCCGAGCCCATCAAAACCGCTATTGAGGATATAAGACTTAATATGCCCAACGTTATCACTCAGGCAACTGCAATCCTCAATGACAGAGACGGTATCATCGGCAGAGCTCAGGAAGAAGCTCGCCTGAAGATTTCCGATGCCGAAGCAAAGTCCAGCTCTCAGCTCAACGATGCAAGGAACAAGATTATGGCCGCTGTTTCCAAGGCTGATACCTATACAAAAAACAAGGTTACCGAAGCTGAGGAAAGCGCTAAATCCATCCTTGATACTGCAAATGAGGATGCAAAAATCATCCGTGCAAATGCTCAGCTTGAGGCTACCGCTCTTATTGAAAACAGCGAAATAGTTCGTCAGGCAAGAATTGCCGCTGAGGAAATCATGAAAACAGCCCGTGCCGAGTCCGCAGCACATCTTGAAAAGACCAAGTATCAGGCTGATAATATCATCGCTGCAGCTGAAGAACAGGCTGCAAGAACAATTGAAGACGCAAGGCAGCGCAGTGACGAATCAATCGACAAGGCTAACAAGTGGTCTGCTGAAATCCGCATCCATGCAGGTGATTTCATTGAGAATATAATGAAAACCGCTGACGATGCAATTACCACTTCCCTCAACCAGATTAGAGCAGCAAGAGGCAGCATTCAGAACGTTACCGGTCAGACTGCGGCTCAGATGGAAGACAATCAGTAATAAAAAAACAAATCCGACTCTCCTGAGTCGGATTTTTTATTACCTGAAAGCAACTGCTTACAAAGCAAAGAAAAAAGGGAGATGCTTGCAAGCAAGCTCTCCCTTTAAGTAACAAATATTTGTGGAGCTGAAATTATTTAATTTCAACAACAGCGCCAACTTCTTCAAGCTTAGCCTTTGCAGCCTCAGCATCTTCCTTGGAAATAGCTTCCTTGATAGCCTTGGGAGCGCCGTCAACAGCAGCCTTAGCTTCAGCAAGGCCGAGACCTGTAAGCTCACGAACAACCTTAATAACCTTGATCTTTTCAGCGCCAACTTCCTTAAGGATAACGTCGAACTCGGTCTTCTCTTCTTCAGCAGCTGCGCCTGCGTCAGCTACGGGACCTGCTACTGCAACAGCTGCAGCGGCGGATACGCCAAACTCTTCTTCTACCGCATGAACAAGCTCTGAGAGCTCAAGAACGGTAAGTGTCTTTATTTCTTCGATCATAGCAGCGATTTTTTCTGATGCCATTTTACTTTACCTCCATTTAATAAATGATAATTAATTTTTTAACTTATGCTTCTGCGGGAGCTGCTGCCTCTTCTGCGGGAGCTGCTTCGCCGTCCTTATCAACAATAGCCTGGATAACGCGTGCGAATGCTGCGATGGGAGCATTGAATGCGTTGCATACTGTTGCAAGAAGGATTTCTCTTGAGGGGAGCTTAGCAAGGGATTCGATCATATCAACGCTGATAACCTTACCATCAAGGTAACCGCTCTTGATTGTGAACTTGCCCTTACTGCCTTCAGCGTACTTGTTGAGGATTCTTGCGGCTGCAACGTGATCGTTCTCACTGATAGCGATAGCGGTTGTGCCTTCAAGAACGTCGGTCATTTCGTCAAGTCCTGTGTTCTTAGCTGCAAGACCGAGGAGAGTGTTCTTAACTACTGAGTACTTAACACCTGCTTCGCGAAGCTCTTTACGAAGCTTAGTATCATCAGCAACTGTGATGCCCTTATAGTCTACTACAACACCTGCTACGGAATTGTTGATAAGATCGGTGAACTCAGCAACGACCTGCTTTTTCTGCTCTAAAATCTTTTCACTTGGCAATGAAATTCACCTCCGAATATTAATTAAAGCCCTTCCCGCTTGCACGGAAAGGGCATAAATACATAATTACATTATATAATGTATATGCATCCTTCCTCGGCAGGCGGTAAAACCATTATGCGACTTGCGCACCTGCTGTCTCTGAAAAGAACAGCTTGGTTATATTAACATAATTGTTACGGTTTGTCAAGTAATTTTTTTAAATTACTCAGCAACGCCGATTTTAACGGGGTTAACCTTGACACCGGGGCCCATGGTGGTAGCTACGGTGCAGGAACGGATGTACTGACCCTTGCTTGCTGCGGGCTTAGCCTTGATGATAGCATCGAGGAGAGTATTGAAGTTCTCGCTGAGCTTCTCAACGCCGAAGGAAGCCTTGCCGATGGGGCAGTGAATGATGTTTGTCTTATCAAGACGGTACTCAATCTTACCGGCCTTAGCTTCGGTAACAGCCTTAGCTACGTCAGGAGTAACGGTACCTGCCTTGGGGCTGGGCATAAGACCACGGGGGCCGAGAACCTTACCAAGACGGCCAACGAGACCCATCATGTTGGGTGCTGCGATAGCAACGTCGAAATCCATGAAGCCTTCGCCCTGGATTCTTGCAACAAGGTCTTCAGCGCCAACTACTTCAGCACCTGCTGCAACAGCTGCGTCAGCGTCGGGGCCCTTAGCAAAAACAGCAACTCTTACTGTTCTGCCTGTGCCGTTGGGAAGAACTACTGCGCCACGAACCTGCTGGTCAGCATGACGAGAGTCAACGCCAAGGCGTACGTGAACTTCTACGGTTTCATCAAATTTAGCCGTAGCAGTCTTAACAGCGAGGTCAAGAGCCTCGTTGGTATCATAGAGATTTGCTCTATCGATAAGCTTTGCGCTATCTGTATATTTTTTTCCGTGTTTCATATTAGTTTTTTCCTCCCAATTATGTGGTTAAATCGGATTTTTCCTCCCACAAAATATGCCTTAGTCGGCTACAACGATACCCATGCTGCGTGCGGTGCCTGCGATCATGCTCATTGCTGCTTCAACTGTAGCTGCGTTGAGGTCGGGCATCTTCTGCTCAGCAATCTTACGAACCTGTTCCTGGGTGATTGTTGCGACCTTGGTCTTGTTGGGAACGCCTGATCCGCTTTCAATACCGCAAGCCTTCTTGATAAGAACTGCTGCGGGCGGAGTCTTGGTGATGAATGAGAAGGTATGGTCAGCATAAACTGTAATAACTACAGGAATGATGAGACCCATATCGTTCTTAGTGCGCTCGTTGAATTCCTTTGTAAACGCCATGATGTTTACGCCGTGCTGACCGAGTGCGGGGCCAACAGGGGGAGCAGGAGTTGCCTTACCTGCGGGAATCTGAAGTTTGATTAAGCCAACAACTTTCTGTGCCATAATTTGTTAACCTCCAATAAAATGTGGTAAATTGCGGAGCTTTCTTGAACTCCTCCCACGAAACCGCAAAAGCGCGGCCGCGCTCCAAAGCGCTTAATTTGAAAGGGCATAGCCCTCAAATTACCGTGATTAATCCTCGGCAAGCTCTACCTGATCAAGCTCAAGTACAACGTCTGTTTCTTTGCCGAAGAGAACGGAAACCGTAACTCTGACTGTGTTTTCGTCAAGATTGATTTCCTGAACAACGCCCTGAAATCCGTCGAAAATCTCAGCAATAATGTTGACGGTATCGCCAACCTGGTAATTAACCTCAATGCTCTTCTTTTCAACGCCGAGTCTGAGAACCTCTTCCTCGGAGAGAGGGGTTGCCTTGCTTTCCGGGCCAACGAAGCCCGTAACGCCTCTTGTGTTACGAATAACGAACCATGCATCGTCGCTCATGACGGGTCTGTTATCCTTATCAGGAGTAACAGCTACCTTAACAAGAACGTAACCGGGGAAAAGCTTACGCTCAACCTCTTTCTTCTTCTCAACCTCGATTACCGTTTCGGTGGGAATCTTTACATCGAGAATCTGATCCTGCATTTTGCGGTTTTCAACTACCTTTTCAATGTTGGTAGCAACCTTGTTTTCGTAACCTGAGTAGGTATGAACTGCATACCATCTTGCGTCGATAGCCATAAATTTTCCTCCCTTAATCAGTTAAGAGTGAAAATTCTGCTCAACGCCATCATTGCGGTGGTTGTTTCTTCTGCACCTGCTTCGCTGATGCTTTCAGCAGCTCTCTTAAGAAGAGAAAGAAGGAAAGCAAGAAGCTCGTCTACACCAAAGATAACAACGCCGCAGATTGCGACCACAAGAAAAACAACGCCGCTTGATTTAAGGACGGTTTTTGCGTCGGTCCATACAACCTTCTTAACCTCACCTTTGAGGTCCTTGCAAAACTTTTTGATCGCTTTGCATGCACGCTGGAAGAAATTGCCGTTGGGATTCTTCTGCTTTTCAGCCTTCTTTGTGGCTTTCTCAGCCTTGGCAACTTTTTCAGCAGCTGCGGAGACTTCCTTTTTCGCCATCGGTATTCCTCCTGTGTTTACTTTGTTTCCTTGTGAACCGTGTGTTTCCTGCAGAAGCGGCAGTACTTGTTCATTTCCAGTCTGTCGGGTGTGTTCTGCTTGTTTTTGACTGTGTTGTAGTTGCGCTGTTTGCATTCGGTGCAAGAAAGGGTGATTTTTACTCTCTTACCGTTAGCAGCCATTTGCGGCACCTCCATTTTTCGGAATTTTTAGCCTCCCTCTGTAAGTTCGGGAAAATGGGCACAAAAAAAGAACCCTCCCGCAGAGGTACGGCTATAATAGCACAAAACCAATCCGCAGTCAAGCCCTTTTTTCAACTTTTTGCTGTTTTTATTATTTTAAACAATTATATTAATATTTATTTCATTATTCTATGTTGCATTTTCCGAATCGAGCACAGCTTTGATACTCTCCGCTCGTTCCGCATGGCGTTCATCAAGCTCAATGAGCATCTGATTCTTAAGCTTGCCGTGAACGTTGAACAGCAACAGCGCCAACGCATATCCGTACCTTGCCACAGCAGGTGCAAGGCAGAAGATTCCCCAGATTCCCTTGAGCACCTTGGGGTTTGTGTGAGGAACGATATTGCCGAACATATCCTTCTGAGGTTTGAATTTAATCCAGTCAAACACAGCGCCCGAAAGAAGGCTGATGACACTGCCGGAAAGCTTGTTCACGTAACCCGAAACCGCATTTACAAGACCTTCGCTTCTGATACCTGAGGTCCACTCAAGATAATCGTACATATCACCCTTGAGAAGCGGGTCACACACGCTCATAACGTGGTTGGGCAGGCCGCAGATTGTAAGCGCAAAGGTTACCCATATGAAATTGACAAGACTGCTTTCGGTGGGAGAATAACCGATAAAGTAAAGCGCCGTATAAGCAACCGCACTGAAAATACCTGCCGAAATCGCAGTGGTTCTCAGACCGAGTTTCTCAACCATTTTGGGTGCAAGAGGAGTAATTACGTAGTTTGGAATTCCCGTAAAAAGACTCGCAAGCAAGCGGTTGGAAAGCCTTCCCGTGCAGTTAAGCCAGAAGAAATCCTCCGAAGCGCCGCCTACGCCTTTTACACTTGCAAAGAAATTTGAAAGCAAAAGGACAAACAGCGGTCTGCATTTAAAAATCGTTACAACCGATTTCAATATGCCCTTTTCTTTCATCTCTTCTTTAGAGGCAACGGAAACCCTTTCCCTCATATTGAAAAATCCGAACAGTGTACAGAAAATCGCAAATATAACGAAAACAACCGAGAACGACGTGTAAACAGTCGGCTGAGTTACGTTGTTTGAGGTTATCGACGGTATGAAATCAACAAACAGCGGTACAAGCGACGGCAGATACGTAAACAGATTTACAAACTTATTGGTTGCAATAAGACGGCTTCGTTCATCGGTATTCGGAGTGATATTGTAGAGCAAAAGCTCCCAGCCGTTGAGATATGAAAATCCAATACCGTGAATAATGGTTGAAATAAGCGCATACCAGAATCTCTGCTGAACGCTGAAGTTTCCCGGCACAACGTAGAAAAGAATTGACGTAAGCGCCCAGAGCGGAGTGGGAAAAACCAGAAACGGACGCAATCTGCCCCATCTGGTACGCATACGGTCAATGACAACTCCCGAGATAGGATCGTCCATCGCATCCCATATGGAAGATGCAGTGCCGAGCACGCCGTACTGAGTTCCCGATATGCCGAGAAAGCTCATCATAAAATACTGCTTGGTTGAGCCGATAAATGAATTAAGGTTATTGATTCCGTAAGAGGTCAGCGCATAAGCCGCAATTTCCCTTGGCGCTACAAGCTTTTTCGGGGGTGCCGCTTGCTCCTGCTGTTCCTGAACAGCAGAGGTATCCGTTAACTTGTCAGACAAAAAATCGCCACCTTGTTTTTTCTTAATTAATATAATAACACATTGCATACCATGCTGTCAATTACATACCGACCCTTATCTGCACCATGCTTATGCGCCAAACCAACCTGTAAAAATTTAAAGGTTTATCAAAATACCGTCATACACGTAATCAAAAGGCAAAATTTTCAAAAAAAATATTTTTATTTTTCGTATTGTATTTAAGCGAATAAAAGTTTATAATTTAATTAGTTTATTGTGTCTGTTTTTGTGCAACATCGCCAAAAGCACAATCAATTTTTCAAACATATAGCTACAAGGAGGTTGTTTAACATGAGTGCCTGCCCAAAATGCGGCAAAAAACTCAGGCTGACTGACCTTGGTCAGCACTGTCCCTCGTGCGGCGTAAACATGAGATTCTACAATTTTGAAGAAAATTTTTACACCGAAGCAAAGCTTGCGGAGCTTTCAATGGCATCGGTGAAAATCAAAATCAGGAATCTCAAGGCATCATTCATTGGCAGTAAGCTCACCATTGCACGCCTGTGCGTTATGCTTCTGCCGCTTGTTTCTCTGCTTCTGCCTGCCGCAAATGCGGTTTTAACCTTACCTTTTTACGAGGAGAGCATAGGCATAAGCGCTCTCGGAATATACAATATTTTCTCCTCGGGAACTCTGAATTTTATACTCGGCATGGGCGGCTCCGAAATCGCAGGCGAAGCCTTTACCGCCCTTACATATGCAATTATTGCCGAGGCGGTGCTTGCGGTCTTATCGGTTTTCATTCTCCTGTTTTCGCTGTTAGGATTCCTGAGCATCAGGAATATGCAGAAATTCGTATGCGTATTCAGTGCGCTCGGCTTTACGGCAACCGTACCTGCTTTCATTTTCATGAAAAACTTTTGCGACACCGCAGGCAATGACGGCACAATGGTTTCGGGCTCTCTCAGCTTCGGTCTTATCGTCACGGCAATAATGATGGCGGCTGTTTTCGTTGTCAATTTCCTGCTTGTCAAAAAAGGAATACCCGTTGAATACGACGAAGGCTGGCTTGAAAGAGCGGCTATTTACAAAAAAGTCAAATCAGGCGAAATCAAGCTTGAGGATTTGCCGCAGCCTGTAGTGGAAACGGCGGAAACAAGAGCTATTGAGGAAGAAATCGCCAAAGAAGAAGAGGCGTTTCTCAAACAGCAAAATGAAAACGGGGAGGCTGACGTAAAATGAAAAAAGAACGTGATTACAAAAGTCTCCTTTTGAAAGGCATTGTTGTTCTGCTGTGCATAATCTTCGCCGCTTTCTTCGCATGGGGCCTCAACGAGGTACTCAATATGGAGGGCTCTTTCCCTCCCGTAAACAACGAAGAAGGGCTTTCGCCTGCACCTGAAACCGTTCAGGATGCAATCGACCTGCTCAATCTTTCGGTTGAAAAAGCCCTTGAGGAAAAGCCGAAGCTGGAAGTTTCGGACTCTTTTGATATCGATTCCGATACTATTGAAACAACAGGCTCGGATTTTGTGTTCAAAGCCATGGGGCACATCAAGGACAGCGCAGTTTCATATCTTGAAGATTCTACCCAAAACGTTACCTCCGGTTTCGGAGAAGGTTTTGACGATTTGCTTTGGATTCCGAATCTTACCGCTTCTCAGGCGGACAGTTTTGAGTGCAGCTATCAGTATTACAGATGCCCGTCCTGCGGCATTGAAAGCGACGTTGCGCACGAAAACTGTGAGGACTGCGGATACGCCTATCCCTACAATCTATTATACAGAGGCGACTACTCCGTAACCATCCGTTTCAAGCCCGAAACAAGAGCTTTCGGTGCAGATTCCGTGATTCAGAAAAACTTCCGCCCAAAAAGCGATGAGCAGATTGCCGCCCTTACCGCAGGAATATTTGACGGTGTGCTCACTCACACTCCGCTTGAAGTGAGTTACGAGGATATTTACATAACCTTTAGGGTTGACAGGCTTACAAACAAGCTCACCTTCCTCGAATACGGCAAGAATATGCCCGTTTCGTCAACGGTGACTTTTACTGATGAATACTCACAGCTGGGCAACGCTGACGTAAAATTCATCCTCAACGAAAAGAATAAATTCAGCTTCACCTGGCCGTCACTCGACCTCAACAACGAAACCATGGCAGTTGAGCAGAAAACAACAGACAATCTTCTCGCCACTCTCACCTGCGATGACCCCACAGCATACACCGTAAAATGGTCAAGCTCAGATGAAAGCATCGTCAGCGTTGATGACGAGGGCTACTTCACCGCAGGCAAAAAAGACGGTGAAGCAATAATAACGGCAAGCTTTGAATTCCGGGGTAAAACCTATTCCGATTCCTGCACGGTTTACGTAAGGACCTCCGTTGAGGGAATCAAAATCAACAAGCACAGCGCAGAAATCTCCGCCGGCGAAACACTCGCACTTAAAATCAGCGTTTCCCCCGGCAACGCTACCGTCAAGAGCGTAAAATGGTATTCAACCGATGAAAGTGTTGCAACCGTTGATGAAAACGGTGTTGTTACTGCAATCGGAGCAGGTACCTCAAGTGTTTACGCACTCACTGACGACGGATACTACAAAGCTACTTGTGAGGTGACTGTAAAATGAGCGAAAACAACGTTCAGCAAAGAAGCTTAAGCGAAAAAGTCTTCGGTGCGGAAAAAGATTCCGCCGCTTCCCTCGCTCAGGGCAAGCTGAGCAAGTATAATCAGATAGCAATAAGAATGTTCCACACGGGAGTTCTCACTCCCAAGGAAATGGCTTTCCCCGCCGTTGCGGAATTTGCAACAAGACTTCTCAGCGGTATCACCTATTACAGAACACTTTACTTTGTAAACGTTCTGAAGATAGATATGGTGTACGTCACCGTAATCCTTACGCTTATCAGTATTTACGATATTCTTAATAACCCCCTCATGGGCGCCGTTTACGACAGAACCAGAACCCGTTGGGGTAAGGCAAGACCCTACATAATCTTTACCGCAATCCCCTATTTCCTGAGCACGGCGGTACTTTACAGCGGTGCTCTCTTCCTTGGCGACAAGGCAGGTAACGACCCGAAGAAAATCATATTCGTTTTCGTTCTGCTGTTTATTCAGGAAACCTTCTCGACGATTTACACAATCCCGAGGAACAATATGCTGACCCTGCAGACCCCCAATCCCAAGGACAGAATCAACATGGGTCTTGTAAACAACTACATCGGCGAAATGGGCGCTCAGCTTGTTTACATCACATTTCTCCCCCTGCTTGAGCTCAACAACAAGGGATACATCAACGCTCCCATGCCCGTTATTTTCGCCCTCATTACCTGCGGCACTGCAATGCTCGGCTGCATGAGCAACATAGCTATGGCAATAGGCTGCAAGGAGAGAATAATCCTCCAGCCCAAGCCCGCTCCCATTCAGAAATCCATTTTCTACGTTCTCAAGAACAAATACGCCATGAGGAATTTCCTCGCCAACTTCTCCGTAAGCTGGTGGAGCTCGGGCGGATATTCATGGGACGTTGTAACCCAGATGGAAATCTTCGGCGGCACCTTCTACTCCTTCCTCGCATATCTGCCTTATAACATCTTTGATACGCTCAGCCTCGCCTTCATCCCGAAATTCCAGAAGATTTTCAAGAACAACAACCGTAAAGCCGTAATCTGGCTGAGGCTGTGGGATTTGCTGTGCGTGCTGGGAATGTTCGCCCTCGGCTGCCCCGTTGTTGATAAAAAGTGGGCAATCATAGGCATTTACGCGTTGTTCTACGGCATAAACGGATTCAATAACGGCCCGTCAAAGGTATTCGAAGCCGAGCTTTCAAGAGAAATAAACGACTATACCGAATACATGACGGGTGAACGCCCGGACGGTACTATAAGCATCCTTACCGACCTTATAACAAAAGTCACCTCGCCCATCAACGCATGGCTTACAATAAAGCTGTTCAAATGGTCGGGCTACGATTCAACAATTGATATGCTTCCCTGGTCGCAGGGCAGTAAGGTTATTTACCAGAAGGTATTCTTCCTTTTCAACGGAATCCAGCTTATCCCCAATATAATTAAAATGATACCTTATATCTTCTATGACCTTGAAGGCGAAAAACGCGAAAGAATGTATATAGCACTCAATGAGCGACGCGCACTTCTTGCAAACGAGCATCTCACAAACAATGCCGTTGAAGAAATGGTTCAGATGCTTGAAAACGAAGCCGCCGAAAAAGCGTAATACAAAATCCGTAAAACTCAGAGCTGTCCGTATTCTCCGGGCAGCTCTGTTTTCACGTGCCGCTTGAAAAACACTATATTAAATGGTATACTTTAATTAACAGCAACCCACGGAGGTACGTTATGACAAGTAAAGAAATTTTCAAAAACGCAA
Organism: Clostridia bacterium; assembly: GCA_017397105.1. Taxonomy (GTDB): domain Bacteria; phylum Bacillota; class Clostridia; order Oscillospirales; family Acutalibacteraceae; genus CAG-177. The sequence continues at coordinate 47,459 of JAFQKF010000048.1, read as the reverse complement.
AATGGATAACAATGCCCGAAAGTGATGCACCGATTTTCAAAAAGTCCTTCTGCGCTCAAGCAAACGAAAAAGCAATTATCACCATTTGCGGACTCGGAGCTTTCAAGCTCTATATAAACGGTAAAAAGGTGAGCGAGGATTTGCTCGCCCCTAATGCATCAAACTACTGCTACAGAGATTTATCGGGATTTCTGTATCCCCTTTTCGATGAGCTTTCGTTCAGAACCTATTGTATTCAGTACGACGTTACCGAGTTTATGAAAGAGGGCGAAAACACCCTTGCGGTAATGCTCGGCAACAGCTACTATAATCAGAACAGAAGAACGGTTGAGGGCGACGTCTTTTACGGTCATCCCAAGCTTTGCTACCTGCTTGAAAAGGAAAGCGGCAACGTTATTTCGGATAAATCCACCCTTGTGAACAAAGGCTTTATTACAGAGAACAATCTCTTTTACGGCGAAGCTCACGATTATTCTCTCCTGCCCTGCGGTGACTGCTTCACTGAAAGCACCGAAACCGAAGCGGATAAAACCGAGTTTTACATTCAGACCTCTCCCTGTGACAAGGTAACCCGTACCCTTACCCCTGTTCTCATAAAAGACGAGGGTAAAACAAAGCTTTATGATGCAGGTGAAAACACCGTAGGATATGCGGTTATCGCCTGCAAGGAAAAGGGTAAAAAAATAACCGTAAGCTATGCCGAGGATATTTATGACAAAGAGAATTTCGGTATGCACTTTGAAGAGGGCTACCAGACCGACACTTTTATAACCGACGGTATTCAGGCGGAATACGCTCCGCATTTCCTCTGGCACGGATTCAGATATTTCCGCATAGAGGGCGATGCCGTACCGCTCAGGGTTGACGTTGTTCATTCTGATTGTCCCGTCACATCTTCGTTTGAATGTGATAATCCTCAGCTCAACTGGCTTTACAACGCATTTATACGCACTCAGCTTGCCAATATGCATTGCGGCATCCCGTCAGACTGCCCCCACAGAGAGCGCCTCGGTTACACGGGAGACGGTCAGCTTTGCTGTGAGGCGGCAATGATGATGCTTGACAGTAAAGAGTTTTACCGCAAATGGCTCTACGATATTTCAGACTGTCAGTGCCTTAAAACAGGCCACGTTCAGCACACCGCTCCCCTCATGGGCGGGGGCGGAGGTCCCTGCGGCTGGGGCGGCGCAATGGTTGAAGTGCCCTACAAATTCTATAAGCTTTACGGCGATAAGGATTTGCTTGAGGAATTCTTCCCCAAGATGCTGCGTTACTTTGATTACCTTGAAACCAGAAGCGAAAACTCCCTGATTTACCGTGAGGAGGAAAACGGCTGGTGCCTTGGCGACTGGTGCGCACCCGAGCCCATCAAAATCCCCGAAGCTTACGTAAACACGTGCCTTTACGTTCTTTTCATGCAGCAGGTGCTTGAAATTGCATCAATCCTCGGCAGGGAAAAAGAAGTCACCTTCCTGCCCAAAAGAATTGAAAGGGTCAAAAAAGCAATAAACGTTGCATATTTCAGCGCAGCCTCCCACAATTACTGCGGCGATATACAGGGTGCAAACAGCCTTGCGTTGCAGATAGGCCTCGGCGATGAATTCACGCTTCGCAAAACCGTTGAGAAATACAAAAAGCTCGGTATGTACGACACGGGAATAATCGCCACCCCTGCCCTTACTCAGTATCTTTTCGAAAACGGCGAGGGTCAACTTGCTTTTGATTTACTTTCAAGCAAGGGCGAGGTTTCCTTTGATTACATGGCAAGAAACGGCGCTACAACCTTATGGGAAAACTGGAACGGCGAATCCTCAAAGAATCATCCCATGTTCGGAGCGGTTTCAAAGTGCCTGTTCACGTATCTTCTCGGCATACGTCAGGCCGAAGCCTCAAGCGCATATACCGACGTTGTTATCTCCCCCGTTTTTGTTGACGGTATAAACCGTGCAAAAGGGCATATAACTACTGAAAACGGAGTTATTGCGGTTGAATACGTAAAGGACGGCAGCAGCGCTGAAATCACCGTAAACGCTGATGAAAGAATCAGAGCTTCCTTCTTATATAACGGTGTTCATAAAGAATTTACAGGCAGTATAAAAATAAAGGTTGCAATTTAACAGCTTTTAATGTACTATCTTCAAGGCAATATTTTATCATTATAAAATCTAAAGGAGAAAAACAATGAAAAAGATTCTCGCACTCATCCTCGCTGCAGCCATGCTTTTTGCTCTTGCAGCATGCACAGGCAACACCTCAACCCAGGGCAACGAAGACCAGAGCGTTTCTGACACTACCGTAGAAAGCACCGCTGATTCAGCAATCGAAGCTGAAACATCCGTTGCCGAATCCGACTCTACCGTTGCTGAATCCGAAACTTCCGCAGCTCCTCAGGCAGGCAACACCGAAATTTCAAAGGCTGTTGACATTCTCAACACCGTATGGGCAACCTATGGCGACGCTGAGAAATTCCCCGTAGCAGGCGGCGATATAGAAAACTCCGTTATGGATGCTCCCGGTACCTATGCTCTTACCGATGCTGAGGCTGTTGAAGCAACCCTCGGTTTCCCCCAGGCAGACATCGCTCTTATTGACGATGCAGCTTCCCTTATGCACATGATGAACGCCAACACCTTCACCTGCGGCGTTTATCACCTTACCGATTCCGCAAACATGAGCAAGGTATCTGACTCCCTTAAAACCGCTATCAGCGGCAAGCAGTGGATGTGCGGATTCCCCGACACTCTCATCATCATAAGCGTTGGCTCCGATTATATCCTCAGCGCTTACGGCAACGCTGAAATCATCGAAAACTTCAAGACCAAGGTTCTTGCAAACTATGCTGACAGCGCAGTTCTTCTTGAAGAAGTTCCCCTTGCAGCATAATTAAAAAGCAAAACTAAAACTTAACACACGGAGGGAAAAATCATGTTGTTTTCAAGTATTACTTTCTTGTATTATTTCCTTCCGTGTGTTTTTTTGCTTTATTTTATCACCCCTGCCCGTTTAAAAAACACAGTGCTCTTCCTTGCAAGCATCGTTTTCTACGCATGGGGTGAGCCTAAGTACGCTCTTATAATGCTTGCAAGCATTGCCGCAAACTACGTGTTTGCCGTGCTGATTGAAAAATCATCGGGCAAAACCGTAAAAAGAATCCTTACCGGAGTTTCGGTCAGCATCAGCCTTGCATTCCTGCTGTTTTTCAAGTATACGGATTTCTTCATTGATAATTTCAACCGTGCCACCGGGCTTTCCGTGCCGTTACTCGGCATAGCCCTGCCTATCGGCATAAGCTTCTATACCTTCCAGCTTATCAGCTACACTGTTGACGTTTACAGAGGCTTACCCGCACAGAAGAATCCCATAAACCTCGGCGCTTACATCACAATGTTCCCTCAGCTTATCGCAGGTCCCATTGTGCGTTACAGCAATATTGCCGTATCCCTGAAAAGCCGCAGGCACACCGTTGATTTTGCCGCACAGGGCATAACAAGATTTGTTATAGGTCTGTCAAAGAAAATCCTGCTTGCCAACACTCTCGGCGAGCTTTGCGACATCTTCCGCTCCTGCGACGATAAATCCGTGCTGTTTTACTGGATTTACGCCGTCGCTTATGCCCTTCACGTTTATTTCGATTTTTCGGGATACAGCGATATGGCAATAGGACTGGGTAAGATACTCGGCTTTGATTTTTGCGAAAACTTCAACTATCCCTACATTTCAACAAGCGTGAGCGAATTCTGGCGCCGCTGGCATATTTCGCTCGGCTCGTGGTTCAGGGATTACGTTTATATCCCGATGGGCGGCAACAGAGTAAACACACCCAGAAGAATTCTCAATATTTTCACGGTATGGTTTTTAACGGGTCTGTGGCACGGAGCGGCATGGAATTTTGCCGTATGGGGTCTTTACTTCGCCGTTCTGCTCACTCTTGAAAAGAATCTGTTCTCAAAGCTTCTCAAGCGCAGTAAGGCTTTAAGCCGCGTTTACGTAATCATTGCCGTGATTATAAGCTTTGTAATCTTCAATGCCGCCGATATGTCGCAGGCTTTTTCGGATATAGCCTCCATGTTCTTTGCCGGCGGCCATCCCCTTGTTTCCGAGCCCACGCTTTATTACCTCAAGAGCTACGCAGTGCTGCTGACAGTCGGTATCATCGGCGCAACTCCCGTTGTGAAAACCGCCGCAGTACGCTTTAGCGAAAATGAAAAAACCAAAAAGCTGTGCAGCGTATTGCAGCCCGTAATCGTTGCCGCACTGCTTCTTATTTCAACCGCTTACCTTGCTGACGGTTCATTCAATCCCTTCCTGTATTTCAGATTTTAAGGCGGTACGTGATGATGAAAAAGAAAAACATTGCCACTGTATGCATCACCTGCATATTGGTAGCTGCCATTACTGCTTTGTGCCTGTTTCTGCCTAAGGCGGAGTACTCCCACAGCGAGCGCAGGCTGCTTGCAAAATTCCCCGAGCTTTCGGTTGAAAGCATTTCCTCTGGCAGATTCATGCAGTCGTTTGAAGATTATGCGTCGGACAATTTCCCCTTAAGGGATGAATTCCGCTCGCTGAAAGCTTTTATTTCCCTCAGGCTCTTTAATCAGTCGGACAATAACGGAGTTTACGAGCATCAGGGTCAGCTCACCGAAGCACTTTATCCGCTCAACGTCAAGTCCGTAGAGCGTGCAACGGGCATATTCGAAAAGATTTATGAAAAATTCTTAAAACCCGCAAACGCAAGGGTTTATATGTGCATTGTGCCCGACAAGGGATACTACATCAGCGACGGTGCAGGCGTCCCCTCGCTTGACTATTCGGAGCTTTATTCCGTTGTGAAAAACAGCACGGGTTTTGCTCAGTTTATTGACATCAGCGACACCCTTAACGCTGATTCCTACTACAAAACCGACACCCACTGGAGGCAGGAGGCTCTTTTGCCTGCCGCCGAAAGAATTGCAACCGCCATGGGTAACTCCTTTAACTCTGAGTTTAACGAAAACACGCTGAACATTCCGTTCAAAGGAGTTTACGCAGGCAGATATGCTCTCCCCGTAAAAGACGAAAGCATTATTTATCTTACCAATGAAGTAACGGATTCCTGCAAGGTTTTCGATTTTGAAAATCAGAAGGATATTGCCGTTTATGATTTTGAGAAAGCTGGCGGTAAAGACCCTTACGAGCTTTTCCTCAGCGGTTCGATTTCGCTTCTCACCGTTACCAACCCGAATGCAAAAACGGACAAAAAGCTTGTAATCTTCCGTGATTCCTTTGCAAGCAGCATCGCTCCGCTTTTGCTGGAAGAATACTCGCAGGTAACCCTTGCCGATATACGCTACGCTCATTATTCAACCCTTTGCAGGATGATTGAGCTTGAAAACAGCGACGTACTTTTCCTTTACAGCACTTCTGTTTTAAACAACAGCGAAACACTCAAACAATAAGAAAACGGAAATTCCCGCCATTGGGAATTTCCGTTTTTTCTTTTATTCATTAATACACTTTGTGCAGCTTGCGCAGTCACCGCAAGCGCCCACCGCACCGTTTTCCTTGGCAACGGCAAGCATCAGCCTGATTCTGTTTTCCTGATTAACTCTTGTTGCGCCGGGGTCATAATCTATGGGCACAATGTTTGAATCGGGATACATCTCCTTGAGCTTTCTTATCATACCCTTACCTACGATATGGTTGGGCAGGCATCCGAAGGGCTGAGCACATACAATGTTGCCGTAGCCGCTTTCGATAAGCTCCATCATTTCGGCGGTAAGAAGCCAGCCCTCGCCCATCTTACAGCCTGCGCCTATGATTTTGGTGCATTTTTCCTTGATGTGAGCATAGGGTGCGGGAGCAATAAAGGAGCTGTTTTCTTTAACGGCGTTTATAAGGATTGTTTCAATCGCTGTAAGCGCACGCATTGCAACCTTCATTGCGATCTTCTTTATTCTTTTGCCGCCGTAAAGCTTGATATCCTCCAGACGGTTATCCGTTTTAAAGAGGAAAAATCCGAGCAGACCGGGCACCATAACCTCGCATCCCTGAGAAAAAAGGAATTCTTCAAGGCGGTTATTTGCAAGGGGCGAATATTTAACGTATATTTCACCAACCACGCCGACCTTTACCTTATCGGTCTTTTCAAGCTTAATATCAGCAAAAGCTTTGGTTATATCCGCAAGATTCTTTTTCATTTCCTTGATAGAATATCCCTTGCCTTTTGCGAACTGCCCGCTTATGTTATCTGTCCATTTTTTAACGAGCGCATTGGATTCGCCCTTGTTGATTTCGTAGGGCTCGGTCTGATTTTTAAGCAGCATTATCAAATCACCGTAAATCATGGCGCAAAGCATCTTGAGCGCCATTGTGATACGAATTTTGAAGCCGCTGTTCTTCTCAAGACCCGAAAGGTTAAGGGAAATTACAGGCACCTGAGGGTAGCCTGCTTTCCTGAGCGCTTTTCTTAAAAGGTGAATATAGTTTGACGCTCTGCATCCGCCGCCCGACTGGGTGATGAGCAGGGCTGTTTTATTAACGTCGTACTTGCCGCTGTTGAGAGCATCTATAAGCTGACCTATAACAAGCAATGCAGGGTAGCAGGTATCGTTATGAACGTATTTGAGACCCTCATCAACAACCTCCCTGCCCTCATTCTGAAGCAGTTCAACGTTGTAGCCGTATTCTCTGAATACGTTGATAAGCATTGTAAAATGGATATTTGCCATATTGGGAGCAAGAATGGTGTAATCCATCATGTCCTTTGTGAATTCAACTCTGTTTGCAGGATTCATACATTCTCCTCCTTATCTGCCTGTTGCCGCAAACAGACTTCTGAGCCTGATTTTTACGGCGCCGGGGTTTGAAATTTCGTCAATCTTAATCTGGGTATAAATTCTTGAATTCCTCTCAAGAATCGCACGCACTTCGTCGGTTGTGATAGCGTCAACACCGCAGCCGAAGGATACAAGCTGAACAAGGTTTATATCCTTATCCTTTGCATCGCAAACGTACTTTGCCGCCGCATAAAGACGGGAGTGATAGGTCCACTGGTCAAGCACGTCCGTGGGGAATTTTTCAACAAGACTGCTGACGGCATCCTCGGTAATTACGGCGGCGCCGCAATCACAGATAAGCTCGTCAATAGAGTGGTTAATCTCCTCATCAAGATGATAGGGTCTGCCGCAAAGAATAATTACGGGCATTCCCTTTTCCCTTGCTTCTTTGAGCTTCGCCTGACCCGTAGTCCTCAGAGTATCCATGTAGCTATGATACTCGGCATATGCCGCATCACAGGCCTTTTTAACCTCTTTAAGCGAAAGCTTGCCGAGCTTTTCATTAAGAACGGCGTGGATTTTAACCGCAAAATCCTTGGGTCTGTGAAGTCCGAAGTAATCGCTTATGAAGTTAATCTCCTTCACCTGAGAAACGTTGGAGCGGATAACCTCAGGATAATACGCAACAACGGGGCAGTTGTAGTTGTTGTCGCCGAGGGATTCATCAATATTGTAAGTCATGCAAGGGTAGAAAATATGCTTTATGCCCTTTTCAAGAAGCGCTTCCACGTGGCCGTGAAGAAGCTTTGCAGGGTAGCATACCGTATCTGACGGAATCGTGTGCTGACCCTTTACGTAAAGCTGCCTTGTTGAGGCAGGTGAAACCTCCACGCCGAAGCCGAGCTTTTTGAAGAACGTATGCCAGAAGGGCAGAAGCTCAAACATATTAAGACCCATAGGAATTCCGACGGTGTCTTTTTTGCCTTCAAAGGAGGAATACTTTGCAAGAAGCTCCTTCTTGAGCGAGAACATATTTATACTTTCAGCCTTGTTCCTGCCCGAAACAGGCTTGCTGCACTTATTGGAGCCTATGAAGCTTCTTGTGCCGCAGAAGGTGTTGATTGTAAGCCTGCAATGGTTACTGCAGCCCTGGCAGGTAACGTTTTTAATCTTATGTTCAAAGCTTTCAAGCTCTTTTTCGCTTATAAGAGTGCTTGCAGAGGTTGCTCTTTCCTTTGAGTAAATAGCCGCACCGTAAGCGCCCATAAGTCCCGAGATATCAGGTCTTATTACGTTTCTGCCTATCTCCTGCTCAAAAGCACGCAACACGGCATCGTTAAGGAACGTGCCGCCCTGAACAACTATGTTCTTGCCGAGTTCATCCGCACTCGCCGCTCTGATAACCTTATAAAGCGCATTCTTTACAACGCTTATTGAAAGACCTGCGGAGATATTCTCGATGGATGCGCCGTCCTTCTGAGCCTGCTTTACGGAGGAATTCATAAATACCGTGCATCTTGAGCCAAGGTCAACGGGCTTATCCGCAAACAGACCGAGGCGTGAAAAATCGGCAATACTGTAATCCCACGCAGCGGCAAAGGTCTGCAGGAAAGAGCCGCAGCCTGATGAGCACGCTTCGTTAAGGAAAATGTTATCAATAACGGAATTACGGATTTTAAAGCACTTTATATCCTGACCGCCGATATCGATAATGAAATCAACGTCCGGCTTGAATACCTTTGCGGCGGTGTAATGGGCAACGGTTTCAACAATACCGAAATCTACGTTGAATGCGTTTTTGATAATCTCCTCACCGTAACCCGTAACGGCACTTGAAGCTACCACTGCCTGAGGATATTTTTTATAGAAGTCAATAAGGAACTGCTTTACAAGCTCCACGGCATCACCGCTGTTGGGCAGATATCTGCTGAAAATAAGAGCACCGTTACTGTCAACCGCTGCAGCCTTTACGGTGGTCGAGCCTGCATCAATGCCTATGTAAACCTTTTCGTTTTCAGCAACAGTTTCTTTTAATTTAACCTTACTGTTGCTGTGACGCTGTAAGAATTCATTGTATTCATCCTCGCCCGAAAACAGCGGCTTTGCGCTGAGATATTCGCCGTTTTCCTTAAGGGATGCTATTTTTTCGGTTACCTTTTCAATGTCAATCACTTCGCCGCTGCCTGAATAAGCCGCTCCGAGAGCAACGAAATAAAGAGCATTTTCAGGGCAGACACCCTTGACTCCGAGCTGCTCGTCAAATGCTTCCCTGAGCTCGGAAAGGAAGTGAAGAGGACCGCCGAGATAAACGACGTTACCCTCTATTCTTCTGCCCTGTGCAAGGCCTGCAACCGTCTGATTTACAACAGCCGCAAAAATACTTGCGGACACGTCGGGCTTCTGCGCACCCTGATTGAGCAGGGGCTGGATATCCGACTTTGCAAAAACACCGCATCTTGATGCGATTGAATAAATCTTTTCCTTCTGCTTTGCAAGCTCGTTCATCTCGGTGGGCGTTACCTTAAGAAGGGATGCCATCTGGTCAATAAACGCACCCGTACCGCCTGCGCACGAACCGTTCATGCGCACTTCAACACCGTTTGTGAAAAACAGAATCTTTGCATCCTCACCGCCAAGCTCGATTACGGCATCCGTGCCGGGCAGAAGGCGGGAAACGCTGACCCTTGTTGCATAAACCTCCTGAACGAAATCAAGGCCGAGAGTATTGGCAAAGCCCATACCGGCAGAGCCCGAAACGCTCAGGGCGCTGTTTTTGAACTGAGGATGTTTGCTGATTATATCGTTAAGCATCTGTGCACTTTTCTGAGCAATGTGAGAAAAATGCCTTTCGTACTCTTTGTATACTATATTGTTTTCATCGTCCACAGCAACGCATTTGAGCGTTGTTGAACCCACATCAAGTCCTATTCTCATCTTTTCTCCCTCTGTTTACGCTTCTTTCCTTTTCTCTTCCTCAATACTTGTTCTCATAAGCTTTTCAACCTCGGACTGAAGCCTTTGGTTTGCCTGCGCCACGGTCATACCGTCCGCCTTGAAGGGCTCGCCGTATCTTATGGTGAGGTTCTTTGTTCTGAATTTGTAATCGCCCGTAAGGCCGAAAGGCACGATATATGCATCCGTTTTCTTTGCGAGTGCCACTGCGCCGGGCTTGAAATCAAGCAGGAATTCATCCGTTCTGTTTCTTGTTCCCTCGGGGAATATTCCGATTGCTCCGTCTTTCTTGAGCACTTTCATTGCAGACCTGATGCAAGAGGTGTCGTTGTTACCTCTGTCAACACTGATGCAGCCTGCAGCCTTGAAAAACCAGGCGAACATTCCGTCAAAATACTCTTTCTTTGCCATGTAGTGGATTACTCTTTTTGTTGCCGCAATGGTGATGCACTGGTCAAGAATATGCTTGTGATTCCCCGCAATGACTACGGCACCGTCTGTGGGAATTTTTTCCGCGCCTATGATTTCGGGTCTGTAATAGAACCTGAAAATCGGGCGCATAAGAGCGGTTAAAAATTTATAACCGTTCTCTCTTTCTTCGGGTTTCTTTTTCATTTTTGTTCCTTCTCCTTATTTTTGCTGCCTTGGCCGCACAAAACACAAGGGCACACGCACAGCGCATGCCCTTGCTTGCAGGCATAATTAAATTCGCACTGATATTACTTGGTAAAGGTCACTTCCTCAACAGGCTGACTCTTGCGTTTTACCGATATGATAAATTTCAAAGGACGTATGTGACGGGACGTGCTTTTTTTTGCGCAGGATTCTACTATTTCTTTTTTGGACTGTTCAGGCAAATATATAGAATTCATAACCCTGCGATATTCGTTGATGCTGTTATTATTTGTCATTTGAACCCGTCCTTTCAATTTCTTTTTTGAGCTCCTGCCTTGCATACTGAAGACGCTTACGCACAGCGGCAGGAGATATATCCAGTATCTGAGCAATCTCCTTTGATTTATAGCCTTCAATATAAAACAAATCGAGCACTATCCTGTATTTTACGTCAAGCTTTAAGACAATATTCAGCGATGAAACATCCGCATCCTCAACACCTATTTCCTTAAGCTCTGAAATATCCGTGCATTCTCTTCTGGTGTTGTAACGGCACATATTTTTGCTTGTGTTGGTTGCAACCTTTATAAGCCACGCTTTTTCATGGTCACTGTCACGGAAAAGCGGCGCCTTGGTCATATATTTCAAAAAGGTTTCCTGCAAGGCGTCCTCTGCGTCCTCACGGTTGCACAGGATGCTGAAGCAAATCCTGAAAAGCATTTTACTGTATTTTTCAACTGCATATTCAACATGCCGTTTTTCTTCGTTGTAAAAGGCTGTAACGCTACGCAAAATACCGCCTCCTTTTCTGTAATATTATTTTTAACATTACATAATATAAAACACATTAAAACGAGCTTTTGTGATAAAATATTTTATGAACTTTTTGTAAATTGATGACGAAAAACAAGAGCCGCACGGATTTCTCCGTGCGGTTCTTCAATGTCAAAGTGTTTGTGCATACGAAAGAGCTTCATCAATGTTGGGAAGGAAATTCTCTGCGCCGAGTTCATCGTAGAAGCCTGCTTTTTTCATAGCTGAAAGAGGCTGTTCGTTTGTGTGGGAAAGGATAAGATTCAGGCCCGACTTCTTGCAGGTCCAATAAATCTCATACAGCGCACGCATTGCCGTTGAATCGAGTGAAGGCACGTTGCGCATACGCAGAATTACCGTCTTCACTCCCTCGTCAACGGGAATTGTATTGAATTTTTCGCTCGATGCAAAGAACATCGGTCCGTCAAACTCAACTACTACGGTATTCTCAGGAACTGTCTTAAGACGCTCGCTGTCAGGCGCATCCTCGGTATTCTGAGTCCATATCCTTACGTTTGCAACGTCTGCCATTCTCTTCATAAAGAGAACAACTGCAATAATCATACCAACGGCTATTGCAACCACAAGGTCAAACACAACGGTAAGAACAAAGGTGATAACGAGAACAATTATATCGCTCTTGGGTGCGGTTTTGCAGATTTTGACAAACTGCCTCCACTCACACATATTATAAGCAACCATAAAGAGGATTGCCGCAATAACGGGCATGGGAATCCAGGCCGCATAGGGCATGAGCACCACGAGCACAAGCAGCAGCACCGCCGCATGAACCATACCTGCAACGGGAGTACGTCCGCCGTTTTTAACGTTTGCCGCAGTTCTTGCAATAGCGCCTGTGGCAGGAATTCCGCCAAAAAGACCGGAGCAGATATTGCCGAGGCCCTGAGCAATAAGTTCCGTGTTGGAGTTGTGCTTATCGTTTATCATTCCGTCGGAAACAACGCAGGAGAGCAGGGATTCAATGCCTGCAAGGATAGCGATTGTGCAAGCGCTGGGGAGAAGCTGTTTTACTGTATCAAAGCTGAAAGAGGGCAGCTCGAATGCAGGAAGAGAGCGCGAAATGGAGTAGAGATCTCCAACAGTATTCACCTGCAGATCAAATGCCTTTACCGCAACCACACCCAGAACAACCGCAACAAGCGAGCCGGGAATCTTTTTGCTGATTTTAGGCCACACAACAAGGATTGCCAGCGCTGCGGCACCTACAAGCAAAGCCTGCCAGTTAAAAGTACCTATGGATTTTACAATAGCCTCAGCCTTTTCGGCAGTTTCAACCGTGGGCATACCCTCAGGGAAGGTAAGGCCGAGAAAATCCTTGACCTGACCTATAACGATTGTGAGTGCAATGCCTGAAGTAAAGCCGGTAGTGATGGTGTGCGGTATGTACTTTATGAGCGAGCCGAAGCGGCAGACGCCCATAATTATAAGAATAATACCTGCCATAATGGTAGCAACAACAAGTCCGCTTGTGCCGAACTGGGCAACGATACCTGCAACTATTGTTGCAAAAGCCGCTGTGGGACCCGAAATATTTACGCTGCTGCCGCCGAGAAAAGCTATAACAAAGCCTGCAACAATAGCGGTGTAAATACCCTTTTCGGGTGAAACGCCCGAAGCTATTGCAAGCGCAATGGAAAGAGGCAGGGCGATTATTGCAACAATAACACCTGCTACAAGGTCGTTTACAAACTGCTTTTTACTGTAATTCCTTAAAGTTGAAAATACCTTTGGCTGAAATATATTCATAAAATTACTCCAATAAAAAAAGAATCCGAACCTCCCGAAACGGGAAATCCGAACTCTAATTATATCCCTTTTTTCCGCGCTTTCAAGGCTTTTCGGGGAGTTTTTTCAAAAACGTCAGTTTGGGCGAAAACTACAAATAATTCCATTCTTTTTTGTGGAATATGATAACGGAATTCAGCCCATCATACGTGCGTTTTACTGTGAAATAACGGTTGTTGCGGTTGTGGGAATGGCGGCATCTTCTTCTATCTCTTCATCGGAAGCCACAATCACAATCTCATTTACACCGCCGGAGGTAAAAGCATAATCTCCCTCGGAATCGTCGAAGCCAAAGCTTACCGTTACCTCTTCTTCACCATCAGGTAAATCCACGCCTGCTCTACCTATATAATAAATATTACCCTCTTTGTCAATCTCCTCGGTTACGTTGATTTGAGCATCCACCTTTTTGCCGTTTACAAACACGGCTATTTTTTTGGAAAACGTTTCAAACGTCTCGCTTACAGCATTTGAAACCGACTCACCAATCGCCCCGTCTGTTGCCGCATTCGCCGCTACAGCCACGAAGCTTAACGCAACAATGACTGCCAACACAACGGCAATAACCCTGCCTGCTCTTATATTTTTTCTTTTTTCTGTCATATTCATTATCCTTTCTTCAAATCCGTCGGAAGGTCGGATATTTGAAAACACCTGCCTGTATTCCTCTTTATTCATCTATCCTTTCCCCCAATCTTTCTTTAATTTTTGTCCGTGCACGGCTTAGCCTTGTTTTGACTGCCGATTCTTTGACCCCGAGCAATTCTGCAATTTCTTTTATCGGCAAATCCTCATAATAAAAAAGATGAACAGCCGTTCTGTACTTTTTCGGCAATTCCATAACGGCATTAAACAGCTCCTGCTGTGAAGAATCACCGAAACAATCAGGCGAAGCGAGCTGACAATCCTCAATATTCTGAAAGCTCCTGAAAACAGATTTTATACAGTTTTTGCTTTCGTTCACACATACTGCGGTAAGCCATTTATCAATATGCTCTCTGTCGGCAAATTCTTTATCATATTTCCAAAGCTTAAGGAACACGTTCTGCACTATATCCTCAGCATCGTATGTACTTTTTGTAAAAGAAAAAGCAATAAGAAAAAGTCTGTGGCTGTTTCTGCTTACCGCTATGCGGAATTCTTCACTTGTCATCTGTTCACCGCCTGTCTGAAAGGTCCTTTCACTATTATAACAATTCACAGCACCAAAAGGTTACAAGTTTTACCGAATACTTTTAAAAAATTACCGAACAGCCCGTTTTTATTGAAATTTTTCTGCGGCAGGATTAAAATACGGGTGAAAGGAGGCCTTTCATGAAGCTCAGAATTCTGATTGACAAACAGCAGGAGGAAAAAATCCTGATTTACGCTCACGAAAAAACTCCGCTTATAGAAGAGATTGAACGCCTTGTTGAGGACAGTGCCCTCGGCTTTACGGGATATGATGAGGATTCTCAATTCAGGCTCAATCCTGCCGATATTCATTGCTTCACCGTGGAGGACGGCAGGCTTTATGCGCTCACCGATTCGGGCAAACTGCTTATAAAAATGCGCCTTTATCAGGTTGAGGAAAAGCTCAGCGGCAATTTTGTGAAGATAAATCAATCCTGCATTGCAAACATCAAAAAAATCGCCCGTTTCGACTCATCCGTCACGGGCACTCTGCGTGTGGTTTTCAAAAACGGATATGAAGATTACGTATCACGCAGGCAAATTAAATCCGTTAAAGAAAGGTTGGGTTTATAATGAACAAATATCTTAAGTCTTTTTTACACCGCGGTCTTTTATTCGGCGGCTTCGGTCCTGTTGTGGCAAGCATTGTTTTTCTTGCCATTTCGCATACGGTTGATAACTTCAGCCTGAGCGCACGTGAAGTATTCACCGCCACGTTTTCCACCTATCTGCTTGCATTCGTCCATGCAGGCGCAAGCGTTTTTAATCAGATTGAGCACTGGTCTCTCCCTAAATCCCTGCTGTGCCATTTCAGTATGCTCTATGCGGCTTACAGCCTTTGCTACGTTGCAAACTCCTGGATTCCCTTCGAGCCTAAGGTGCTGCTGATTTTCAGCCTCATCTTCATAGCGGTTTACTTCGTTGTATGGATTATCGTTTACCTGTGCGTGAGAAGCACAACAAAAAAACTAAACGGTCAGCTCCGCTGAATTCGCAGCATCTGAAAACGGCTTTCAAGCGGAAGAAAAAGCTTTGCATGAGTTCACAAGCTTTATTATATCAGCTGCGCAGGCAAGAACAATACGGTTGACTGTCTAATTACGGCAAAGCATAATTTCAACAGTCTGAGTGTCGAGGGCAAAAGCCTTTACGCAGAAGTCAACGCCTCACGGACAGCACAATCGGACTTACAAGATATCCGTTTATCAATTTCTGCAACTGCAACAACGTAATAATAACGAAACGCGGAGCAATCAACCTCAAGCAACTTTTTTGACTTGAATTTGACTTGCATATTTAAAAGTAATTGCCCAAAACAAGCAAAAGTAGCAAAAAAATAAAACAAAATCAAAAAAATAAAAAAGCCCTGAAACCCTTATTTATCAAGGATTTCAAGGCTTTTTTGCTTAGTATGATTGTTAATCACGGATTTGTTAAATTGTATATTTCCCACAGTACCACCCAATCACTCCGTCTTTTTTCGCAATGCATCCTTTTGAATTCTTTGAAATAATCGACAGTCTGTCCCCTTTTTTCACGGGTAGAACGTAATCGGTATAATCAAAGCTTTCATTCTCGTTTCTGATATGTGAATTGGGAATATATAATTTCCGTCCGCTTCTTATATGCTCAACATACGAAAACTCTTCGCCTTTGTTTAATATTCTGATTTCTTTGTTGAGCCATGATATGTATATTGATTCGGTGCTGGGTTCTTGATTTTCAAGGGCATATGCCGTTGGAATTTCATCGTAACTTATATGAGTTATATCATCAACAGGGCAGTTTATATCCGGAATGATAAGCAGGTTCAACTGCCCATCTTTCTTCACTCCGCAACCTCCGTCTATTGAAATAATTCTTTTGTTGCGGTCAATAATGGGATTCATTTGCGGTATGTCGGAGCCATACAAAACAACAGGCCAATGCCCTGCAATTACATATTTTTCAAAAATGTCGGGCGTCCTCTCTGCAAAAGCATCGAATTTTGTTAACTCAAGAACTCTTTTACCGATATTTTCCGAAACTTGTTTTTCCCTCAAGCCACCGTGAACAAAAATATAATTCTGTGTTTCCACAACAGTCGGCAAGCCGGCAATAAATTCGAATTCATCTTTGAAATGAGATATAACAACCTGCTTTGACAGCAGTACGTACTCAGGACTGTTTATCCGGTAGCCACATTCATTTGCAAGTTCCTCATAAAACGATGTACCTACCCATTGCCTTAAATTCAGAATATAGTTATAAAAACCGTCCACATTCTCTTCTGAGAGTTCGTGTATCAGCTTCAACCTGTATGCATCCACATTACCAATAAGAGGTATAACATTTCCTTGCTTGCAAAGGTCCATAATATAACGCAGGGTTTCAATGTTTTCAGGACCTTTTTCAATCATATCTCCAACGATAAATAAAATGTCGTCATCACAAAAAGAAGCTTTTTCCAAAACTTTTTTTAAGTAAGACAAATGACCGTGAATATCGCTTGTAACAAGAATTCGTTTCCCCTGCTCTATAGTAATCTGTTCGATTTTTGTATTTAAGCTTATCATTGCAAACTATCCTTTTTGTTTTTTGCAGTGTTCAAAGTTGAAACAAGGATTCTTTTTATTTCTAAGCAATCTTCAAGTAACGATTTACCCTCTTGCTCTGTTATATATTCAGATAAAATCAGTAATCTTAACCAATATTCGGTTTCGGCGGTTTCTTTCAATGATATCTGTAATTTTGCAATAAAATCCGCTTTTGAAACACCGTAAACAGCTTCGTTTGCATTTGCTCCAATGCTTGTTCCCGAACGGATTATCTGCTTTGAAATAATAGTTTCTTTTTTCTCTTTAATAAGATATTTATGGAGTTTTACAATTCGCGCAGCAAATTTCAAGGATTTATCAAGTACGATACTGTTTACAGACATATCAATTTTACCTCTTATTCAGATAATAGAGAAGAGATAATAAAGAATAGATAATAATACAAACAGCGCCCGAAAAAATCCGTTAACTATTATCTATTATTTATTCGATATTATCTCTTACCTTAGCCTCTTAAGAGGCGCTGTCTGGCCCGCCCGAAGGGATTCGAACCCCCGTTCTTCAGAATCGGAATCTGCTGCGTTATCCAACTGCGCCACGGGCGGATATAAGGGGTGGCGAGCACCCCTGTTTTTGCGTCTGATTTATTATACTGCCTGACTATGCAGGTATATTCAGCTTAATTTATTTGATTTTTGTTATAACCTGAACGCCGTTGAAGCTGTCAATAAACTCCTGAACAGCCTGAGCTGAGGGCATTGCCGCAGAGCAACTGTGAGCGGAAACAAGCATTGATGCGGAAGCGGTTGCAAACTCCAGCGCCTTATCTACGCTCTTGCCCTGAAGAAGGGAATAAATGAATGCGGATGCATAGCCGTCACCGCCGCCGAAACCCTTGAGCATCTGAACAGGGAAAATGCCTACCTTGTAAGCAGTGCCGTCATTGAGATATGCGCAGGAGCCTTCCTTGCCGTGCTTTATGATAACGATTTTGTTGCCGTAGCCAAACCAGCGTGCAGCCGATTCCTCATCGTTTGCGCACTTGCCCTCAAGAGCTTCAGTAAGGTCGAATTCTTCCCTTGAGCCGAGGATTATATCACTGTTCTTTGCGGCAATTGAATAATAAAGAGAAATTTCATCAGCATTCTTCCAGGTGTAGCTTCTGTAATCTATATCAAAAATTACAACAACACCGTTTTTCTTTGCAAGGAAAAGAGTTTTGAGCGCAGCTTCTCTTGAGGGGCTGCAGCAAAGAGCCGTACCCGAGATAACAACTGCCTTTGCGCTCTTTATGTATTCCTCGTCAACGTCATCAACGTTTACCTGCAAATCGGCAACACCGTCACGGTACATAAGGATGCTGCTCTGAGTAGGGCCGAGAATCTCGGTGAAGGTAAGGCCGAGCTTTTCGCCGTTTGTGCATCTTGAAACGTGGGATACATCAATACCGTCATTCTCAAAATACTTGGTTACGTAATCGCCGAACTGATCGTCCGAAACCTTTGCTATAAAGCCGCACTTTGCGCCAAGGCGTGCAAGTCCTACAGCGATATTGGCAGGTGAGCCGCCTACGTACTTGTTGAAATTGCTGCTCTCGTAAAGAGGACGGTTCATATCGGTGGGATTGAAGTCGATAGCAATTCTGCCAATCGGGATAACGTCAAGGGGCTTGCTTGAATCAAAATTAATAAAGCTCATAATTCATCTTCCTTTCAAAATTCGTCAGGATATGCTTTGCCTGCGCATCCGAATATTTCTATATGCTTAAGGGCGTTAAGATACGCGCCCTCGGTTTCCGCCGTCTGCAAATCATAGTAGCCTTTGATTTTGCCCGATTCATAAGCAGTTCTTACCGCTCTTTCAACGGAATCGAAGGTAGCTGTGGCTATGTTGATTTTGCTTATTCCGAGGCTGATGCACTTTTTAAAATCCGCTTCGCTGATACCCGTGCCGCCGTGAAGCACGAGAGGCACGTCCACGCTGTTTGCGATTTTTTCAAGAATATCAAACCTGAGCTTCGGCTCTTTCTTATAATTACCGTGCGCATTGCCTATGGCAACTGCAAGAGCCTGGATTTTAGCTTTTTTGCAAATCTGCACCGCTTCCTCAGGATTGGAGCAGTTTATTGCAATATCCTCACTTCCGTCCTCACTTCCGCCTACACAGCCGATTTCGCACTCTGTATCTGCGCCGTATTCTTCGGCAATCCTGCGGATTTTTGAGGACATTTTCACGTTCTCCTCAAAAGGGAGATGCGAGCCGTCAAACATTACTGATGAAAAACCGATATCCAGCGCCTGGCGGATTTTCTCCTCGGTCTTTCCGTGGTCAAAATGCACTGCAACGGGCATTTCGCTGTTTTCAGCCGCGGCAACCATAAGCGGACCTATAAGCTCAAGCGGTGAATGATTGAGCCTTACCTCGGCTATCTGAATTATGGCAGGGCTCTGAGTTTCCTCAACCGCTCTGAGCACTCCCTGCACCATTTCCATATTGGCTACCGAAAAGCTTCCCACGGCATATCCGCCGTTTTTTGCTTCTTCAAGAAGCTCACTCATATTTACAAGGGGCATTTTTCTCCCTCCTTTTAACTGTCAATTTAATATTGTAACATCTTTATTGAAAAATCTCAATGCAAAATGCAAATTTTTATTTACGGGAATTAAACTTAATTTGCACCGAAATTATTGCACATTTTATTATAATTCATTATAATGAATTAAAAGCTATCCTCTGAAATCTATAAGTTAAGGGGGCAATTATGGCATACATAAGAGAACGCAGCGAAGAACGAACAGGTTATCAGGCAAGCGCAAAGCTGTACGGCAAAATTGATTTTCAGTGCGATTTCATCATGTGCTACGGCGTGAACGATACCACGGCTGAGAGAATAGCTGTTGCCAAGGAAAACGGCTACGTTGTTCACCTTATGACAGGTATAGCCTGGGGCGGATACGTTGATTATCTTGACGGCAAGTGGGACAACCGTGAGCACTGGGACGAAAGCCAGACCGACCGCTACGGCAACCCCATATTACACGGTGAAAAAACGCCCTATATGGTACCGACGGTTTCTTTTGCGGATTATCTGAGCGAAAGGCTGAAAATCGCAGTCGATGCAGGCGTTGAGGCAATCCACGTGGAAGAGCCCGAATTCTGGGACAGAGGCGGTTACTCGGAGGCTTTCAAGCGTGAGTATCTGCTGTTTTACAAAGAACCGTGGATGCCGCCGCATACGGATTTTGACACACGCTACAAATCCGCTCAGTTAAAAGCGTATCTTTATAAAAGAACAATAGAGCGTGTGAGCGCATATCTTAAGGAATACGCACTTACGAAATATAACAGGGTGCTGCGCTTCTACGTGCCCACCCACAGCCTGCTCAACTACACTCAGTGGAAAATTATGAGCCCCGAAGGCTCGCTTGCCCAGTCCCCTGCGGTTGACGGATTCATAGCTCAGATATGGACGGGCACCTCCCGTGAGCCCAACTGCTACGAGGGCATTATAAAGGAGCGCACCTTTGAAACGGCTTACCTTGAATACGGCGTAATGCAGGAGCTTGTAAAGGGCACGGGCAAGCGTATGTGGTTTTTGCATGACCCTATTGAGGATAATCCGATTTTCGACTGGAACGATTACCGCTACAATTATTTTAAAACGGTAACCGCTTCCCTACTTCATCCGAGGATAAATCATTATGAAATCTGCCCCTGGCCGAACAGAGTTTTTGACGGCACTTACCCAAAAAACAGCCCCGAGGCAATTTCAATACCCGAAGAATACGCGACCCTGCTCAATAACAATTTTCAGACTCTCGGCGACGTGGAATGCTGCGAGCCTGACGAATCGCTCAGGGTTGGCGTGCTTATAAGCGACTCCGCTCTTTATCAGCGTGATTTCCCCGACTGCGCAAACCTTGAGGTAAAAGAGCGTGTAGGCACGGTGCTTGTGGAAGAAGAGGACAAAATCAAGCAGTTTGAAAATCTTCTTTTCAAGGGCGAGGGCACGAAGGAAATGCAGCTTGAGTTTATAAGAAGCAACGCTTTCCCTCAGTTTTACGGGCTTTGCCTGCCGCTTCTCAAGCACGGAATTCCCGTGCGCCCCGTACTTCTTGACAATGCAGGTCGTTACCCCGGTTATCTTGACGATTGCGACGTGCTTGTGCTCAGCTATGAATTCATCAAGCCCGATTCACCCGACCTCAACACAGCCATTGCAAGCTGGGTAAGGGCAGGCGGAATACTCGTTTACGTTGGTGACGGCACAGACCCGTACCATTCAGTCAGAAGCTGGTGGAGCAATAAATATGCATCCCCTGCCGAGCATCTTTTTGAAGTGCTCGAAATTGCGCCCGAAAGCGAAAAAGAGATAATCCCCGTCGGCGCAGGCGCGGTGGGATTCTGGAAAATCACCCCTGCAACCCTTTGCTATTCAAAGGAAAACGCTGACCGATACAGGGAGTTTTTCACAAGCGTGCTCGCCTCAAAGGGTAAAGCTGTCGAAGAGAAAAACCACCTCATCCAGCGCAGAGGTGCGTATATTTCCGCCGCCGTTTTTGATGAAAGCTTCAGCGATGAACCGCTTGTTTTAAACGGTCTGTTTGCGGATATGTATACCCCGAAATTCGACATAATTACTCAAAAATCGGTTGCACCCGATGAAAATACTCTTTTATTCGACCTTGACACAATCGGCAATGAGTCAAGAATCATAGGCACTTCCGCAAGGATATTCTCCCTGTGCGACAACAGCGGAGAAATCACCCTTAAAGTAAGAGGCGCAAGCGATTTCAAGGCTTACATAAGAGTAAAAGTTCCCCGCCCGTGCTGTGAAGCGGTTTCGGATTCCGTACCCGTTTCGTGCGAATACGATGAAAAATCAAAGACCGTGCTTTTAGGCTTTGAAAGCAACGGCAAAGAAATAAACATAACAATAAAATAAGGAGAAATCAAAATGAACTTTTTACTTTCACTTCTCTCTGGCGTAATCAGCGTGCTTTTCTTCTTCACCTCCCTTTTCTCTCCCATCACGGGTCAGTCAATCAAGGTTAAGGACGAGGACAATATCAAGCTCTGCTTCGCCACAATTTCAGACACTCATATCAACAACAGCCCTGCCCGAAACACCATGCTCACCCACGGCTTTGAGGTGCTCAGTCAGGATTGCATTGACGCCATTGTTCACGTAGGCGATATGACCGACCACGGCGAGCTGAGCGAATTTGAAGATTTATACAAATGCGTTAAAGACGGCGTTGACGGACCGATGTTCCTGCCCTGCGTAGGTAATCACGACACCTGGAGCGATCTCGGCCCCGAGGCTTCATACAGCTACTTTGTTGATTTCTATAACGATTATTCAGGCAGAAATATTGAAAAGAATTACTACTCAACCGACATCAACGGCTATAAAATAATCGTTATGTCAAGCGAGGGTGACAGCACAAGGGCTGACATTTCCGCTGAGCAGATTGCATGGCTTGATTCAGAGCTTGCAGACGCCACCGCAAACGGTATGCCTGCATTTGTAATCTGCCACTGGGTAATCGCAGGCACAAACGGCGAGGCTCAGCTCTGGCCCGAGGATGCAACAAGCAGACAGAGCGCAGAGGTTGAGGAGGTTCTTCAGAAATACAAGAACGTTTTCTACTTCTCAGGCCACATCCACGCAGGCTTCAGGGGCGATATTACCGAGAAAACTCAGGGACACGCCAGCATCGAAACAAGGGGCAACGTTCATTACGTCAACCTCCCCTCCTATATGTATTTCAATGCCGAGGGAGGCAACCTCTTAAGCGGCTGCGGCTACATAGTTGAGGTTTACGACGATTGCGTAATGCTCAGGGCAAGAAACTACGCCATGGAGCATTGGATGGGCATTTACGATGTAACATTAGATCTTGTTTAACAGAATCCACGGCTGCGGATACAAACACATCCGCGGCCGTGTTTTTTCTTGACATAATTTAATTTAAATCATATAATTATATATTAGACTGGTATATTATCGGCATTAAATATCATTGGAGGCCTCGGAGTGAAAAAATATTTCAGAAGAACATGGCTGAATATTGATACGGACGCTTTGCGTGAAAACTACGGCGAAATCTGCCGCAAAATTTCCTCAGGCGCCAAAATCATGGCGGTTGTAAAAGCAGATGCTTACGGCCACGGAGTTGAATATATAGTAAAAGAGCTCGTCAAGCTCGGCTGTGAGTGGTTTGCCGTTTCCAATCTTGAGGAAGCGATGCAGGTAAAAAGCGTTTCACCCGACAGTTGCGTGCTCATCCTCGGCTACACTCCGCCAGAATATTCCGTTTCCCTCGCAGTAAACGGAATCTCTCAGGCTGTTTTCAACCCCGAATATGCCGCCGCCCTCTCCGCCGATGCTGCTGAAAACGGCGTTGAGGTAAGAATACATATAAAAGCGGATACGGGCATGAGCCGCCTCGGCTTTATGTTTCACGATTCCGAGCTTGATGCCGACACAGCAAGGGATATTGCCGTTGCCTGCTCCCTCCCGGGTCTTTATCCCGAAGGAATTTTTACTCACTTTGCTCTTGCAGATGAAGAAAACGGTGAGGTTTTCACCCGTCTTCAGTATGACCTTTTCTTAAAGCTTATCCACGAGGTTGAGGCTCTCGGCACAAAATTTGAATTAAAGCATTGCTGCAACTCCGCCGCAACCGTAATATATCCCGAAATGCAGCTTGATCTTGTTCGCCCCGGTATTATTCTCTACGGCCTTGCGCCCTCGCAATACGTTGGCAGCCACATTCATTTAAAGCCCGTAATGCAGATGAAAACCGTTATTTCTATGGTAAAAACAATCCCTGCAGGCACGCCCATAAGCTACGGCGGCACTTTCGTTTCGGATAAACCGATGAAGGTTGCAACCGTGCCCGTAGGATATGCCGACGGTCTGCCCCGCAAGCTTTCAGGCCGTGCATACATGGTTGTAAACGGCAAAAAAGTGCCCGTACTCGGCAGAATCTGTATGGACCAGTGCATCCTTGACGTTTCAGATATTGAGGATATCCACGAGGGTATGTCCGTAACCGTTTTCGGAAGCGATATTATAACGGTAGAGGATATTGCAGGCAAATGCGATATGATAAACTACGAAATAATCTGCGGTATCAACAAGAGAGTGCCCCGTGTTTTCCGCGAGGACGGCGGCGTTATTGCTATTTCCGATTACCTCGAAACCTGATTTTCAGAGTTTACAAAATATCTCCAATAAGTTAAAATAAAGTTCACATCAGATTAATATTTGGCAGCTATACTTCAATCAGTCGGAGGTCAAAGGGAGCCGCACCCTTTGCCGACTCTTAAGTCCCAACCGCATGGGACTTACAATACCCCTCCTCAATTCAAAACCCTATGCAAAAGGAAAAGCGTCCTCTTAAAGAGGGCGCTTTTCTGACGTTAAAAGGGGATGTAAAAAACTTATGTTTTTTTCATCCCCATTTTATATTACATTCCTCTGCGTGCTACGCAGTTTTCAAGCTTTATCGCTTCGTAAACGCCTTCGTCAAACAGCTCGCATACCTCGCGGTATTTATCGAGCGAAAGACTCTCAAGCGTTTCGCCGCTCTTTATGCAAAGGGCTACAATCTCGCCCGTTGCCTTGTATGCATCCCTGAAAGGAAGACCCTTTGAAACAAGGTAATCAGCGCAGTCCGTTGCGTTTATAAATCCGCCTGCAGCCGCTTTTCTCATGTTTTCGGGAATTGCCTTCATGGTATCAATCATGGGAATAAGGGTATCCACGCAAATCTTGACGGTATCAAAAGCATCAAAAATCGCATCCTTATCCTCCTGCATATCCTTATTGTACGCAAGCGGCAAGCCCTTCATAACGGTAAGAAGAGTCATAAGGTCGCCGAAAACTCTGCCGGATTTGCCTCTTACAAGCTCTGTGATATCGGGGTTCTTCTTCTGTGGCATTATGCTGGAGCCGGTTGAAAAAGCATCGTCAAGCTCAACAAACTTGAACTCCCATGAGCACCAGATTACTATTTCCTCCGAAAGCCTTGAAAGATGCACCATGATTATGGAAAGCACGCTTGCAAGCTCAAGGCAGAAATCTCTGTCCGACACTCCGTCAAGAGTGCTCAGAGTATAAGAATCAAAGCCGAGCAACTGAGCGGTCATAGCACGGTCA
This sequence comes from Clostridia bacterium, assembly GCA_017397105.1. Lineage (GTDB taxonomy): Bacteria > Bacillota > Clostridia > Oscillospirales > Acutalibacteraceae > CAG-177. Next base: position 22,638 of record JAFQKF010000048.1, on the reverse strand, counting down.
ATGGGATAAGTGGTACCTGCAAGAGCACCGCTTCCAAGAGGAGAAACGTTCATCCTCTTTTTTGCATCGGCAAGTCTGCCAAGGTCACGCTTAAGCATTTCAACGTAAGCGGTAAGATGAGCCTTGAAGGTAATGGGCTGAGCTCTCTGAAGGTGAGTATAACCGGGCATGATTGCGCCCTTATATTCATCGCCCTTGTTTTCAATGGATGCTATAAGCTTTTCAACAAGCTCATAAAGCGCATCGCATTCTTTTCTCAGATAAAGGCGGATGTCAACCGCCACCTGGTCGTTACGGCTTCTGCCTGTATGCAGTCTTTTGCCTGCGCTGCCGATTCTCTCGGTAAGAGTTGCCTCGATAAAGGTGTGAATATCCTCGGCGTTGGGGTCAATAAGCAGCGTGCCGTTTGCAATTTCCTCTTTAATTTCGGCAAGGGCAGTGCAAATCTGCACGGAATCCTCTTTTGAAATTATACCCTTGGCGGCAAGCATAGTTGCGTGAGCGATGCTGCCCGTAATATCCTCCTCATACATCCTTGAATCGGTTGCAATGGAGGAGTTGAAATCGTTGGTTTTTTTATCCGCTTCCTTTGAAAAGCGGCCTGCCCAGAGTTTCATATTTACTCCTTTCAGTAAACGCAAAGAGTGGCTGCATCTTAAAATGCAGTCACTCTTTTTATATTTAATTACTTATTGTTTCTTTCAGCTTCAAGGATTGCTCTTACCTTGAGGGGAAGACCGAAGAGGTTGATGAAGCCTTCGGAATCCTTCTGATTGTAAACCTCATCCTCATCGAAGGTTGCGAATGCTTCGCTGTAAAGTGAATAGGGGGAGGTTACGCCTGCGTTGATGATGTTGCCCTTGTAGAGCTTAAGCTTAACGTCGCCTGTTACGGTCTGCTGAGTGGAATCAACAAAAGCGGAGATAGCTTCTCTGAGAGGAGTGTACCACTGACCGAAGTAAACAAGCTCTGCAAAGCGGAGAGCAACCTGCTCCTTATAATGCTGAGTATCTCTGTCAAGGCAGATGGTTTCAAGCACTTCGTGAGCTCTGTAAAGGATAGCGCCTGCGGGATTTTCATAAACGCCTCTGGACTTCATGCCTACAAGACGGTTTTCAACAAGGTCTGCAAGGCCGATGCCGTTTGCACCGCCGATTTCGTTGAGCTTTGTAATCATCTCAACGCCGCCCATCTTAACACCGTCAAGTGCTACGGGAATGCCCTTTTCAAAGGAAATGGTAACGTACGTGGGCTTGTCGGGTGCTGCTTCGGGAGCTACGCCCATCTCAAGGAAGCCTTCCTTAAGATACTGGGGCTCGTTTGCAGGGTCTTCAAGGTCAAGGCCCTCGTGGGAAAGATGCCAGAGGTTCTTATCCTTGGAATAGTTGGTTTCACGGTTAATCTTAAGAGGAATGTTGCGTGCTTCTGCGTATTCGATTTCCTCTTCACGGGACTTGATATCCCATATTCTCCAGGGAGCAATAATCTGCATTTCGGGAGCAAAAGCCTTGATAGCAAGCTCGAAACGAACCTGATCGTTACCCTTACCGGTGCAGCCGTGGCAGATAGCGTCAGCGCCTTCAGCCTTAGCGATTTCAACGATTCTCTTGGCGATTACGGGGCGTGCAAAGGATGTGCCGAGGAGATAATCCTTCTCATAAACAGCGCCTGCCTTGAGGGTGGGGAAAATGTATTCGTTTACGAACTCTTCCTTAAGATCCTCAATGTAAAGCTTGGAAGCGCCGGTCTTTATTGCCTTTTCCTCAAGACCGTCAAGCTCGGTGCCCTGACCTACGTCGCCGGAAACAGCGATAACTTCACAGTTGTTATAGTTTTCCTTAAGCCAGGGGATGATGATTGATGTATCAAGACCGCCGGAATATGCGAGAACTACTTTTTTGATTTCTTTCATGATAATACCTCCGATGTTTTTTGACAATGGTTAGATTATACAGCAAATATTCAGAAAGTCAAGCGCTTTTTGAATTTTTATTCACTGTTTATGAATTTTTATGAAAATATGCTGAAAAAGAATTCATCAAATCCGCATATTTTATCATGGCATATAAAGGCCGACCTTTTTCTGCACCTTTGCAAGGGTGCGCTGAGAAATTCTTGTTGCCGCTTGAGCGCCGTTCTTTGCAACCTCGTTGAGGTAAGCCTTGTCGGCAATAAGACGCTTGAAGTTATCCTGAACGGGGCGGAGCTCTTCGATTACGGACTCTGCAACCGCAACCTTGAAATCGCCGTAGCCCTTGCCTGCAAATTCATTTTCAATCTCTTCAAAGCTCTTGCCGGTGCAGCAGGAGTAGATTGCCATGAGATTGTTGATACCGTCCTTACCGTCAGCATATCTTACAACAGCCTCGGAATCCGTAACGGCAGACTTGAACTTCTTGAGGATAACCTCGGGAGGGTCAAGCAGCGAAATGGACGCCTTGGGGTTGGGGTCGGACTTGGACATCTTCTGCGTGGGATCCTGAAGGCTGCTTATCTTTGCGCCTACCTTGCCTATGAAAGGCTCGGGAAGCACGAAGGTGTTTCCGCGCATTGTATTGAAACGGTCCGCAATATCCCTTGCAAGCTCAAGGTGCTGCTTCTGGTCAGCTCCTACGGGAACAAAATCAGCCTGATAAATGAGGATATCAGCCGCCATAAGCACGGGATAATCAAACAGACCGACGGTGATGTTGCCTGCGTGCTTTGCGGATTTCTCCTTGAACTGAGTCATTCTTGATGCCTCGCCGAACTGGGTGTAGCAATTAAGAATCCATGCAAGCTCACTGTGAGTATGAACGTGGCTCTGGAAGAAAACGATATTCTTCTCAGGGTCAAGACCTACCGAGAGCATGAGCGCAAACATCTCAAGCGACTGCTTGCGAAGGCTTGCAGGGTCAGGATGAATCGTAAGAGCGTGCAAATCCGCAACACCGTAAATACAGTCATAATCCTCGCTCATGTTCTTCCAGTTCTTGAGCGCACCGAGGTAGTTGCCGAGAGTGGGCACCGCCGTGGGCTGGATAAGACTCAGAACTCGTTTTTTGCGTTCAACGGGTGTATTTTCCATAGTTAAAAATCCTTTCGGTTATTACTTTGAGTAGGTGCGTGCAACGTCCGCAAGAATCTTGATACCCCTTACGATTTTTTCATCGGAGGGAGTTGAGAAATTCAGGCGGATGTACTGAGTTTTTGCACTTTCATCGCAAAGGAATGCAACTCCGGGCACAACAGCGGCGCCTGCAGCAGCAGCCTTTTTGCAATAATCGAGCATATCGATATGGTCAGCCAGCTTGCACCACACAAACAGACCGCCTTCGGGGCGGATATACTCAACGAATTCGCTGAGCTCTTTATCAATGCAGTCGCAAAGAAGATTGAGCTTCCTGCGATAAATATCCTTGATTTTAAGAATGTGGGCTTCAAAATCACACTCGGTAAGCCACTTGTAAACAATAAGCTGGGATGAAAGGGGAGTATGAACGTCCTGAGTCTGCTTTACAACGGTCATTTTAGCTATAAGCTCTTTGTTTGCGCATACAAAGCCCACTCTGATACCGGGGGCAACAATCTTTGAAAAAGAGCCTGCGTAAACAACAACTCCTTCTTCGTCAAAGGTCTTTATTGCAGGCACGTCCTCGCCCGCAACCCTTGTTTCGCCGTAAGGGTTATCCTCAAGCACGAGCACGCCGTATTTTTTGGCAAGCTCATAAACCGCCTTCCTCTTCTCAAGGCTCATTGTGACGCCTGAGGGATTCTGGAAATTGGGGATTGTATAAATAAACTTTGCGTCGGGATTATTGATAAGCGCTTGTTCAAGACTTGCAATATTCATACCGTCTGCCTCAACGGGCACGCCTACAAGATTTGCGCCGAATGCTCTGAAGCAGTTGAGAGAGCCGATAAATGAGGGCTCTTCACAGATTACTGTGTCACCGTAATTGAGCATTGCATGGGAGAGAAGGCTCATGATCTGCTGAGCACCCGAGGTGACCATAACCGCATCGTTCTCACCGAAAACTCCGTAACGCTCCTTGCAGAGCTTTTCAAGCTCGCCGATAAGGGGGGCATATCCCTCTGTTACTCCGTACTGCAGAGCAAGCACAGGGTCATTTTCAAAGACGGAATTGATTATCTTTTTAACGTCGTCAATGGGGAAAGCATCAGGCGCAGGGTTGCCTGCCGAAAGAGGCACGGTATCTGTACCTGCGGTACTTTTAAGAATTTCACGGATAAGCGAAGGCTTGAGCTCAGCTATACCCTTTGAAAATTTATATTCCATATTTTAAACCTCCAATGCAGAGAATTCATTTACTAAAAAAATATTATATAACGCTTTTATTAAAAAGTAAAGTATGTTATAATCAATTTATTTAAAAAGGAGGGCGTAAAAATGAGCAGAAAGTTCGATTTTGTTATTTTTGATTTTGACGGTACCGTTGCCGACACGGGAAAAGGAATTTTCACCTGCGCTTCAATTGCCGTAAAAGAGCTTGGCTTTGAGCCTCTCAGCGACGCTCAGCTTCGCACCTTCGTGGGCCCTCCCCTGCTTAACAGTTTCATGCGCACTCTCGCAGTGGATGAGGCCACCGCCGCAAAAGCCGTCAGTATTTACAGAGCTAACTACTCCGAAAGCGGAATATATATGTTTGAGCTTTATGAGGGTATGGATTCCCTCATCCGCACTCTTCACGCAAGCGGAATAAAGCTTGCTATTGCCAGCGCAAAGCCTGAAAAATTCATAAGAAAAATTATTGAGCATCTCAACTACGGCGAATTCTTCGGCGCAATAAGCGCACCTGATTTAAACAACACCGAGCCGAGCAAAACCGCACTTGTGGAATCTGCGTGCGCCGCACTCGGTGCTGACAAAAGCGGAGCCGTAATGATTGGCGACAGACACTTCGATATCCTCGGCGCAAAGGAAGCGGGAGTAAAGAGCATAGGAGTTACCTACGGCTTCGGCAGCCGCGAAGAATTAACTCTGGCAGGCGCGGATTTTATCGCTGACAGCGTGGCAGAATTGAAAAAAATTCTTCTTTAATGAAAAAAGAAAAAGCACCGTGAATCTCACGATTCACGGTGCTTGAGTTTTGCAAGTCAATTAGTCCTGATTCTGCTTCTTTGCAAAGCATTCGCTGCAGTAAACAGGTCTGTCCTCACGGGGCTTGAAGGGAACTTTTGCTACGCCGCCGCATTCGTCACAGGTAGCTTCAAACCATTCACGTTCTCCACGGGCAACATTCTTGCGTGCATCACGGCAAGCCTTGCAGCGCTGGGGCTCATTTACGAAACCCTTTTCAGCATAGAATTCCTGTTCGCCGGCTGTGAAAATGAATTCTTCGCCGCATTCCTTGCAGGTGAGTGTTTTGTCTTCGTACATTGTTTTTAACCTCGCTTGAAAATATTTTTGCCCTAGGACGGAATCGCACCGCCACCTTTGTGATTGAACAACGCTCTGCTTTAAGCTACGGGGGCATATCAAAGTTTTGCGCGCAACTTTTTCTTTACGCGCTGAAGGGCATTGTCAACTGTTTTTTCACTTACGCCGAGAGAAGCGGAAATCTGAGCATAGCTGCAACCGGCAAGCTTAAGGTGAGCCACCTTTTTTTCAAGCTCAGTAAGCCCTGCCTTGCTTGAAACCAACTCCTCAAACAAAGCGGCACCTGCACGGGTGTCAACTATATCCTGAGGATCGCCTGCACAGGCAGAGTTGCTGCTTTCCTCATTCTCAAAACCGACTGCGGAGGAGAGTGCGTAATTCTTTGCATTGCAATGCAGACGCAACGCCGCAATGATACGGTTATTGATGCAAACGTCCGCATAAGTGCGGAAGGATGCACCGCCCTCGGGCGAGAAAGTTCTTACAGCGTCAAGGAATCCGAGCATGCCCTCCTGAATCAGATCCTCATCAAACAAGCGGAGCTCTTTTGCTTTGTAAGAAGCCGCCTTTGCCGCCGCAATGGGTGTAACCTGAGCCACAAGCATTGCCATGGCTTTATCGTCACCCTGCTGAGCAAGAAGGACGAGCTCTTCCGCCGTTAATGAAGATTTTTTTGCACGGGGCATAAAAACACCTCGCAAAGCCCTTAATCGAGTAATATCATAATAGAATTTTAAACATTTGTCAACAACAATTTTTATTTATAACAAAATTTTTGTTACATTTTTACATAAATCTGTTACTTTTTTGTATCTTCGGCTAAAGCATTGATTTTAAAGCAATGCTGCCCTCACCACCGCCTGGCTGCCGTAACGTTTTCTCAGCGAGTCAACGCTCTGTTCAATGCGCTCTTCCCGCAGTGCCTTTGCGTAATCGTAATCAAATTGAAGCTGGAAATCCGACGAATCACATTCAAGCCTCGTTGCCCTTATTCCGATTGAACGCACCTGCCTGTGCCATTGCCAGTTACTCTTGAAAAGCCTGAATCCCTCGTTTGCAAGCTCCTTTGCAAGGCGCGTGGGTCTTTCAAGCTTTATGCTTCGCTCAACCGTAACCAGCATACTGTCGCGGATATGAATCTGAATTCCGCCTGCAAGCAAAGAGCAGCTTCTCAGCTTTTCGGACACCTCTTCAGAAAGACTGAGCAACACTCTGAAAACCTCAAGGTCGCTTTTTAAATCCGCACTTCCCGTAACGCTTCTGCCTATGCTTTTCGCCGGCGGCATTTCACTTTCCCTGAGCACGGGCGATGAATCCATACCCATTGCGTTGGCATAAAGTGATTTTCCGTTTTTGCCGAGCACCGCCTCAAGAGCCGAAAGCCTTGTTCTGCATATATCCCCTATGGTGTAAATACCCATTCGTTCAAGAGTTGCAAGCGTGCTTTTGCCTACCCAAAGCAAAGACTGAACAGGCAAGCCCCACACGGTATCCTTGAAATTCTCCCTTGTTATAACGGTTACTCCGTCGGGTTTATTGAGGTCGCTGCCGAGCTTTGAAAAGCACTTGTTAAAGCTTACTCCCACCGAAACGGTAATGCCTATTTCTTCCTTTATCCTGCGGTTTATCTGCCTTGCAATATCCTCTCCGCTGCCGAAAATCAAACCGCTTCCCGTAACGTCAAGCCAGCACTCATCAATACCGAAAGGCTCCACCATATCCGTGTAGCTGTCATAAATCGCCCTTGCACGCCTTGAAAAATCCACGTATCTGTCATAGTGCGGCTCCACGGTAACGAGCGAAGGACACAGCTGCTTTGCCTGCCATATTGCCTGAGCCGTTTTGATTCCGTACTGCTTTGCAAGCTGATTTTTCGCAAGCACAATCCCGTGGCGCTCCTCCTCACTGCCGCATACCGCCATGGGCACTTTGCCGAGCTCGGGTCTGTAAAACGTTTCAACACTTGCGAAAAAATTATCAAGGTCACAGTGGAGAATTTCCCTGTCCGACATTTCTTTTTCCTTCTTTCCGAACATTTGTTCGTTAAGAATATATCACACATCGTTTTTCTTGTCAACAGGAATTTTATGTTTTTGTTTTTTCCGCTATTTGAATTGTTTTGCACGCCGACTGAAACTAAAAATAATATCAGCTTTTAAAAAAGGTGATGAAAGAATTTGGAAGAAAAAATAACCAAAGCGTGGAAAATAGTTATAATCCTTGCCCTCAATACGGTGATGCTTATGCTGTTTTCCTCACTCTATGAAAAGGAAAGCATAAGCGTGATTTCGCCCGGCGCCAACGGGGAAGAGGTCAGACTTTTGCAGGAAAAGCTGAGAGATTCGGGATATTATAAAGGTCAGCCTGACGGCGGATATTCGCTCGAGGTGCGCCGCGCAATAAAAGATTTTCAGGAAGAAAAAGGAATCCCTGCCACAGGCAAGGCGGACTGCGAAACTCTTTTTCTCCTCGGTTTAAACTGCGTTCACAGCGATTATTTTTCAGTTGAGGTACAGCTTGCGGCAAAATATATACAATGGAAATGCGGCGGCAAAAGCTATGCCGAAAAGCTTAAAGCAGGCGAAAAGCTTATAAGCAAGCTCTCACACGGCAACTCACCCGATTCGGTAAGTGAATTTCTGTTTCTGCCTGAATACGTCGATTTTTACCGCTCAACCGCCGATATAATCCCCGACTGCGCATCTCACAAGGCGGCATACGTCTGCCTCAACAGATACTGACCACTTTACAACGCCGCCGTTTTCTGTTATAATTCACAAATAACAATATAAATAATACTCGGAGGAGTTTTTTATGGAAAAATATCTTGGCGAAAGCATCAAGAAGCTCGGCTTCGGCCTTATGCGCCTGCCCAAAGCAACCGTTGACGGCAAGGAAATAATTGACCTTGAGCAGACAAAGCAGATGGTTGACACCTTTATGGCAAACGGCTTCACCTATTTTGACACCGCCTACAGCTACAACGAGGGTGAAAGCGAAAAAGCGGCAAAAGCGGCACTTGTTGACAGATACGAAAGAAGCAGCTTTCAGCTTGCCACAAAGCTTCCGTCCTGGGAGGGTGCAAAGACCAAAGAGGACGTGCAGCAGCTTTTTTACACCTCTCTTGAGCGCACGGGAGCAGGATATTTTGACTATTATCTTCTCCACAATCTCGGCGGAAACCGCACAAAATTCTACGATGACTTCGACGTGTGGAGCTTTGTTTTCAAAAAAAAGGAAGAGGGTCTTATCCGCCACGTAGGATTTTCCTTCCACGATAAAGCGGACGTGCTTGATGAAATTCTTACCGCACACCCCGAGGCAGAATTCGTTCAGCTTCAGATAAATTACATTGACTGGGAAAGCCCCGAAATCGAGGCACGCAAGTGCTACGAAGTTGCACGCAAGCACAACAAGCCCGTAATCATAATGGAGCCCGTCAAAGGCGGTAAGCTTGCCGCACCCGTAAAAGAGGTTGAAGAAATCTTCAAATCCGCCGACCCCGAAGCATCCTGCGCATCGTGGGCAATACGCTTTGCGGCATCGCTTGACGGTATAATCACCGTTTTATCAGGCATGTCAACCCCTGAGCAGCTTGAGGACAACATCTCTTACATGAAAGATTTCAAGCCGCTTTCCGACAGTGAGCGTGCAACAGTTGAAAAAGCAGGCGAAATTATGAATTCGCTTGCAAATATCCCCTGCACCAACTGTGAATACTGCGTTGAGGGCTGCCCCGCAGGCATTAAAATCCCCTCACTTTTCAAGGTTATGAATACGTATAAGATGTACGGTAATCTTGAAAACGCAAAGGGCGGATACAACAGAAACACCGAAGATGCAGGCAAGGCATCGGAATGCCTCAACTGCGGACTGTGCGAAGAGGTCTGTCCCCAGCATATAAAAATCAGAGAAGAGCTTGCAAACATAGCAACAGAGTTGGAATAAAATCAAAATGACCGTAGCTCCGTGTCAAGGAGTTACGGTCAAATTTTTATCTGAATTTTTTAAAAATCCCCGATTTGTTTATTGCATAGAAAAGCGGTATTCCGCCTGCGAGGCACACCGCAAGCTCGCCTGCGCCTACCTGAGCGGCGCTGACGGCAAAGCCCGTAAGCGAAGCCTGCGAACCGAGAAAAAAAGCCACCTCTGCGCCGATTATAACGGCATTGAACACAACAGGCATAAGTATTGAAATAAGCGGGAGTCCTTTGAATTTAACGTTTCTCAGCGCTCTTGCAGAAATCGCCGCAAGCAGAGTTGCAAGCGAGCCTACCAGAATATCCCACACCCCGTAAGGGCTTGAAATATTGCCGAGTATACAGCCCACCGTAAGCCCGGGCACAGCCGCCGGAGTAAAAACGCTGAGCACGGTAAGTGCCTCCGAAAAGCGGAACTGAACTGCTCCGTATGCGATGCCGAACACCGCGCTCAGCCACGTTGCCGCCGCATAAGCCGCAGCTATCATGGCCCCCTGCGCAAGCAGGATGACTTTTTTGTTCTTATTCATTTTTATTCTCCTTTAGTTTTGATTCGATGCGTAAAGCGCATCAGTCAGGAAGGTCTCGAACTGACTTATATTTAAACACCCTGAGGGTGCAAAGCACCTTTAAAGATACTTTATGAGTGCTTTCATGTTTTCTTCAGCAACGCTTGCTTTTATTGAAGATGCGGCATACATTTCGGGAGTGGTAACACCGCTGTAAACAAGAGCGCAGGGAATGCCGTGATTGCAGCCGATTGCAATATCGGTTTCAAGGCGGTCGCCTATAAATGCAAGCTCTTCAGCCTCACAGCCGAGAAGATTCTTTACGTAATCGACAGTTGCGGTCATGGGCTTGCCGAGCACTACGGGTCTTCTGCCCGTGGATGCGGCGAAAAGCTCAATCATTGAGCCCGTGTCAGGCATATATCCGTCCGCAGTGGGGCAGTTTTTATCGGGATGAGTTGCAATGTAATCCACTCCGTTTGCAAGGAATCTTACCGCATCCCACATTTTCTGATAGGTGAGCGTGGTATCAAAGCCGAGCACCACAACGTCGGGATTATCGTTTACAAGCTCAATGCCTGCTTTGAGGAAATCGCCTGTAAGCCTTTCGTTACCGAGCAGGAAAACTCGCTTGCCTGCATAATTTCTTTTAATATAATCAATTGCAACGTGTGAGGAGATTATGACCCTGTTTTCATCAACGGGGAAGCCCATTTTTTCAAGCTTCTGACGGCATACCTCAACGTTGTTGGAGGAATTGTTTGTAAAGAAATAGAAATCCCTGCCGCTTTCACGCACGGCTTTGAGGAATTCATCCGCACCGGGGATGATGGTACCGTCAAGGTAAAAAGTACCGTCCATATCAACTATAAAATACTTGGTTTTTTCAAAAACGCCGCTCATATATACTGTCCTTTCCGAAATCAATGAAAGACAGTATACCACAAATTTCCTTTTATTACAAGCGGATTGGCTACATTTTTGCAAATTCGATTCCCGTGTAGTAATGCTCAAGAATTTCCTGCCAGGTGCTCCCCTGCCGTGCCATATAATCCGCCGCATACTGGCTCATTCCGACCCCGTGACCGTAGCCGAGAGTCCTGAATTTAAAGCCCGATTCGTTGTACTCCACGGTAAACGATGCACTCTTTAATCCGAACGTTCTTCTCACCTTGTCACCCGTGTATTTTTTACCGCAGATTTCAAGGGTTTTCACGTATCCGTCGGAGTTTTCCTCAAGCTTTCCGAGCCAATCCTCAGCATCGCCTTCCGGCTCGGCGCCGAGCTCTCCCATGCATTCTTCAAACTGCTCAACTGTATAAATCACGGTATCCGAATAATCGGGGGAAAGCTCATCCCCGGGGCTTGAAACGCTTTGCAGATAAGGGATTTCACTGCCCCACAGACCCTTTGCGCTCTGCGTTTTTCCGTTGCTTATGCCGTGATAAACTGCCAGCATCGGCTCGCCGTCATACGTCATATATATGCCGAGCACTTCGTCCACCGCAGCCGATATTTTCTTTTCGTATTCATCAAAATTCTCGCCGAAGCGCTCCCGCCTTCTCTCCCTGCTGTGGTAAGCCTGATGGGTAGAGCTTGAATCCGTTATATCCGCTCCCCTGAGTGAATCATCTTCTGATTTTCTGTTTTTATTTTTCGTGTAAAGAGCGTAGGTATAGGCGGCAACAGCCTGCGCTTTAATTGCCTCCTCATGGCTCAGCGGAGAAATCTCCGCCGCCGTAACGCCTATCAGATATTCTCTCATTTCCACCTCTTCAACCTTGCCCGATGCCGCCGCAAGCACAGCGATTGTGTCGGGTTTCGCCTGATTTTCGCTCACCGTCTGAGTAACGGTTTCATTCCCTCTCTCTTCCTTACCCATAGCCGCCGTGGGAGCAATCACCATTGCAAACGCCACTATCACGCATATCACCGCATAAATCCTCACTGTTAATCATCCTTTCTTCTTGACTTTTATATATTATAAGGTGTATAATATAACGCAATTAACTTGGAGTAATATCCCTTTTACAAGGAGGCTATAAATTGGGTATCGAATTCACAACAGAGCATTCAGGCTCACAGGAACTCACACTTAAAGAATTATGCAGTCAGATTAAGGAATATAACCGTATCGACCCTGCCGATTTTGAAAGATTCAGAATCAAAAGAGGTCTGAGAAATGCCGACGGCACAGGTGTTATGACAGGCATTTCCAACGTCTGCAGTGTTGACGGTTACTACATTGATGACGGTGAAAAAATCCCCAGAGAAGGCAGGCTCAACTTCAGAGGTATCAGCATGAGCGATATAGTTGCAGGCTGCGAAAGAGAGGACCGCTTCGGCTTTGAAGAAATCGTATGGCTTCTTCTTTTCGGCACTCTGCCCGATGCAAATCAGCTTGATTCCTTCACCCGTCTGCTTGCGGTAAACAGAGAATTGCCCGACGATTTCATTGAGGATATGATAATGAAGGCCCCCTCGCCCGATATCATGAACAAGCTCGCACGCTCCGTGCTTGCTCTTTACTCCTACGATGAAAATCCGGACGATACTTCAGTAGAAAACGTTCTTCGCCAGACTATTCAGATAATCGCAAAAATGCCCGCCATAATGGCATACGCTTATCAGGTAAAGCGCAGACATTATTACCACAAGAGTATGTATATTCATCAGATAAAGCCTGACCACACCACCGCACAGGCGGTGCTCAACTCAATCAGGTCTGACAGAAAGTTCACTCTTGAGGAAGCAAAGCTGCTTGACGTCTGCCTTATGGTGCACGCAGAGCACGGCGGCGGTAACAACTCCACCTTTGCAAACAGAGTTCTTACCTCCAGCGGTACTGACACTTATTCCTCAATTGCGGCAGGAATAGGTGCACTCAAGGGTCCCAAGCACGGCGGCGCAAACATCAAGGTTACCGACATGGTGTCACACATCAAAAACGGTGTTGACGATATTTCAAACGAAGGTCAGGTTGCAGACTTCCTTGCAAAAATCATAAAGAAGGAAGCAGGCGACGGCTCAGGTCTTATCTACGGTATGGGCCACGCTATCTACACCCTTTCCGACCCGAGAGCAAAAATCCTCAAGGCTCATGCAAAATCATTCTCCGCAGGCACTGAGTTTGAGGCTGAATTCAAGCTTCTCGACCTCATTGAAAAGCTCACTCCTCAGATTTTCGCCAAGTACAAGGGCGAAAAGAAGGTTATGTGCGCAAATGTAGACCTTTATTCAGGCCTTGTTTACAAAATGCTCGCCATTCCCGAGGACCTTTTCACTCCCATCTTCACCGTTGCAAGAGTTGCGGGCTGGTCAGCCCACAGAATTGAGGAATTGCTCACAGGCGGCAGAATCATCCGTCCGGCTTACAAGAATCTCAACAAGCCTGACAAATACGTTCCTCTTTCAGACAGATAAAACAAACTACTTTAATTGATTGGCGGTGCAGCTTATGAAAAACAAAAACACAGGTTTCCTTATTTCAACAATTGCCTTTTGCGCTGTTGTACTCGTTGCGTTACCCTTAAGAACATATCAGTTCCTCGCAGGCGTACTTGAACCCGGCACAGGCTTCTTCAGCGGCGAACACTGGAGCATTTACGCTCTCTATTTTGCGGTTGCCGCAGGTCTTGTTATCAGCATTGCTGCGGCTCTTATTTACAAAAAAGAGCTCGGCTTTGACCGCAGTACGGAAAAACGCCCCGGTCAGGGCATACTCTCTCTTGTAGCGGCAATCTCCGTGCTTTTTGAAACGGCTCTGTCAGTCAACAGCCTTATAGGCATGATTGCTTATCCGGAAGCTGACGCACCCGGCTCTCCCGTTATTGTAATCGCAGCACAGTGCATTTTCGGAATTCTTACTGCTATTTATTTCGTTGTTTTCGGTCTGAGCGTGATTTCAGGCTCATCCAACGCTTCGGAGTATAAAATCATCTCCCTTTCACCCGTTGTATGGTGCATGTTCCGTCTTGTTTACCGTTTTACAAGAACCATAAGCTTCATCAAGGTTTCCGACCTTCTCTTTGAGCTGTTTATGCTCGCATTTATGCTTATGTTCTTCATGGCGTTCTCTCAGCTCAATTCCAAAATCGAGTCAAAGGGTCTTGACTGGAAGCTCGTAGGCTACGGCCTGCCTGCCGCAACCCTTGCTCTTATTTGCTTTGTTCCCAGATTCATTGTATTACTCAGCGGCAATCAGGAAATGCTTTATGAGTATTCAAACGTTGAATACTGCGATATCGGCGTTGCTCTCTTCATCCTTTCCGTTGTATTTACAAGAATCGGCTGGACGGGCGGAAACGCAGATGCCAAGGAAGAAGCTCTCGCCAAGGAAAGCGAAGAATAATATTTTTTGAAAGCGTAGTTGTAACATGAATTTTACCGAAATGCTTGACGGCATGCTGCTTTCGGCAAAGCAGGTTGCCATTTTATACATCATAGTAGCAGTCGGATTCATTGCAGACAAAGTAGGGCTTTACACCGAAAAAACAGCCCTCAAATGCACCGACCTGCTGTTCTATATCGTAACCCCGTTCAAGATAATCGAATCCTTCATCACCCTTGAATACACACCCGAAACCGCAAAAAAACTGTTTATCGCCATGGGCTGCGGAGCTCTGCTTCACGTTGTAGCGGTTTTACTGTGCACAATTTCATTCAACCGCTCTCCCAAGGATAAGGCGGCAATCTACAAATATTCCTCCGCTTACGGCAACTGCGGATATATGTCGCTGCCCCTCGTAAGCGCAATAGTAGGACCCGAGGGTGTATTCTACTGCTCTGCGGTAATTATTTCCTTCCAGATTTTCAGCTTCACTCACGGCATATATATTATGAGCAAGGGCACTAAAATCGAAGGCGCGGAAAAGGTTGAAATCAATTTCAAAAAAATTATACTCAACCCCGGTGTAATCGCCGTAATTATCGGCCTGCCCCTCTTCCTTTCGGGCATTACCGTACCCGAGGTTATCCTTAAGCCCTCCAGCTACATTGCAAGCCTCAACACACCCCTTGCAATGCTTATGTTCGGCACCTATATGGCTCACGCCGATTTCAAATCTATGTTCAAAAACTGGCGCATCCTCAGCGTTGCGGGGCTCAAACTCATTGCCCTGCCCGCAATAATGATTGTTATTTACAAGCTCTTTTCAATAGAGGGTGCGTTGCTCACCTCGCTTGTTATAAGCTCAAGCGCTCCGCCTGCAAACAACACAGTTATGTTTGCGGCAAAGTACGGATGTGACACAGGCCTTGCCTCTCAGGTTGTTTCAGCGGTAAGCCTTATGTCCATACTCACCATTCCGCTTATGATAGGCGTTTCGGGAGTTATCTGATATGAACGGTAAAATAACCGATATAATGCAGACCGCCGCCCCGTCTTTCGGAGTGTGCAGGTTTGACAGTGTAAGGGATAAGCTTATCGATTGCAGGGCAAAGCGCCTTATCCCCGATAATGCAAAAAGCGTAATAACCGCCGTTTTCCCTTATCTGCTTGAAGAAAAGATTTACGAAAACTCCAATATTTCAAAATACGCCGTGGTAAAGGATTACCACAGCGTGATTTCCGAAAGGCTTGAAAAAGCCTGCGAAAAGCTCAGGGAAGAATTCCCCGATGAAAGCTTTGTCTGCTTTGCCGACAATTCCCCGATCCCCGAGGTTTACTGCGCAGCTTTATGCTCACTCGGCGTAATCGGCGACAACGGGCTGCTCATAACTCCCGACTACGGCTCGTACGTTTTTATAGGCGAAATCGTCACCTCTCTCCCCTGCTTCGGCGAAGAAACCGCCGCAAAAGGATGTCTGCACTGCGGAAAATGCGCAAAAGCCTGCCCGTCAAAGGCTCTGGGCTCCAAAGATTTCGGCTCATGCCTTTCCGCCGTTACCCAGAAAAAAGGCGACCTCAGCGAGGATGAACAATCCCTTATAGTATCAAGCGGCTGCGCCTGGGGCTGCGACGTTTGCCAGAGCGTATGCCCTATGAATTCCCACGTAAAGCTCTCGGAAATTGAAGAATTCATTCTTTCCGCCGTTCCCGTTGTTGATGCCGATTCTCCCATCGAGGGCAGAGCATTCGCATGGCGCGGCAAAAAAGTTATAGAACGCAACCTCGCATTGTTTGAAACAGATAACTGAAAGGAGCTTTAATCATGAAGCTTGTAATTGCAATTATCAGCGATGATGACTGTGGCGAAGTTCTCGGCGCCCTTTCAAGAAACGGTCTGAACGCTACAAGGCTTTCCACCACCGGCGGATTCCTTCGTTCAGGCAACTCCACTCTTCTTATGGGTGTTAACGAGGATAAGCTTGACACGGTTTTTGATATTCTCAAGGAGCATTCAAGCAGCCGCAAGCAGATGATTTCCGTAACACCTCCCTTAGGCGCTATTGAATTCGTATCCCCTCCCGTTGAAATCACGGTAGGCGGCGCAACCGTATTCGTAGTTGACGTTGAAAAATTTGTAAAGCTCTGATTTTAAGGAATTTATTATGCAGTATTTTGGCACTGAAATTAATAAATCAACAGAAAATGCTCTCATCTCTGCCCTTTCATCAGGGAGATTCCCTCACACGGTAATCCTTGAGGGCGGCAATGCAGAGCAAAGGCTCACCCTTGCCCGTCACCTTGCGGCGGCACTCGTATGCAAAAGTGAGGAAAGGCCCTGCCTTATCTGCAACGCCTGCAAAAAAGCCGTTTCGGGCTCTCATGCGGATGTAAGCATTTTCTCTCCCGATTCAAAAGGAACGGTTAAAAACGAAACCGCCAAAAACATCGTTTCAAGCGTAGGAATAATCCCCAACGAAGCCGATTCCAGCGTTTTTATAATTGAAGAGGCTCACACGCTTACCGTTTCCGCCCAGAACACTCTCCTGAAAATTCTTGAAGAGCCGCCGAGATATGCGTTCTTTATGCTTCTATGTCCGATTAAAACCGCTCTTCTTCCCACGGTTATTTCAAGAGCGCAGGTTTTCTTTCTCGGCAATGCCGATACGGACACTTCGAAGCTCGCCCCCGCACTTGATGCAGCTAAAAACGTAATGGCAGCGCTCACCGCAGCAACGGATTATGAAATCCTTGAAGCGGCGGCAGTTTTTGAAAAAGACAAGGAGCTCTTAAAAGCGGCATTCCCTCTGATGCATGAAATTTCCGTTGAAGCCATGAAGGCAAGGGGTCGCATGGAAACCGACGTACGTTTCGGTGATATCCCTCAGAGGCTCGCTTCAAAATTCACCATGGAGCGTCTTATTCAGACTGAAAAACGCATTGTGACTCTTGCCCGCTCCCTTGAGCGAAACGGCAATTATAACCTGATTATAACCCGAATCTGTACTCTTCTCAGATCGGATACCAAATAAAGCACCTGAAACGGAGGATAATATATGGCTGAAGTAATCGGCGTCAGATTTAAAGAGGTAGGCAAGGTCTATTATTTTGACCCCGACGGTCAGACGCTCAGAAAAGGCGACAGAGTAATCGTTGAAACCGTAAGAGGAATTGAATGCGGTGAAGTCGCTATGAGCAACCGTGAAATAGATGATGAGCAAATCGTAAAGCCCCTTAAGAAGCTTATCCGCATCGCTTCTGATGATGATTCCCGTAAGTTTGACGAAAACAAGCAGAAGGAAAAGGAAGCATTTGCCATCTGCACTGAGAAAATCGAAAAACACAAGCTTGACATGAAGCTCGTTGACGTTGAATATACCTTTGACGGGAGCAAAATTCTTTTCTACTTCACCGCTGACGGCAGAGTGGATTTCAGAGAGCTTGTAAAGGACCTTGCAGGCGTGTTCAAAACCCGTATAGAGCTCCGTCAGATAGGCGTAAGAGATGAAGCAAAGATGCTTGGCGGTCTCGGCATCTGCGGCAGACCCTTCTGCTGCAGCACCTTCCTTGGCGAATTCCAGCCCGTTGCCATAAAGATGGCTAAGGAGCAGGGACTTTCGCTCAACCCCGTTAAAATCAGCGGCACCTGCGGCAGACTTATGTGCTGCCTCAAATATGAGCAGGATGCATACGAGCATCTCCTTAAGGTAACACCCAAGGCAGGCGCAGTGGTTGAAACCAAGGACGGCACAGGCACCGTCACTGAGGTAAACCTTCTCACAGGCACTCTTAAGGTACAGCTCAACAGCCGCCCGGAGGCTGCTCCCCAGGTATTTAACCGCAAGGAAGTAAAGCTTGTAAGGGACGCAAAAATCAAGGTAAACCGTGACGAAATAGAGGCTTTCAAGGGTATTGAGTAATATTGTTTTAAATTAAAAAGTGCAGCCAAATATTTTGGTATTAAAAATCTCTTGCATTTTTTGTACAATATGTTACAATAAATACGAAATTTAATAAGGAGGAAACAAACCATGGCATATGTAATCAATGATGACTGCATCTCCTGCGGCGCTTGTGCTGCAGACTGCCCCGTAGGCGCTATCTCCGAGGGCGACGGCAAGTACGTTATTGACGCTGACGCTTGCATCGATTGCGGCGCTTGCGCAAGCTCCTGCCCCGTAGCTGCTCCTCAGGAAGCATAATTACAGGTGTACTTAATCAGGAAGAAATGAAGAAACAGCCCCGATTTTTCGGGGCTGTTTCAATTTTATACATATAATTATTATTTATTGCTTGCTTCAAGAGCCTGCTTTACGTCAGCGATGATATCGTCAACATGCTCGATACCGACGGAAAGACGGATAAGGTCGTCTGAAATTCCGCAATCAATAAGCTCCTGAGCGGTGAGCTGACGGTGAGTTGTGCTTGCAGGATGCAGGCAGCAGGTGCGTGCATCGGCAACGTGGGTTGCAATCTCTGCAATCTTAAGGGAGTCCATAAACTTTGTTGCAGCCTCTCTGCCGCCCTTGATGCGGAATGAGATTACGCCGCTTGTGCCGTCAGGCATATACTTCTTTGCGAGCTCGTAGCCGCGGCTTCCCTCAAGGCCGGGGTAGGTAACCTCAACCGCATATCCGCTTTCCTTGATAAACTGAGCAACCTTGAGAGCGTTCTGGCAATGTCTTTCAACTCTGAGGGGCAGAGTTTCAAGGCCGAGGTTGAGCAGGAATGCGTTAAAGGGAGAGGGAATTGAGCCGAGGTCACGCATAAGCTGAGCGGTTGCTTTGGTGATGTATGCAAGCTTACCGAAACGCTCTGTGTAGGTGATGCCGTGGTAGGAATCATCAGGAGTGGTGAGACCGGGGAATTTGTCATTCTGAGTCCAGTCGAAGTTACCGCTGTCAACAACAACTCCGCCAACGCTTGTTGCGTGACCGTCCATGTATTTTGTGGTGGAATGGATAACGATATCCGCTCCGAATTCAAAGGGACGGCAGTTTACGGGAGTGGGGAAGGTATTATCAACGATAAGCGGCACGCCGTTTGCGTGAGCAACCTTTGCAAAGGTTTCAATATCAAGCACTTCAAGTGCAGGGTTTGAAAGAGTTTCGGCAAAAACAGCCTTTGTATTGGGCTTGAATGCCGCCTGAATCTCTTCTTCGGTTGCCTGAGGGCTGATAAAGGTAAAGTCTATGCCGAGCTTTCTCATGGTAACGTTGAAAAGATTGAAGGTGCCGCCGTAAATAGCCGCAGAGCTTACAATATGGTCGCCTGCGCAGGCAATATTGAATACCGAATAAAAGGATGCAGCCTGACCCGAGGAGGTGAGCATAGCGCCCACGCCGCCCTCTAAATCCGCAATCTTTGCGGCAACGGCATCATTGGTGGGATTCTGCAGACGGGTGTAAAAATATCCCGATGCTTCAAGGTCGAAAAGCTTGCCCATCTCTACGCTGGAATCGTATTTATAGGTAGTGCTCTGATATACGGGGAGCTGCCTGGGCTCGCCGTTTTTGGGTGAATAACCGCTTAAAATGCACTTTGTGTTAATTTTGTATCCCATTTTTTAAACCTCCAAAAACTTCTTTATAAGGGTGTGACCTACCTCAACGTAATTACCTGTTGCCTTTGCGGTGTTTTCGTTTATGCTCTCAACGCCGCTTTCAACCTCGCCGTTCTTGTGATAAATCATATAGGGAACGGGGTCGCTTGCGTGGGTCATGGTAACTATGGGTGTGGGATGGTCGGGCAGAATCATAATCTTGTAATCCTCACCGCAGTTATCAAGATAACCGGTAAGAACGGGAAGAACCTTTTCATCAATAAGCTCAATTGCTCTTATCTTGTTCTCAGGCTCGTTTCTGTGGCCGCATTCATCGGGAGCTTCAATGTGGATATAAACGAAATCCTTGCCGTTCCTGAACTCCTCAACAGCCGCATTTGCCTTGCCTTCAAAGTTAGTGTCAATATAACCCGTTGCGCCCTCAACCTCGGGAGTGCTCATACCTGCCGCAATGCCTATACCTTTAAGAAGGTCAACGGCGGAAATAACACTGCCCTTGACGCCGTAAAGCTCTTCAAAATTATCAAGTGAAGGTCTGTTACCCTCGCCCCAAAGCCAGATTGAGTTGCCGGGCTTCTGACCGTTTGCAATGCGCTTGAGATTTACGGGATGATCCTTGAGAAGAGCATAGCTTTCACGCATCATAGCGGTGAGCTTTTTCGCATTTTCGTGAGTTGAGATGTATTCGCCGACAACTCTGCCCGAAATATCGTGGGGCGGAGTCATTGAGCCGAGCTCGGTTGTGCCACCGTGATGAATAAGGCAGTGACGGTAGCTTACACCGTTGTAAAAGTCAAATTCACCGCCACCGAAATGCTCCTGCACAGCCTTGATAAGCTCTGCGGCATCCTCGCTTGAGATATCGCCTGCGGAGTAATCAACCATTGTTTTTTCATCGTAGTTTTCTTCATCGCTCAGGGTTACCACGTTGCAGCGCATGGCAATATCGTCATCAGCCATTTTAACGCCGATGCTTACTGCCTCCAGCGGTGACCTGCCCGTGTAATAAACGGCAGGGTCGTAGCCCATAACGCTCAAATTTGCGATATCGCTGCCGGGCTTGAGACCTTCGCCGACAGTTTTTACAAGACCAACCTCACCCTTGCTTGCAAGGCGGTCAAAATTCGGCTTTTTGGCAAGCTCCATGGGAGTTTTGCCGCCGAGTGCGGGAACGGGATAATCCGCCATTCCGTCATAAAGAACTATTGCGTATTTCATTTATATCATCCTTCCGAGAAGAGATTATTTAATTTCTTTATCCATAAAGACTCTGGAGCCTGTTGCGCCCCTCTGACCCTGATACTTGCCGCGGTAGGGATTGAGCGCCTTTTCATCCATTTTTGCAAACACGAGCTGACCCACTCTTCTGCCTGCCTTAAGCTCAATTGCACAGCGGTTGGCATTGAAAAGCTCCAGAGTGATTTCTCCCTTGAAGCCGGGGTCTACCCAGCCTGCATTCTGAATGAAAAGACCCATTCTTCCCAAAGAGCTTCTGCCCTCAACGAAAGCGGTAAGGTCATCGGGGAGTTCAAAATATTCCATAGTTGTTGCCAGCACAAACTGACCGGGCAACAGCACGTAAGTATCCGTTTCAAGAGTTTCGTACTCTATTTTATCTTCAAGATTTATTATTCCCTTTGAGGAATCCTTTACAATACTGAAGGTGTTGCCGAGCCTTATATCAATGCTTGCGGGCTGAATCTGCTCAGTCTCAACGGGCTGTGCAACAAGGCTGCCCTCCTCAAGCATTTTCATTAACGTTTTATCTGATAAAATCATAATTTTCTCCAATCAATATCCGTTGATTTCCTTACGCTGCATAGCACCGAGGATTTTTTCACGCACGGAGCCGTACTTCTTCTCAAGCGAATTGAGGAATTCCTTTACCTCCTGACGCTCGGTTGTGCCGTCCGCAGGGCAGTTACTCTTTACCGTGGGTAAATTCTCTTTGCGTACCACCCTTGCGCAGTCACTCTCACGCGCAAAAATCATAGGTCTTATCATATAAATATCTTTTCGTGACAAATAGGTAACGGGCATAAAACAATCCAGCGTACCGCCGTTGAAAAGATTCATTATAAAGGTTTCCGCCACGTCGTCAAGATGATGCCCGAGCGCTATTTTGTTGCAGCCGTTTTCCTTTGCCGCATCGTGCAACGCCCCCCTGCGCATCCTTGCGCAAAGGCTGCACGGGTTACTCTCTTTTCTTATATCAAAAATAACCTCTGCAAGCTGTGTTCTTTTAATTACGTACTCAATCTCAAGCTTTTTGCAAAGCGCCTCAATCTCCGAATAATCGGCATCCTTGCCGCCGAAACGCGGGTCAAGCGTAATTGCAACAATCTCAAACTTTGCAGGGTAAAAAATGCGCAGATTTGCCAACGCCGCAAGCAATGCAACGGAATCCTTGCCGCCCGAAACACCTACGGCTATTCTGTCTCCGTCGTGTATCATATCATACTGCTGGCAGGCGGAGCGCATATAACTCAAAAGCTTTTGCATAATTAATTCTTCGGCTTTCTTCTTTCTCTTACGGGGAATTTATTCCCCTTTTCATCAACTATATAGGTGTTTTCAAGCTGAGCGGTAAGGCTTGCCCTGAAGGATGCCACGTATTCCTGGCGAAGCAGAGCCTGCTCCTTCTTCTCCTCCTCGGTAAGCTCACGCTCCCTTGAAGCTCTTGCGAGCTCGTTTATTCTGTCAATTTTCTTCTGTTCCATAAATAACTCCGTTCATTCTAGAGTGACTGCATTCGAACTAAATACGCCGCAAAGGTCGGATTTCCGACCCACCGAAGCGTTTTTTTCTTCGCCATACGACAGTATGGCTTCATAAAAGAAACGCTCCGCTGAATCAAAACTGCGACCTTTTCGGTGCTT
>JAFQKF010000004.1 GCA_017397105.1 Clostridia bacterium | reverse complement strand
GTAGAGCAGTGGACTGAAAATCCACGTGTCGCTGGTTCGACTCCGGCCGAAGGCACCAAATCATGCGGATGTAGCTCATCTGGTAGAGCGCCACCTTGCCAAGGTGGAGGTAGCGAGTTCGAGCCTCGTCATCCGCTCCATTTTTTTTGTGGAATATTTTGGTGCAAAGGCATATATAATTTATTAGTCGGTGCCATAGCCAAGTGGTAAGGCAGAGGTCTGCAAAACCTCGATTCCCCAGTTCAAATCTGGGTGGCACCTCCAAAAAATCCTGAATGCGATAGCGTTCAGGATTTTTACTTATTACTTTTTACCTCTTCACTCTTACCTCAAAACACATTCAGGATTTTTTGGTAAGTAATAGGTAATAAGGAATAAGTTTATTTGCAAGGCTCTGCCTTGCTATTTTTTCTTTTATAATGATATAATACTACGGTGAAAGGGGGTCAGATTATGGGATATGAATGCTCGTGGAGCGGTATGCGGAAATACCTCGAAAAAGAAATGCTTGCAGACAGCCTCAAAGGCAGAGTCAGATACGGTTGTACAACATATGTCGGTATGGACGGATGCAAAATTTTTGAGGTTTGTATTGATGACCAAAAAGTAAAGTGTTTTTCCTGGGAAACGGTAAACAATTATTTTATTGAAAAAGGTTACAAAACAATCGAAAAGCCATACGGTGTCACCGAGTATTGGGATGAATTCTGGTCTTTATTAAATAAATATCCTTTAAATGAACGAACTGAATATATAGACAGTGAATTTGCTGATGCGTTAGCTGAATACCGCAATCAGGACATAAAAAGCAGTGTTGAGTCTGATAATCCCATTGTAAGAATGTTTGCAGTACTTGACCGCCGTGTGGGTAAGCGTACACTTGAAGAACTGAAAGATGCTTTAGCTGAACAGCCCGAATGGTTGAAACGGTTTTATGTTTTCAGATTAGAAGCTGAAAATATGTAATTTTATTGTGGTTATGAAAAGGGACACCCGCACCCGATTGTAAATGTTACTTATATGTGATATAATCAGTTTGACTAATAAGAATTTGATGAGGTATATCATGGTTGGGATAATGGATGTCGGCGGAGGATTAAGGGGAAATTATGTAAGCGGTATTATTGATTATCTTCTTGATAATTCTATCGATATTGAATACTGTCTGGGCGTTTCTGCAGGAAGTGCAAACCTTATTACATATATAGCAGGTCAGCGTGGGCGATTAAAAAGCTTTTATGAGGAATATTCTTTTGAAAAGCAATATATGAGCATAGGTAATTATTTCAACAAAGGAATGTATATAAATCTTGATTATATTTATTCCGATATAACAAACAGTTACGGTAAAAATCCGCTGGACTTTGAAGCTATAATGAAATCACCTAAAAAGTTTGTTGCCGCAGTAACAGATGCGCAGACCTCTGAGCAAAAGTATTTTTATAAAAGTGATTTAGACTATGATGATTTTACTTTGTTAAAGGCAAGCTGTGCATTACCCATAGCAACCCGTAAACCTGTTTTGTTTAAGAACGGAAGATATTTCGACGGTGGAATTTCCGATCCGATTCCGTATAAAAAAGCATTTGACGATGGTTGTGATAAATTGATTATCTGTTTGACACTTCCTATCAGCTATAAAAAATCCGCATTCCCGAAATGGCTTGTTAAATCACTGCTTTTCAAATATCCTCAGATTGCAAAAGCTCTGACTATTTCACACACAATATATCATAAGAGAATAAATGAAATTCTTGAACTTGAAAAACAAGGCAAAGTGCTGATACTTTATCCTGAAGACTGTTTTGGGATTAAAACGGCGACAAGAAATAAAATCGGGTTAAACAAATTGTATCAGCTCGGATATAAGGATGCGGAAAAAGCAGAAAAGTTCTTGGATTTATCCCGGAATTAATAGCCGACAGTTTCCGGTTTGTCGAACTGTTTTGGTTTTGACAAAAACAAGTTGTAAACACAAAGAATCCTGAATGCGAAAGTATTCAGGATTTTTACTTATTACCTGATACTTATTTATCTATCGTTTTTGCATATAGTTGTCTCTTCCGTTTTTGTTGCACAAGAAAATCAGTTTTGATTCTTGCTATTGCAAAGCTCTGCTCTTAAAGTTATAATAAAAATACAATGAGTAATCCACGGTAAATCACAACAGTTAAAAATGAAGGTGATGAAAATGTTTTCACGGATAATTGCATTTATAATGTGCGCTGTTTCTGCTTTTACTGCTCCGCTTTTGCCGCTCTTTTCTGAATTTGAGCTTAAAAAAGAGCTTGCAAAGGGCGGCTACGAAAGCCCGTATATTATAAGACCTCTTGATGAAATTACCGTAAACGGCGTGGCTGTTGAAGAATACGGCGTGGTTATTCCCGGTGGTGAAGGGGACGCTTTGTATCAGAATGCCGCACAGACTCTTTGCGATGAGCTTTATAAGGCTTGCGGCAAAAAGATTACCGTGGTCGAAAACGCAACCGAAAAAGCCTTTATGATTGAAAAAACTCTTGCCGATACAGATTCATTCAGCCTTAAGGTTGAAAACGGCAACATTTATATTAAAGGCAGTTTGAATACGGGAATCTCAAGGGGAATAACCGCTTTTGCGGATGAGGTCTTGCTCGATTCGCAGGGTAGCTTTGATTTTAAAGACGGTTATGAATTCAATAAAACTTTTTCGGATTACATAACGTATGAAGATTTCGGCGCTGTGGGTGACGGCAAAACAGATGACTTTGAAGCTGTTGTAAAAACCCATGAGCATGCAAACGCAAACGGTTTGAGCGTTTTTGCAAGCGAAACCGCAACTTATTATATCGGCGGTGCGGATAAAACCGCTTACATTATGACCGATACCGATTGGTCAACCGCACGCTTTATAATTGACGACACAGCGGTTGAAAACAGAAATGCGTGGATTTTCAATATTGCTCCGTCGAGGGAAGCTGCAGATATTACCGATAAGGTGTCGCCTCTTGAATCCGATGCAAAGAATATAGGCACTTCGCTTGAGAGCGAAAGTCTGGTTGTGCTTACGGATTCCAACGTCAAGAGGTACATCCGCAAGGGCGAAAATCAGAATTCGGGCAGTAATCAGACGGACGTTATATTTGTTGATGAAAACGGAAATATCTCGCAGGAAACTCCGCTTATCTGGGATTTTGATTCGGTTACGTCTGCGGCGGCTTATCCTGTTGATTCGGAAATTCTGACTGTAAAGGGCGGCCGCTTTACAACTCTTGCGAATAATGCCGCTTCTGAGTATACTTATTATTCAAGAGGTATCCGCGTAAGACGCTCAAATACCGTAATAGACGGCTTGTATCACGATGTAAAAAACGAGGGTAAAACGGGCGCTCCGTATTCGGCGTTTGTCAGCCTTTCGTGCTGTGCAGACGTTACGGTGAAAAACTGCACGTTTACGGGCCATAAAAAGTATTCAACAATAGGCTCTGCAGGTTCGTCTGTGGCAATGGGCACTTACGATATCGGTGCCGCAACGGCGGTCAATGCAAGCTTTATAAACTGCAACCAGACAAACGATATAACCGATATTGATTACTGGGGAATTGCAGGCACGAATTACTGCAAAAATCTCGTGTATGACGGCTGTGCGCTTTCGCGTTTTGATGCGCATCAGGGTGTGCTTAATGCAACGGTCAAAAATTCCGTTCTCGGTCATCACGGAATAAAGCTTATAGGAAGCGGAACTGCTCTTGTGGAGAATACAACCGTTTTGTCGGACAGTTTTATAGCTCTTCGTTCGGATTACGGCTCAACCTGGAACGGCGAGCTTATTATCCGCAACTGCAAGTTTTATCCTACGGGGATATCAACCCATATCATTGATGCCGAAAACTCGGAGGATCACGATTTCGGCTACACCTGCTATCTGCCCCGCAGAATAGAGATTGACGGCTTGTTTGTTCACAGAATGGGAAGCAGTTATCTTTTCACAACGGTTAATTCAAAGCATAATTCCGATTCTTACAATGCGCAGTATCCTGTTGTTCCTCCGGAGGAAATAACCGTTAAGAACTTCAGCGGGCTGTTTTCTTCAAAGCTTCGGGTTTCAAAGAACAAGGCAATATTCAAGGTGGAAATTTCAACGTGAATAAGGAGAAAAATATGACGGAAAAAGAAAAAATGCACTCGGGTGATTTGTATCTGCCCGGAGATGAGGAAATAATGACGGAGCAGCTCAAATGCCTTGACAGGCTTTACGATTTCAACAATACTCGCCCTACTGAGATGGAAAAACGCACTCAGCTGCTTAAGGAGATGTTCGGCGATATAGGTGAAGATTGCTATATCGAGCCTCCGCTTCATGCAAACTGGGGCGGTAAGAATTGCCATTTCGGCAAAGGCGTTTATGCTAATTTCAACCTCACCCTTGTTGACGATACTCATATTTACGTAGGGGATTATACTCTTTTCGGCCCCAACGTTGTTGTTGCAACGGCAGGTCATCCCGTCCAGCCCGAGCTTCGTGAAAAAACATATCAGTATAATTTCTCCGTGCATATCGGCAGGAATTGCTGGATTGGTGCAGGGGCGGTTATAGTGCCGGGTGTTACGATAGGCGATAACGTTGTAATCGGCGCAGGAAGCGTTGTGACAAAGGATATACCGCCAAACGTTGTGGCGGTAGGCAATCCCTGCAGGGTGCTCAGAGAAATCGGCGAGTACGATAATGAGTATTATTTCAAAAACAGAAAAATAGATTACGGTAATCTGTGACTGTTGAAGCTCCGGTGTAGAAACCGGGGCTTTTTGCTTTCATAAATCGGTGTATTTTCCCGTTTTATGTTGAAAGTTGAAGGGCGATTTGTTATAATTATTTAAATTGTATTCATACAGATTGTTAAGGAGAATACCATGGAGAATAAATCAACAATTATTGCGCTTTCGGGCAAGGGCGGGGTAGGTAAAACCTCCATTTCCGCCGCTATCGTAAAACTGCTTGTGCAGACTTATCCCGATAAAAGAATACTTGCCATTGATGCTGACCCTGCCGTGGGTCTTTCCACTGCGCTCGGAATTGAGGTTAAAACCACCATTGACGATATCCGCAAGGAGATTGTTTCCACCGTTGAGGGAGGGGACACCAAAACCGCAATCGAGCTGCTTGGCGATGCGAGGTATAAAATCTTTGATGCGCTTGTTGAAACAGAGGGCTTTGCTTTTATCGCCGTAGGCAGACCTGAGAGTGCAGGCTGTTACTGCAAAATAAACACCTACCTCAAGGAAGTAATCAGCATTCTGTCAAAGGAGTTTGATTACGTTGTAATTGACGGCGAGGCAGGCATAGAGCAGATTAACCGCAGAGTTATGGAAAAGGTTACTCATCTTCTCCTTATTACCGATGCAAGCAAAAAAGGCACTCAGGTTATCTCCACAATCAAGAGCGTTGCCGATGAGCTTGTTATGTATAAAAAAATCGGTGCAATAGTCAACAGAATTCCCGATGAAAGCGTTATAAAGCATATAAATATCTGCGACGTGCCCGTGCTTTCTTATATTGAGAATGACGGTAACCTCGCTATTTACGATATTGAAGGTAAGAATATTACCACCCTTCCCGATGATTCAAACGTAGTCAGAGGTGTAAGGAAGGCTCTTTCTGAGCTTGAGATTATTTAAGGAGTAGGTTATGAGGGATTTAAAGCATCTTTATGAATTTGAAAATCTTTTGCAGGATGCAAACAATGAGCTTGTCCGCAAAGCCAAGGCAGACGGAGGCATAGCTTTGGGCTACACCTGCTATCATATCCCCGAGGTTTTGCTCAATTGCGGCAACTGCTTTTCCGTAAGGCTGCGTGCACCGCGTACGGGCTCTATGGATATTGCAACCTATTACATGAGCAACTTTTTGTGCGGATATTCAAAGGCGATTCTTGAGCGTGCAATAGAGGGCGGCTACAATTTTCTCAATGCTCTGCTTGCAAGTGAAACCTGTTCTGAAATGAACAGAGCGGCCGAGCATTTTGAATTGCTTGACCTTGTGCCCAACGATAAGTTTTTCCTCACTTTCCTTGATGCTCCTTTCAAGATTGAAAACCACACCGTAAAGCATTACGTCAAGCAGACAAGGCTTAAAATCCTTGATATGCTTACAAACGTTTACGGGGTTGATACTTCGGATGCAGCACTTCTTAAAGCGGTTGAGGAGCACAATGAGGTTTGCCGTCTTATGACTGAAATCGGCAATTACCGCAAGGAGGATAATCCCCGTATCACGGGCTATGAATATCACATCCTCAACCTCGTTACTTACTGCTGCCCCAAGGCGCTCATTCTTCCTGCTCTCAGGGAAACGGCCGAGGAGCTTAAAACCCGTGAGCCCGACGAGAAAAAGAAATACAGGGCAAAAATCGTTGTAGTAGGCTCTGAGATGGATGACCCTGATTTCACCTCGCTTATCGAGGACAGCGGCGCTTTGGTTGTGGCGGACAGATTCTGCTTCGGCGCTCTCCCCGGCAGGCAGGAGATTGTTATAAATCCCGATGAGGACGTGCTTACACAGATTTGCCTGCACTATCTTAAAACAAGCCAGTGTCCCCGTTTTATGAGCCACGCAAAGGTTCAGGAACGCAGGGATTACGTAAAGCAGCTTGTTGATGAATACCATGCAGACGGTGTTATGTACGAGCAGCTCAAATTCTGCGAATACTGGGGCTACGAAAGAGCGCTTGCTTCTTACGTTATGAGCACTGATTACGGTGTGCCCACCGCTGCGGTTGACAGACAGTATACCGCCTCTGCATCAGGTCAGCTTCGCACAAGAGTTCAGGCTTTTGTTGAAAGCCTTGAAATCAAAAAGATTCAGAAGGAAAGGCAGGCGAAGGAAAATGGCTGATATGGGAAAGCTTTATAAAGAACATACCGCCTTGCTTAAGCACAGGGAATGGCGCGGCTTTAAAGATACCATGTACGATTATTACCGCTGGCTTGTTACCTGGAAAGATATGATTGTTATGGTGCTCAAGGCTCCGGTTTCCACGGTTAAGGGCTTGTGGAAATACCGCTGGATGGCGTCGTATCTTACAACCCCTTCTTTTATTGACAGACACACAATGGGTCTGAGGGGTGCGCATCTTCGCATTGTTCACCTTCATTTCAATATGATAGTAAAGCACGCTACGGGGCTTATCAACACGTCGTTCAAAGCGGATGAAAAGATTAACCCCAACAACAAGCTTTCAAAGAAAATCGTTCTTACGGATGAAATTATACCCAACGAGGTTTTTTCGGGATTCCCCAACCTTAAGGTAATTCCGTTGCAGACTCTGCCGATTTTCCTCTCTTCAATGGTTGATCAGCAGATAACGCCGCCTTATCTTGAGGTTACGGAGAGCTTCGGCGTACCTGCCGACGTTTGCCCTCTCCCCAGTGCGGAAGCGGGCGTTGCAATTGAGGATGATTATCCCCAAATGGGCTGCTGTATGATTGCAACAAATATGCCTTGCGACGGCTCTATCATGAATTCAACCTTCCTTGACAGAAGACTCAATCTCCCTGTTCATTGCTTCAACGTTCCTCTTCGCTATAACGGCGAGGACGTGCAGGAATATGCAGTTGATGAAATCAAGGAGCTTATAAAGTTTGTTGAAGAGCAGACAGGTGAAAAGTTCGATTGGGACGTTTTCTTCGGTGCTCTCAGGAATACCAACAAGCAGCTTGAATATGAAATAGAAAAATGGGATATCAATAAAACTCCCTATCCTCAGATGACAGGTGCGGCTTTCTGGCTTTACAGAATTTATTATTTCAATCTTTCGGGCGGCGTTGATGAACGTTTCCTCAAGGTTGATAAAAAGGTCAATAAGCTTATGCTCAAGGCTTACGAAAAGAAAGCTCCCGTTTCTAAGGAGATGCGTCACCGTGCGGTTGTATGGAGTTGCCCTGCAAACTATTACACAAGCTTTGCAAACTGGCTTGAAAACTGCTGGGGTATGAATGTTGTTATGGATATGGAAACAATGATTTCCTATCTTAAGTTCAATACTGAGGATAAAGAGCAGGCTCTTGCCGACCTTGCAAAAACGTATCAGCGCTCCATAATGCGTAAGCACACAAAGGGCGGCTATAAGAACGTTGTTGACGAGCTGTGGAGAATAGTTGAGGAATACAATGCCGATACGGTAATTATGTATGACCAGATTTCCTGCAAGGGAATGGACGGCCTTGCAGGTATCTTCGATGACCAGGCAAGGGAACGCAACGTAAACTTTATCTGGGTCAAGCAGGACCTTATGGACCCCAGAACGATTTCAAGGCGAGATATGCGTGAGCAGGTCAACAAGTATATGCAGACAGTTTTGCAGGAAGAACCTCTCGACCCGTCGTTGGTTGATTTTGAGGATGATTTAGCTTGGTAAAGGAGATTTATATATGAAATATTTCGGCGGATGCGACGTCGGCTCAACCTATACAAAATGCGTTATTCTTGATGAAAACGGAAAAATGGTTGCCAACGTTACCAACAGAAGTAAAATTAACCCCGTTGCAAGTGCGGAAATCGCTTTGAACGATGCCGTTGCTCAGGTTGAGGGTCTTTCCTCAGCGAAGGAGCTTACTTATCTTATCGGTACAGGCTACGGCAGAAACAAGGTTCCCTTTGCTGATGAGAATATCTCTGAAATCAGCTGCCACGCAATGGGTGTTCACGTAACAAATCCTGAGGTAAAAGCGATTATTGATATAGGCGGTCAGGACGTTAAGGGTATCTCCATTGATACTGACGGCACGGTTAAAAACTTTGCTATGAATGATAAGTGTGCGGCCGGCACAGGCAGATTCTACGAGGCTATGGCAAATGCGTTTGAAATGACTTTGCCTGAATTCTCTAAGCTTTCACTCAGCGCAAAGAATACTATCCCCATTACTGCGCAGTGTACCGTTTTTGCCGAGAGTGAGGTTATCTCGCTTGTAGGCGAGGGTAAGCCTATGGATGAAATTGCGGCAGGCATTCAGCTTGCGGTTGCAAAGCGTTGCTTTGTTATGGCTAAAAAAGCAGGCGCAACGGACAGTATTACCCTTACCGGCGGCTGCGCAAAGAATGACGGTCTTAAAAAGGCAATAGAAAAGGTTCTTAAAATAAAGGTAGTTGAGCTTTCAACCGACCCTCAGCTTATGGGTGCTCTCGGTGCGGCTGAATATGCCCGCCAAAAGGGCCTTGCAAAGGAGAATTAAAATGAATGTTGTTTTAATAATTCTCGGTGTTATTCTTGCGCTGTTTGTTATAACCTTCACGGTTTATTTCTTTAATCTTGATATGAAGCTTATCCGCAAGGTTTACGATTGGCTTCAGAAGCATTACGATAACATGAAAAGGGATAAAAAACTCTGATGCATTTTTACGATTCGTTAATTGAAGAGGTCAATACGCTTGCGGCGCCGTTGATTACGTCAGCTTTTTCTGCCGATAAAGGGAAAGCGTGGCGTGATGCAGGCTGCAATCAGGTTGTGCTTCAAAGGGAAAGCGTGTGCGAGCTCAGCGGCACGGGCTTCAATCTTGTAACTTCATCTGCCGTTGAGGACGGAATATTCATTGCAGGCGACGACCTTGATAGAATCAAAGGCGAGCATAAATTCGCAAGGGTCTGCATTATTCAGATTGATGATGAGCAGGATGAACAGAAAGCGTATAACCTTATAAGAAAAATTGAATATGTAAAATATCATTGTTTCCCTGACGGCTATATGATACGCACCTCTTCAAACGCTCAGAGGGAGGCGGTAAGGGTTGCAGGTAAGGCAGTGGACTCGGGTATGGATTTCAATGCGGTAGGCAATCTGCTGATTGAGAAATACAAGGAAATACCGAGCGTCAGGGGTGTTAAAATAATTTTTATCACTGTTCCTCAGGCGGATTTTGATTCTCTCTCCCGTATTGCCGAAAAAGGTGATGCAATCACAAAAACTCTCAATCATATCGTGAATACCGTCAATTTTGACTGTGATACCTGCAATCTTAAAGCAATATGCGATGAGGTGGAGGGTATGAGGGAGCTGCATTTCGGCTCAAACTCCCGCAACGGTATGTGATTGAATTTGCAAGGGTACGGTTTTTTGCTGTATCCTTGCTTTATTTTTGATTAAATATTTTACATAAGCCCAAAAGTATGCTACAATCATTAAAAAGGGGGCGTATGTATGAATAACAGAGAATGGTTTAAGCAGGCAGGCTACGGTATGATGGCTCATTGGGGCTTGTATTCCCTGCTTGGCGGCGAATACCGTGGCAGGAGAGTGCGTGACTATGCCGAATGGATTCAGAGCTATATGCCCATCCCTAATGCGGAATATGAAAAATATGCAAAGATTTTCAATCCCGTATATTTTGATGCCGATGAATGGATAAGGCTTGCAAAGGAATGCGGAATGCAATATTTTGTTTTCACCTCAAAACATCACGACGGCTTTGCGATGTTCAAAAGCGAGGCTGATAAATACAACGTTGTTGATGCAACTCCTTTCGGCAGGGACGTTGTGGCAGAGCTCGGCGAGGCTTGTTATAAGCACGGGCTTAAATTCGGGCTTTATTATTCGCAGGAGCTTGACTGGCATCATCCCCACGGCGGCGGTTATGATAATTCTGCAGGCTGCTCAGGTGTTTCATGGGATAATTCCTGGGATTTTCCCGACAGAGAAAAGAAAGATTTTTCAATCTGCTTCAATGAGAAAATCAAGCCTCAGGTGAAAGAAATTCTCACTAAATACGGTGAGCTCTGTCTTATATGGTTTGACGTACCGCATACAATCACAAAGGAGCAGAGCCTTGAACTTAACCGCCTTGTAAAGGAATATCAGCCCGATTGCCTTATAAATTCACGCATCGGCAACGGTGCATACGATTACGTATCCCTTGGCGATAACGAGTATCCGTCGGAAATCTCGGGCGGCGAGGATGCCGATCCCAACAGCATCGGCGGCTTCAAATATTCACCCTACGGTCTGTATGAAACCGCAGGCACTCTCAACTCTTCCTGGGGATATAAGTACTACGACCAGAACTGGATATCCTCTGAGGAAATAATTGAAAGAAAAGAAAAACTCAATTCACTTGGTATCAACTATCTTCTCAACATCGGACCCGATCACCTCGGCAGAATTCCTTCCTTCAGCGTTGAAAGCCTGCGAGGTGCGGCAAAGGTAACCAAGTGATTAGAAGAAGGTATACTTATGGAAAAAGCTAAATATATAGACCCTATTATCGGTACC
Source organism: Clostridia bacterium (assembly GCA_017397105.1). Taxonomy (GTDB): domain Bacteria; phylum Bacillota; class Clostridia; order Oscillospirales; family Acutalibacteraceae; genus CAG-177. The sequence continues at coordinate 34,821 of JAFQKF010000004.1, read as the reverse complement.
GTCGGTGATGAACAGGCCGAAAGCTTTCACGGCGGCGGTAAAACCTATCCCGGAGCCTGCGTGCCCGGCGGAATGCTTCAGATGTCGCCCGATACGGTAACGGGCGGCGATAACGGAACGGGCTATAATTACTGCCATTCGTCAATTGAAGGCTTCAGCGTTAACCGCATGAGTGGCATAGGCTGGTACGGAGATTTGGGGAATCTTCAGATTATGCCTGTTACCGGTGAAACAGACCTGCGTAGCGGAAGCAACGAAGAGATACCTTTCAAAAAAGGAAAAACAGGCTGGAAATCGCCTTTTTCTCATGAAAACGAATGTGCCCGTGCAGGGTATTATTCCGTGTATCTTGACAGATACGGGGTGCTTGCGGAGGCTACGGCTGCGATTCGATCGGGAATGCTCCGCTTCACTTATCCCGAAAAATCCGATGCCCGTATTATCTTCAACTTTTCACGAAGAATAGGCGGACGTGCTGATTTTGAAAAGGTGAGAATTGTAAATGACCGCCGTATTGAGGGCAGTATAAAATGCACTCCTGCAGGCGGAGGCTTGGGCAGAGGGGACGCAGGGATTTCTTATAATTTATATTTTGTCTGTGAACTGTCGGTGCCTGCAAAGCAGATGAGATTCTTCTCTAATGAAACCTTTGTGCCCGTTGGTACGGATTATTTTGAAAATGAAGATGCGGGCTTGCTTGCCTGCTTCGGTGAAATGACTGATCCGATTACAGTGACTTGCGGAATTTCGTACACCGACCTTGACGGTGCACGAAAGAATCTTGCGGCATCACCTTACGGCTTTGATTTTGATGCAATGGCGAAAGGTGCTTTTAATGAATGGGAAAAGGCACTGGAAGCAATTGAGGTTGAGGGTACGGACGAAACGGATTTAAAGCTGTTTTATACCTGCCTGTATCACGTTCTTCTTGATCCCCGTGTTCTGGCGGATACGGACGGAAGATTCGCTCTCTTCGACGAGGTGACGGAGGTTAAGGATTACACGCACCGTACGGTATTCAGCGGATGGGATGTTTACAGAAGTGAGTTTCCGTTGCTTACAATTATCTCCCCCGAAACGGTGAACGATACCGTCTGCTCTCTTCTCAAAATTGCTCAGATCAAAAATTCCTCTTTCCCCAAGTGGGAGATTCTGGGTCTGGATTCGGGCAGTATGGTAGGCGACCCGGGGGTTATAGTTGTTGCGGATGCGTATGTAAAGGGTATACGCAATTATGATGCCGCGAGCGCTTATGAGATTTCAAAAGCGTCTTCGCTCAGTGCAAATTATCTCAATCGCAGACCCTTCCGTTCAATAAGACCCGATTGTGAGCAGTATAAGCAGGATGCTTTCGTGCCTGAAAGGCTCAGTAATACTCTTGAGTTTCTTGCGGCGGATTACGCCATGTCAAAATTTGCCAAGGCGTTCGGTGAAGCAGAGGATGCTGAATATTTTATGTGCCGTGCAATGCGCTACGGCGAGAATTTCAATGCCCGTAAGGGCTTTATGGCGCCCCGTAAAAAGAACGGAAAGTTTATGCGCATAAAAGATGAATATGATGATGAGGGCTGTGTTGAAAGTAATATTTTCCAGCAGTCATGGTTTGTGCCCTATGACGTTAAAGGCCTCAGCAGGCTTTTCGGCGAGGAGCGCACGGTTGAATTGCTTGAGCGCTTTTTTGAAAAGGCTGATTTTTCAAAGCTCTGGAATGAGGATTATAACCATTCAAATGAGCCCTGCCACAACGTGACCCATTATTTTGATTTGCTCGGCCTTGCGCACAGAACTCAGTACTGGACAAGGCGTGTGCAGAAAGAGGCATACCGCACGGGTCCGTTCGGCTTTTGCGGCAACGAGGATGTAGGTCAGCTTTCTGCGTGGTACGTGCTGTCGGCTCTTGGCTTTGCGCAGGTGTGTGCAGGTAATGAGGAATACTTTGTAAATACTCCGCTGTTCAGAAAAGCTACGGTAAGGCTTGACGGTAAGTATCATTCCTGCTCCGTCAGTGAAAAGTTCACCGTAGAATGCGATAAGGATCCGCTGGAATATCCTTACGTATCTTCAATGAAGCTCAACGGAAAAGAGCTTAACAGACCCTACCTTACTTATAACGAGATTACCGCAGGCGGAATTCTGCGCTTTGAGCTTTCTAAGGAGCCTTGCTCCGATTTCGGCAAGGACATTCCCGAAAGCTTTGCGTAATAAGCAGAATCAGGCAGGCATATAATTGAGTTGATTAACTGAAAGGAATGGTTGCTATGAATAAGCTTTTGTCTGCATCTGTAATGTGTGCGGATTTGCTGAATTTAAAGGAGAGCGTAAAAGCTCTTGAGGATGCAGGAGTTGACTACCTTCATTTTGATATTATGGATGGCAGCTTTGTGCCCAATATCACCCTTGGTTTTGATCTGGTGAATGCCGTTAAGGCGGTAACAAGCCTGCCGCTTGACGTTCATATGATGGTAAACGACCCTGCACGCTATATTGACAGAATGAATCTTGATGAGCGTGATTTTCTCTGCGTTCATTATGAATCTGATATTCACATTCAGCGCACCCTCTCTCAGATAAAGGACAGGGGAATAAAAACAGGCTTGGCATTCAATCCGCAAACTCCGCTCAACGGCTTGCAGTATCTTACCGATTACACCGATATGGTGCTTATAATGACGGTAAGCCCGGGCTTTGCGGGGCAGAAGCTTTTTGCGGGTGCAGAGCGTAAAACTCGGCACGCAAGGCAGCTTCTTGACGAGTGGGGCTGTGCTCACATCCCCGTTGAAGTTGACGGCAATATCAGCGTTGAAAACGGAAAGCTTCTCAGCCGCAGCGGAGCGGATATTTTCGTAATGGGCACAAGCTCTTTATTCCTTAAAGATAAAAGCATAAAGCAGGCGGCGCAGGATTTCAGGGCAGTTATTTAAAGCTTCGGAGGAATTTGTATGTACAGCAGCATAAAAGCGGCGGTTGCAGGCAGCATAAATATGGATTTTATTCTCAATATGCAAAAGGTGCCTGATGCCGGCGAAAACGTGGTGGGTACCGATTACGGCTATGCCAACGGCGGCAAGGGAGCGAATCAGGCTATAGGTCTGGCACGCCTCGGCGCACAGACCCGTATTATCGGCAAGGTTGCAAACGATGAAAACGGAAAAAAACTGCTTGAGAATCTCGGCAGGAATAACGTTGATACGTCCAACGTTTCAACCACGGGGTCTCAGACGGGTCTTGCCGCAATAATAGTTGACGGTGAAGGGAAAAACCGCATCATCGTTTATGAGGGCGCAAATGCCGAAATTGATGCCGATGAAGCCGTAAAAGGAATAAAGGATGATTTGGATTTATTGCTTGTGCAGTTTGAAACAAGAGAGGACGTTGTTATAAACTGCGTAAACCGTGCCGTTGAAAAGGGGATAACCACCGTTATTGACTGCGGACCTGCAAAGCCTTTTGGGCTTGAAAAAATGCAGGGTGCTACCGTTATAACTCCCAATGAAAGTGAAACAAAAGCGCTTACAGGTATACTTCCCACGGATGAAGCTACAGCGCTTGAGGCATCAAAGATTCTTATGCAAAGAAGCCGTGCACGCTTCGTTGTGCTCAAACTCGGCTCAAAGGGCTGCAGTGTATGGGACGGTAAGAGTTTCAAAATGATGCCGGCATATAAAAGCAACGTTGTGGATACAACCGCCGCAGGGGACAGCTTTACGGCAGCGCTGGCGCTTGAATTAAAACGCAGCGGCGATATTTATGCCGCCTGCGATATGGGCAATAAAGCAGGAAGCATTGCCGTAAGCAGAATGGGCGCCGAAGCCTCTATGCCTACTGTGGAAGAACTTTTAAATTTAACTTTTGAAGAATAAAATAATCCCGGAGCTTTTGCAACTCCGGGATTATTGCTTTTATATCTTCGTATCAGTTATTCTTTCAACCTCGAGGGATTCAGTGTAAATGCTGTTCGGATTGTTTTCATCAAGGATTATCAGCCTTCCGCCGCGCTCCTTGCCGTAGGTGAAGTAGCCTGCGCCGAGGGTCTGGTAAATATCAATTCCGTCAATATTAATGTGGAAATCGTTCACGTGGTCGTGCCCGAAAAATGCGGCAATCACGTCACCCGTCTTTTTCCAGCTTTCAAACTGTTGTCTGTATTCTTTTTCGGTGTTGGGAGGGCAGGGGCATTCCCTGATTCTTCCCTCAATTATTTTGTGACCGAGCTTGTAATAATTGCCGTCACGCTCAAAGGTGTAGTCGCCGTTTTCGTCTGTTTTCTCAAATCCGTCAAGTTCCTGCTGAACGGGTATATGCTGGAAAAGGATTGCAGGAAGAGGCTCGCCGCTGTTTGCATCCCTGAGCTCCTTTGCTCTTTTTTCGTACCATTCAATCTGGTCGTCATGCACGCAGTCATAGCTGAGTCCGCCCTCTGAATTGCGCTGATAGTCATTTGAGTCGATAAGCCAGAGCGCAAAGGCATCTTTGCCGCTTTTGCTGCCCTTGATTGTAACACAGCAGTTTCCGCAGCCGTAAACGTCGGCATCGTTGAGGTTGGAGCGGCAGTTTTCGTATTCCATATACTGCATCATTTGGAATTCCGTGTGGAAGCCCTCTTCGCCGTCATGGTTGCCGAAAACTACGCAAAGCGGAATGTTCCTTTTCCTTATGGGAGCGGTTATTTTTTCAATGGTGCTCTTTACGTAATCATAGGTGAATTCTTCCCAATATCCGCTTATGTTGTCGCCGCCGAAAACAACAAGGTCGGGCTTTGTCTTTTCAACAAGAGTTTCAATAACGTTGAGCGTTTCCTTGTCACGGCTTTCGGGGATTTCTCTGTTTTCGTCGTCGTCCATTACAGGCTCAACGTCGTGTATATCGGTAAGGTGAAGGATTCTGAATTTGCCGTCATCCGAAAATTTTAAAGGAGCAGGTGCGCTTCTTTCAAATTTTGCGGATTTCCATTTGTGAGGTACGCCCATTGCAAGCAGGCAGGGCATAGCAAGGGTGCGTAAAAAAGTTTTTGTAAATTTACCCATATATATTCTCCTTAATAGCTTGTAAAAATATTTAATCACATTTTTGCTGAATATTCAATCCCGTTAAGAGAAATAAAGGAAAAAGCAAAAAAACAGTTGACATATTAATTTTACGGTGATAAAATAAATTCAAATTTAATACTAAACCGTTGAAGCGGAAGTAACGGCAATTATGCCTTTACAGAGAGCCCGCGCTGCTGAGAGTCGGGTGAGAAACAGGTTGTCAAATGGGCCGCTGAGGGTGCAGTCAAATGAGCGTTATGCTCAGAGTATTCTGCAACGTGTTGGCATACGTAAGTTGCCGGGGGTATGTAAGTATCCCGCTTAAAGTGCACGGCTTTGCCGTGAATCAAGGTGGCACCGCGAATGATTATTCGTCCTTGGCAGAATTGTCTGTCAGGGATTTTTTTATTTCAGGAGGATTTTTTATGGCTCTTTTAACAAAACGATGGTGCGTTTAACTTCTGTAAACCAAATAAAAACAATCTTTAAAAAGGAGAATATATAATGAAACTCAATAACGTTGATTTTGATACTTATTTTAACAATTATCCCGATAAAAACGGCTACTTCGGCAAATACGGCGGAGTATATATTGATGATAAGCTCAAGGCAGCAATGGCTGAAATTACAGAGGCATATTATTCAATCTGCCAGTCAAGGAAGTTTATTGCCGAGCTTCGCAGAATCCGCAAGGAGTTTCAGGGCAGACCTACTCCCGTAACTCATCTTGAAAGACTTTCGGATTCCCTCGGCGGCAAGGTACAGCTTTACGCAAAGCGTGAGGACCTTAACCACTCAGGCGCCCACAAGCTCAACCATTGCATGGGCGAAGCTCTTCTTGCAAAGTATATGGGCAAAAAGAAGGTTATTGCAGAAACAGGTGCAGGTCAGCACGGTGTTGCGCTTGCTACTGCTGCTGCATATTTCGGCCTTCAGTGCGATATCTATATGGGCTCGGTTGATATCAAAAAGCAGGCTCCCAACGTGGCAAGAATGAAAATTCTCGGCGCAAACGTTGTAGAGGTTACCCACGGTCTGCAGACTCTTAAAGAGGCTGTTGACGCTGCTTTTGATGCATACAGCAAGGAATATAAGGATTCCATCTACTGCATCGGTTCAGTTCTCGGCCCTCATCCTTTCCCCATGATGGTGCGTGATTTCCAGAGCGTTGTAGGCATTGAGGCAAGGGATCAGTTTATTGAAATGACAGGTCATCTGCCCACCTCAATAGTTGCCTGTGTCGGCGGCGGCTCAAACGCTGCGGGACTTTTTGCGGGCTTCCTCAACGACCCTGTTGAAATTTACGGCATCGAGCCCCTCGGCAGAGGACCCAAGCTCGGCGACCATGCCGCAAGCCTCAAGTACGGCACTGAGGGCATTATGCACGGCTTCAACAGCATTATGCTCAAGGATGAAAACGGCGAGCCTGCTCCCGTTTATTCCGTTGCAAGCGGACTTGATTATCCTTCATCCGGTCCTGAGCACGCATTCCTTCAGGAAATCGGCAGAGTCAAGTATGACGTAATTGATGATGAAGAAACCATTGATGCATTCTACAAGCTTTCCCGTCTTGAGGGTATCATTCCTGCAATTGAAAGCTCACACGCTGTTGCTTTCGGCATGAAGCTTGCAAAGGCTATGGACCACGGCTCAATTCTCATCAACCTTTCAGGCAGAGGCGACAAGGATATGGACTACGTCATTGAAAACTACGGTATCAGATAAATCCGTTATCCGATGCAAACGCTTTTGAATTTAAAATCAACACTTTTGCACCGCAGCTGAAAACAGTTGACAAATTATTCTTATATTGTTACAATGAAGAAAATTACTGAAAGGCAGGTGGACAAGATGACGATGATGATTAACTCAATGAATCGGAGAGCCGTTTTGTCCGTTTGCGATTGATGTAATATTATATCTTTCTGTAAATTTAAGGCATCTCCGCTTCGGGGGTGCCTTTATTTATTACAGAAAGAGGATTTTATGAAAACAGATTTTACATTTACAAACGTTACAAAAGAAAACATAAGCAATTACAAAAAACTCCGCAAAATCTATGCAAAGTATAAGATTAAGTCCTTGCGCAATCAAGGTGAAATGCCCGGCAACAAGAAAATGTTTTATGAGCTGTATGACAGTATTATTTCAAATTCATCTTTTAGTAATTCTGATTATTTCATCGTTATGGAATCAGCCAAGGAAATCATTGGCTTTGCTTCAATTTCAACGTCTTCAACAGATGTTGTTGATATTCCGTACCCCTATGGCGAGGTGAAAGATTTTTATATTTCACCCAAGCACAGGCGAAAAGGTTACGGCAGAATTCTGAACAGCTATATAGAAAACATTTTCAAGGACAACAAAACCAATACCGTTTTGTTAAATCCAGACCCTGTCAGCGGAATTGATTTCTGGAAAGCTATGGGGTATCGCGATACGGGTATTCATCAAGGCTGGGGACGGCATTTTGTATACATCAAACATATAAAAGAAACCTCTCTTGAAATTGATAATGCAATTTCAGAACTTGTTACGTCAACGGATTTGATTGGAATAAACCCATATAACAATCCGCAGATAAAAGAGGTTTACGGTGTCTGGGAAGAATACTGCAAAGAAATTAACCGAAAGCCACGCAGAAAAGATATTAAAAATATGGCTTGGAACGCAAGAAAGAACAGAAACGTCAGTTTTAAAGCTCTGTATTATCAAGGGAAAATAATAGGGTTTACATATAAATCTGATACGGAAATAAAATATATCTTGTCAGAACATTCAGGAAAGGTAAGTGAAACTAATGATATTTGAAGATAAGAAAATCACATTAAAAGACGGCACTACTGCCATATTGAAAACTCCTGAAATAAAAGATGCTGAAATGTTACTAAACAGTATTAAAACCGCAACCAATGAAACAGAGTTTCTTTCTCGTTCAAATGAAGACTGGGAGAGTGTCACTATAGAAAGTGAAGAGAAATTTATTCATAATGTTCGTGAAAGTCGGAACACTCTGTTTATCGCTTGTTATGTTGACGGTGCAATTGCAGGTAACTGTGACATTACTTTTAAGAGCGGCAGCAAGACTTCTCATATAGCAACAGTAGGTATCGCCCTTCAGAAAAAATATTGGAATATCGGTATTGGCTCGGCAATGTTTAAAGAATTGATGAAAGCTGCAGAAGAACATAAGGGCACAGAAATTGTTGACCTTGAAATGATTGAGGGAAACAACCGTGCTAAAGCACTTTACGAGAAATTTGGATTCCAAATCAAATCGGTCAAGCCCGATTTCTTTAAACTGAAAGACGGAACATATCAGAACTTGGTTTATATGCAGAGATATTTATAAAATGATGATATTAAGGTGGTTTTTATGAAAGATAAATTAAAACAAATCAGTTTAAAACGTATGAGCAGTGATGAATTTCCGATATATTCAAAATGGTCTGTAAAGGCATATGCCGAGCACCTGATAAAATCGGGTGACGAGAGGTTTATGTGGAAGGCGAAAAAGGAAGCAAAGGCGGAATTCAAGGATGTTTTTCCCTGTGGTGCGGAGTCTGCCGATAATTACCTTTATATCGTTGTGAATGAGAATGATGAAAAAATCGGTGTTATCGGTTATCAGAAAAGCCCGTTTGAGGAAAACGCCGCTTTTGTAACCGAGAACGTTATCAAAGAGGAATACAGGGGCAAGGGCTACGGAAAAAGTGCATTTCTGAAGATTCAGGAGGATGCCCGCGAAAAAGGTTTTTCAAAAATGGTGCTCAATACTTTCAAGCATACCACCGTATCGTACGGTATGTATGAGAGAAACGGATTCAAAGTAATTGAAGATTACGGCGGAAGCGTGATAATGGAGAAAATCTTTGATTGCACTGAGGAAAAATTATGAAAAAAGTTATAGTAATCGGCTGCCCGGGGAGCGGAAAAACAACCTTTGCCGAAAAACTTAATAAGCTTACGGGGCTGCCGTTATACTATCTTGACGCTATATGGCATAAACCCGATAAAACTCACATCCCGAGGGAAGAATTTGACCGCAGAATATCGGAAATATTTGCAACCCCCGAATGGATAATCGACGGCAATTATAACCGGACAATAGAAACAAGGCTTCAGCAGTGCGATACGGTTTTTCTTTTTGATTTGCCTGCTGAGGTGTGTATTCAGGGCGCAACGGACAGGCTCGGCAAAGGACGTTACGACCTTGCGTGGATAGAAAAAGAATTGGACCCGGAATTTGAAACGTTTATCAGAGATTTTTCAAAAACGTCTTTGCCGAAGATTTATGAGCTTCTTGAAAAGTACAAAAACAAAGTGCAAATAACGGTTTTTAAATCAAGAGAAGAAGCGGACAACTACCTAAAAGAAATAAGGTGATGCTATGAAATTAGTTATAATATTCGGCAATCTGGCTGTCGGTAAAATGACGGTCGGGCAGGAGCTTGCAAAAATCACGGATTTAAAACTGTTTCATAATCATATGACCATAGAGCCCGTTATAGAGATTTTTGGATACTATGAGGGTAAAACGGTACACAGATTGCGTCAGGTTTTCTTTGAGGAGTTTTCAAAAAGCAATAACTACGGAATGATATTCACCTATGTATGGGCATTTGACCATCAAGGCGATTGGGACTACATAAAATATGTTTCCGATTTGTTCAAAGAGCAAGGTGCAGAAATTTATTATGTTGAGCTTGTTGCATCGCAGGAGATAAGACTTGAAAGGAACTCAACAGAAAACCGTCTTAACAATAAACCGTCAAAGCGAAATCTTGATTTTGCAAGAAAAGATTTGCTTGACACCGACAAAAAATACCGAACAGAAAGCTATGACGGTGAGATAACGTTCCCGAACTATATTAAAATTGATAACTCGAATCTTGCGCCCGAAGTTGTTGCAAAAATGATAAAAGAGAGATTTGATTTATAAGGAGAAATTTATGAAATTACTTGTAATCCGTCACGGTGAATCTGAAGCAGATTTGCTTGATGTTCACGAAGGCAGAGCAGATTTTGCGTTAACCGAAAGAGGGCACAGACAAGCCGAAGCAATGGCAAATTATGTTGCCGATAATTATAACATCTCCAAAATATACGCAAGTACATTGACAAGAGCAAAACAGACGGCACAGCACTTATCTGATAAAACAGGAATTCCTGTTGTTTTTGACGAGAACTTGATGGAGTTCAATAACGGACTTCTTGCAGGTTTACCCCGAGCGGTAGTCATAGAGAAATATCCCGAAATTCCCGATTTGCCGATTGATAAAGCAGTTTACGGTCAGGAATCTCAGGTTGAGTTCAGGCAAAGAGCGGAGAATGCACTTTCGAGAATTATAAATGAATCTGAGAACGATGAAACCGTTGCTGTTGTTTCTCACGGAGGAATGATAAATCAGCTTTACCGTTCATTCTTCAATATGCCCGTTGATTGCATTTGTTTCTTCAACACTGCCGATACGGGTATCCATATCTGGAGTTTGACTGATAAAGAAAGACGGGTTATCAAAGCTAATTATGATGAGCATACCAAAGGGATTTAGGGTGAAAATATGAGCAGACAAAACATATTTGACAACGAAACGTTTTTCAGCGGCTACAAGGCTCTGCGTGACAGCGATTGCAATGCAAATGATTTAATCGAACAACCTGCAATGCGTAAACTTCTGCCCGATCTGAACGGCAAATCCGTTCTTGATCTGGGTTGCGGTTACGGTCACAACTGCATTGATTTCGTAAACAGAGGCGCAACGAGGGTTGTCGGCATTGATATATCCGAAAAAATGCTTGCAGTTGCAAAAGAAGAATCAGCACACAGTAAAATTGAATACCGTAATATGAGTATGACGGACGTTTCAAATCTCGACGAAAAGTTTGATTTCATTTACAGTTCGCTTGCTTTTCATTACGTTAAAGATTTCGATGCTTTCGTAAAGGATATGTATTCCGTTCTGAGCGAAGGCGGTCAGCTTTTGTTTTCGCAGGAGCATCCGATTATCACCTCAACCGTTGACGGGGCAGGTCATTTTAATAAAGATGAAAACGGCAATAAAGTTTCCTATACATTTTCGGATTACAACCGTCCGGGAGAACGCAGAATCCATTGGTATGTTGACGGTGTTATAAAGTATCACCGTACTTTCAGCAACATTGTAAACGCACTTGCCAAAGCAGGATTTGTTATAGAAAAAGTCTGCGAACCCACACCTGAAGAAAGGGTAATTGAAAAGGTGCCTGCCTGGGTAAAGGAATATATCAAGCCGAACTTTTTGATTGTGAAAGTGAGAAAAGCATGAGGGAAATGTTAAAATACACTGAAATAGATTCAGAAACCAAGGGCGGGTTGACGGAAGATGAGTGTGAATGTTTGCTGACTGATATGCTGAAAACACAGATTGAAGTTAAAAATGGCAAGCCTTTTATTTCCGTCAACGGAAATCTCCACGCTCCGTTTGCGTATACAACGTATTTTGAAGAATGCGGCGAATACTCCGATTTTATTAAAAGCGGATACAGAATGTTCTTTGTGAATGTTTCATTTACTGATTTGCCAATAAATAACGCTACGGGGTTTACTCCGTTTTTAACGGGTGTGTTTGAGCGGGATAAGCCCGATTATTCCGAGTTTGACGGTGCTGTGCGCCGCATACTTTCGGAGTGCCCGGATGCGTTTGTTTTCCCGAGAATCAATATTGCAATGCCGCGTAAATGGATTAAAAATCATTCCGACGAAACGGTTGAAACTCCGCATGGCTCAAGGGAATCTCTTTATTCTGATGCGTTTCTCCGTGACGGTGCCAAGCTCCTTTGCACTCTTGTTTCCCATATACGTTCTGCAGAATATGCTCACTCAATAGCAGGCTATCAGCTTTGCGGCGGCACTACGCAGGAGTGGATTCATCACGATCTTTTCGGATCTTTTTCGGATGTGTCGCTGCGTAAATTCAGCGCGTGGATGAAAGAAAGATACGGTATAACCGATATTCCGACGCTCTCCAAATCGGATTTTTGCGGCGATTTCAACGAAACCGCCGTCAGATACGGCGAATTCTGCGGAGAAATGACTGCAAAAACCGTTGAGCATTTCGCAAGAGTTCTTAAAGAACATATAAACGGCGAGCAGATTGTGGGCGTTTTTTACGGATATAACGCTTTTGTGAATGATTATCTCTGGGGGCTTCACGGCTTGAGATTTATCGTTGATTCTCCGTATATAGACTTTTTCTCATCCCCCTGCGGCTATGATGATAACAGGAATCTCGGCGTTGACTGGGGAGATATGCTTGCAAGTGAATCGGTTAAAAATCACGGCAAGCTCTATTTTGTTGAGTGTGATATAAGAACGCATCTCACCCGCAGAATGCAGGATTCCCGAAGCGGCAGATATCCCGATAATATCTATAATACCTTAGATGAAAACGGCAACAAAACCGTATGGAGCGGACCCGATACACCTGAGCTTTCACTCTCTGCCATACGCAAGGCTTTTGCTCATCAGATTACAAAGGGGTCAGGCGTGTGGTGGTTTGATATGTGGGGCGGCTGGTATCACGATGCAGAGATTATGGCAGAGCTTAAAAAAATGAAAGCTGCTGCCGAAGCGTCAAAAGATAAGAAATCTGCGGATTATCCCTGCGCGCAGACGGTTTTGTTTGTTGACGAAAAGGCATATCTCAATAATCCTCGCGGCAGTCAGCTTTGCCACAGCGTGAACATTATAAGGAAAGCGCTGGGTAACACGGGTATTCCGTTTGACCTTTGTATGGTTGAAGATGCCGCAAGAGTGCTCCATAAATACCGAGCGGCAATTTTTGCCGCACCCATACCGTCACAAAGCGGCAAATCCGCAGTTGAAATGTGCGAAAAGCTGAATGTTTCCTATATTCAGGCAAGCAAGGAAAAGCCGTTTTATTCAGTAGCGGAGCTTCGTAATTTCCTTATATCATCAGGTGTTCATTGCTATAATACTGACGGTAACGTTATTTATTGCGGTGAAGGCTTCCTCTCAATTCATAGCGTGAATGACGGGGAGGTTAAAATATCCTTGCCCTCAAAATATAGGGTTGCACCGCTTTTTGGTGCAGATTTTGCCGAGTGTGAAACAGACGTTATTTTGATTGATATGAAAAAGCACGGCACTGCAGTTTTTGAGCTGATTAAAGAGGTGGCAGAATGAAAATAGCTGTTTTGGGATATGCAGGCAGCGGTAAAACGTATCTGTCAGATTATATATCCGAAAAGAAAAATATCCCCGTTCTTCATCTTGATGAGATTAAGTGGGATAAGGAATGGAAACCGATTGACGATTCACTTGTATTGCCGCAGGTCTCGGAATTTATGGCAAAGGACTGCTGGATAATTGACGGCTATTATAAATATCTGCTTTATGATGAACGGCTTGAAAGCGCGGATATGATTGTGCTGATTTTGCTTAATCGGCTGACTTGTTTTTACCGCGCGGTAAAAAGGACAAAATCACGCAAAGCAGACGGTTACAATAATGATTTGAATTGGTGGTTTGTTAAGTTTACGCTGTTCGGCTGCAGAAACAGGGAAAGACGGCAGACATATGCAGAAATTGCTGAGAAATATAAAGATAAAACCGTTGTGCTCAAAACAAAACGGCAGGTGAATGAGTTTATGGAAAACTTTACGGATAAACAAATTACAATTGATCCTCTCGTTCCCGAAGATTATCACAAATGCTCAAATATCTGGAATATGAAATCTCAACCGTTTGCCGATAAATGGCTTGATGAGATAAAGTCAGGCAACCGCCTTGTGTTCATTTACAAAATAAACGGCGAATTCATAGGTGAAGGTGCTTTGGTTACGGATGCAGGCGATCCCGATTACACTATCCCCGATAAACGCATTTACGTTTCAAGAATGATAGTTAAAAAGGAATACAGAAACCGCGGCATCGGCAGTGAAATTCTTGAATTTCTTATAGCAAAAGCAAAAGAAATGGGATATTCGGAAATGACGATAGGCGTTGATAAAGATAACGTCAATGCCCTGCATTTATATAAAAAATACGGATTCACGCAAGTGCTGTTTGACGGTGCCGACGAAGACGGCGAGTATTTTAAGCTGATGAAAAGGATATAAAATGAATAAATATCTGAAAAATCTTAACCGAATAGAGTTTGTTGTTACTATGGCTTGCACGGGGAAGTGCAAACACTGCTCGCAGGGTGAACATAAGAGCAACGACAGAATTGATAAAGCTCTGGCATCTGATGCCGTGCGTAAAATTGCAAAAGAATACAACATTAAATCCGTTATGACATTTGGCGGTGAGCCTTTGCTCTGCTGCGAAACTGTTTGTGAAATCCATAAAGCCGCAAGAGAAATGAGTATCCCTCAAAGGCAACTGATAACCAACGGATATTTCAGCAAAGATTATGATGAAATAAAAAATGTTGCTCAAAAGATAATTAAAAGCGGTGTCAATGAGATTCTGCTTTCGGTTGATGCTTTTCATCAGGAAACAATTCCGCTTGAATACGTTAAGGCGTTTGCAGATGCAGTTAACGTTCACGGTGTTAAATTGCAGGTTCACCCTGCGTGGCTTGTGAGTTCCGATGATGATAATCCGTATAACGACAAAACACGTGAGATACTTTCTGAGTTCAATCATACGGGTATTGAAACAAGCAAGGGCAACGTAATTTTTCCGAGCGGAAATGCAATTAAGTACCTTGGCGAATATTTTAATTTGAAAAAAGAAATCAAAAATCCCTATCAGGAAGACCCTGCGGATATCCGTGCAATCTGTTTGAGCGCAAACGGCTATATCCTCGGCGGTAATATCTATAAGCAGGATATAATTGATATCTTAGATTCGTATACACCGTATACTTTGATTAACAGCAAGCCATAAGGTTTTGAAAGGAATCTTTCCGCCTCAGCCGCGTTAAAAATCTTTGAAATAACCCCGTATTTCTTCAGATTTTCGCCTTGCTGAGACAAAAATCTTCTATTTCAAAACTGCTTCGCATCTGAAATGCAAGAGATTGCGTGCAGACGGGCATTTCTTCGATGCAGGCATACGAGCGTATGTCAAAGAGAAAAATGCCCGTATGTGCGTGATATTATTACATTTCAGACTTATGTGTTGCTGTTAATCAAAGTATACTTTAATTAACAAAATATCAAAATGCTTTTTGAAGAAAAAGCTTGTGCAATCTTTTGTTATACAGAGGTTGAGATTTTATGATTCACTTTGAATACTTGAATAAGCCCGATTTTTTGTCTGTTGCAAATGAAATCTTTGATATTCTTGCCGACAATATGGAAAAAATTGCCCCTACGGGCAATACAAGGGCAGAGGATTTCAGGTGCTGGTACGATGCCGTAAGTGACGGTCTCACACGTGACAAGCGGCAGATAGTTCTGATTAAAGATGAAGAAGATATCATCGGCTTCTTTCAGTACTACGCAAGCGAAAGTACTTTTATGATGGAAGAAATTCAGTTCAAGCCCGAATATCAGAGTACGAATGTTTTCAGAAATCTTTTCGGTTTTCTTATTGAAAACATCGGAGAGGATTTGGAGTTTGTGGAAGCCTATGCCAACAAAGAAAACCTGAAATCAGCAGGGATTCTCAGGCATCTCGGGCTTTCTCAGGTCGGTATGAATAAAAACGGGCGCAGTTTTCATTTCAGGGGCAGATACTGTGATTTGGTGAAATGGCATAAAGGGGAATCTTAAAAAATTCAAAAATTAATTGACTGATTTTACAAAGCTTTGCGTAAAAGAATAACAGGCTGTATCGTTGTGCTTTTTTGCACGGATACAGCCTGCTTTTATTTATATCAGTTTTTGGAGCACTTCGCCGATTGCATCAGCAAGGTATTTGAAGCCGAGGTCGTTGGGGTGGCAGCCCTCTACCGTGGCACCGTCGGCATCGCCCTCGAAAAGAGAGTTTGCATCTATAAAATATACGTTTCTGTCTTCGTTTGCAAGTGCGTTTTCATATGTAGCGCGTATGATGCTTTTTCTTTTGTCGCGGTCGTCAAAAAATCTTTCCATCGTGGTTGACGTAAGCATAATTATAGGTAAATCGGGATTCTTTTTACGCACTGTTTCAAACATTCTCTGATGGGTGTTTTTCAGGTGGTTACAGTCGGGAGCGTTGTGGTCATAGTCATACACAAAAACGCTCATTTCAAGCGAAGCTACGTAGTCTGCTATTACCTGCTCAGCCTTGCCGCTGCCTGAAAAACCGAGGTTTATGAAGTCGGTATCAAAGCGCCTTGAAATCATAGAAGGATAAGCGTTACCCGGTCTTGATGCGCACCCGCCCTGGGTTATTGAGCTTCCGTAATATACCACGGGCTTTTCGGTGCGGTAATCGGAAGGTGGGAGAAGCTGAGCGCCTTCCCGTATTCCTATGTGAAGGCAACTGACGTTACTGTAAAGGGGAAAGTTAACAGTGATTTCCTTTAGCTCAGCGGTACTGAAATCAAGCTTGCTTTCAAACCCGTTTTCAATGTCGTACGCGGGGATGAACGAGCCGTAAAAACGTTCTTTTCCGTTTTGTCTGATATACATATCAAAGCCTGCCGAGCCGGAGAGAGCGAAGTGCGGCATTTTGCAGATACCGTTCATCTGAGCATAGACCGTAACAAACGGACTGTCTGTCCGGAATCTCACCCTGCCGCCCGATGTGTTGGCATGCAGGGCGTAAACTCCTTCGTTTGTGTTGCGTGCAATCTCTTCCGGCATTCTGCGGAACAGTCCGTTTTCGTAAAACACTCCGTATATTCTGAACGGAGGTTCATTAACATTGTAGAATTCTGTTCCCTCTTTTGATACGGTTGGCTTTACCTGTAAAGCCTTGTCAACGTCAGATGCCGTTTTCATATTTTACCTCTTTTCTCAGAAATCAAGCTCCTTATCTGCAACTATTACGTTGCCGTTTCTTGCGCTGATTTCATATTCGTATTCATACTGACCTGCCCTGAATTCAACCTCGTAATGGGGGATTGCATCATCGGCATCAAGAGTAGCGGTAAGTCTTGAAACGTCGGCACTTTTGAAGCCTGCGTGGTTAAGAGCAATTTCCTTTGCTTTGTCGGCTGTGATGTAATCTGCGGTGGCGGAGACTGATTTGCCTGCTTCTTTTTCTTTTTCAGAGGCTAAAACCTTGCCGTCCTTTGCGTTGATTTCATAATCGTATTCGTAGCCGTTTGCATAGAATTCCACGTCAAAGTTGGGGATGAGGTCGTTGCCGTCAAACTCTGCTTTTTCAAAAACTGCATCTTCTGCGGCGACACCTGCAGCCTTGAGTGCGGTCTGCTTTGCTTCGTCAACGCTGATGTAGCCTGAATTTTCCTTTGCAGGGGCAGAGGGGGCGGGCTCAGAAGCATCGGGTGAAGCTTTGGTGGTATCGACTTTTGCAGGTGCGGAGCGCAACGCTTCAACTTCGCTTTTGAGGATTCTTCCGTCGCTTACGGCAACCTCATAGTCATACTCCTTGTCGCCTGCGTTGAATTCGATTTCGTAATTTGCGGTTTTGTCGTCGTTGTCAAGCTGAGTCTTTGTGAATTTTGCATCTTCTTTTGTAACCTTTGCGTGTTCAAGAGCAAGGTTGATTGCTTCATCAAGCGTTACTTCCTTAACTGCTGAGGATGTAACCTGCGCTTTGGAAGCGGGAGCGTTGTTATCGGGGGTCTGTGTGGTGGATGTGTTTGCCGAGCATGCGGCGAAGGTGAGCAGCAGAGCTGCGGATAAAGTCAGAGCGGAAACCTTAAATAAATTCTTTTTCATATTGATACTCCTTTCTTTGAGGGAATCGGTGTTCCCTTTCTGTGACTACATATTAACCCGCAAAGATTAAAGTATCATTAGAAACTCAAACTTTTTTGAAAAAAGTTACGGTGAATTCAGAGCCTTCTCCGAATACCGATTTTACCTCCGCTTTTCCGTTATGAAGAACGGCAATCCTTTCAACAAGAGCAAGCCCGAGCCCGAAGCCTTCACTGTTGCTTCTTGAGGAGTCTGCGCGATAGAATCTGCCCCATATTTTCGGCAGGTCATCTTCTTTAATGCCTATTCCGTCATCTTTTACGCCGAGGATTATTTTATCATCCTCTTCGGTAAGGTTTACCCATATGTTTCCGCGTTCCTTGCCGTAGCGCACTGCGTTGGAAATCAGATTTTCAAGCAGATGGCGGATTAAATCGGCGTTCATATCAAGATGAATACCGCTGTTAATATTATAATGTAATTGAATATTCTTTTCCGTTTTGTATGAGCGGCATATATCGGCGGATAGCGCGCTTAAATCGGAGAGCTCAAAACGGAATCTTTTTGTTCCTTGCTCAGCTCTTGTAAGAGAGAGAAGGGCACTTACAAGCCTTGTCATTTTGTCTGTTTGCTCGTTTATGGAAACGAAGGCTTCTTCCTTTTCTGAACCGTCTGCGTTTGGACTCATTGCGTATTCACATTCCGCTTTGATAACGGCAAGGGGAGTGCGCAGCTCGTGAGAAGCATCGGAGGTGAATTGCTTTTCACTTTCAAAGGAGGTCTGAAGTCTTTCAAGCATACTGTTGAAAGTGTCAGCGAGGTCGGATATTTCATCGTTACCGCCTTCAACTTTGATTCTTTGCGACAAATCCTTACCGTCGTTTATACTGCGTGCCGAATTGCTGATGCTTTCAACACGCTTCATTGTTTTCTTGGCAAGCAGATATGCTCCTGCTGCGGCGAGAATGACAAACAGAGGCAGAATATAAATTATGGCTTTTGTGACCGTGCCAAGCACCGATGTGACGGGATTGGCAAGCACAAGACCTCTTACAAAAACGCTGTTGTAATGCGGTGCGGAGTCGGTGAATTCTACGCTGAAAACCTGTCTGTCAGAGTATCCGGGTAACTCAACGTTAACAATTTTTGCCGTTTCTTTTGAGGCACCTGCGTGTTCAAGAGCAATTTCTATTGCCTGCTCGGTGTCGATTCCGTTCTGAAAGCTTATCACAGAGTATTCTTTCGGGGTAAGCGCGGCATCGTGCGCAGAGCCTGCTTCATATTTTATTATCTGCCCCGAGAAAGCATCGATTTCATATTCGTACTTATTAAAGTTGATTAATACATCATAAAAATAGTATTCTGTTTCATTCTCAGGGGTGCATTTAACGGGTTGACCGTTGTTTGGATTTGAAGAAAGATTGAACGGGATTTTTCCGTCAACGCATTGCCAGCTGCCGCCGTTGTCCATATGGTAAACGTCAAAATAAATACCTTCCGAATAAAAAAGAAAATCGTTTTCTATCTCAAGAATACCGTTTTTATATTCAATTTCATCAGCGTTTCTTTCAACGGCGGATATGAGCCTCTGCTTGGTCTCTCTGGTTGTCATAACGTGACTGGTTGCAATGAGCCCCGTAATACTTACGGTGCAGACTGCGGTAATCAGTAACGTTGTCCAGAGAGCTATTTTAAGTTTAAACGATATGTTTTTCATTTTATCACCTTGAGCGTATATCCTGCACCTCTTACGGTGTGGATAAGCTTTGTTTCAAAATCTTCATCAATCTTTTTGCGAAGGTAACGGATATAAACGTCAACAACGTTAGTGCCGCCTTCATAGTCATAATTCCAGATATGATTTTCGATTTTTTCGCGGCTCAGAACAATTCCGCAGTTTACTGCCATGTAATGCAAAAGCTCGTATTCCTTGGCGGAGAGTTTGATTACTTTTCCGTTACGGCGTACTTCCATGGATGATGTATCTATCACCAGGTTGTCAACTGTTATGACGCTTGATTTGTGCTCTGAGTTTTTTCTCAGCATTACCCTGAGCCTTGCCAGCAATTCCTCAATCGCAAAAGGCTTTACAAGATAATCGTCCGCACCGATATCAAGACCTGTTACACGGTCCTCAATGCTGTCACGTGCAGTAAGGAACAAAACGGGCGTAGCATCACCCCGGCTTCTCATCTTTTTTACAAGTGAGATTCCGTCAAGCTTCGGCATCATTATATCGAAAACGGCAGCATCATATTCGCCTGAGAATAAAAAATCGTCGGCTTCCTCACCGTCGAAGGCACAGTCAACGCTGTAACCTGCCGCTTTGAGCTGCTTTGCCAGAATTCTGTTAAGGCTTTTTTCGTCCTCTGCTATAAGTATCCTCATATTCATACCTCCTTGCCTTTTCAAAAGTATAGTGCCGGATTATTAAAATCTCATTAGAATAATTACAGTTTACAACAACGAAACACGGTGTGTCAACGGCGGCTTTTTGTCTATATGAAAAAACATTTATTGCCAAATGTGAAATTTTGTTGTTTTCGGTTGTATTTAAGATTGTTTTGTAGTAATATAAAGAACAAGAAACAATTTTGCACTTAAAGAAAACTCTTGCCTTATTAAAGAGATATTATGCGGTTACTCCAATATATAGCCAATGGGGAATCCTAGGATATATTAAATACTGGAGTCATCCTAAAAAGAAAAACGGTGTTGAAGTTGATAGTGCTAAAGCACACAAAAATGTCATTTTTGGTTCAGTGAAAAATGAAACTAAATCAATTATAAAAAGTGCGACTGACAATTATACATATTTAAAAAGCAGTAAAGCACTATGGTAATTATGGTTTTTAATGGAGGGTTTGTTTATGAGTTTTATAATAAGTACATTTTTGCGTTTAATAATATTAATCGTTTGTGCTATTATTGAAATTTTTACTATTGTAAATATCATAAGAGACTTCTCTTGCAAAAAGTTAATATTTCTTTTTATACCATTTTTGATAGTCTTCACAATGTTCTTTCAGGGTAATTACAAGCAACCAAAGCTCGATGTTGAAAAAGCAATTTGTATAGCTCAAAATACAATCTCGTCAAAAGAAAATAAGATTCCCGCTGGCATTTATGACAATGGACAATACAATGTTATTTTAAGTAGTTATGAAAGTGACGATGCATACAAAGAATTGGACGACATTTCTAACGAATACAATAAATTTTTCAAACTTTTTGCAAAAAAAGGGTTTTGCGATAACATCAAATATCTTATAACCCCAATGAAATCAGATCGTCAAAGTGAAGGCTTCTATATGCATCAAGGTTATCGAGGGAGTGTTTTTATTGCTGTTAATAAAGAATTGATTATTGAAATTGATTATTTAATATACAGAAAAGCTGACGAAATATTAGGTGCAATTTATTCACCTCCTGTGCTTAATACAATTGATTTTACACAAATAATTACACCTGAAAATTTAGTACAAAAAGAAGATACAACATTTTAAACGGAGAATGTTTATGAAAGAATATGTTCAGCGACTCAAAGATAATTGCCCCAAAAGAAGATTTGCCTTTTGGTGGATTTTCAGACTGCTTATGGTTTATGCGTTTGTGGCAGGTTTCTTCAAGAAACCGTTTGATATAACCGATCCGCTTCAGGTAGGTGCAAATCTTGTTGCAATGTTTGCGTGGGAAATACTGATGCTCTGTTCACCGAAGAGGGTTTTCCGCTATATGCCGTCGGTGATTCAGACTTTTTCGATACTGATAGTTTTTGCGGCTTCCTTCTGCGGTAAGTTTCTTAATTTCTATTATGATATCCGCCTGTGGGACGCGGCGCTTCATTTTCTCGGCGGCGCAGGATGCGTTTTCCTTGGGTATGAATTTGCCTGTGCATTGATAAAGAGAGATAAAAAAGACGCTTCTCTTTCAATGGTTCTTCTTGCGGCGGTAGGCTTTTCGTTTATCGGTGCAACCGCATGGGAGCTGTTTGAATTCACTTTTGATCAGGTGGCAGGCATGATGAGCGGCTATCCGGGCGATTCTCAGCACTGGTCGCTGCTGCTCGCGCTTGATACGGCAAAGGCAGTAACTCTTTTTGATCCGATTGTCCCCGAACGCTGGCCTATTATGGATATAATGGGCGATATTGTTCTTAACACCGTCGGAGCACTTGTTGCTTACATATTCCTGAAGCTTGTTCCCTACCGCCATAAGGGAAGGTTCAAATTTGATTTTGATTTTGCACAGGAAAGGGAAACTGTAAACGTATAAAAAAACCCCGATTTTCACTAACGAAAATCGGGGTTTTCTTTTGCTCAGAAGTTGAAATCAAAAATAATAATTGCTTTGAAGAGATAGGTGAGGATGTACTTCATATACTTGACGATGTCGGAGAAGATTTTTGCAGTTTTATCGCTTATGTTGCTGATGTTTGAGGAAACGGAAACCGTTCCGTAGCCGTCGAGAGTTCCGTTGTTATCGTCAACGTTATCGTTGTCAAAAGCGAATTCATAAAGAATAGGGGATGCGATAGCAAGCAGGAAGTATTCTGCGGAGGTTGCGCCGCCGAAAACCTTGGTGCCGAGCTTGGTGAGTTCATCGGAGATTGATTCGATGCCGTAATCCTCGAGGAAAGCGTTTGCAGCTTTGAGGAAAAGCTCGTCGCTGATGCCTGCAAGGTCGGTTCTGAGGATGAGAGCAACTGTTCTCAGGAGAATTGCAACTTCGGTGCTTTCAAGGTCCTTGTTCTCTCCGCCCTCGTAGTGGGCGGCAACAAGCTCTGTTGCAAGATCCCAGGGATCTTCGTAGTTGCTGTCAGGGATATCAATATTGTATGCCTTAGCAAGCTCCTGAACGCCGCCTTCGCCGTAGAGAGGCATTTCAAGAATATCGGTAAGCCCCGTTACAGCGGTGTAAACAAGATCATAGTAGAAAGCGTCCTCGGCAATTCCCATTTTCTCCATTGAAAGGGAGAGGGAAAGGCGGTATTTGATGCCTTCTTTAAGGAAGCCCTTTGCGTATGCGTTAAGGCCGCTGTTCATAAGGTCGATGTGCTCCTGAGTGAAGCCGGAAACCGTCTGAGTGAGAGCATCGGTGTCAATGCTTTCGATTGTTTTGGATTCATATTTGATTTCATCCTCGGTGAGGGTGAAGAATCTGTAAGCGAGAGGATACATTGTGAGTGAGGTTGTTGCAAAGTCGGTGATTGTGTTGCCGAGAAGGCTTGTGAAGGTGGTAACGTCACTGCAATGCTCGTGGCCTGAGAAAACAAGCTTGATTCCCCAGTCGGCAAAGAGCTCAGCGGTGGTGTTGTGGAATTTTACGATAAAGTTTTTGCTGAAAATGCTCTGAAGGGGCATATGGTTATTGAGGTTGTGATGCATCATGAGGATGGGATATCTGCCGTCAGCGTCAGCGGCTTTAACCTGCTGATGTACCCAATCGATTTTTTCAGCGGTCATACCGTCCTCGGTGGAGGCGGTTTCATCGCAGCTGTCAAGAGCGATAAGGCGGTATTTTTCACCGAGGTTTGCGGTGTATGAGCAGTCGTTCTCGTTGATTACGAGAGCCTGATCGTAGCCGAAATCATGATAAATGCTCTTGAACTGAGCAAAGGTGGTTTCTGAGCCTTCAGCGGCATCGTGGTTACCGTTTATAACGTAAACCTGTTTGCCGTAGGTTGCTTCAAAAGCGGCAAGCTTTGCGGCCATATCGTAGTGCTCCTGGGGGATAGCACGGCCGTTGTCAACAAGGTCGCCTGAAAGAAGAACGAATTCAATTTCATCGTTTTCGCCGCACTGCTTAAGGAATTCGTCAATAATAAAACCGCTTTCATCCTCCATAGCGCAGCGCCTGTTGGCGTACCAGTAAATGGGGTCGTCTATTTCGCCTTCAAGCACTTCTCTGGGGATGTTGTAGTGAAGGTCTGAGGCAACGGCGAAACTGAGGTCGGGCTCTTCGTTTGCGAAAGCGCCAATAACGCAGGAGCAAACAAGAAGGCACAGCGACAAAAGAATACAAACGGCTTTTTTCATAAAAAATCCTCTTTCCTATGCTTATAAAGCATAAATAAATAATATAAGAATTTTATCATAAGCCACTATATTTGTCAAGAAAGCAGAAAAGGGAGGAGAAAAACAAAAAAATAAAAGAAATTTTGCAAAAGGGCTTGATTTTTTCTGAAGGTTAATATATAATAGCCAATGCTGTTTTTAATAATTATTTGACAGATACGGAGAGTTGTCCGAGCTGGTCGAAGGAGCACGATTGGAAATCGTGTAACCGCCTAAAACGGTTCGAGGGTTCGAATCCCTTGCTCTCCGCCATGAAATTAAGAGAAATATCCGCAAGGATGTTTCTCTTAATTTTTTTGTAAGCAAGGGATTCGAAAGCCCGTTAAGAAAACAGTCCGGTGGACTGTTTTTAGGGCGTGGGACTACACCGTGAAGAATTAGACAAACACGCAACATACAGCGAGAAGAATAAAGAATAGACAGTAAAAGCCCCTTGCTCTCCGCCATGAAATCAAGAGAGATACCAAACGGTATCTCTCTTGATTTTTTTATAAAGAAAAGGGATTCGAACAGCGAGGGGATTCGCGCAAGCGAACAAACTCTCCGGTGGAGAGTTTGCCGAGTCGCAACGAGCAAAGCGAGGCGATAAAAATCCCTTGCTCTCCGCCATTTAAGGAACATCCAATAAGATTGAATTTAACCCTGTTGACAGGGCAATTCTTTCGGCTAGCTGAGGATGTTCCTTTTTTATTTTGCATTTTCCCCATGGAAGTAATCGCTTCTGTGGGGTTTTTCTTATGCTTTCACCCACAGTAAACTATCCCCAAAACCCACTTCCGACGACGAAAAGACGACGACAAACCGAAGATAAATATCCCTATGGTCGTCAAGAATATCCGTCACCGTCGGCAGATTATGTTTTTATAGTAGATTTTTTGATGTGAGTATGGTATAGTTTAATAAAAAAAGTTACTTCAACGAAACTCATATAGATTAGGGGGTGTGTATATGTTCAATGAGTATGTATGGCAAAATTATTTAAAAGCAGGCGGAAGAGAAATTGTTGAATTATTTAAAAATAACATTGAAAATGAATTCACAGAAGACTATGCTTATAAAATCTGCAATCTTCATAAAGCGTTTTGTCCAAGTAAAGAAGTAAATCGTTTACTAAAGACATTTCTTCTACAAATATCCGAAGACCTAAAATCAAACGAACTGATGTATGCTTGCTATTCGTTTGAAAATTTGTCAGAAGAAACTGATTTTTCAGCACAAGAATTACTTGATGTTTTATTTTTTGGAATTGATGACGGTAATCATTTATCAGATAAAGTAATTTTTGAAGAATTTTCAATCGGAATATCTTATTACACAACATTTCTTGCTTATTTATGTCCTGAATTATTTACACCTTACTATTTTAAGTTCAATTTTAATATTGTTGAAAAAATTGCAAATGAATTTGGAATCAATCTTCCGGAAATGCCTATAAAAAAAGATTACAAAGGTCGCTTTTTCTATTATGGAGAATTGTGTGTGGCTTTCAACGAATTCCGCCTTAAGCACAATATGTCACCGTACGAATTTTGTGCTTTTATATATGATTTTGCACCAAAATATATTGGCGGTATAGATAGTTATATAGTTAAAGATTTACCTTCTGCAAAATGTGCTTATTTTATTGGTGGCGAAAAAGACGATTCATTTTTAACTGATGAGGATAATATAATCACTCCTTGGCAATGCAATCCGGATACTATGGCTGGAGATAATATTGTAATGTATGTTAAATCTCCTGTAAGTGCAATTAATTCTGTTTGGCGTAGTGTTTCGCCTGGATTTAATGACCCGTTTTTCTATTATTATAGATGTACTTATATAGCAAATCCGCAAAAAATAAAGAAAGTAACTTTAAAAACTCTTGAAAGAGATAAATTTTTCAAACAGCTTCCTATTGTCAGAAAAAATATGCAAGGATTAAATGGTGTTGAACTTTATCCTTCTGCTTATAATCATCTTCTTGATATTTCAAAATCGGATTTACCGAGATTGGAGTTTGTAGCTAATAATGATTACGGTGATTTAAAAAGAGAAAAAGATGTTGAAAACAAACTTATAAAACCTTTTTTAAAAAAGCTCGGATATACAGAAGATGAATATACGCAACAATTGCATATTCACGTCGGTAACAATAATTCTAAATTGATACCTGATTTTGTTATTCACCCAAATATTTCTATTGGACATCACTCTGCAGAGCTTATCATAGAAGCGAAATACACAGTAGCATCAGAAAAAGACCTTGAAATATACAAAATGCAAGCAAGAAGTTATGCAAATCAACTTAAAGCAAAGTATTCGGTTATTGCCTCAAAAGAAGGTATATGGGTTTCGTCAGAAACGGATGATTTTACCAGAGATTTTTTTGTTTTCACTTGGTTAGATTTAAATGACAGCGATATTTTTCAAAGGGTTCTAAAATTTTTGGGTAACGGTAATGTATTGAAATCTGCCGAAACAAGGAAAAGACTTAATGGTAGAGCCGCAGAATTTATGATGTTTAAAGATTTAGAATAAAATTATTTCTTAAACGATTTGTTATAACTTAACTATCATTCTAAATATTTATAATCAAGTGCAATGGGATATAAAATCCTGTTGCACTTTTTCTATTTGTAAAGGAGCAAATCGAATTAAACAAACAACACTTGAAGATTTATACTATGGCAACATAAACCCTTGTGAAATAAGCTTTGTGAGGGGTCTGAACACGGCAAATGCTTTGATAAAGTAACGGCGCTTTCAAGTTTCATATAGTGATTGCAATAATTGATTTGTTATGCTATAGTTAAATAAAGAAATTCAGGAGGTATAGTTATGAAAAACGGGGCAAAGAAACGGTTTTCAAGCATTATTTCGGTTGTTCTTGCAATGGCAATATTGTTTTCATCATTTTCTCCGGCAGTTTTTGCATCCAAACTTATTTCCGAAGATACAACTGCAAAATCAGTTGATATTGCTTATCAAATTGAAGAGGAAGGAATTGTTCTTCTCAAAAACGAAGATTCGGTTCTGCCTTTGAAGAATAATAAAGTTAACGTTTTCGGTGCCTCGTCGTGTTCGATATCGTTTGCGGGCGCTGCAGGTTCGGGTGCGGTTCGTTCGTCCGATGCAATCGGATTTTATGACGCTTTGACAAACGCAGGAATTGAATACAATAAAGAGCTTTATAATTTATATGCCGGTTTTACGGGAACGAAGTTTGATTTGGGATTTTTATCTTACGTGATTACTGTTTTAAAACAGTTTTTTGGCAGCGGACAGTCTGAAATGCCCGTAAACAGAATCAGCGAAAAAACAATGAAAGCGGCTTCCGATTATTCGCAGACGGCGATTATTGTTATCGGCAGGGTGGGCACCGAAATGAAGGACCTCAGCGTTAAACAGCTTAACCTTACCGAAACGGAAACACAAATGATTGATGAGGTATGTAAAAACTTTTCGGATGTTATTGTTGTTTTTAACATATCAAACATAATGGATATGTCCTGGCTTGATGACTACGAGAGCATTAAAGCGGCGATGATTATGTGGCTTCCCGGTGAAGTGGCAACAGACGTTGTCGGTCAGGTGCTTAAAGGTGAGGTGAACCCTTCGGGTAAGCTTGCCGATACCGTTTCGTATGACGTTGAAGATCATCCAGCCTCGGAGAATTTCGGCAATTATATGTATAAGGGTGTTTTCGGTATCCCGAAGTATTTTGTGAATTATTGTGAAGGCATTTACGTCGGCTACAGATACTTTGAAACGTTTGCGCCCGAGAAGGTTATGTATCCCTTTGGTTACGGGCTTTCTTATACCGAATTTGAGTGGGACGTAAGGTCATATAGCAGTGATGATAAAAGCATCAGCGTAGAAGTTGAAGTTACCAACGTTGGCGATGCGGCAGGAAAAGACGTTGTACAGGTCTATTTTTCAGCGCCTTATTATGAGGGCGGAATTGAAAAGAGCGCAATTGAACTTGCGGCATACAAAAAAACAAAACTTCTTTCTCCCGGCAAAAGCGAAGTGCTTGAAATCTCATTTGATGTAGAAGATATGGCATCTTATGATTCTGTTGCCGAGGAGGCGTGGGTGCTTGACAGCGGTGAATATAAAATTCACGTTTCACACGATGTCCGAAATGCAGAAAAAACGTTTACGTACCGTGTGCCTGAAAAGAAAGTTTATAAAATTGATTCTGATTCGGGTAATGAAGTTAAAAATCTTTTTGGATTTGCGCAAGGCAATCTGACGTATCTTTCAAGAGCGGATGTTGAAAATACGTACCCTGAACCTCCCACGGATTACATGGCTACATACGAAGTTCTCAACAGTGATAAAAGACCGCAGCCTGCAACCGACGGCGAAAAACCCAAAACAGGTGTTAAGCATAAGGACGGTGTAATAACTTTACAAGACGTTGCAAAAGATGAAAGCTTGTGGGATGCTTTCCTTGACCAGTTGACTGTAGATGAAATGATAAGCCTTATTACTGACTGCGGCTATGAAACTACGGCTGTTGAAAGATTAGGCATTCCCTCAACTTCAGATAATGACGGACCTTCCTGCATCAAGGGTGAGGGCGGTTTGCTGTACAGAGAAAGCGGCCTTGCTTTTCCTGTTGCAACAGCGCTTGCCTGCACGTGGAACGATGAACTTGCCGAAGAGTTCGGTAAAATAATCGGAGAGGAAGGCAATCAGCTTGGAACTCACGTATGGTATGCGCCGGGTTGCAATCTTCACCGCAGTCCTCAGGGCGGCAGAAACAATGAATATTATTCCGAGGACCCTCTGCTTTCGGGCAAAATGTCGGCTGCGGTAATCAAAGGTGTGCAGTCAAAGGGGATTGTTGTTACTGTTAAGCATTTCGCGGCAAACGAACAGGAAAAGAACAGGCAATCAAACGGACTTTACACATGGTTGAACGAGCAGTCTTTGCGTGAGCTTTATCTTGAACCGTTTGAAATCTCGGTAAAAGAAGGCGAAGCCAAGGGCGTAATGTCTGCTTACAACCGAATTGGTGCTCAGTGGTGCGGCGGAAGTAAAGCTCTTTTAGTTGACCTTCTCAGGGAAGAATGGGGCTTTGACGGCTACGTTATTACCGATGCAAGTATAGACCTCACGGGAGAGGGATATCTTGACCCTGCGCTTGCCGTTTACGCAAGAAACAGCGGAATTCTTACCATGCTTTACGTTATTTCCGCACCGCAGACAATTCTTTCGCTGAAGCTTGCATACATGAAAGATCCCATCGGCTTCGGCAATGCGATGAGGCTTTGCGTTTACGATATCTGCAGGATGAAGATGCAGACAAACGCTTTTGCTCAATGATACTGAACACAAGACTGAAAAAATCTGTTTTCTGATGAAAGTGAATAGAATATCAAATCATAATCCCGTCTGAAAACGACGAAAAACGCAACGGTATGTACCATTCCGTTGCGTTTTATTTTTGGCGAAACGTCAGTAAATAAAGAAGCAAGGAGCGCAAGCTCTTTGCGACTTTCGGGGATTATAGCGCCCGCCTGAGTCTGTCGGCTGTTTCTTTGACCTGCTCGGGGGTCCGGCCGGGGTCTATCCGGATGTGAGCGCATTTTTTTAGAATTACAAGGCTTTTTGCGCACATATCTTCGGAATACTTTACGTTTTTGTTTACTTCCATAGTGCGCTTTGTTTCTTGAAATGCCGTAGAACTTTTTTAAATTGCTCACGAAAGACTGCAGACGTGATTTCACCTGCGGACATCATCTTTCATCAATACCTGAACAGCTACAAGATTGAATGTTCAAAGTTTTATCTGAGGAATACCGATAAAGCCCCGAAGAGATATGAATCTGTGGCAGAAAACGGTGATTTGCGACAACGGGGAGTGATGATGAAAAAACGTTTTTTTGTTTTTTTAAAAGAAAAAACTGACAACATATGTTTCGCAGCGTTTCTTAATATTAGATTAATTTGTGTAATATCACTATTGAAAAACGCAATATTTTGTGGTAGATTATATGCGTATTGTATTATTTTGTAAAATAAGGAGAAGAAAAATGAGTTTGTTCAAAAAATCAGTTGCAGTTGTTATGGCTTTGATTATCGGCCTGTCTGCTGTGCTTTCAACCTTTGCAATCAGTGCTGATGTAAGATCGGGCCGTCCTCAGTTTATGAGCCTGAGCGATTATAAGCAAAAGCTGTGGGATGAAGGTATCCCTGTTTTCACTACTGAACAGTTCCTGTCAATCTACAATGTTATCGGTACCATTTTCAGGGTTGTTTCGGGTCAGTGGCTTTTTGCTCCTGAACGTATTGAGGTTACCGTTGACGATTTTGTAACCGAAGCCTGCAACCATATTATGGTAAACTGCGGTCTTGATATCGTTTCTATTCTGACCAACGCTCCCGATATCAACGACCTTGCTGAAATTGCAAACAAGGTGTTTGAGATTGATACTGCTGAATTCAGAAAGCAGATGTACGATAAGCGCGACGAAAGCTGGGCTAATGGCGACAATACAATGGCTAACCTCTATTATTTCCTCGGCGCTTACTTCAGCCTTATAGAAAAATGTGAGGTTGTTTCTGAGCCCACCGCGGCAGACCCTGACGTTTATGCGGTTTATCTTCGCCTTACTTATAAGGACGGCGGTACGGATGAATACAGACCCCGTATTTTCATCAACACAGTAACAGGCGAGTGCACCGGCGTTGATGGTACCGGCCTTGTAGGCATCGGTTTCAACTACAATCTTGCCGACCTCATGGTTTATGCAACCATCGACGGTTGGATGAGAGAGTTCGGATTCTGCATTCTGTACGATCTTGCAGCTAACTCAATGCCTCTTCTCTGGCATTACGTTACCCGCAGATTCGAGTTTGAATATGACGGACTTGAGTGGATGATTCAGATTTGGAAGGGCAATTACCTTATCACCAACGGCGGTGAGGTTGGTCTTTACAACAGAACTCCCGACAAGTGGGGCTCTTATTACGATTGCGCTACCGATGATCAGCTTCTTGAAATGAGCCTTCAGATTTATCACGGCGATGAGCTTCTTGTTAATCAGGAGCCTCAGTACCATTGGTGGATTAACGGCTTTAAGATGTGTGACAGAATGTACATCCCCAACAGCCTTACCATGCACTTTACGATTGTAATGCCCGATGAAGAAATGCTCAATGCATTTTGTGAAGCAATGGATAACCATTACCGCAAGGATGTTGAGTATACCGTTGACGGCCTTAAGGTAAGCGTGGTCTGGTAAAATTACAGGTTTACACCCTCGGAGTATTCCGGGGGTGTTTTTGTGTTTGAACGGTTTTAAACAACACTTGAATTGATGATGAAACTGATATATAATTCTCTTGTGGCAAAATGAAAATCCAGCATTATCAGGAATTAAAAGGGGTAAGTGCCGTGCTTTTTGAACAAACAAAAATTTCGGGAATTAGCGTTAAAAACAGAATTATACGCAGTGCAACTCACGATGGACTGGCGGATGAAAACGGTGCGCCGAGTGACAAGCTGATTTCAAAATACGAATACCTTGCAAAGAATGAAATCGGCTGTATTATTACGGGCTATGCCGCCGTCAGCAAAAACGGTGTGTCACCGTATCCGAGAATGCTGAAGATTTATGATGACTCGGTGATTGAGAAATACAGAGAATTAACCTCTGCCGTGCATAAGCATGATACGCCTGTTGTTCTTCAGATTGCTCATTGCGGAAGGCAGACCTCGTCAAAGGCTATAGGATATCAGAAAGTAGCGCCGTCAAACGTTTTGCACGCATTTTATCCTGATAAGGCAAAAGTGCTTGATGAAGCTGAAATATATTGCATTATTGATGATTTTGTTTCAGCGGCAGCGATGGCTGAAAAGGCGGGCTTTGATGCGGTGCAGCTTCACGCAGGTCACGGATATTTGCTGCACGATTTTCTTTCACCCTACGGAAACAGAAGAAAAGATAAATGGGGAGGCTCGTTGGAAAACAGATGCAGAATAGTTGAGATGATAATTAAAGGCATTAAGGAAAAAACCAATCTTCCCGTATGGATAAAGCTCAGCGCAGAGGATAACAGAAGGGGAGGGATGCGAATTGATTCTTCCGTTGAAATCTGCAAAAGGCTCGAAGCGGCAGGGTGCGATGCAATAGAGGTTTCCTGCGGTACCGTTCAGGACGGAATGAACACCATGCGAAGCGAGCTTATGCCGATGGATGCTGTTTTTAAATACAGGGAACCCT
The DNA here is from genome assembly GCA_017397105.1 of Clostridia bacterium. GTDB lineage: Bacteria > Bacillota > Clostridia > Oscillospirales > Acutalibacteraceae > CAG-177. Next base: position 2,730 of record JAFQKF010000004.1, on the reverse strand, counting down.
GCGCATCGTTCCCCGGAATTCTCAGCAAGGTTGCGCTGTCGGTTGCAAATCTTGTAAATCCGCTGATAAAGCAGCCCAAGCCTCTTGAGAATTTTAACGTTGACAACGCAGGAATAATCAAAAAGAACGTTTCAATTCCCGTAATTGCAGTTGGCGGAATACATAAATCGGCCGATATGCAGAGTATAATCGAGCAAGGGAAGGCTGATTTTGTTTCAATGTGCAGGCCGTTTATCTGTGAGCCTGACCTTGCAAAAAAACTGAAAAACGGTCAGCTGGCGGCAAAATGCATTATGTGCAACTACTGCGGTCTTGTGATTGAAAAAGAGCCCACGAAGTGTCTTTACGGCAGGGTATGAACAGCGTATTAAAAAATACCGTACGGTGTCATCTTTAACCTTCTTACAATGTGTACAAGTTATGGTAATTTATAAATATACGTTAAAAATATTGCAAAAAGATAAGAAATATGCTATCCTTTACATAAATAAAAAAGGCAGGTGAAGTTATGTCAACAGTGAACGAAAACGTTGAAGCAACTACTAAATCGGCGCTTTTAAAGAACAGACGATTTGTCGGCACAAAAGAAACAGTTGCTTATGTTCTTGAAGATACGGCACAGAGCCTGAACATTAATGATTTTAAAGACAGATACATATACGACGTTGTAAAAATCGATTTCAGCTATCTTGCGATTCAGAACATAGTTGCAACCGTATGGGATACCTTTAACGACACATTTATCGGTGTTATTGTTGAAAAAACCAGAACCCGTTGGGGTAAATTCAGACCCTATCTTCTTCTCGGTCAGATTCCGCTGACAATACTCGGATTATGGTATTGGCTGATTCCCTTTATCTTCCCCGATACTCCGGGCGATTATCTCCCCAAATGGATTTTCTATTTTGCAATGTCAATCATCACCGAAACCGCTAACACCTTCACCTCCATTTCCCGAGCAGGCTTCGGTTCCACGATAACACCCGAGCCGTTGGACCGTTCGCGGCTTATTGCAACGGCGAATCTTATGTCGCACTTTGTTGAAGATGTTCCGAAGCAGATTTTCGGTATTATCTATGACCTCATAATCAACAATAAGATTAAGGTCAAGCTTCCCAAGCTTTTCGCAGGCTTCGGTGTTTCCTTTGCAGTTCTCGGCGCTGCGTTCTGTCTGTATTTCTTCCTCACCACAAGAGAAAGAGTTGCACAGACCATCAAGAAACCAAGCGTAATTCAGGGCTTGAAAGCAATCGTTACAAACAAACCGATGTTTATTCAGGTGCTTTCATCGTTCCTTAACGGTTTCGCAGTCGGCACAAGCCGAACAAACTTCTATATCGACGTTATCGGCTCTATTACCTGGAAAACTATTGTTGGTATTCCGGCATTCCCGGTTAAGTTTATCAGTTACAGCTTTGTTGAGCCGCTCAGAAAGAGATTTTCAACAAAAGCTCTGTGGATTTTTGAGGATGCCTGGACTGATATGCTGTGGCTGATTGTTTTCGGCATAGGTTCAATTAACAACAACTTCCAGAAGAAGCATATTATTTTGCCGATGATGGGTATTGAAGAAATCTTCGAGATGTGTATCTACGGCTTAAGACGAGTTATTCCTGCGGAAATCAGCAACGAGTCAATGGACTATTGCGAATGGAAAAACGGCTACCGAGCAGAGGCTATGATAGGCGTTGCGCAAACAACAATTGCAAAGCTTCAGCAGGCAGTTATGGGCAGTATTAACAGCCTTGTTCTTAAGGGCATCGGATATGTTCAGGGAGCCACGGTCGGAACACAGACCGACAGAACAAAATGGTGGATTTTCGCTCTCGGTACGGGTGTTCCCATTATCACAGGTGCTCTCGGCATCATTCCCAAGCTTTTCTATCCCATTACGGCTGATAAGCGTAACCTTATGTACGCCGAGCTTCGTGAAAGAAGAAGCAAGGTTGCCGACAGAATGAATAAAGCAACAACTGCTGAAGAGGTTGCAGAAATCGCAGATTCACAGTTTATCGTTAAATAACAAAAATGAAACGGGCAGTATCAATTTCTAATTGATACTGCCCATTGTGTTAATGCTTAAGCAAAAGACAACCCCCGGTACAGCCGGGGGCAAAAAAGACTTCAGTAAAGCCAAAACGGGCGAGCTCAAAGCAAGCCCAAAAGGAATGGAAGAAAATTAAACCTCCAAGTATAATAGTAGTGGTTTGGCAGCCGCATTACTAAAATAAAAGGAGGTTTAATTTTATGAAAAAAGAAAGCGAGATAAGAAGTTCATCACACACAAAGTACAGGTGTCAGTATCACATAGTTTTTGCTCCAAAATACAGAAGAAGAGTAATCTACGGAGAACTGAAAAAAGATATCGGACAGATATTGAGAAAATTGTGTGAGCAAAATAATGTAGAAATACTTGAGGCAGAAGCGTGTACCGACCACATCCACATGCTTGTAAGTATCCCGCCGCATATAAGTGTAGCACAATTCATGGGATATCTCAAGGTAAAAAGTACATTGATGATTTTCGACCGACACGCAAATTTAAAGTATAAGTACGGTTCCAGAAGTTTCTGGTGCAGAGGGTATTACGTAGATACAGTAGGAAGAAACAAAAAGCAAGTAGCAGAATATATAAGGAATCAGCTTGCAGAAGACCTAATAGCAGACCAAATGAGCCTGAAAGAATATGTAGACCCGTTCACGGGTAGCGAGAACAAGAAATCATAAAAT
>JAFQKF010000002.1 GCA_017397105.1 Clostridia bacterium | reverse complement strand
CGCAGTTTTGAAAGAGCAGATTTTTGTCACAGCAAGGCGAAAATCTGCAGGAATACGAGGTTATTCCAAAGGTTTTTAACGCAGCTGTGGCGGAAAGTTGCCTTTCAAAACCGTATGGAGTTCGAATGTAGTCACTCTAAGCTGAACAGCCGTCCGTGCCGGCCCACGGGCGGCTTCGGCAACTGTTGCCGTTCACGTTTTTTCACATTTTTTCAAATATTTTCACGGTTACACTTGACAAGCATTAACGATTGTGCTATTTTATACTTGTAGCTACGGCAACAATGTTAATAAGCGTTAATGAAAGGGGATCAAAATACGTATGTTTATTGAAGAAAGACATCAGGAAATTCTCAGAATTTTATCAGAAAAAGGCAGAATATCAAATTCTGAGATTCAGGAAACATTTCAAATCAGCTATGACTCAGCAAAAAGGGATTTAAGAATCCTTGAAGAACAAGGACTTCTGAAAAGAACTCACGGCGGTGCAATTCCCGCAAGGCAGATTGGCGGTAACGCAATCAGGAATCTCTCCCCTGACGAGCGAGTTACCGATATCAAGGGTAACTATCTTACGATAGCAAAAGAAGCTGTAAAAACAATTGAAGAAAATGACGTTGTTTATATCACCAATGCAAGTGTAGGATATCTTATGGCTCAGAATATAGGCGACGTTATATGCACGGTTGTTACAAACTCAATCTCCATTGCCGAAGAGCTGCGTAAAAAAGAAAACGTCTGCGTAATTCTTGCAGGCGGCGAAATGCAGGCAAACGGTTGTTTTTATGACAGCTTTGCATTATCTTTAATCAACAGACTTCGTTTTGATAAATGCTTTATAACCTCTGCCTGCGTTTCGGCAAGATTCGGGCTTTCCATTCAGAAATCAAGAAGCGTTGAGCTGACAAACGCTATCATAAACAATTCAAAAACAGTTTACGGCTTATTCCCCGTTGAAAAAATCGGATTTGATTCCGTAATAAGCATCTGCCCTGCAAGCAAGCTGAATTATATTATTACTGACAGCGATTCTTCGGAAGATGATTTAATGCAATTTGAAGAGCTCGGAGTTAAAATCAAAATCGCCGAATAATCATCCGTTCATTCAGAGCGACTCCCCCTGTTGATTATAACAGAGGGAGTTTTTGTATTGCATTTTTGCAAAAATGTCATATAATATATGTGCGCTGAAACTATTGAAGAAAAATCAGTTTTTGTTCATATAAAGATTTGAAAAGGAGGAGGATCGGTTTGAATTATCATGCTGAGAAAAAAATCTCTTCATCCAAAAAAGAAATATTTATCATCATACTTATGGTATGCACCGCAGTGCTCATCACCGTTGCCGGCATTTATTTCAAGCAAAACTTTCTCAGATTCCTGCCGCTGTATATTTCGCTGGTAATAGCTCTGCTTCAGTCAAGGGTAAACAGATACAGCAATATACTCGGCAGTATCAACTCCTTGCTTTACGGCGCAGTTTACATTTATTTCAACCTCTACGGTGCGGCGTTTTCCGCTTTTCTTTTCTCTTTCCCAATTCAGCTTCTCACCTTCATCCGTTGGAATAAAAACAAATGGGAGCACTCCACCGTTTTACACAAAATGAGTTGGAAGCAAAGAATTCTGCTCACCGCAGGATTCATTGTTGCGTTGGCGGTAATGTGGTTTGTACTTCCGCTGATAGGCTCGCAATACGTTTTTCTTGACAGTGTAACAACCCTGCTCGGCATTGTGATTTATTTCCTTACCATGTTTGCCTACGTTGAATACACTTTTTTGATGATTATCAACGGCATTCTCGGCATAATCCTTTACATAACAATGCTCAAAGACACCCCGGAAATAACAACCCATCTGATTTTTTCGGTTTATTCGTTTATCTGCATTGTGTTTGCATTCTTTGAGGCAAACAAGCTTTATAAAGGTCAGCAGGAAAAATAAGCGCTTTGCGGTTGTAAAAATACATTAATTGCCTTATAATGAATTTATAATTCACTTTTAAAAGGGAGGATATATGAAAACTGCTGAAAAAATTCTTAAAAATGAAAGCCGCGAATTAAGCCGCTTCAAAAAAATGCAGAGCCGCAGTTCGGGCGGCAAATACTTTTTTGTTTTGCTTTTACTCATTGCGGCAGTTAATATTCTTGATGAAGTCACAAGCAATCTCACCGTTACGGTTCAATCCTCATTTATAACGGAATTCTTCGTAAACAACCCCTTTATGGGCAAGTATTACACCTATGAGGACGGACTTGCCTTCCACTCAAGCATAGGTGTTTTCACCTACGTTTTAGGCATATTCACCCCTTTCTACAAAGCGCTTGCCGACAAATGGGGCAGAAAGCCGCTCTTCGTGATTTCAACCCTCGGTATGGCAACAGGCCTGCTGGTAATTCATCTGTCATCAAGCTACATAATGTTCCTTGTCGGCTTTGCAATTATCAGCTTCTTTATGGGTCACGATATTCAGATTATCTATATTCTTGAAGAAGCACCTGACAAACACCGTGCAAAAATATACAGCTTTCTCAAAAGCTTCGGCATTTTAGGCGTTATTCTCATCCCCACTCTGCGCGACATGCTTATGGGCGATGATGCAACAAAATGGCGCGAAATCTTCCTTGTGCCTGCCCTTATCGGATTTATCGCAAGCGTGCTTGTAATTCTTTTTGCCAAGGATACAAAAGTATTCATCAACGAAAGAATTGAGTATCTTTCCCGCTCCTATGAAGAGCGTCAGGCAGAAAAGGCTCTTAAAAAACAGCAAAAGCAGGCTCAGAGAAATCAGTCAGGCGTATTCAACGGCGTAAAATACATATTCGCTAACAAGGACACAAAAATGCTCATTATTGCCCACATCATCTTTGATGCCGCAATGCCTGCAATCGCTCTTTATTTTGAATCTTCAATGCACCGTGCGGGAATGAGCACAAGCGATATCACCAAGGCGCTGTTTATGGTACCCGTAATCTATGCGTCAATCACCTTCCTTTCAGGCTTCATTGCAGACAAGGCAGGCAGAAAAACAACGGTTACCCTTTTCTCAATCACCTGCGTTACGGGATACATCCTTTTTGTTGCAGGAATTCTCAACGGCTGGAACCCCTACCTTATCGGCGCTCTTGCAGGTCTTTATCAGGGTTCGTACTGGATTGGCAGAGATTATATGAATGTTATGATGACCGAAAAGGTGCCCACAGACATCCGTGCTTCCGTTGTAGGCGCTGAAGGACTTCTTGTTATAATCGGACTCGCAATAGGTTATTTAAGCACAATAATCGGTATGACGGTTATGCCCATATGGTGGGCTTGCCTTGCGGTATCAATCCCCACGGTTTCGGTTGCTGCCGTTATATTTGCTCTCAGAGTTAAAGAAACAAAGGGCGCAAACCTCGACGAAATTGAATAAGAGCCTCTCGCACATTGCGTTCGGGAACCTTGTTGCTTCGCAATCAAAGCTCAAAAAAATCGGCTTGCAATCGCAAGCCGATTCTTTGTTTTTACGGAGATTTATGAAAGCAATATTCTGTCGTTATTAAGAGCCTCACCTGCGGAAATCTTGAACTTTTCAAGCAAGTCGGCAGTGGTGAGCTTTTTCTTTTCCTCACCCGAAACGTCAAATATTATCTTACCGTTATTCATCATAATAAGACGGTTTCCCACGTTGATTGCATCCGCCATATTGTGAGTAATCATAATTGTGGTAAGATTGTTTTTGGAAACGATTTCTTCTGTTATATCAAGCACCTTTTTGGCTGTTTTGGGGTCAAGGGCTGCGGTATGCTCATCAAGCAAAAGCAGCTTAGGCTTTTTGAGAGTTGCCATAAGCAGGGTGATTGCCTGACGCTGACCGCCCGAAAGAAGACCTACTTTAGCTGTGAGTCTCTCCTCAAGACCCAGATCAAGAATTTTAAGCAATTCCTTATATTCTTTGCGCTCCTTAGCGTTAATGCCCATACGCAGCAGCCTTGCTTTGCCTCTGCGTGCCGCAAGGGCGAGATTTTCCTCAATCTGCATATTGGCGGCAGTGCCCGTCATAGGGTCCTGAAAAACTCTGCCGAGATATTTTGCGCGCTTGTATTCGGGGAGCTTTGTAACGTCCACACCGTCAATGATAATATTGCCGCAATCAACGGGATAAACACCCGCAATCATATTGAGCATAGTGGATTTACCTGCACCGTTACCGCCGATAACCGTTACAAAATCGCCCTCGTTAAGGTGGAGATTTATTCCGTTGAGCGCTTTCTTTTCATTAATTGTGCCGGGGTTGAAAGTTTTTTCAACGTTCTTTATTTCAAGCATTTTCCTTACCTCCCCTTGCTTTAATCATATGCTTTTCTTTATACTGCCTTTTCCAATAGGGAATCGCAAGGAAAACAGCAACGATTACGGCAGAAAGAAGCTTGAGAAGATTTGCATCAAGTCCCAACGTTATAACAGCCTGAACAACTATGTAGTAAATGATTGAACCCAGCGCAACAGAAAGAAGCTTGAGCGCAAAGTTCTTGAAAATCTTGCCGAAAATTGCTTCACCTATAATAACCGCCGCAAGGCCTATAACGATTGCGCCCTGACCCATTTTAACGTCGGCAAAGCCCTGAAACTGTGAAAGGAATGCGCCCGAGAAGGCAACAAGTCCGTTTGAGAGCATTATTCCGAGCACCTTGTTGAGATTTGTGTTGATACCCTGAGCGCGGCTCATATTAAGATTTGCACCCGTTGCACGAAGAGCGCAGCCCATTTCCGTGCCGAAAAACCAATAGAGCACCGCAATAAGAACCGCCGTAACTATGCCCACTGTAATAAGCGGATTGTGCAGCGCAAGCTCTTTGACCCAGCGCAGAGAAATGAGAAGGTCAGTCTGGTTTACGTTTATGGACTGGTTTGCTTTGCCCATAATTTTAAGGTTAATCGAATAAAGGGAAAGCTGAGTGAGAATTCCCGCAAGAATCGGCGGAATTCCCATAAGAGTATGAAGCAGACCCGTGACCGCACCTGCAATAAGTCCTGCAACAAAAGCAAGAATCATTGCAAGCCACAGGTTACAGCCGTTGAGAATAAGTATAACCGCCACTGCGCCGCCCGTTGCGAAAGAGCCGTCAACGGTAAGGTCCGCAATATCAAGTACACGGTACGTAATATATACGCCTATAGCCATTATTCCCCAGATAAGACCCTGCGATACAGAGCCGGGGAGTGCGTTGAAAAGCTGTTGTAAAATTTCCATTTAATCACCCTGTGCTTTTTGTTTTATAACAAAGTCAAGGGAGAACTCGCCATTCTCCCTTGAAAGAGTTTTCATTTATATCTCAACATTATTCCGCTTCAATAGCAACGTAGCCTTCAAGGGGGGTAATGCCGAGAGCTTCGCAATTCTGCTGATTGAATTTGGGAGTCTGAGTTTCAGCATAACCTATGGGCATTGTTGAAATGTCCTCGCCGTCTCTGAGAATTTTTACAGCCATCTTGCCGGTTGCGTAACCGAGGTCGTAATAGCTGATTGAAAGAGTTGCAACGCCGCAGCCTGCGCAGATGCCCTCTTCGCCTGCAATAACGGGAACCTTCTTGGGCTCGCAGATATTGTCAATAATACCTGTGTTTTCGGCAACGGTATTATCCGTGGGAACGTAGATAACGTCGCTGTTATCTGCCGCAGTTGTGCAAATCTGAGCAAGGTCGTTTGAATCTGAGAACGGATAAAGAGTAGCTTCAATGCCGTTCTTTTCAAGCTCTGCCTTGACAACATCAACCTGATACTGGCTGTTTGCTTCCTTCGAGCAGTAAAGAAGAGCAACCTTCTTTGCCTCGGGGAACCAATCAATAATCATCTGAGCCTGCTTATCAAGAGGAGCAAGGTCCGATGTACCGGAAATATTGCCGCCTACCGTGCCGTTGAAGTTTTCAAGGTTGAGAGCAACGCCGTACTCCGTAACGGAAGTTCCGAGAATCGGGATGTCAGCCGTTGCAGCTGCCGCAGACTGAAGAGCGGGAGTTGCGTTAGCCATAATAAGATCAACACCGTTTGAAACGAACTGATTTGCGATTGTTGAGCAGGTCTGAGGGTCATTCTGACCGTTCTGGAAATCGAACTCAACTTTATCTGCGCCGAGTTCATCAATAACTGCCTGCTTGAAGCCCTCTGTCGCAGCATCAAGTGCAACGTGCTCAACCAGCTGAACAATACCTATTTCATACTTATCACTGCCTTCCTGAGTACCGCCACACGCCGCAAACGTTGCGCAGATAAGTACAAGGGTAAGTACTGCCGCAATAATTCTTCTTGTTGTTTTCACGATGAATCATCTCCATGTTTAATGTTTTAAAGTTGTATGGCTTTAAAGCTTTTATGCGTTAAAGCACGGTTAGATTATATTCCTTTTCTTTTCACTTGTCAATACCCTTTGTTCAAATTTTTATTTGACTTTACCCGTGCACTGCGCAACAAGACAAATACGACACTTTCATCCTGTAAAAAATACTGCAAAATCAGCAAATCTTCTATTGCCAAACGGCACTGATGCTGATAAAATGATATCTGGTTTTTATTCTAAAACAGTAGGTGAAAAAATGTACGGATTGCTTATTCTTGCGGCTTTACTGTTCGCAACTCAGTTTTTATTCAATCAGCAGTTCCGCTCCCTTCGAGGTGACGGACTTGATTCAACCATTATTTTCTCAGGCTATTTCAACGGTGTAAGCTTCCTTATAATGCTTATACTCAATAAATTTCACTTTGAGATAAATTGGTTTTCGTTGCTGATTGCGACTATTTATTCAGCTGTTATTCTCGGCTACCAGTATGCCGGGCTTAAATCCTTTGCAACAGCAAATCTCTCCGTTTTTTCAATTTTTGCAATGCTTGGAGGAATGCTTCTCCCCTTCGCATACGGCATTATATTCTGCAAAGAGGATTTCACTCTTGCAAAAGCGGCGTGTATTGTTCTTATAGCCGTTGCTACCGCCATGAGCTTTGAAAAAAGCAATACTAAAGGCAACAATTTCAAGTATTACATATCCGTTTTCCTGCTCAACGGTGCAGTCGGCGTTCTTTCAAAGATTCATCAGTCAAACGCTGAGCTTGCCGTTGACAGCCGCAGCTTCATGGCTACGGTAAACGCCTGCGTTTTCATTTTCTGCATTGCTTTCCAGCTTATCAAAAACAAAAAGCTTTCAGGCGTTTCTCTCAAGGAATTCGGCAGTATATCGGGCTACGCTCTGTGCAGCGGCATAGGCAATATGCTCGCCCTCATCGCCCTCACAACCCTGCCGGCATCCGTTCAGTTCCCGATAACAACGGGCGGCGTTATGGTTTTTTCAACCCTCATAAGCCTTATAAGAAAGGAAAAGCCCTCTGTCAGAACGCTTATAGCAACGGCGATAGCTTTTGTTTCCACCGTCCTGATTATGTTTTGAAATTTAAACCTCTGCCTGTGCAGAGGTTTTTGTTTTTATATTGAACTTTTGCAAATAAAGTGCTATATTATAAATGTATATTTTATACCTATCAAAGGAGATGTAGCGATGAAAGTGTTGTTGATTCTTCCTGACGGTATGCGCCCCGATTCATTGACGAATATCCCTCAGGCGCAAAAGATGCTCAGTGAGTCCTCATATTCGCTCGATGCAAAAACAGTTTTTCCTTCCGTCACCCTGCCCTGCCATATTTCACTTTTTCACAGTGTTACCCCGCAGAGGCACGGCACAACCACCAACACCTACACTCCTCAGGTAAGGCCCATCTCCGGGCTTTGCGAAATCCTCAGGCAGGCTGACAAAAAGTGTGCTCTTTTTTATAACTGGGAGGAAATCCGTGACGTTTCCCGCCCCAACTCTCTCGCTCATGCCTGCTTTTTCGCAGGGCGCAGAATCGGATATAAAGAGGCAGGCGAGGAATTGACCGACTCCGCTATAAAATATCTGAAAAAATATGACACGGACTTTACTTTCATCTATTTCGGCTATCCCGATGCCGCAGGTCACAAACACGGCTGGATGACAGACGAATACCTTGAAGCAATCCAAAGCAGCTGGGATAATATTGAAAAGCTCATGGAGCAGCTCGGCGATGAATATACCTACATAATCACGGCAGACCACGGCGGTCATGACCGCACTCACGGCAGCGAAATGCCCGAGGATATGCTTATCCCAATCATCATAAAGGGTAAAGATTTTGAAGCAGGCAAAGCTATAGAAAATGCCTGCATAACCGATATAGCTCCCACGGTTGCAAAGCTTCTCGGTGTATCCCCTGACCCTGAATGGGAAGGCACTTCAATGATATAAAAAATAATTTCAGAAGGTGACAATATGAATCTTAAAGAAGAAAGAAAATGGATTGTTGAACAGCTTGACGGTGTAGCTGATTTCTGGCTTAAGAACGGCATGGACAAGGTAAACGGCGGCGTTTACACCTGCCTTGATAAAGACGGCAAGGTTTTTTCAACCGATAAAAGCGTATGGATGCAGGGCCGCTGCGGCTGGATTTTTGCTTACCTCTGCCATGTTTACGGCGTAAAGCAGGAATGGCTTGAGGCCAGCAAAAGCTGCCTTGATTTCCTTGAAAATTACTGCATCAATAAAAACGCACCCGGCAGACTTTATTTTACCGTAACGGCTGACGGTAAGCCTCTTCGTCAGCGCAGATACTGCTACTCAGAGGCTTTCTACTGCATCGCAAACGCAGAATATTACGGCATCACCGGCGAAACCGAGCACCTTGAAAGAGCACGCAGAGCTTATGATATGTACTGGAATCTCAACCACGGAATGCCCGACCCCACGGGAATGGGTCCCAAGACCGAGCCCGAAACCCGTACAGGCAGAGCGCTCGGAATCCCGATGATTCTTCTCAACGTTACCTCAGTAATGCTCAGGGTTGACCCTGAAAACGCTGACCTTTACAATTCACGCGCCAACGAATGCGTTGAGGATATTTTCAGATATCACGTAAAGCCTGAGCTCAGCTGCACTCTTGAGTCCGTTGCGCCGGACGGCACACCCAGACTTGATATAACCGAGGGCAGAGTTATCAACCCCGGCCATGATATCGAATGCAGCTGGTTCCTTATGGAGCGAGCAAACGCAACAGGCGATAAAGAGCTTCACAAGAAGGCAATCGAAATTTTTGATATGGCTTTCGAAAAGGGCTGGGATAAGGAATTCGGCGGAATTCTTTACTTCATTGACTGCCTCGGCAATCCCCCCGAAGCCTATGAACACGATATGAAGCTCTGGTGGCCTCATAATGAAGCGCTTATTGCTTCCCTTATGATTTACAGAGATACGGGTGATAAAAAGTACCTCGATATCTTTGAGCAGCTTCTTGATTACAGTAAAAAGTATTTTGCATCCGCTCCCTGCGGCGAATGGTACGGCTATTTAAGGCGTGACGGCAATCCCACTCTGCCTGCCTGCATCGGCTCAACCTTCAAGGGTCCCTTCCACGTGCCGAGATGCCTCATCATGCTTGAGCAGATGATAAACGAAATTGAAGGATAAAAGCAAAACGAAAGGAAAGAGAACTGAATATGGCATCACTTAAAGATACCTACAACAAATATGCCGCTCAGCTCAAAGCGGTAAACCCCAAATATGACGTTGTTTACGAGGTTTCAAAGGAAGAGCCTATTGTTTTTGAGGACAGCGCAAACGTAAAGCTTGCGGTTGCCGCCATTGCGGATACCCATCTGCCCAACAGAGAGCAGGCTGAGCTTAACCTTGCAAACACCTTTGAGGATATTTCAAATTCTCCCGAAAAATTTGACGTTTTCCTTATGGCAGGCGACATTGCGGATTACAGCTTCAAGAGTGAATACACACGTTTTTTCAGAGTGCTTGATAAATTCAAGGATAAGATGACTCTGCTTGTCACCCTCGGCAACCACGATGCACGTCTTTTCTACAACAAAAGCCGTAAAACCGTTATGGCGAAGGTAGACGAATACCTCAACATTAAAACAAACGGCAAAAGCTACTATTCCTACGACGTAAAGGGATACACTTTTATTGTTATCTGCACGGAAAAGAGAGTGCTTGAAAAGGCTTATATTTCCGATGAGCAGATTGCATTCCTTGATAAAGAGCTTGCAAGGGGCACAAAGGACGGCAAGCCCGTATTCGTTATGTGCCATCAGCCCTTTGCTTTCACTCACGGTCTGCCCGAGGTCTGGAAAACAGGCGATATGGGCGAGCAGAATGACGCAGTAAGAGCGGTAATGGAAAAATACAGAAACGTATTCTTCATCAACGGTCACCTTCACGGCGGTATATGCGATAAGGTGCCCGAAACCATCAACGAAGAAAACGGCGTTTATTCAATCAGCATCCCCGGCTACAGAAAGCCCAACAACTTCGGCATTACAGATTGCGGAGTCGGCTACTATTTTGAGGTTTATGCCGACAGAATAGTTTTCAAAGCCCGCAACTTCCTTATGGGCAAAAGCTACAGCGGCGATTATACAAGGCTGGAATACAAAATTAAATAATATTGAGTAAAGGAGAGGTTACTATGGCAAACAAAACCAAATCTGCACCAAAGCTTACCGTAAAGCAAGGATTTCTCAATTTTGTAGACGTGCTTACGGATAACAAAATCTTCTGCATGGCGTGGCTCATTGCAGGCTTCGTATTCTTCACGGTTTACGGTTTTATCGACAATCCCGACCTTGCAAAAACCGCAAGCGTTATAGGCAAAACCCATCCCAGGCTTTTCGTATGGTGGGCTGTTTTCTCAGGTGTTTCCCTCTATCTTAACCTGCAATATCTTTACAAGCTCAATTCTTTCAAAAACGAAAAACTTGCTAAATTCGGCAACGTCTGCACCTATCTCGGATTTATATGCATTTTCGCTTGCGTAAACATCCCCTCCGTTGAGCCTGAGGACGGCAAACCGATTCAGATGGCGGCGCACTGGTCAACCGCTCTGCTCTTTGCCGCTTTCTTTGCGGCGGCTATAATCGCATTTCTGCTTCATAAAACAATGCAGAAAAGTGTAAAGCACCTTGTTATGCTTATCACTCTTGCGGCAACGCTCGTGCTGATGGTTGTGCTTCTTGTGCTCTTCGGCAAAAGCGGCGGCATTGAAAGCATCCCGATGTGGGTAGCATACATAATTATTTTTATGCTCAATTACACCAAGCCCTTTCAACCTGCAAAAAATTGATTGACGTAAAGAATGCTCCCTCTGCTCACAAACAGAGGGAGTTAATTATTGCAAGGAGATAATATGAAAAAGAAGGCCTTTTATACCGAAATCTCTTATTTTCTGGGCTTGATTATTATGGCTTTCGCCGCAGCCTTCACCGAAAAGGCCGATTTTGGTATGTCTATGGTTGTTGCACCCGCCTACATAATCCATTTAAAGGTATCGCAATATCTGCCGTGGTTTTCCTTTGGTGTGTCGGAGTATTTCTTTCAGGGGCTGCTCATAATACTGACGGCGGTAATTGTGAGAAAATTCAAGCTTTCCTATCTGTTTTCATTTGTAACCGCCGTGCTTTACGGCACCGTGCTTGACTGCGCTATGAGCATAATCGCGCCGTTACCGGATGAAAGCTTTGTGCTTCGCTGCGTATGGTTTATAACAGGAACGGTTTGCTGCTCGTTTGCGGTATCACTGTTTTTCCACACCTATCTTTCTCCTGAAGCATATGAGCTTATAGTAAAAGAGATTTCGCAAAAATTCAACTTCAACATAAACAAGGTTAAAACCGCCTTTGATTTTCTGAGCGTTGTGCTTAGTATAATTCTCTCGTTCAGTTTCTTTGGCTTCGGAGTGTTTGAGGGTGTAAAGCTCGGCACAATACTCTGCGCCACAATCAACGGATTCCTGATCAGCCGCTTCACAAGGCTGCTTGAACACTTTTTTGAATTCAAAAACAGATTCTCCATTGAAAAATATTTCAAATAATCCAATCGGCAGGCGCTGTAAATCCTTACGGCGTCTGCTTTTTTATAACCCCGGATTTCCTGCACATACTAAATAAAAAAGCAAAAGGAGAAGCTATGTGCACGGCAATTTCATTTAAAACAGCATCCCATTATTTCGGAAGAAACCTTGATTTGGAAAAATCCTACGGCGAAAGAGTTGTTATAACTCCCCGCAAATTTCCGCTCGTTCTGCGGAATTCTTCCCCTGTCTTAAGCCACTACGCCATGATAGGAATGGCAACCGTTGAGGACTGCTTTCCTCTGTATTATGAAGCCACCAACGAAAAAGGGCTGAGTATGGCAGGGCTCAGTTTTCCCGATAATGCCCATTATTTTCCGCTCTCACAAGGGAAAGAAAATATAGCCGTGTTTGAGTTTATTCCATGGATTCTCGGCAAATGCGAAAGCGTCGCAGAGGCTGCTCAATTAATCGCAAACGCAAATCTTACCGAAACGGATTTCAGCGAGAAGCTTCCTTCATCTCCCCTGCACTGGCTGATTTCAGACAGTGAAAAAAGCATAACGGTTGAGTGCATGAAAGGCGGAATGAAAATCTGCGAAAATCCTTTCGGCATTCTTACCAACAATCCTCCGTTTGAGTATCATTGTATGAATATCAACAACTACATGAGCCTCAGTCCTCAGCTTGCAAAAAACAACCTTACCGCTGAAACGGCACTTCATAATTACAGCCTCGGCATGGGCGCACTCGGTCTGCCGGGGGATTACTCCTCCGCATCCCGTTTTGTAAAAGCGGTATTTGTAAAAGAAAACTCTGTGTGCGGTATAGATGAAAACGAAAGCGTAAATCAGTTTTTCCGCATTCTTGATTCGGTTGCAATGCCGAGGGGCTGTGTTTTAACAAAATCGGGCGAGCTCGAATACACCCGATACTCCTGCTGCTGTAACACGGACACAGGTGTTTACTATTACAAAACCTACTCAGACACCGCGGTTACAGCTGTTGAAATGCGCAGCGCCAATCTTGACGGCAACGAGCTCATACAAAATCCTCTAATCTCCTGCTGAATCCTTGACTTTTGCCCCGTGATATTCTATATTAAAAATATAAAATAATTGGAGGGCGCTTTTATGTTAAAACTTATCAGAGCCTTTGTTGCAGTTTTTGTTGCAATAGAGACCCTATTCACAGGTCTTGCAGGCGGCGCAAAATTCACTAAAATTGAAATGCCTGAGATTCAGGCGGGCGAATACGGGCAGTACGTTGACCCGTTTATAGGCACCGGCGGAATCCCCTGGACCTGCGGAATGCTCAGCCCTGCGGCAACCGTACCTTTCGGCGCAGTAAGGCTCGGACCCGACACCTGCTTCGTAGGCGGTGCTTACCTCGTAAAAACCAACACCTCAGGCTATTATTACGAGCACGGCCATATCAAGGGCTTCAGTCACTCAAGGCTTTCAGGCACGGGCGCAGAGGATTACTGCAACTTCAGGGTAACCCCTGCAATCGGCAATAACGGCCCTGCGGTTATGCCCTATTCCCACTCCAACGAAAAAGCCTCGCCCGGATATTATGCGGTTTATCTCCCCTCAGTGGGTTGCCTTGCGGAAATGACTGCAGACGTCCACACAGGCGTTCACCGTTATACGTTCAACACCAATAAGGAATCGCACCTTTTCATTGACGTTACAAGCGGCACGGCAGATACTACCTCAACCGACGGTTTTGCCGAATATGATGAAAAAACGGGAATAATCACAGGCGGTTGCATCCTGCACGGACGTTTTTCCGACAGGTTTGAAGGTCTGCCCACATACTTTGCCGCCGTTGCAGACAAGCCGATAAAGAGCTGTACGATATCAGGCGAAGGTACAGACTGCAGCGTTGATATCAACTTCGGTGCACTTGACGAAAGCGTTGAATTAAAAATCGGCGTAAGCTACGTAAGCGCAGAAAACGCACTTCTCAACCTTAAGGCAGAGGCTGACTCCCTCACTTTTGACTCCGTAAGAGAAAACGCCGCAAAGCAATGGGAAGAACGTCTTTGCGTAATAGATATTGACAGTGACGATGACGAAATCAAAACCGTTTTCTATACCGCTCTTTACCACAATATGATTATGCCCACCAATTTCACCGACGTAAACGGCGAATACCTCGGCTTTGATAAGGAAGTTTCGGTAGCGGACGGTTATACTTACAGAACGGATATGTCTTTGTGGGATACCTGCCGCACCACGCACCCTCTTTACACACTCATTGCTCACGATATTCAGCAGGATTGCCTTAAAAGCCTTGTTGAAATGTCAGAAGCAGGTGTCGGCGTTCTCCCCCGCTGGCCTATGGGTGCAGGATATTCAGGCTCCATGTTCGGCGACTCGGCAAACATTATGATTACCGAAAGCTATCTCAAGGGCTTTACCGATTTTGACGTTGAAACAGCTTATGAAAGCATGAAATATACCTCTGAAAATCCCGTAAACAAATCAGGCAGAGGCTGCATTGAGCATTATAATAAATACGGCTACATCCCTCAGGACCTTGCAGGCAATGAGGAATCCGTAAGCCTTACCGTGGAGTTTTCCTGGCAGGATGCCGCAATTGCAAGGCTTGCAGAGGCTCTGGGCAAAACCGAGGACGTTGAAAGGTACACCGCAAAATCAATGTACTACAAAAACGTTTTCGACCCCGAAACAAAGTATTTCCGCGCAAGGAATTCGGACGGAAGCTTCGTATGGAACTTTATGCCCGGTATGACCTCTTTCTACGATATGGTCATGATAAAGAAATTTGCTAACTGCTACGCCGAAGGCAGCGCAAGGCAATGGCGCTGGAACGCTCTGCATGATATTGACGGTATGATTGAGCTTTTCGGCTCAAAGGAATACTTCGTAAGCGAGCTTGAGGATTTCATGGAGGATGCATCCTTTTCCCGTGCTGCCCTTGACCCCGGCTCAGGCTTCTGGGTAGGTAATCAGCACGATATTCACACCCCCTACCTTTTCAGCAACGCAGGCAGACCCGACCTTACGCAGAAATGGGTGCGCTGGACTCTTAAGAATCGCTTCAGCTCCGATATAAACGGACTTGACGGCAATGACGACGGCGGCACAACCAGCGCCTGGTACGTTTTCTCTGCTCTGGGCTTCTATCCGCTTGCAGGTACAGACCAGTACTGGCTCGGTTCACCTTGTGTTGACAGCGCAATGGTTACCCTCTCAAACGGCAATACCCTTAAAATCACCGCAAACAATCAGGGCGACAAAAACGTATACGTCAAGAGCGTAACACTCAATGGCGTTAAGCTCGACGGCGTTTACGTAACACACGAACAGTTGATGGCAGGCGGCGAGCTCGTATTTGAAATGAGCAAAACAGCATAAATTTAATTATTACTAACATTATAAATGACAATAAATCACAGGCACTTGACCGTACAGTTGAGTGTCTGTGATTTATACATTATTTCTATAAATTGCAATTTGTCGGGATGATTATTTGTAGGGGCGATTCACGAATCGCCCGTTTTTACCGACATATCACTTTTACGGCGGGCAATTCGTGAATTGCCCCTACAAACCTTTTAAAAAATATTGTTGAATAACTTACGCAGATGTGGTATATTAATTAATGCCAAACTAACTTAATATGTGAAAATCGGGTGTATCTTTTCTTTTTATGGATAAATACGCTTAATTTTGACTATAACAACAATTGGGAATTTGATAAAAATTCAAACTCCGAAAAATGTTGTTGTGGAGTTGTATCCATTTTCACATATGTTAGTTTGGCGACTACCGGGGTTTGCGTTTTTTGTGCGCTCATCTTCGTTGGGCGCACTTTTTATTTTAGGAGGTAAACACAAAATGAAAAAACTGTTCAAAAAATCTTTGGCGGTTATATTAGCTGTCGTCCTGACCCTCACCGCCGCACCGTTAAGCGGATTTATCGGGCTTGAGTTGCCTGGGTGGTTTGGCTCTAAGGCTTCAGCCGCAACATACTCAGGCGCTTGTGGTGATAATGCAATTTGGACTCTGCATAAAGATACCGGTGTGCTTGAAATCAGCGGCACAGGACCTATGTATGATTATGATGACCTTTTTGCTGCCTATCAAGGCACATATACCGGAAATATGATTCCAGAATATATGCAATACGCTGATATAATCAAGTCTGTTTCAATATCGGACGGTATAACTTATATAGGTGCATTTTCCTTTTTTAATCTTTCCTCTGTGCAGGAGGTAACGTTTGCAGACACAATAACTGGTATTGGAGATTTTGCTTTTGGATTTTGCCTTGGTTTAATTAGCGTAACACTTCCAGATAGTTTGAAAACTATAGGTATGTATTCGTTTTATTATACAAGTTTGGCAAGTTTGTCTATTCCTAATGCTGTGGAAAGCGTTGGCATATGTGCGTTTGCAAATTGTTATAATCTGACTGGTAAAATTAATTTATCTGCTTCGGTAAATTATATAGGTGAGGGTGCGTTTGTTGGTACCGGTAGCGGAATAAGTGTAGAAAAGAACAACCAGTACTACACAAGCGATGAAAACGGTGTTTTATTTGATAAAGCAAAAACACAGTTGCTCTATTATCCGTTTAATGGTACAGCAACTATATATGAAATTCCATCGACTGTAAAACAAATAGGTGCATTATCTTTTGGTGCAGCGAAGAATCTTAAAAGTGTAACTATACCCGATAGCGTAATTGAGATCTGTGATGAAGCCTTTTTTGGCTGTTTATATCTGGAAAGTATTGTAATTCCTGACAGCGTGCAAAAAATAGGTGCGAGTGTGTTTGTAGAATGTGACAGTTTGACTGATATTCATATTGGCAGTGGTATAAAGTCAATAGGAAGATATGCCTTTGTGAATACAGGATATACATTGAACATAAATAACAGAGACGAATACGGTTTTTGTTATATTGATAATTGGCTGATCGGTCAATTCGGAAGTTTTAATGAAAACGATACATACTGCATAATAAGAGACGGCACAGTGGGTATTGCAGATTATTTATATGGTGACCCTGGAGTTGAATTAGATCTTTATATTCCTGATAGTGTTGTGTATATTGGTGATGATGCATTTGCGAATTTAAATATAGGAACGATTGAAGTTGATGCAGATAATAAAGAGTTTTTCGTTGACGAATTAGGTGTTTTGTTCAATGAAGACAAAACAAGATTAATTAAATGTTCTAATTCAAATATTATGGGAAGCTTTGAGATACCATCAACTGTAGCAACAATTGAAGGGGGCGCATTTTGGGATTGTGAGTATCTAACCTATATTTGTTTACCTGACAGTATTGAGCATATTGGTTATATGGCATTTGCGCAAACATCAATAAAAGAGATTGATATTCCTGATAGCGTTGTTGATTTGGGACACTTCGCATTCTTTGAATGTGCGGATTTGGAGAGTGTTAGTATAGGTGATAGTGTTGAATATTTGGGGGCAGATACATTTTGTGGCTGTGAAAATCTAAAGAACGTTTCTATTGGCAAAAAGCTAAAAGGAACAATATTAGCTGATTTCTCCAATTCAATTATCTCACAAGATATTTTAGGAGACACGTCTTGGTTGTACAGTAAAATAAACGCAGGTGCTTTTGATAGTGCGGTAATTGAAAATATAGAAGTAGACCGGAATAATCAATATTACAGCAACGATAGCTATGGCGTTTTGTTTGATAAGAGTAAGGAAACGCTTATAAGATATACTTCCGGCAGCGACAGAACACAGTATATTATTCCGGAGAGTGTAACGGCGATTGGTGGCTATGCATTCGCTTGTTGTGAAAGTCTTGAATATGTGCATATTCCGGTTAGCGTGACCTTCATAGGCGGTGATGCATTTGTTGATGCGACTTTAACACATATGTGTTCGGCAACAGAAGCATGCTACGCAAGAACTTATGCAATTGAAAATGAAATCGAGTTTAGGGTTTGCACGGAGCATAGCACAGAAGAACCCACGACAGAAGAACCCACGACCGAAGAACCCACGACCGAAGAACCCACGACCGAAGAGCCCTCGACCGAAGAGCCTACAACGGAAGAACCTACAACAGAAGAGCCTACAACTTCCGGAACTTCAGAAAATGCAGTAAGCGGCACCTGCGGCGATAATCTTATTTGGTCACTCGATACACAAACCGGTCTGCTTGAAATCAGCGGTACCGGAGCAATGTATGATTATGATTCTTTTGGGAATCTCAGCCCGTGGTGCGAATATATTTCTGATATTAAAAGCGTAATAATTGGTGAAGGAGTTACGACTATCGGTGTAGGTGCATTTATTGAGTGTTGGAATCTAACAAATATATCAATTGCAAACACCGTAACAAGCATTGGAGTAAGTGCATTTGAAAATTGTCAAAACCTTATTGAAATAAATATTCCGACTAATTTAAAAAGTATAGGCAGTGAAGCGTTTAATTGGTGCCGTAGCATAGAAGCAATAACTATACCTAAAAGTGTAACTAATATAGGAGAGTTTGCTTTTATCGGATGCAGTTCTCTGACGAGCATAACAGTTGATGAAGAAAACAGTATTTATTCAAGCGATAGCTTTGGCGTGCTGTTTGATAAGAACAAGACTAAGCTTATACAGTATCCTACCGGCAGCAATATGATTAGTTATACAGTACCGGATAGTGTAACGGAGATTCAAGATTATGCATTTGCAAACAATTCTAATCTTAAAGAATTAATGATTTCGGATAGAGTGACAATTATCGGAGAGGGCGTATTTGAATATTGCACAGGGCTTACCAATGTTATGTTGCCGGATAGTTTAACGAGCATAGGCGATTGTGCGTTTAGAGGTTGCTTCGCTCTTGCTGATATCATAATACCTGATGGTGTAACAAGTATCGGAAAAGGCGCATTCTATAATTGCTATAACATAGAATATTTACATATTCCTACAAGTGTACTAACAATAGGCGAGGAAGCGTTCTATTATGGTGCAAACTACATCTGTTCCACAACGGAAAATTGTTTTGCAAAAACATACGCAAAAGAAAACAATATAGAATTTAGGGTATGTAGTGGTCATGAGGAGTCTGAGCACGAGCACACACCCAAAACTGTTACGGTTCCCGCAAGCTGTACGGTTAACGGAATGGAATATACCGTTTGCGCAGAATGCGGTGAGCCTATAGGTGATGTTACAGTTATTCCTGCCGGTCATACTCCCGGTGAATGGGAAACCGTACTTGAACCCACGGTTGATACTAACGGCAAACGTGTTAAAAAATGTACGGTTTGCGGTGAGATTTTAGAGGAAGAGGTAATCGCAAAATTAAAGGTGTCAACGGCTGTTGATGAAAAAACAGGCATTGAAATGGATTATGTGGCGGATGATTATGAGGGAGAAGTCGAAATTAACGTTGAGGAAGCATTTGACGGTGAGGCATTTGACATAATTGACACTGCCTTAAATTCAACGCAGAAATTTATTTATGATATTACGATGACTATCAACGGCGTTGCAACACAGCCAAACGGCAAGGTTACGGTTAAAATTCCGTTGCCGTCAGGCTATGACCACACAAGAACCTTTGTTTATCACGTTGACTCCAACACGGGTAAACTTGAACCGATGTATGCTGAATATAAAGACGGCTACCTTGTGTTTGAAACAACGCATTTCAGTTATTACGCACTTGTTGAGGTGTTGGATGTTGAATTGAAAATCAATAAAACATCAACAAATAAAATCAACTTCGGTGATACGCTTGTTTTAACTCTCGGCGAAATTGAAATTCCTGAGGGCTATGCGATTGCGTGGCTTGTTGAGGGCGCAGGCGTTTCTACTTGGGTCAGAGAGGACGGATTGGAATGCCGTGTAACAGCTATTGCAAACGGCAACCCGACAATTTATGCAAAGTTAGTTGACGAGGAAGAAAACCCCGTTACCAACGCCGACGGCGAGGAGATTTTGGACGAAATTACCCTCGTTTCAAAAGCTGGCTTCTGGCAGAAGTTCCTCTCATTCTTTAAGAATCTGTTTGGTATTAACAGAGTGATTTATTAATCAATACATAGAAATACCGCCGTGTGGATAATTCCATACGGCGGTATTATGTTTATTTAATTTAACCCCAATTAAACGGTCTTAACATAAAGTCAATCTCGCTCTTATCTGCCGGAATAGTTCCGAAGGAGGAAACACGGTCAACACCGTGTGCTTTGAAATTGTCGTACAGCTCTTCGTTTGCCTTGAGTCTGCCGGGGTTGAGGAAGGAGTATTTTCCGATAAACTGGTTAGCCTTGAAGTATTCCCAGCTGAGATTGTCAACCTCAATATTGAAGCGCTGTTCATCTGTCACGTCAGCTTTAAGTGCCTTGCTCCAGAGTCTGTCAAGGCGGTTAACGGTATAGAAAGGATAAAAGCCCGACTGATAGTGCCAGTCAAAATCAAACGCATGGGCGGTTGCCTTGACCTGAGCCGTCTGAATATCAAGGATTTCTCTGATATAAGGCTCGGCGTCCTCGCCGTAATATGCATTGATGAAATCAGTCATATGGTACTCAACGTCACAGTCAACGTCCCACTGAAGCTTGCACAAAAGATAATTCCTCAGCGCATTGTAAGCGGCGTAATGTCCGTCACCGCAGTTGTAAATATAGCCCGTTATTCCGATATCATGCATATACTGCATGGTGGACTGCATTGTTTCAAAATTCGAGAAAAACTGAGCGGTATTAAGGAAATTGATGGTATAATCGTAGATATACGTGGTATCGGCAATCTTGACCCAATTTGCAAAATCCTGCGCAATCGTAGGCTCGGTATCGCCGAATTCATTCATAAAGGTTTCGTTTTCAACGCCGTCCTTAGAGCCGCACTCGGTAAGCGGATGGCTGCGACACGCCTTATGAAGACCGCAAAGCACAGGGGCAACGTTCGGTCTGCATCTGAGTGATAAATCCGTAGGAGGTCTGTCCGTTTCATTGTAAGCATAGAAAGTGAACATAAAATCGGGGAATTCATCATCAAGCGCATCGGCAAAGGCGTTTGTAAAAATCAGTACAGGCGCTGAAACGCTGCCGTATTTTTTATGCAATGCCGTGCAGGATTCGCAATGGCAGTAGTTCATATTGTCCTTTTGACCGATATGGATATACCTTGCATCCTTCTCACAGGCAAGTATAGCTTCCCTTGCGTTATCAATTGCAACCTCAAGCACCTTGGGATTTGACAGACACACCTGATCCGTTGTGCGTGTTCCGTCGGGATTCATTGCAAAATAATCGGGATGTTCAGAAAAAAGAGCATCGGGAACAAGCTTATCAAGCGTAACGTCCCACAGCACGTAGGTGAGCGCTCCGCCGTATTCGGGCACGTCATAATGGAACGAAACGTTCATTCTGCTCCTTGCCCTGTAAGCGTGATTGGTGCCCATAGTGTCATTGCGGCGCACGGAAAACGACGGCTCAACCACACGGTCAATCGCCGCATCAATTATAACATCTTCACTCTCAGGCACTCTCTCAAGCTCGGGAGTAAACCAACGCACGCCGAGATATTCCTCAAGGAATGTGTACACTCCGTAAAGAGTGCCTCTGCTGTCCTCGCCTCTGATAAGAAAATTCTCACCGTCAGAATACAGCAAGAATCCGTCCTCTCCGATTCCGGAATAATCCGTCTGCGTAAGAGCATCACCGAACTCAGTCTGGCCGAGAATTATTGCATTCTCGCCCTCTTCAAGCTCAGCCTCGCTCACTATATCGAGCCTTGCACCGCTTATTCTTTCAATATAAGTCTGCAGTTCTTCAGCTGCAGTCTGTATGCATTCATCGGGTTCATCCTGAGTAACAATAACAAAATCCGATTCGCCGCCCTCTACAAGATACATCGGCGCAGAAATCACGGGCGCTTCGTACTCGGTTGACGAATAGCTTACCGAATCCGTGCTGACAGGAATTATTCCCACAACAAGAAGAAGCACCTGAATAAATGACACAACCGCTTTAACGTAGCTCATACAGTTTCCTCCGTCAATACTGTTTTTTAACAAAGTTACCATTATCACACACGTCACCCGTGCAACGTGTCCTTATGCTGTAAGGGGCATCAAATAAGTTGGAGCAGATTTTGGCTTCCCTCAGATATTCAAGCCATATGCAATGCTTGCCGTAAACGGGATTTTTAAAGCTGTTACAGCTGAGCACCAATCTGCCGTGAACAAATTCCCCTTTGCTCTCATCCATAACCTTCGGTGAATAGCGGATTACGGGCGAATTCTCCCAGGTGTTTGCGTAATCACAGCTTATCACTGTATTGTTACGGAAAATTATTTCTTTCGTGTAACCTGATTCAAACCAGAAGTTACAGTCATCCTCCACAAGCAGAGCAGGTCCCCAGAGATTTTCAAACCTGTTGTTTTCAATAATAACCTCACCCCTTGTGGTGCATAGGATTCCTCTGCCTGCAGTAGGCCCGAAATCGCAGTTTCTCACGTAAAGATCAGGGGTAAACGTGGCGTTTTCAACAACGTCCTTGCCAACCTCAATTTCAGGCAGCTCTTCGGAAAGCCAAAGCTCTATATCGGTATCGTTTATTTTTTCAAAGCTCAGAATCTTTGCCGACGCGTAGGGATTAAGCGTATCCCACTTTATGTATTCAATCTCATCCCCTGCATCAAACGCCTGAAAGCCCCAGGTTTCAGCGTGCATAAAGCGTACTGTCAGGCTTTTTTCGGCGCTGTTCTTTTCAATAATCCTCAGGTGCGTGCCGTGGACGTTAATAAAATCATCCTGAGCGCCCCACGCTCTGCAGTTTTCAACCGTAAGCTTTCCGCGGCAGCCCGAAAACTGGAAGAAATCCGCAGTACTTGCAATTGTTCTGCCCTGCTTCGGAGTAAAATCACAGTTGCGGTAAGTGACGTTTTCACAAAACTGCGAAACCATTCCGAGCCCGTGCATAAACATAACCCTGAGATTTTCGAACGTCAGGTTTTTGCATCTTTCAAACATACTTCCCGTCTGGTCACGCACAATATTACGAGTCTGCATAATATGCCCTGCAGGGAAATAAACGTTTTTATCCTTAAGCACAACCCTGAGAGTGAAATCATCAAGCTGCTCGACGGCTTCAAACTCCAAGTCATCGCGCCTGAAATCACGGCACATACGCTTTTCAGGGTCATAAAGCTTTGTATAGCGGCGGTTACCGATGTAACTGTCCTCCCAATAAGGGTTGCCGTTTGCATCCTCCTCGCCTTGCCAGATGATACTGTTACTCTCCAACCTGAAACGGCAATCGGGATTTATTCTGATAACACAATCGCCGCCGTTGTTTGAGAGAATTTCAAACTCAGTCATTGTAGGGCAGGCATAATCTATTGACAGATTCTTAACCGTGATATTCTCGCATCTGTCAAAAAGCATGGGAGTCATCTTGCCGTGAACGGTTATGCAAGCACCGTTTCCGTCAACAGTTATATTCTTTTTTTCTTTTAGATAAATCGCAACTCTGCGCAATCCCTCTGGGTTTTCGTGCTTCTTCGCGGTGTTGGAGCAAAAATAGCCTTTCATTTCAAAAGAGTCATCCTGACAAACGTGATACTCTCTGCCTTTTTCAAGCTTTACCGTGTCACCGTCATTTATATTCAGAAACAGTTTGCTCAGTTCATTCATCGCAGCACCGCCTTTCTGTGATTATTATACTGCACCTCTGCGTAAAACGCAACGGTTATTAAAGCTGTTGCTTTTTTTATTAAAAAACGCTATAATCAAACAAAAAAGAGCGTTGCAACCCTCGGTTGACACATTGCAATCCGCCGTTTGGTAGCAGGAAACCGCCGAAAAAGCTACAATACAAGTGACGGCAGAGCTTTGTGCCGAATTTTTCAGAGAGGTGAACAAAATGATTTTAGCTGACAAAATTATAAGACTCAGAAAAAAGAACGGCTGGTCTCAGGAGGAGCTTGCTGATAAAATGAATGTTTCAAGGCAGGCGGTTTCTAAATGGGAAAGCGCGCAGACAATACCCGACATTGGAAAAATCCTGCAGCTCGGTGAGCTTTTCGGAGTAACAACGGATTATCTTCTTAAAGACGAAATTGAAAATGAGGAGTTCACAAACAGCGATATTTCCTCAGGTGTCAAACGAGTTACCATGGCGGAAGCTAACGAATATATTGAGCACAGAAAAAAGGCATCTATTATAATTGCTCTTGGCGTATTCCTGTGCATTATCTCCCCGTGTGCTCTTATCATACTGTCAGGCGCCACGGAGTACTTTAATCTAAATATCGGCGTCGCTGTTACAATCGGCATTGTCGCCCTGCTTCTTCTTGTTGCCGCAGCGGTGGGTATGTTTATATACTGCTCATTCAAAAACGCCGCCTTCAGCTACCTTGATAGGGATTTTGAAACCGAATACGGTGTTTCGGGCATGGTAAAGGAAAAGGATAAGCTTTTCACTCCCTTCGGAGTAATTACCAACGTTATCGCAACCTGCCTGTGCATAATTTCCCCCACCCCTATCCTGATTTCCGCATTCCTCGGCAACGGATTTGCCGTTTGCGTCTGCGTCGCCGTAACTCTCGCAATAATCGGAATTGCCGTTATGCTTTACATTATCGGCACCGTGAGAAGCCGCAGTATGCACCGCTTGCTCAGGGACGGTGAATTCTCCCCGGAAAAAATCAACTCCCGGAACAAAAGCATTTCCTCAATTTATTGGCTTGGCGCAACCGCAATCTACCTTGCATGGAGCTTTGCCACCAACAACTGGGATTACACCTGGATTCTCTGGCCTGTTGCAGGCGTTGCTTATCCCATAGTTTATCTTGTGTATCAGCACATTTCAGGAAAAAAGGAGAAATAATATGACCCGTATGTCCTTTGCCCGCCTTTTGCTTGCGATAATAATGATTCCCTATTATCTTTTTAACTACATCTTTAACGATTATGCCTACCCTGCTTACAGCACCTCCGGCGCATACCTTTTCTGCTACTTTGTGGGCAATGAGCCCGACGAGCAGGCCATACATCTTGCCGTAAGCACAGACGGTTACAACTTCAAGGCGCTCAACAATAACGATGCAATCATCGAGCAGACTAAAGGCACACTCTGCGTGCGTGACCCTTATATCCTCAAAGGTCCCGATGAAAACGGAAAAGATTGCTATTTTATAATTGCAACGGATATGGATGCCATGCAGGGCTGGACCTCTAACCATGCCCTTATAAGCTGGCGCTCTTACGACCTTGTTAACTGGACGGATGAAACAGTTATTGATATAAGACAGTTTAAGGGCTTTGAAAATGCAAACAGAGCCTGGGCGCCGCAGGCAATATGGGATGCGGACAAGGGTATGTACATGGTTTACTGGGCAACCTCTACGGTTGAAAATGACTGCGCAGGGCATTACTACGCTTACACGAAGGATTTTAAAACCTTTGTCACCGAGCCGCAGGTGCTCTACGGCAGATGGAACGAGCCTGACCCCGAAACGGGCGAGCTGAGAAATATACAGTGTATTGACGGCGATATAATCTACAATGAAAAGGACGGTTATTACTATCTGTACTTCAAAGAGGATCTGACTCAGAAAATCGCCTACGTTAAATCAAAGAATCTCACAGGTCCTTACGATGAGCCGTATACAATCTGCTCTCTTAACTGGTTTGGAGTTGAGGGCAGCACCATGTACCGCATAACGGGCACTGATGCATGGATGATGATTATGGACGAATACAGCAACGGCACTTTCTTTGCACAGATGACCCGCGATTTCAAAACTTTCAGGCAGGTGCAGCGCTCCACATACTCCGTAAATCAGCTCAAGCCACGCCACGGCTCAGTTGTTGCTATTTCGGAGGATGAATATTTCAGACTCGTTAATGCCTACGATATAGCTGAATAAACAATAAAATTTCATAGTAAACAAAAAAGGCTGACCCGAAGGTCAGCCTTTATTCTTTTAGTTTTTATGGCGCTGAATCTTTGCCGTAGTAGTTTTAACAAACTCATTGCGGCGAGCCTTATACTTAACGATATGCTTGAAGGAGGGGAGCTTACTGTTTACATTGTTAACAGCTTCCTTAACAATAGCCTTAAGCTCATCGTCTGTGAAATCGTCAGCAGTCTTCTTGTCAGGATACTTTGAAAGAAGATATGCGAAATCGGGATAAACCTTAGCTGCAACAACAGTTTCGCCCTTCTTGTTCTTACCGCCGTATACAAGGCACTCACATACGGAATCCTCAAGGCCGAGATGATACTCAAGCTCCTCGGGGTAGATGTTCTTGCCGTTAGCAGGAATGATAACGTTCTTGCTTCTGCCGACAATATAATATCTGCCCTTATCATCAGTGTAACCAAGGTCACCTGTGTGAAGGAAACCGTCCTCATCAATTACCTCTGCGGTTTCTTCGGGGTTGTTGTAGTAACCGAGCATTACCATGTCACCCTTAACGCAGATTTCGCCAACGCCTGTCTGCGGATCGGGATAAATAATCTTTGCTTCAACGCCGGGAAGCGGAACACCGATGGATTCTGCAAGGTGCAGACGGTCATGGTTCATGATTGCAAGGGGTGCGCACTCAGTAAGACCGTAACCGAAAACGATCTGAATACCGAAAGCGTCAAAGTCCTTAAGAATCTGAGGATTGATGGGCGCTGCGCCGCAGATGATAAGACGCATATTACCGCCGAATACTTCCTGAATCTCTCCGAAGAAGAGTTTCTTGAGGTCAAGACCTACGTAAGAGCCTGCCTTGCAGAGAACCTTACCGATTTTGAAAAGGGTTTCACCGTGGGGCTTCTTTCTGATAGCCTCAAGGATGCGCTTATGAACGGTTTCAAGAATAAGGGGAACACTTACGAAAATGGAGGGGCTGAACTCCTTCATGTTCTGAAGAACGTACTTGAAGCCCTCACAGAAGGTAACCTTTGCGCCGCAGTAAGGAGCAAAGAAAAGGATAATAGAGCTTTCGTAGGTGTGGTGAAGAGGAAGCAGAGAAATTCCGCAATCCTCAGGCTTGATTTTAATAATGCTCATCGCTGACTTAACTTCGAAGCAGAAGTTACGGTGGCAAAGCATAACGCCCTTTGACATACCGGTGGTGCCCGATGTAAAAAGAAGCGAGCACATAGCATTGGGATCGATGGGTGCATCAAGGTAACGGCGATCACCCTGCTTGAGGAGTTCCTCGCCTCTGGCAAAAAGCTTTTCAAAAGTGAGCTTGTTTTCATCGTTATCTGCACCGATGTGAGCTATTGTAAGATCGCTCTTAAGCTTGTCCTTATTGGGGAGAAGCTTATGGTTGATCTTTCTGTCGCAAACAAGGAGCTTTACGTCAGCTGTTTCAAGAATGGTGTTGATATCCTCAAAAAGGAGTTCCTTATCAATAGGAACAATTACACCCAGACCGTTAACGGTTGCCATGTAGGTAACGCACCATTCATAGCAGTTATCCGCACAAATAGCGATTCTCTGGCCGTACAGACCCATATCGTAAAGGGCTGTGCCGAGGCACTCAATCTCGTGCTTATAACGGGTATAGCTGATTTCAAAATGTGCGCCGCTTTTGTTTTTAACTTCAAAAGCAGGACGGTCAGCAAAAAGCTGAGCGCTCATATTGATGAGCTCGCGTAAATCATTGAATTCACGCACTTTGTAAAAAGGTTTAGTCATTTTTTCTTCCTCACTCCACTAATCTGTCCACTTTTTATATTTCTGATATAATAATAAACCTTTAATAACAAACTGTGAGTCAACTATGAAATTTATGTAAACTCACCAATCCGCATACTAATAAATGATACCTTATTTTCCCTCAAAAGTCAAGTAATATCCTACATATATTAATTTTAAAAAAGAAAAAAAGAAAAACGGCTTGCCTCAAAAGAGACAAGCCGAAAAGTTACGAAACTAAATTCTTGCGTTAATTTAACTTACGCAACCTTTTTCTTGGTGCAAACATATGCTGCAGCAGCTGCTACGGAAACAGCAGCGAAAACAGCGATGCCTGTTGTTGCGGATGAACCGGTCTCGGGCTGAACCTCGGGAACTGTGGGCTCTTCGCTGTTAGGAGCGTAGAAATCCTTGATAGTACCCTTGAGGTTGTCGATGAGATCGGAGATGGTGCCGCTGGAAGTGCTGATGCCTACACTCTCAAGAGAGTCACGAAGACCGTCGATAGCGCCGGCAATATTGTCGGTATCGAGTGCCTTGAGATCAAGGTTAGCAAGAGCTTCAAGAGCGCCAACAGCTGCATCCTCAATTGTGCCGATAACGTCAGAATCTGAACCTTCAAGAAGGCCGTTAGCGTAGTCAACGATGTCGTTTACAGCGCCGGTGATGTCTGCGTCAGCAGCAAAAGCCATTGTGGACATTGCAAATGCAAATACAAGTGCAAGTACGAGTGCGAGTGCTTTTTTCATTGTGAACCATTCCTTTCAAATATTTATTGCAAGAGCAACAATTGTTACCTTATATTACCACGGTCAGGGGCTAATGTCAATATTTTTTTAAGAAAAAACTCTGTTATATGCAGGTTTTTATGATTTATACAAAAATCTGACGAACCCCTTACCAATAGTGGTTAAATTACTCAATTAGTCTCTTACGGGAACTGTGATAGTTGTTGTAGTCTGGTTAGCAGGAGCGGTTGTTTCATAATCGCTGTAGGTTGAGTCGTGGATTGCACGCCAGTCAAACCATACGTCTGCGCCGCTCTGATAGATTGAATCGTAGGAAAGAGCATCCTTGGAGGAAGCGGAGGTGAAGCCCTTCTTCTTCATACCCTTGGTGAAGAGAGTTGCCATAACTTCATCCTTGAAGGTGATGTGAGAAGTCATTCTAAGCTCGGTGATGGGGCTGGAGAATCTGTTCAGAGTGCCGAACCAGAAGCCTGTTGCCCACCAATACTTGGTGTAATCTCTTGAGAAGAGGTAAGTATACTTGCCGTCACGGTCATCATCCCAGTAAACGTGCATATCCATATTCAGCCAGTCAGCCTGAGCTGCGCACTGGTAATGGTTGATTTCGTTTTCATCAATCTCGGATGAGGTGAAGTTTTCGGTAGTGTAAACGCCGATTTCAG
Organism: Clostridia bacterium; assembly: GCA_017397105.1. Classification (GTDB taxonomy): domain Bacteria; phylum Bacillota; class Clostridia; order Oscillospirales; family Acutalibacteraceae; genus CAG-177. Next base: position 67,303 of record JAFQKF010000002.1, on the reverse strand, counting down.
CGCCTACGAATACCCAGCCGTACTGACCCTTCCAAAGCTGAATCATCCATGCTCTGTCGTCATAGTCAAATCTGATTCTTACTTCGTCAATGAACATAACGGTAATGGGAGCCATCTGGTCGTAGATTTCGTTATAGCCGAAGCCGTACTGCCAGCAGTCCTTATCGTCAGTATAGAAGTAGCCCTTTTCGCTGTTGTAGCTATAGCCGAGAACAGCCTGCTGCTCCATGCTGGTAAGACCTCTGTCAAGAGCATCAACATACCAGATACCGGTATCGGACGAATCCTCGTAAGTTACGTCTACCTTGCCGCCGGTGTTGCCGTTGCCGTTTACAGTGGGCTTGCTGCTGTTACCGCCTGGCTTGGTGGTGGTAGTCTTTTTAACCGTCTGCACAACGTTCTGAAGAGTAGTTACAACGTTACCCTGTGCATCGGTGATAACCTGATTTTCTGTTACTGAAGGAATTTCGCTGTTAAGAACGGGCTCGGTGTAAACCTGAGTGGTGGTTTCTGTAGTAGTTTCAGGCACTTCGACTTCCTTCGCATTTTTGATCATCGGTACGGCAACAGCTACGCCTGCAATAAGCACAACGGCAGCAATTACTATTGCCATAATTTTTGATTTACTCATTATGTAAGCCTCCAAACGGGATTTTTTGCGCTCCTACGCTCATCCAAATAATTATATCAATTTTTGCTCCTGTAGTCAAGAGTTTGCGGTATTATGTTAGAGAATTTTTAAGATTTAGTTGAGAATATCTCTCCAGGTGAATATAACGTCACAGCCGTAACGCTTGTAAGTATCCATTGTATAAGGCGAGAAGGAGGAAACCTCCTGGAAGCCGAGCTTGGACATCGCTTCAACGAACTTGTCGGTCATAAGAGTATCCTTAAAGGTGATTCTTGCAAGAACAAAAATCTCCTGTGTATCTTTAACGTTTTTCATCTGTCCGTCAACAAATCCGGTAGGCCACCAATACTTGGTATAGTCTCTTGTAAACTGGGGAGTATAGTTACCTGTGCGATTTTCATCCCAGTACATAGTCATTTCCATACCGAGCCAATCTGCTTCCTTAGCGCAGTTATAATGGCCGATAAGGCTGGGTGTGCCTGCTTTTCTGTTGTAAAGACCGATTTCACAGCCTACTGTTCCTACGTCGCCCGAAATATACTGACCCTTCCAAAGCTGAACAAGCCAGTCTCTTCCGTCGTAATCATAAAACTTGATACGGCAGGTTTTGATATGGAAGTCGATAAGAGCTGCGCCCTTGTCATAAACTTCATTGTATCCCAATTCGGACTGAACGCAATCCTTATCATTATTATAAAGATAAGGCTTGAAGCCGATAACGTCATAGCCGGCAAGGTAAAGACCTGCAAAGGTCATATCAGACGGGAGCTTACCTGATGAGGTGGAAGGAGTTGATGCGTGACCTATTTCCATATCCTCAACGTCTTCAGCCGCATCCTCAATGGTTCTTGTGGTTTCATCCTCAGCCTTGGTAGTTAAGGTGGTTGTAACCTTTGTTGTTGCTGTGGTTGACATTGTTTCAAGCACCGTTTCGGTAACCGTCTGAGTAATTTGAGCGAGCGTTGTTGACTGCTCAGGAATCTGCTGGCTGGTGCTTTCGGCAAGAGTGGTTGATGAAGTGCTTTGGATTTCAGGCACGGGACTGCCGCCGTCTTTTCTCACGAAGGAAACAATACCTACGCACACGGCTACAACCGCTATTGACGAAACAATCAACGTTAATGCTTTTTTGTTCATAAACTTCCCCCTTATTTTTTGTATAAGAATTCGCTTGTGCGAAAAAAGGCGTGGTGGAGATGGCGGTAATCGAAACCGCGTCCGAAAAGCCCTCCTCAAGACTTTCTACGAGCGTATACCGTCTTTTGAAATTCCCTTTGAAAAGCGCCGGCGGGCAGGCTCAGTTCATCGGTAGCCGCGTATTGCATGACAGGTTACGGGGCACTCCCCTGTTCACGTTCACTGCTGATCGACGCTTCTTATCGGACCGCAGTACTTCCGACAGAAACGGCTGCTTTAGTTAAGCAGCAAGAGCAACTTTATTGTTGTCGTTTAATTTAAAAAGTTTGCGGCTTTTAAAGAGGATCCGCGCCTCTGCTCGCTTATCCGGATTCAGACTCCCCGTCGAAATCCTTTCATCCCCATATATCGTTTTTGAAATCCGCAGTGCGTAATGCGCATTAAACATCACGCACCGCAGAAAATTCACACATATAATAAATAAGGTTTTATTAATAAACTAACTTATTTCAATAACTACGTGCTGACCCGCTTCGTCAACAACGTCAAGCAGCTGACCCGTAACCCCTTCATTAATAAGATTGAAAATACCGTCAATCTGATTACTGCTGAGTGAGTCTGTACCGACGTTGACGATGCTTGCAATTCCCGTGCCGAGCTTGGTGAATTTTTTCACCATAGTCATGGGCAGGGCTACGTTTACGGGTTTTCTGTTTTCGCCCGTAACACGTATGCGCAGGCTGAGATTACTTAAATCCGCTTCGGGCTGAGATGCCGTCTGAGCATCAGGCTGAGCCTTGGCGTTGCCGAGCAGCTCATCAATGCTGATGCCGAGAATCTGCGAAATCTTAGGCAGAAGCATAATATCAGGGCAGGATAAATCGTTTTCCCATTTGGAAACCGCCTGCGAAGTTACTCCCACAAGCTGAGAGAATTCCTCCTGAGTGTAACCGAGCTTCTTGCGCGCTGCGGCAATCCTTGAGCCTACCGTTGCTGCGGCACTGCTCTGAGCCTGCTCACCTGAAATGTTTTCATCATTGGGTTTTCTGTTAAAAAATGTCATCGTTTTTTCTCCTTTCGGCTTTTGGAATGTGCCTTCATTCTATCGGAGAATTCGAAAATTTTGAAGCGAACAACAGTTGAAACACACTGTTTTCAGCTAAACCAACGGTTGGTTTTGAGTAAAAATCGCCTCAACCAACGGTTGTTTTACCTTCTTGAAGACATTTCTCTCTCAATTTTGCGCTGAGCTTCTTTTTTGGCGGCTGTTTCGCGTTTATCGTAAAGCTTTTTACCTTTACACAATCCAACCTCAAGCTTTGCTCTGCCTTTTGAGAAATAAACACTTAAAGGTATTATAGTGAGCCCTTGCTGCTTCATCTGCCCGAAAAGATGATTGATCTCCTTTTTGTGCATCAGCAGACGGCGCACCCTGATCGGGTCACGGTTAAAGATATTACCCTGTTCATAAGGGCTGATGTGCATACCGTTGACGAAAATTTCACCATTCTTGATAGAGCACCATGAATCCTTGAGATTCACCTTGCCCTGACGCACCGACTTTACCTCAGTGCCGAAAAGTTCGATTCCCGCCTCATATTTTTCAATCACAAAATAATCGTGGTATGCCTTTTTATTTTGCGCTACAGGTTTAATCTGAGAATTTTTATCCATTTCATTACCTCTTGTGCAGGGGTATTATATCATAAGTTTTTTAATTGTCAATTAACAAATATTTAATTTTACTATAAAAAATTTGCCAAAACAGAAAATTTATTTCGACGAGTTCTTCTTTGTGTAGGTCTTTCTGTTCCTGACAATAGCCTTTTCCGTACGCTTTCTGCGCTCCTCAGCCGCTCTTTTAGCCTTAACTCTTGAGAGGGGCTTTGACCGGGTCTTTTTAGCGGCAGGCTTTTTCTTCCCGGAAGATTTGTCGCCTTCCTTGTCAAGCTCGGGATTTTCCTTATAAAGGATTATGCATCCGCCTACAATCTGAACAACTTCGCTTCCGGTAGCCTGCGCAAGAGCATCGGCAAGCTCACGGGGTGTGCCGGGTGCGGTATCAAGCAGGATTTTAATCTTTATAAGCTCACGTTTTCTGAGCACGTCAGCCGTTTCCTTGATAAGAGCTTCAGAAATGCCGCCCTTACCTATATGGAATACGGGTTCAAGGGAATTAGCCTGAGCTCTGAGAGCTGCTCTTTCTTTACTTGTCACAGTTCTCGCCTCCTAAAATCTCAGCAAGCGCTCTTGAAGCCTTGCCTCTGTGGCTTATGGCATCCTTCTGCTCTGCCGTAAGCTGAGCCATAGTAAGCTCGCCGTTATATTCAACCGGCAAAAACAGCGGGTCATAGCCGAAGCCGCCGTCACCCTTGGGCTCGTAGCCGATTCTTCCCCTGCACTCGCCCCTTACGGTAATCTTTCTTCCGTCAGGGAAAACACAGCAGATAGCGCTTACGAATGCTGCGCCTCTTTCTTCATCGGGTACACCCTCAAGAGCCTTGAGGAGCTTTTGGTTGTTTGCTTCATCATCGCCGTGAACGCCCGAATATCTTGCCGAGTAAACGCCGGGAGCGCCGTCAAGATAATCAACGGTAAGACCCGAATCATCGGCAACGCAGGGCATACCGCTCTCTCTGCATCCGCTTTCCGCCTTGATGAACGCATTTTCTTCAAAGGTTGTTCCTGTTTCCTCGGCGTCGGTAAGCTCAACGCCTGCCTCCTCCGCAAACAGCACTCTTATACCGAGCGGATTCAGAATCCTGTCAAGCTCATCCCTTTTTTTAACATTATGGGATGCAATTATATAATCCATTCAAAAACAGTCCTTTCTCAATCGTCAGAGTCCTTATCCTCTTCAAACAGACCTTCGGCAAAGGCTGCGGGAGCAAAGGGTCTTAAATCGTCGATACCCTCGCCTACTCCGACAAACTTGACGGGGATTTTGAGTTCATTCCTGATTGCAAGCACAACGCCGCCCTTTGCAGTACCGTCAAGCTTGGTAAGCACAATACCCGTAAGCTCGCAGATATTGCCGAATTCCTTCGCCTGGCTGATTGCATTCTGACCGGTGGTGGCATCGAGAACAAGAAGAATCTCCGTATCCGCATAGGGTAACTCTCTGTCAATAACCTTATAGATTTTTGAAAGCTCTTCCATAAGGTTCTTTTTATTATGAAGACGTCCTGCTGTGTCACAGATAACAACATCGGCATTTCTTGCCTTTGCGGCGCTGATTGTATCATAAACAACAGCGGCAGGGTCTGCACCTTCTTTATGCTTTACCATTTCAACGCCCGCGCGGTCCGCCCACACCTGAAGCTGGTCAATCGCCGCTGCACGGAAGGTATCCGCCGCACCGAGAATAACCTTTTTACCTTCGGATTTGAAATGAGCCGCCATTTTACCGATTGACGTAGTTTTGCCTACACCGTTTACACCGATAACAAGAAGAACGGAGGGTATTGTTACAAGATCCATCTCCTCACCGCCCGAAAGCATATCGGCTACGATTTTCTGAATTTCCTTCTTGACGTCCTTTGCTCTGTGGAGTTTCTTTTCCCACACAGCATCCTTGAGCTTTGCAACGATTTCGCCTGCGGTAACTACGCCGACGTCACCCATAACGAGGATTTCCTCAAGGTCATCGTAAAACTCATCGTCAATTTCATTCTTACCGTAAAGCGCAGAGTTGATTGCGCCGGACATATTGTCACGGGTCTTTTTGAGACCCTGGTTCAAACGTTTAAAAAATCCCATCAGCTTTCTCCAACATTCTTAATAATATCGTCAACAGTTGCCTTGAGAGAAGAGTTTGCATCTATCTCTTTCTTTGTTTCCTTTATAGCATAAAGCACTGTTGAATGATCCCTTCCGCCGAACTTCTCGCCGATTTCCTCGCTTGAAAGGTTAGTCATTTCACGCACAATATACATTGCAAGCTTCCTCTGGCGCGAAATCTTTGCGTTACGCTTTTCGGAACGGATTTCAGCAGGGTCGCCGCCGTAGGTTCTGGCAACCTCGTTTATAATCTTATCAACGGTTACCGCCGCAGGAGCGGAATTGTTGAGTATATCCTTGATTGCGCTCTGCGCCGTGGCGATATTTACAGCCGCTCCGTGAATCGTAACAAAGGCTTCCATCTTCTTTACCGCACCCTCAAGCTGGCGCACGTTGCTTTTGATGTTTTCCGCTATGTATGCCACAACGTCAGCGGGCAGTTCAAGACCCATAGCCTCTGCCTTGCGGTTGATAATAGCCATTCTTGTTTCAACGTCGGGCGGTTTGATATCGGCAATAAGTCCCCATTCAAAACGGGTTCTGAGACGTTCGTTGAGAACGTTTATCTCCCTGGGAGGACGGTCCGAAGTAAGAACAATCTGCTTGCCTGCACTTGCAAGAGTATCAAACGTATTGAAGAATTCCTCCTGTGTGGATTCCTTTCCGCCTAAAAACTGAACGTCGTCAACAAGAAGTACGTCTGCGTTTCTGTATTTCTCGTGGATATCGGTCATTCTGTGAGTCTGTATGCCCTCAACGATAGAGCTTACAAAATTCTCACAACGGGTATAAACAACGTTTGCGTCGGGGTCGTTTTTTTGAATCTCATTGCTTATTGCGCACATAAGATGAGTTTTGCCGAGGCCTGAGTGGCCGTAAATAAAAAGAGGGTTATATGCAGCGCCGGGCTTCGCCGCAACAGCAAGCGCCGCCGCATGGGCAAATCTGTTTGATGAGCCTACAACAAAGGTTTCAAAGGTGTTGTTCTCCGTATTGGGGAATGCGCTTTCAACCTTCTTTTCGGGCTTTTTGACGGGAGCCTGAGTATTTGATTCCTCAAATATAATATTCACCTCAAAACCCGTTACTTTTTCAAAAGCCTCCTTGATATTCTTAAGGAATTTTTGCTCGATTATCTTAAGTCTGAAGTTGTCTGTTGAAATAACCGCATTGATTCCGTCAAAGCTTTCAAGCTTCAGATTACTCATCCACACTTCGTAAATAACTTCCGTAATTCCTGTTTTGATTTCTGCCTGCACAAGCGCCCAAAGTTCGTTTACAGATTCCATTTTTTTCTCCTTTCCTGATTTTTAGGGGCAAAATCCGATTTTAAAGATAACAATACATTATGTATTTTATCACAGCGTTTCTTAAATTGCAACTCAAAAGGACGCTTTTTTTATTATCATCATTTATGTTACATCTGTTCAAATCCGACCTGAAAATTTCGTTAAAAGTAAACAAAACACTCAACTTTGATTTTTTTCTTGACATTTTTCCTCTTTTCTGCTATTCTTACTACAACAATTTGATATCAAAAGGCTGTGAAGAGAAGGAGTAAATGCTATTCCTGCCTATAGAGAGAAGCGGACGGTGGAAGCGTTTCGGATAAGGGAGCATTGAAGTAGTCTTGGAGCTGCAGAAGGAAAGGGTATCAGACCTGAGTAGACTCTGACGGAAAAATTCCCGCCGTATAATGGGGAAACGGCATAGTTTTTCACTGTGTCGGCTGAGGCGCAAAGTTAACTGCTCTGCGTGAAATTAGGTGGTAACACGAGTCATTCGTCCTAATGGAATTTCGGGCGAATGGCTTTTTTTGCTGTTTGTCCGCATCTAAGGAGAAAACTGTTATGGAAATTTTAAACGACTATCTGCCCAGAAGTGAATTTGAAAGCTATTCCGACTTCAAAAAGAACTTTAAAATCACTGTCCCCCGCAACTTTGACTTTGCCCGTGACGTTGTTGACAGATGGGCAAACTTCGAGCCGGATAAAAGAGCAGTCCTTTACTGCACGGACGACGGCTTCAGTAAAACTCTTACCTTCACCGATATTTCGGAGATGTCAAGGCGCGCGGCAACGTATTTCATGAACATCGGCATCAAAAAGGGTGACAGAGTTGTTACTCTTCTGCGCAGACGCTGGGAATACTGGATTTGCGCCGTTGCTCTTCACAGAATCGGTGCGGTTGTTGTTCCCGCATCCATTCAGCTCAACACAAAGGATATAGCTTACCGCATCAAGGCTGCTGAGGCAAAGATGCTCCTCGCCATTGATGACAGCTACGTTCTCAGCCAGATTGAGCCCCTCAAGGGTATGTGCCGTTCTCTCAAGGAAATCGTTATTGTAAGCGACGGTAATGCTCCCGAACAGTACAGGGATTTCCACGCCGAATACGCTGAGTGCGATTTCTTCAACGGCTACAGCGGCCTCGGCAACGATGACGAAATGGTTATCTATTTCACATCGGGCACTTCAGGCTATCCCAAAATGGCTGTTCATGACAGAACCTATCCCCTCGGTCACATCGTTACCGCTAAGTATATGCAGTGCGTTCAGAATAACGGACTTCATCTCACTCAGGCGGACAGCGGCTGGGCAAAATTCGGCTGGGGCAACATTTACGGCCAGTGGATTTGCGGCAGCGCAATCCTTGCTTATGACCCCATACGCTTCAACCCCCGCGAAATGATGAAGATTATGGAAACCTACAAGCCCACTTCACTCTGCATTCCGCCCACAATGTACCGCTTCCTTCTGCATGACGGACTTGAGAAAAAGCACGTTGAATCAATCAAGTGGTTCTCCACCGCAGGCGAAGCCCTCTCGGGCGACGTCAACGAAGCATTCTATAAAATTTCCGGCCACCACATCCACGAAGGCTACGGCCAGAGCGAAGGAACTCCCATCACCTGCGGCTTCCAGTGGATTTCGGTTCGTCCCGCTTCAATGGGCAAGCCCTCACCCATGTATAAAACCGCTATCATCAGACCCGACGGCAGCCGCTGCAACAAGGGTGAGGAAGGCGAGGTTGTTATCCTTACCGGCACCAAAAAGCAGCTCGGTCTGCTCCGCTGGTACTGCGACGAAAACGGCGAAAGAATCAGCCCCATTGAAAACGGTGTTTACCATACGGGCGATACCGCATACGAGGATGAGGACGGCTACTACTGGTACGTAGGACGTACTGACGATATGATCAAATGCTCAGGCTACCGTATCGGTCCGTTTGAAATTGAAAGCGTTCTTAACACTCATCCCGCAGTAAAAGAAAGTGCAATCGTAGGTTATCCCGATGAAATCCGCGGTCAGATTGTCTGCGCGGCAATCGTTCTTAAGGAAGGCTTTGAGGGCTCCGATGAGCTTACAAAAGAGCTTCAGTCCTACGTAAAAAAGAACACCGCACCCTACAAATATCCCAGAATAGTAAAGTACATTGCAGAAATGCCCAAAACCACTTCCGGCAAAATTGTACGCAAGCAGGTTAAGGAGATTGTCAACCCTCACAGTTAAACACCTTTTCAGGTGCTGTAAAATTTGTATGTTATATATAATTTTTAAAAAAAGGTTGACATAATGGCATAAGCTGTTATATAATGTTTTTCCGCGGGGTTTCCCGTAAGTAGCTAACCGCAACTTAAACGGTTGTTGAGATTTTTTAAAATGAAACGGAGGTTTGACCAATGAAAAGAACTTATCAGCCCAAGAAGCGTCATCGCAAGATGGAGCATGGCTTCCGCAAAAGAATGGCTGACAGAAACGGCCGCAAGGTTCTTGCCCGCCGCAGAGCTAAGGGCAGAAAGCAGCTCTCTTATTAATCACTGAGAGCAAGAGGTTGATCGCATTGGCCGAAATTGTTTCCTTAAAACAGAATAAGGATTTTCACCGTGCTTATGCCCGGGGCAAAATCAAAACCAATCCTGCGCTGGTCACCTATGTGGTAAAAAACCGCGCAGGTATTTGCCGTGTTGGAATAACTACGAGCAAGAAGATAGGCTGCGCTGTCCAGCGCAACCGCTGCAGGCGCATCATAAGAGCAGCTTACGCTTCTCTGAGCGCCGAATGCTCGGGTTCTTTCGACATAGTTTTTGTTGCAAGGTTTAAAACAAAGAATCTCCTGAGCACTCAGCTTGCCGCCGTAATGCGCGGCCAGCTCAAGGAGCTTGGGGTATTGCGTGAACAGTCATGAAAAAGTTTTTTATTACTTTGATAAAATTCTACCAAAAGCGGATTTCACCGCATCTGCCGCCTATGTGCAGGTACTACCCTACCTGCTCGCATTATGCGGTTGAGGCAATTGAAGTTCACGGTGCGTTCAAAGGCAGTCTGCTTACAATCTGCAGATTATTGCGATGCAACATCCTATTCCCCGGCGGTTACGACCCTGTACCCGCAAAAAAAGACAAGCCCTGCAAGGGCCATTCAGATTCGGAGGGCAATAAATGACCGGTTTCTTTGATACTCTTTATGCCGTTCTCGGTTATCCGTTCGGCTTTGTTCTGAGATTTATTTACAACTTTATAGCTTTTGAGAATTACGGTTTGTCCCTGATTCTGTTCACTCTTTTCGCTCGTATCCTTATGTTCCCTACCACTGTAATACAGCAGAAGAGTACAGTTAAAACCCAGCGTATTCAGCCCAAAATCCGCAGAATTAATGAAAAGTATAAGGGCGACCAGCAGAGAATTCAGCAGGAAATGCAGAACCTCTACCAGCGTGAAGGCTACAACCCTATGAGCACAGGCTGCATGCCTCTCCTCATTCAGCTTCCCATCATCTACGGCCTTATCGGTGTTATCTATCACCCGCTCAAGTATGCTCTGCTTATTGATTCGGAATACATCACCCTTCTTTCAGAAGCGGCAAAAGCCGTAATGGGCGACGCAAGCGCTCAGGCAAGCCGTTTTATCGAGCTTTATATCATCGAAAACATAGCTAACCTTCAGGGTGTTGCAGGCGTTCCCGAAGCAGTTTATGAAACAATTGAGAGCTTCAATTTCTCATTCTTAGGCATCCAGCTCGGCCTTACTCCGAGTGTAAGCGAATTCAATGCACTTTGGGCTATCCCCGTGCTTTCCTTTATTACATCACTTGCTTCCGGCTTATTTACCACTATGAGGCAGAAAAAGCAGAACCCCGAAATGTCAAAGAACCCTGCAATGGGCTGCATGACTTTCGGTATGCCCATTTTCTCCCTTGTTCTTACCTTCCAGTTCCCCGCCGGTATCGGTATTTATTGGATTGCTTCAAACATATTCTCATTCATCACAATGATTATCACCCACTACACTCACAACACCAGAAAACTCATTGCTAAAGACATGGTTGAGGAAACAATCCAGCGCCGCGCTAAGGAAAAGCACATAAAAGCTATTGCTCAGGTCAAAAATAAGAACGCAGAACAGTAATTAATGCTGTCACCTGCGGTTCAAATAATTCAGGTGGTGACATTTTTGTTAAAAGAAGTAACCGCATCTGCCGCAACCTTTGATGAGGCAAAGCAGGCCGCTATTGAAAAGCTCGGCGCACCTGCAGGTGCAGATGTACAGACAGATCTCGTTGAATTTGTAGAAGAAAAGAAAAAGCTTCTCGGCATCTTCGGCGGTGCTCAGGCAAAATATACCGTTAAAGCTTTTTACGAAGAATCTCCCTTTGCTAAGGCAGAAGCTTATCTTAAAGTAATTCTGAACAACCTCGGAATTGAAAACCCTCAGATTTCCTTTGAGGAAACCGATGAAGATATCCGCGTAACTCTTGACTGCGGCGACGATTACGGCTCAGTCATCGGCAGAAGAGGCGAAACCCTCGATGCCATCCAGTACCTTACCCGCCTTGTTATCAACAGAGGCAACGAAGGTTACAAGCGTGTTTCCCTCAACATCGGCGATTACCGTGAAAAGAGAGAAAACACTCTTCAGGCTCTTGCACGCAAGAACGCAGCAAGAGTAAGAAAGTACGGCAGAAACGTTGTGCTTGACCCCATGAATCCCTACGAGCGCAGAATCATCCACACCACTATTCAGGAAATCGAGGGCGTTACCTCCCATTCCGTTGGCAGTGACGGTGAGCGCAAGGTAGTTATTTCCCTTGAGGAAGGCGTTAAGCCCACCAACGGCGGATACAGAAACCAGCGTGGCGGCAGAGGCGGTAATAACCGTTCCAGAGGCTCACGCCCCTCTTATCAGCCCGAGGCAAGTTCAAGACCTCCCCGTTCGGATTCTTCCTCCGCTTCTCTTTACGGAAAAATCGAAATCAACAAATAATTAAAAGCCGCTTCACTGCTACGGTGCAAGCGGCTTAATCTTTTGGAGTGAATATAATGCTTTTTCAAAGAATTTCTTCATTCATTTTTATGATTTTGCTTGCGCTTTCGTCACTTTTCGGCTTTGAGCTGAGTCAATATGAATCCCGTCAGCTTTTTGCAGATACCTCATTCAATAACGGCTTTTCCGTTGTTGCTCAGCAAACAGAAAATAACGCAGGAGTAAAACTCGGAGATTTTACCTATAACGAAAACAGCATCTCCCCTTCCTGGATGATTGCTCAATGGAATTCGGGTCCCTGCCTCTGGGCAGACAGAGTTGAAGCGGACAAATTCACCTTAACCGACGGCATCGCCAAAACCGTTCGTTACAATCCCGAAGATTCCTCTGTTTCAATGCGCCTCAATGCCGCCAATATATATAAAGGTATGCCTGCAGGCAACTCCGCATGGCCTCATCTTTTGCTTGAACAGTCCCCTCTGACGGATTACTACGCACTCAGCGAGTCAGAAAAGAAGTTCTACAGCTGCTCGTCTGACAGAATGGTTTTAACTCTTGATATAAGACTTTCGGATTTTGTTGACACCACCAACAAAGAAGGAATCAACGCCGCTCAGTACCTTGCATATTTTTACCTTTGCGGCACGCAGGGCGACAAATTCATATGGTTTGGAGTAAATCTTTTTGACAGCAGAGGTTACAGCGATTCATACTGGGCGCTCGACGAAGGAAGCGGTAATATGATTTACTCCCTTTCAACCAAGGACACCTTCGGCAGTGAGCGCAAATCGCTTTACAGAAACGGCAAGCCCTACGTAAGCGATGAATGGGTACACGTCGAGTTGGACCTCAAGCCGTTTATCGAGGATGCGATGCTCAGAGCCAACGAATCCTGTACTTTCGGCTCAGATGTTTCGTCAGACGATTTTTATATCGGCGGCACGAATATCGGATTTGAAATCCACGGCAACTACGACTGCACCGTTGATATCAAAAACTTCACCCTTACATCTTACAATAAAAAGTAACAATATTTCATAATTTTGTTAACATTTAGAGGTTATACTCTTCGAGAATACAATTTGTAATAAAATATTGATTTTTTTGCGATTTTGTGTTTATTTTTTCTTGTATTTGTGTTATAATTTTCTGAAGTTAAAAATTTTATAAGGCAGGTGATACGGTGAGCAAAAACAAACCCGAAAAGCCCTCAGGAATTAAAAAGTTTGAGGATATCACAAGCTCCAGCAAACCCTCAGGATTCAAGGGTGCGCTCAGTTTCTGGTACAAGTATAAATTCAAACCCTTTTTCCTCAGAAATCACAAAAGGAACCTCAAGGCAACAGTCAGCATAGTCGGCTGCTTCGCCGTGTTGCTGGTTCTCTGCGCAGCGCTTTATGCAAACAACCTTTTCGGCAAAATTAAAACCGAAGGCTATACAGGCGACGTAAACGCTACTTTTATGGAGGATGAGAACGTCAGCTACAAATCGATGTACGATATTACTGATGCCGATTCACTTAAAGATCTTCTCAAAAGCTGGGCTACTAACAACGGAGAAAAGCTCTCCAGCAAAAACGTAATAAACGTTCTGCTTATAGGCGAGGATGATGACAACGGCTCTCACCGCTCAGATACAATGATCCTTGTTTCTCTCAACAAGAAAACAAAGAAAATCACCCTCACCTCTTTCCTGCGCGATTCATACACTTATATGGATATTAACGGCAGCGAAAGATTTGATAAAATCAATCATTCCTACGGTTGGGGCGGAACAGATGCTCTTATTGAAACACTTGAGAATAACTACAAGGTTCAGATTGACCATTACGTTACTATAAACTTTGAGTCGTTTGTTTCTGTTATTGATGCTATCGGCGGTGTAAGAGTTCCCGTAACCGAGGCTGAGGCACGCTTTATGAACAGGACCACCCGTTACAACGACTTTGAAAGCGGCGATTCCGTTTTGCTTGACGGCAAGCACGCCCTTGTTTTCAGCCGCATACGCAAGCTTGACGGTGAAGCGGAAAGAACAGACAGGCAGAAGCTTGTTATAACCGCACTCATCAGGCAGACTAAATCCGCATCCCTCGGTCAGCTTGACAATATGCTTGACACTCTTCTCCCCTATATTTCAACCAACTACTCAAGACGTGAGATTATAACCCTCGGCACTCAGGCGCTCACTCAGGGCTGGATGGATTATGAAATAGTAACCATGACTCAGCCGCTTGAAGAATTCCGCGCCGAAGCTACCATCAACACATGGTCACATCCCAACCTTTTCGTATGGATAGTTGACTATCCGATGGCTGCGCAGGCTCTTCAGAACGCCCTTTACGGAACTACGAATATTCAGATTGACGCTCTCAACCATCAATCGGCTCTTGATATGCTTGTAATCTCACCAACCTATGATTCAAGCAACGATTACAACGATTATAACAACGAAGACGACACCGATTATTACGAGGATTACGAAGAGAGCACAACCTCAATAATTGATTGGCGTCCGACAATTACCCTACCGGATATCTTCGGCAACGAGGATGATACCTCAACCGATTTCTGGGGCTCATCCGATTATACGGACGAATCCGAAACAAGCGAGGACGAGTCCGACTCCACCGAGGAAACAGACACGACTGATTACGAGGAGCCTTCAACCGAGCCTGATGCAGATGAAGGCACAACCACCGATAATTCGGACGATATGATTTATTGGGCAGGTCAATAAAAAATCAAGTCCGCTGACGAAGCAGTCAGCGGACTTTTTCTTATAATTTACATTGCAGCAGCGTGAAGCTTTGCAATAAACGGGAACACCGTTACAAGAATTTTCCAGATGCGTGAGAAATCGAAAAACTCAATAATCTTTTCAAACACACTTGAAACGGGTGAATCGGCAGGAGCTGAATCATCCGTTTTTTCAATGGCGAAGCTGTCAATCCTCTGAGCTTTTCCGTCAGTTACCTCGTATGCATCATAGTAAAGGTAATCGCCGTCAACCGTAATTGCGGTAAACACCTGAGAATCAACGTCTATTACAGCCTCTGCCCTCGGGAAAAGCTTGTCAGTTTCAGCACTGTCCTTTGTTTTATAGACCTTAACTCCCGAAGTGCCCGGGATTGAATAAACCGTACCGTTGGGGTTAACCTTTGCCGTATAGTCAAGGCCGTTGTGCGTCACCTGCTTTTCTTCGCAGGGAACAGCAAAGTTTGCGTTCATTACATCAGTTCTCAGATAAACGTGGTCATGACCCTGAAGCACCATATCAACACCGAGGTAAGGCATAAGAGTGCAAAGCTGCTTTCTGATTCCTACAACGTCACCGTCATCATAGTGTGAACCGTTGGAATAAGCCGCCTTATGAAGAACAACTATTTTCCATTTTGCTTCACTGGAGGAAACGTCATCCTTAAGCCACTCTATCTGCTCTGCACTCAATTCATCGTCAACGATGTCATTGGTATCAAGCACGGTAAAATGGCAGTTGTTGTAATCATAGGAATAATATCCGCCGATTTCAGTGTTGCTGCTTTCGGCAATATTGGGGATGATGAAATTGCTTACGAGCACGCTCTTTTCATCCTCATGGTTGCCTGCTGTGGGCATAAAATAGGTGTTTCTCAGGGTATCTCCACTACCGTTGAGGAAATAGCGCCAATGCTTGAGGTGGTTACCCATATCAACCTGGTCACCGTTTGAAACAACAAACTTTGCATCGGGATAAAGGTCAAACGCAGTATCAAGAACGCCTGCAACGGTTTCATACTGCTTCGCATTCTGCGACTGCATATCGGTAACGTTTATAAACGTAAAACTGTCCGATCCGTCAGCGGTTTCAATTGTGCCTGCCTCGCTCCACCAGCCTCTTTCAGCATCACCTACACGGTAGCTGTACTTGGTGCCGGGGGTAAGACCTGTTATTTTAACGTTGTGCCTTGCATATTCGGTGTAGTATTCAAGAATACCCATAACAAGGCCGATATCCGCTCCGGGATATGCCTTTTCCACTATTTCATAATCAGCATCTATGCTGCACCTGACGTTTGCCGTACCGTCAAAATCAGGATTCTCACTGTAAGGGATAATCTGAATATCAGATGCCGTTATGCTGTATTTGGTAAGCCACGTTATGTTGGCACCCGTCTGCGCATCCTCGCTGAGAGTCATAACAAGGTGAGAGGGAAGTCGGTAATTATCCTGAGTCACCTCAACCTCTACAGGTCCTGTGTAAGACAGAGTAACGTCATTATCCGCACCCACTTCGGGGTTTACGTCAACAACAAAGGAGCTGAGCATCCAGCTGATTGTATGACCCCATGCCTCAAACTGGCTCTGTGTTATATACTCGTTCATGAGAGTATCAATGATTGAATTTACGGAGGAATATTCCTCGGGAACAAGCGGAATGCCGAGAACGCTTTCCACAAGATTTGTGTAGCTGTTGTTTCCGCCAAGGAGCGCCTCGGTTACGCCCTGAAGAATAAGGCCGAGAACTCTGAGCATTGAGCCTTCAGGGAAAAGCTCACCGGGATTAAACTCAAGCGAGCCGAGAATTTCACCGAGGATAAGGTCATCAACAAGCACTTCCCTGAGCAGATTGAAAAGCTTTTCGGCAAGCTCGCCGCTTTCAAAGCCCTCAAGAACGTCAAGCATAAATTCAGAATCGCCGGGCTCGTCACCGTTATAATAATAAGCGATGCAGCACTGCGCAAAATCTCTGAGATTGCCGGGTCTGGCGGGGTCGCCGTAGCCCATTTCATCATAGAAATCAGTGCAGGGATATTCGCTCAGCTCAAGGCTGAGAAGCTTATCAATTATACCGCTTACGAAGTCAAGAGTATATTCCTCATTGTTGATGTATTTCGCATCAACCTGTGCGCCAAGGTCGTTTATGAAGCCCATAAGATTCTGACTTACGGTGAGTATTTCAACTTTACCCAAAGCAAGACCGTTTGTACCCAGAGCATCAACGATTATCTTTTCAAGGTCAACTCCCATCTCTGCAAGGAAAGCAATCAGACCGCCTGCCTCACGGATTTCGGGGAAATAATCATAAACAAGACCCTTGACTGCACCCATGGCAAAATCATCTACGGTTTTGCCGAAGGTGTTGGCATATGAGTATGCAAACTTGAAGGGTGCGGGGCATTCAATCTTTTCACCGTTGAGTATGTATTCCACGTTCCTGATTTCATCAATCTCGTGGGTATCTACTTCACAGTCAAAAGAAGAATCGTCATAAGTGAAAACGGCAGACCTCAGCTTATTGGGGAAGCCGGTAAGAGTTGAGGTGAGAATATCGGTAACCGTTTCGCCGTTGTCGGAAACGTAGGATGCGGTATCCTGCGCATGAAGATGACCGGTGAAAACGTAGTGGATACCGTTATCGGCATAAAAATCGCAGATGCGCTGCCAATCCTCAACAACAAAAGCAAAGAGTGTAGCCTCTTCAATCTCTATATGCGGAATAAGATTGTGATGCTGCATGGTTACAATCCTAAGGTTGTTTTCCTCAGCGTAATCGCACTGCTCAACAATCCACTGCATAAGACCGTCGCCGATTCTGCCTCCCGTAACGTGCTCATTACCCTCAGCGCCGTTATCCTCGCTGTACATACAACTGTCAATGGCAAGCAGAAGATATCCGCCCTCAAGCAGCGCCGTGTAAGAAAGACTTCCGCCGTAAGCGCCCTCACCCTCGGGCTGATAGCGTGCAAGCGCCTCGTTATAGCCGAAATCCGCATAAATGCTGCTGAATTCCTCGGGGGTGGTTATTCTCGCCTTGGCAGCTTCTTCGCCGGTATAGTCAGCGGCGTTGCTGTTATTAACGTCGTGATTGCCGGGGATAACAAACACAGGGATTCCCGTTTCTTCCTCAAATGCCCTGAACTTTTCGGCCATGGCAACGTGAGAAAGATACTCACCGTCCTTGGTGATATCACCGGGAATCAGCACGTAAGCGCTGTTATTCTCCTTAGCCTCCTGCAGGGTGACCTCTGCAATTTCAAAAGCATTTTCAAGAATTGCATCAGCCTCTTCCATCTGCCTCTCGGAGGTTTCGAGGTACTGATTCCATGCCTCGCTGCCCTGAGCATAAAGCTCAGAGCTGAGGTAATGGATATCCGATAAAACGGCAAAGGATGCCGTTGATGCGCTTGCGTTAACGCTGATAAGCGGAACTGATGCTATAAGCACCGCAAGCGACACCAGAATACAGGCTATCTTTAAAAGCCTTGACTTCTTTTTCATATTTCTCTCTCCCACTTAAATATTTTTAAGAAGCGGACCAACGCCCATAAGAGCCTTGGGAATGCAGGAAAGAATCATGCCGAGACCCTTGCCGGGCTTATCGCCGTTGAGGATTCTGAGCAGACCTGCCGCCATCTTTTCGCTGAAAACTCCGCCGCTCATGCTGATAAAGTTTCTGATAGGAGTCTGGGTTGCAATTGCAAGCGCAAAGTTTGCGCCGGGTCCCTTAACAAAGAGAGGAATAAGCTTGGTGATTGTTCTGTAAATTCTGCCGCCCCATTTTGTGCCTGCAGCGTTTTCGAAGTTGTCGCTGATAGTGAGAGGCTTGGATGCATCTCTTACAACGGGAGGAATATCTCTGCCAAGGATTACCTTGAACTGCTCATCGGGAACTTCCTGAACGTCAGCAGTGTAATACGCGGGAGCTGTTGCTCTGTAATCAGGGATTTCAACAGCCTGAGCGGTAACGTTGACACCAGCCGTAAGTCTGATATCCGCACTTGATGCGCCTACGTAAACGGTAAACTTACCGCTTTCAACGCACCAATCATTTATAAGCACGTTGTAGAAAGCAAATGCACGCTTTGAAAGCTCAATGGAAACGCTCTTTTCTTCGCCGGGCTCAAGCCAGATTTTCTTGAAGCCCTTGAGCTCCTTGACGGGTCTGAAGATTGTGCTTTCATCATCGCCAACGTAAAGCTGAGCAGTTTCATAGCCTGCAACCTTGCCTGTATTCTTAACCTTAAAGGATACGGTTACGGTATCATTCTCAGTGATATCGCTCTTATCAAGAGTAATATCGGAATATTCAAACGTGGTGTAAGACAGACCGTAGCCGAAGGGATAACGGACGTTCTTATTTACCTTTTCATAGTATCTGTATCCGATGTAAATGCTCTCTCTGTATTCTACTGTGGCAGGATTGCCGGGGAAGTAGTTTACGCAGGGAGTGCAATGAATGCACATGGGATAGGTTTCGGCAAGCTTACCGCTGGGGTTGACTTTGCCGAGAAGGATATCGGCAACTGCGCCTGCGCCTGCCTGACCGCCGAGGTAGGAATTAAGGATAGCACTTGCCTGATCTGCCCAGGGAAGCTCCACGGGTGAGCCGCCGGAAAGAACAACAACAATATTGGAATTAACCTTGCTTACAGCCTCGAAAAGCTGATTGTGAGCTTCGGGGAGCTTCATATCCGCACGGTCAAAGCCCTCGGATTCATAGTCCTCTGTAAGACCGATGAAGAGGATTACGGTTTCGCTCTGCTTTGCAAGCTCTACTGCTGCGGCAATGTGCTCGGGATTTTTCTTTGCCTTTGCAAGGGTGCGCTCATAGCCCTGAGCATAGGTGACGTTTGCACCTGCAGCCTTGAGAAGGTCAAAGGCGTTATCCATATGAGTGGGGTTAATCTGTGAGGAGCCTGCGCCCTGATATCTGGGGGACTTAGCCATTTCACCGATAACCGCAATCTTCTTGCTTGTATCAAGGGGAAGAATTCCGTTATTCTTGAGGAGAACAAGGGATTCATCGGCAACTCTCTTTGCAAGCAGATGGTCTGCCTCTTCATCAAACTTGAAGCCTGAATTCTTTGCTGCCTTTGCGCCGTCGTCAGCCTTCTTGATAAGCTCAAGAATTTTGATTACTCTTGCATCAAGCACAGCCTCATCAAGAGTTGAATTCTTAACAGCTTCGATAATCTTCTTAGTACCTGCGCCTGCAGATGAGGGCATCTCAATGTCGTTACCGTAGGCAAGACCCTTTACTCTTTCGTTTACTGCGCCCCAGTCACTGACTACTGCGCCTTCAAAGCCCCATTCATCCCTGAGGATTTCAAGCTGGGTGTGCTTATTTTCGGAGCCGTGCTCGCCGTTGATTTTATTGTAGGAATTCATAACCGTCCAGGGCTGAGCCTTCTTGACGGCAATTTCAAATGCGGTAAGATAAACCTCTCTGAGTGCACGCTCGTCAACAACGGAATCGCCTGTCATGCGGCGGGTCTCCTGGCTGTTGGCGCAGAAATGCTTAAGGGAAGTACCTACTCCCCTGGACTGAACACCGTTGATGAAGGAAGCTGAAAGCTCACCTGCAAGAACGGGATCCTCAGAGAAATACTCGAAGTTTCTGCCGCAAAGGGGAGATCTCTTCATGTTGATACCGGGGCCGAGAAGTACGCCAACGTTTTCAGCGAGGCACTTGTTGCCGAGAGCAACGCCCATCTGATAAAGAAGCTCGGGATTCCATGAGCAAGCAGTGGTAACTGCGGTGGGGAAGCAAATTGCGGGCACGCTCTGGCTGAGGCTTGAGCCGCTTTTGCTGTAATCCTTTTTGCGAAGTCCGTGAGGGCCGTCGCATACCATGATTTCAGGTATGCCGAGCCTTTCGATTCCCTTAAGGTGCCAGAAATCCTTACCGTCACAAATGGCTGCCTTTTCTTCAAGGGTCATCATTGAAAGTATTTCACGCGGGTCTTTCATAAAGCATCCTCCATTAATAAAATTATTATTCATCCGAATCCGCTTCGGTTTTGTCCTCTATACCGAGAAGCTCATTTGCCATATCGGGAGTTTCAACGTTTTTGAGCTTCTTGTTGATAATATCGTTGCGCTTCTGCGCTTCATCAAGGGATTTGCCTGCCTCGTCAATTTTCTTCCTCGCCTTTTCGATAAGCAGACCGAATTTTGTATACTGCGCTTTCGCCGCACCGAGAAGCAGCCTTACTTCGTTTGCTTTCTCGTTAATTGCAACGGCTCTGAAGCCCATTGAAAGAGAATTGAGCATTGCGGTAACGGTGGTGGGACCTGCAATCATAACGTTTAATTCGTTCTGAATTTTTTCCACCAGACCTCTCTTTGAGGAAACAACCTCAGCAAAAAGAGCATCCGTTGCAAGGTAAAGAATTGCATAAGGGGTGGTTACGGGTACGTTTATGTATTTGGCTACGGCTTTGGCTTCGCTGAGCACTCTGTCCTCAAGCGCCTTTCTTGCCGCCTCAAGAGCAACTGCATCGGCATTGTCCGCCGCAGTGCAGACTCTTACGTAATCCTCCATGGGGAATTTTGAATCCACGGGCAGGTAAGTGATGCTTCCGTCCGCCGAAGGGATTCTGACTGCGAATTCAACTCTCTCCGCTGAACCCTTGGTGCAGGCGAAGTTTGTTTCATACATGCCGGGAATTGTCTGGTCAAGGATTGAGCCGAGCTGAATCTCCGCCCACGTACCTCTTGCCTTGACGTTGGTAAGCACTCGATTGAGCGCCGTTACGTTTGCGGTAACACCGCCCGAAAGCTCTTTCATTTCGCCCAAGGATTTGTAAACGTTCTCAAGCTGGTCGGAAACTGTTTTGAAAGAACTGTCAAGCCTTTCGGTAAGAGTGGAAGCAAGCTTTTCATCAACCGTAAGCCGCATCTGCTCAAGCTTTTTCTCGTTGCTTTCTCTCATTCTGTCAACCGCTTCGGCAACCGCCCTGCCAAGCTTTTCATTCTGCTCAATATTATTGAGCCTTATGGAGTTGAGTGACTCGTTAAGAGCGGCGGTAAGCTTAGCCTGATACTGCGCATTGTCCTTTGCGATTGCCGCAATTTTTTCGTTCATCTTTTCGAGAGCCTGTACGTTCTCTGTACGCATATCACTCTGCTGAGTATTAAGCTCCCTTCTGCTGCGCTCAAATTCATCGTTTATGCTGACACCGAGCTGAGTAAGCTTTTCCGAATTAACTGCAAGCGAGGACGTGACCTCGGTATCCTTCTTCGGCTTACGCAGCAGTAAAACCAGCAGAATTGCCGCATTTACAGCAAGCAAAGCTATTATAATATATAAATAAATTTCCATTTCTCCTCCAAAATTCTATTAATCCATTATATTATTAATTAAGTATAACATATTTTAAAATATTATACAACCAAAACTTTCAACTTTTGAACGTGCTGTTAAATTATTTATTTTTCTAATACAGAATATTAATGCGGCATTATTTTGATATTATATATAGTGGTAAATTATAGGATTTATATATAACTTATTTTCGGAGGAACGTTATGAGCAAAACCCTTGTTCTCGCTGAAAAGCCGTCTGTGGCAAAAGACATTGCCCGTGTGCTTGGCTGCAAGAAAAACGGCAACGGCTGCATTATCGGCGATAAGTACGTTGTAACCTGGGCTCTGGGTCATCTTGTAACCCTTGCTGACCCCGAGACCTATGACAACAAATACAAAACCTGGCGCATGGAGGATTTGCCCATGCTGCCTGAGCACATGAAGCTGGTTGTAATAGGGCAGACCGCAAAGCAATTCAAGGCTGTAAGCGCTCTGCTTTCAAGCAACGAAATCAGCGAGCTCGTTATCGCAACCGACGCAGGGCGTGAGGGTGAGCTTGTTGCCCGTTGGATATTACAAAAAGCACGCTTCAAAAAACCTGTTAAGCGCCTGTGGATTTCATCGCAGACGGATAAGGCAATCAAGGAAGGCTTTGCGAATCTCAAGCCCTCCTCCCAGTATGATAATCTTTATAGAAGTGCTCAGTGCAGAGCTGAAGCTGACTGGCTTGTTGGCCTCAACGTCAGCCGTGCCCTGACCTGCAAGCACAATGCTCAGCTTTCCGCAGGAAGAGTGCAGACCCCTACTCTCGCAATGATAGTAAAACGTGAGGAAGAAATCCTGAAATTCAGGCCCAAGGATTATTACAGCATCAGAGCATATTTTGACGGCTACAGCGCAATTTACAAAAATTCATCCAATCAGGCGCATTTCTCCGATATTGAAGCGGCAAATGCGATAGCAAGCGAGCTCAGAGGAAAGCGGGGCACTCTTACGGAAGTACGCAAGGTGTATAAAAATCAAGCACCGCCTGCCGCATACGACCTCACCGAGCTTCAGCGTGATGCCAACAAAAAATACTCCTACTCTGCAAAGCAGACTTTGTCCATAATGCAGAGTCTTTACGAAACCCACAAGCTTCTCACCTACCCCAGAACAGATTCACGCTACATCACCGATGACGTTGTGCCTACTCTGCCCGAAAGGCTCAAAGCTATCGCCATCGGCCCTTACAGAGAAGCGGCGAATGCACTTTTGCGCGCGCGTCCTCTGCAGACGAAATATCTTGTAAATAACGCAAGAGTAACCGACCATCACGCAATAATCCCCACCGAGCAATACGTTGACCTCAACCGCCTCACAAGGGATGAGCGTAATATTTATGACCTTGTTGTGCGCCGATTCCTTGCCGTACTCAGCCTGAGCTTTGAGTATGATGAGGTGCAGGTGAAAATCAGCTTCGGTAAGCACAACTTCTACACAAAAGGTAAAACCGTAAGAAACGCAGGCTGGAAGGCTGTCTATTCACAGTTTGTTGACGATGACGAGGATGAGGACAGCGAAAATTCTCATCAGCTGCCCGCTCTTTCTCAGGGCGCACCCGTTTTCCTCAAGGATATCAAGGTTATCAACGGCAAAACAAAACCGCCTGCCAGATATAACGAAGCAACTCTCCTCACCGCAATGGAGAATCCTACCGGTCAGGTAGACGACGGCAAGCTGCGTGATGCGCTGAAATCTGCAGGAGGTCTCGGCACTCCCGCAACCCGTGCTGATATTATAGAAAAGCTCTTTGATTCTTTCTGCATTGAGCGAAAAGGTAAAGAAATAATCCCCACATCAAAGGGCAGGCAGCTCATTAATATTGTACCTGCTGACCTTAAATCCGCCGAGCTTACCGCAAAGTGGGAGCAGCAGCTCTCTCTTATTGCCGCAGGTAAGGCAAATGACAGAGGCTTCATTGCCGAAATGCGCAAATACGCAAGCTCTCTTGTTTCAAGCGTCATAGCCGATTCATCCGCTTACCGCCACGATAACATGACCCGTGAAAAATGCCCCGAATGCGGAAAATTCATGCTTGAGGTTAACGGCAAAAAAGGCCGTATGCTCATTTGTCAGGACCGTGAGTGCGGCTACCGCAAGAGCCTGAGCGTTGTCACCAATGCCCGATGCCCCGAGTGCCACAAAAAGCTCGAGCTGCGTGGCGAGGGCGAAAAGAAAACCTTCTACTGTGTCTGCGGCTTCCGTGAGCGCCTGAGCGATTTTGAAAAACGCAAGCAGGAAAGCGGCGCAGGCAAGCGCGACGTAATGAAATATATGCAAAAGCAATCCAACGCAAAGCCGTCAAGCAACCCTCTTGCTGATCAGCTTGCGAAATGGATGCAGGAAAATTCCTGAGGGAAAGGTTTATTCACATGAAAAGAATTGCAGCCGTATTTTTAATACTTGCTCTTTTACTGTCGCTGGCTTCGTGCTCAGACGGCAGCGGCGGCGCATTTTATTACCCTGTTTCTGCGGCACCCTCATCTCTGGACCCGCAGTTTACTCAGGGCACGGACACAAAAATAATTATAAACAGTTGCTTTGAAGGTCTTACCCGTGTTGACGGCAACGGTCAGGTTGTGCCGGGTGTTGCCGAAAGCTGGAGCGTCAGCCCTGATTTGCTCACCTATACTTTCAAGCTGCGTGAGGATACAAGCTGGCGAGTTGTGAAAAGCTCAAACGGCACCGTCCTCGGCGATGATTACGAGGAAACCTTTGATGCGAGCG
The DNA here is from genome assembly GCA_017397105.1 of Clostridia bacterium. GTDB lineage: Bacteria > Bacillota > Clostridia > Oscillospirales > Acutalibacteraceae > CAG-177. The sequence goes on along the minus strand of JAFQKF010000002.1, from coordinate 42,656 downwards.
TCACCGCTTACGATTTTGTTTTTGCTTTTCGAAGAGCGGTAAATCCGCAGATGCTCTGCCCCGACGCCGCTCTGTTTTTCCCCATAAAGAACGCTGAGCAAATCTTCAACGGCTCTGCGGATATTTCAACTCTCGGAGTTAAAGCGGACGATAAATATACGCTTACAGTTACTCTCAACTCCCCTTGCGCAGATTTCCTCGAGCGTCTGAGCGAAAGTGTATTCATGCCGTGCAATGAAGATTTCTTTAATCTTACAGGCGGCAGATACGGCCTTTCTTCCGAATATCTGCTGTGTAACGGTCCGTTTTATATCACATTCTGGGACCCTGAGCAGTACATAACCGTTCGTAAGAATAATCTTTATTCAGGCAACAGCGAGGTTTCGCCGGCAACGGTAAGCTTTTATTTCAACAGCGACTCCGCTGATATTGCAAAAAAGCTCAGCCTCGGCACTTACTCGGCATCAGTTTTCCCTAACTCCGATTTATATGGACTTGAAAACGTAAACGTTCAGCTTATAAATGATACCGTTTACGGTTTCTGCTTTAACTGTGACGATTCGGTTATGTCTAACGAGGCGGTGCGCCTTGCTTTCTGCAACAGCATTAAGCGTGATGAATTATCCGCTCTGCAGCCCACAGCTGATTTTTACTCAGGTCTTGTGCCTCCGTGCTGTACAGCGTGCGGCGCTAATTATAACGAGCTCACCAAAAACAGTGCAAAAGGTATATCGTACAACGAAAGCTCAGCAACCGCTTACTGGAACAAGGCCCTTGAAGAATTGGGCACAAATAAAGTTACCGTAAAGCTGCTTTGCAGCGAAAAGTATGATATGGCGTTACGCCCTCAGCTTCAGATATGGCAGCGTGTGCTTTCAACAAGCCTTGCAATTTCCGTTGAAGCCGTAAGCGATGATGAATTGCTCCGCAGAATAAAGTCCGGCGATTATCAGATTGCCCTTGCCCCCGTGGCTGCCTCGACCATCAGCGCTTCAGGCTTCCTCAATTCATTTACCTCAGACAAGGCGGATAATATTTTTAACTACGTAAACGACGAATACGTTTCTCTCGTCAAGAACACAATGAACCACAACGCTTCCACAGACATTGTAAGCGCTTGCTTTGCGGCAGAATCACATCTGCTCAATCACGCAGTTTTTTATCCGCTCTATCTCGCCCCCTCAGCATTCGTTTGTGCTGAAGACATTGAGCAGATTCATTGCTCCGCCTCAGGCGACAGCATCTGCTTTATTGAAGCCAAAAGATTTGATTGATAAGGATTTTTAAAATGCTCGTAAAAAACAAAAAAATTCGTATTGTACTGTCGGTATTCTTCTGGGGATTGACCGCCCTGCTGGCATTCATGATATTCGGTCTTTCAGCGCAAAACGGACCGGAATCAGCTTCCCTGAGCGAAAAAGTGCGTGACTTTCTCAGCGCCCTTATCGGCTTTGAACTTGATTTGCATCTGGTGCGCACGTGCGCTCATTTCCTCGAATACTGCGCATTCACCTTTTCTCTCTTCTTTGCGCTGGCTTTCTCTTTCAACCGCTTGCGTCCATTGATTACGGTTATCATCTCGGCAGTCTATGCCGCAACCGATGAAATCCATCAGCTTTTCTCAGAGGGGCGTGCTTGCGACGTAAAGGATTTTTTTGTTGACTCTGCCGGTGCGGTACTCACTGTCGCCGCTCTTGTGATAACAATCCGACTTTTTCACCGTATAACTCAAAGGAGGTCACAGCATGAATAAAATTGCCGGTATCGGCTGTGCGGCAGGCGTTGCCGCAGCCTGCATCCCTTCCGCTTTAGGCTACGCAAAGTCCAAGGATATTTCTCTTTTTAATGATGATTCTTTTTTAAGCTGCAAGGGCTCGGATATTGTAAACGCAAAGGGTGAAGTGATTCGCCTGCGTTGCATTATACCCAACGGCAATATACCCGACCTCAGTATCAGGGAAGCTCTTTTTAAACGCTTCGGCGCTTACGGAGAGGCTCAGCTTGTGAGAGTTTACGGTGACTCTTTTCTCTCTCTTGCCGATATCTCCCGCCTTGCAAAAGACGGCTTCAACTGCGTTGAACTCACCTTTGACCGTTGTATGCTCTATTCAAGCAAAATCAAGGGTGCTCCCGATTTTGAAAAGCTTGATTCAATAATTAATCATTGCAAAAAGGCCGGCGTTTACGTAATTCTTAATCTCCATTGCGTCACGGCCTTTGACGAAAAATCGAAGAAAAAAGATAAATCCGAAAAGATTTTCAAAAAACTCTGGAATGCCATTGCGGCTCATTATGCAAACGAGCCCGCCGTTGCCGCATATGACCTTTATTGCTCATCTCTTTTTGAGAATGCACATCTTAACGAAAACGAGAGCGCTCTTGGCGACTATTACCTTGACATCAACAAAATTATAAGAAAAAAAGACAATCGCCACATTGTAATTATCCGCCGGATTTTTGAGCATGATATCACCGAATACAAGCCTGAGGATTTCGGAAACGGCACTGCAATAGCCTATGATGCGGCGTACTCGAGCAGCCTTGAGCTTAAATCTAAGCTTGCTTCAACCGCATTCCCCGCCTGTCCCTGCTTCATACTCTCATCTGTTCTTACAAGAGATATTCTCGAAAGTGTTGATTCACACACACTCACCCCCGTTTTCACCTCATTCAAAGCCTGTAATTCGTCACAGTCGCTCTATTCGTTCACTTGCGATGCTGACTTTGAGCAGGACAGCTTTGACGTTATCACCGAAAAATTCACCACCTGCCTCAAAACTGAAAACTGCTCTAAAATCAATGAACTTACTCCCGTTGACAGCGAAAAGGCAACCATCCGCAAGCCCCGTGTTTCTTACACAATCGGCTACAGGAGCGGCAAAAAGCTTCAAAAAATTTCAAACCAAGGAGAGAGATATGAAGATTAAGAAAGTCATTGCTCTGTTTTTATCGGCTCTGCTGATTCTTTCTTTTGCCTCCTGCAGCAAAGAGCCCGAAGGAATTACCCCCGATGTCACGGACTCTGTTTACACCAAGGAATATACCAACAGCGATTCAGCTGTCAGTGCCGTGCTTAATTCAACTCTCCCCAATGTTGATACAAACCTTTTCCCTCAGCTTGCAAGCTTCAACAGCTTCTGCGGTGAATTCCAGCTTACTGCTGAATCGGGAATTTCCACAATGCTTCTCAACGATCTCTGCAGCCCCGACAATCTTCTTAAAACGGAGATTTCATATGAAACCACTTATCTTTCTGCTGATTATATCAGCGTTAAACTTCAGTCAACGATGGTGTGGGATGCTGAACCTGAAGATGAGGAAATTGACGTAAAATGCTGTGTTTTCAACGTTAAAACAGGTGAACAGTTATCTCTCGGAGATTTTTCTTATAACAACAGTGATTACATTATACCGAAATGCGCTGCACATTTAGCAGAAATAATCCTTGCAAACCGTGATGCAGACGTATCGTCAGGTTATCTTTTCCCTGATACCGATCAGAGTAAAATCGAATCACTTATCAACCCCGAAACAGGTTTTTATCTTACCGATAACGGCATCGGTTTCATCTTCCGTCAGGGCTACTTAGCCCTTGATTTTGCAGGTGTAAGAAGCTTCGAACTGCCTTATGACGAAGTATCCTACCTGCTCAATCTCTTACCCGAACCCATAACCGAAGAATAACGGCAAGCCCGCAGCTGAAAAAGCTGCGGGCTTTATTTGCAAACAAAAATCCCGGATGATAATTCATCCGGGATTAAAGTTTAATTATTTCTTAGGCTCTGCAAGCTCGATGATGCACATCTCAGCTGCGTCACCCCTGCGAGGGCCGGTCTTGATGATTCGGCAATAACCGCCGTTTACGTCCTTATATTTGGGGGCGATTTCATCAAAGAGTTTCTTAACAACATCCTCTTTGGTGACATATGCCAAAACCTGACGCTTTGCGTGAAGAGAATCGTCCTTAGCTACGGTAATCATTTTTTCCGTCATAGCACGAACCTCTTTGGCCCTTGTAACGGTTGTCTCGATCTTGCCGTTCTCAAGAAGATAAGTAACAAGACCTCTGAGCATTGATATACGATGGTCGGTTGCGCGGCCGAGTTTTCTACTACCGGGCATTTAATTCACACTCCTTTACCGTTTGATGGGTCTTAATCGTCATCCCTGCGAAGGTCAAAGCCAAGTGAATTAAGCTTTGCAACAACTTCGTCAAGGGACTTTCTGCCGAGGTTACGGACCTTCATCATGTCCTCCTCGGTTCTGTTGGTCAAATCTTCCACAGTGTTAATCTGTGCTCTCTTCAAGCAGTTGAAGGAACGAACAGAGAGGTCAAGCTCCTCAATAGTCATCTCGAGAACTTTCTCTTTACCGCTCTCGTCTTTGACAATCATCACTTCAGTGCCGAAGGCTTCGCCTGAAAGGTCACCGAAGAGGCTGAGATGCTCGTTGAGGATCTTGGCGCCGAGTGAAACGGCGTCCATAGCGGAGATAGTGCCGTCTGTCCACACTTCAAGGGTAAGCTTATCGTAATCGGTAATCTGACCTACGCGTGTGTTCTCGACTGTGTAATTAACCTTTAAAACAGGTGTATAAATTGAATCAATCGCAATTACGCCGATTGCAGGCTGAAGAAGCTGCTTGTTTCTTTCTGCAGAAACGTAGCCTCTGCCCTTGTCACATGTAAGCTCCATGTTTACACGGGCATCGCAATCAAGAGTAGCGATGTGAAGCTCAGGGTTGAGGATTTCAACTTCTGAGTCTGTTTTGATGCTGCCGGCTGTAATTTCATCTTCGCCGTTGGATTCAATGTAGATGGTTTTGGGACCGTCACCGTGAATCTTAAGAATAACGCTCTTAAGGTTAAGAACGATCTCAGTAACATCTTCCTTTACTCCGGGGATGGTTGAGAATTCATGAAGAACTCCGTCAATCTTAGCGGAAGTAATAGCATAACCGGGAAGTGAGGAAAGAAGAACTCTGCGAAGTGAGTTACCGAGAGTTGTTCCGTAGCCTCTCTCAAGGGGTTCTACTACGAACTTGCCATACTTACCATCGGGAGAAATGTCAGCAGTATCAATTCTGGGCTTTTCGATACCAATCATTTAAAAACCCTCCTTTATAACATGCAGATAAAAACCTGCGAACATTGAGTACCTCAAAATAATGCTTATGCAGCATTATTTTGAATAGAACTCGACGATGAGATGCTCTTCAACGGGAACTTCGATCTGTTCACGGGTGGGAAGAGCGATAACCTTAGCTGCAAGTGTTTCAGCGTTAAGGTCGAGCCACTGGGGAACGGGACGGGAAGCATTTGCCTCAAGAACTTCCTTGAACTTAGGACTTGCCTTGCTCTTATCCTTGAGAACGATTTCGTCGCCAGCCTTAAGAAGGTAGGACGGAATGTTAACGTTCTTGCCGTTTACCTTGAAGTGGTTATGAGTAACAAGCTGTCTTGCTTCTGCGCGGGAGCTAGCCCAGCCGAGAAGGTAAACAACGTTGTCAAGGCGGCTTTCGCAGATACGAAGAAGGTTTTCACCAGTCATACCCTGCTTGCGCTCAGCCTCGATGAAATACTTATGGAACTGACCTTCCTGAATACCGTAGTAACGTCTTGCCTGCTGCTTTGCACGAAGCTGCATGCCGTACTCAGAGGTCTTTCTGCGGCTCTGGCCGTTCTGGCCGGGAGCATATGCTCTGCGCTCAAGAGCGCACTTGCCTGTGTAGCAACGCTCACCCTTAAGGAAGAGCTTCTTGCCTTCACGGCGGCAAAGTTTACATACCGGTCCGGTATATCTTGCCATATGTGTTACACCTCCAATAAATTCTGGTTACACGCGCCTTCTCTTGGGAGGACGGCAACCGTTGTGGGGAATGGGAGTAACGTCCTTGATAAGGCTTACGTCCAGTCCTGCGGTCTGAAGAGCTCTGATAGCTGCTTCACGTCCTGCGCCGGGGCCTTTAACATAGACCTCTACGGTCTTCATGCCGTGCTCGATAGCTGCCTTAGCTGCTACCTCAGCAGCAGTCTGTGCGGCAAAGGGAGTAGACTTCTTTGAGCCTCTGAAGCCCATTTCGCCTGCGCTTGCCCATGAAACTGCGTTGCCCTGAGTGTCGGTAATTGTAACGATAGTGTTGTTAAAGGTGGATTGGATATGGGCTGCACCGCGCTCGATCATCTTGCGCTCGCGACGCTTACGGGTGCCGGTTGTTTTCTTAGCTGTTGCTTTAGCCATGATATCCCTCCTATGCTTACTTCTTCTTGTTCGCGATGGTCTTCTTGGGACCCTTACGGGTACGAGCGTTAGTCTTGGAACGCTGGCCTCTTACGGGAAGACCCTTACGATGACGGACGCCGCGATAGCATCCGATTTCAATAAGTCTCTTGATGTCAAACGCAGTTTCTCTGCGAAGGTCACCTTCAACCTTAAGATTGTGGTCGATATATTCACGAAGTTTTGAAATATCGTCCTCGGTCAAATCCTTAACTCTTGTGTCGGGATTGATACCGGTTGCTGCGATAATGTCGCTAGCGGTTTTACGACCAATGCCAAAGATGTAAGTGAGTGCAATCTCAATTCTCTTATCTCTGGGAAGGTCTACACCTGATATACGCGCCATTTGTCAGTTGCACCTCCAATAAATGGTTTGCGTCGGATTAACCCTGACGCTGCTTGTGCTTGGGATTTTCACAGATAACCATTACTTTTCCCTTGCGCCTAATTATCTTGCATTTTTCACACATTTTCTTAACAGAAGGTCTGACTTTCATAATAGAATACCTCCTTTATTACTTGGAACGCCATGTAATGCGGCCCTTGGTAAGGTCGTATGGCGACATTTCGACCTTAACTTTATCACCGGGGAGAATCTTTATATAGTTCATTCTCAGCTTGCCGGAGATGTGAGCCAATATCTTGTGTCCGTTTTCCAGTTCAACCTGGAAGGTTGCGTTGGGTAACGATTCAACTACCGTACCTTCAATCTCGATCATATCCTGCTTCGACATATACTAACCTCCTAAGTTTTGCCATTAAGTGAAGGATTTAATCGCCTGAGCGCTCTTTTTAACGCTTTGTTAGTCGCAATTTCCTCCGCCCCGAGTACAGTTCCCTGTTCTTCGAGATGGCACATATTCTTGCGCTTAGGCCTCTCGACCGGTCGCTCTTTGCCGTCACACACCAGAACTCTGTTCTGCTCGTTTCCGACTACTGCCAGAAGCTTGCCTTTATCCCGTCCTGACAGTGACAGCACAACTGCTCCTTCTTTAAGCATCCCGACCCTCCTTACACCTGGGTAAGAATTACGGGACCGTCTGCCGTGATGGCGATGGTATGCTCAAAATGGGCAGAAAGCTTACCGTCCTTTGTTTTGATAGTCCAGCCGTCCGGCATCTGCCTGACCTCGTGAGTTCCCATATTTATCATGGGCTCGATGGCAATCGTCATGCCGGGAAGCAGGCGCACGCCTCTGCCGGGTGTGCCGAAATTCGGTACGCTGGGGTCTTCATGCATCTGAGTGCCTACACCGTGACCTGTAAAAGTGCGGACAACGGAAAAGCCTCTTGATTCGCAGTAGCTCTGAACAGCATGGCCGATATCACCGATTCTGCCGCCTGCGACAGCCGCCCTGATGCCTTCGTAGAGGCTTTCTCTGGTCGTGTCGCTCAGCCGCTTTGCTTCGGGAGATATATCTCCTGCCGCAAAAGTGGCAGCATTATCACCGACGTAGCCATTGAAGGTTGCTCCAACGTCAATACTGACGAGGTCGCCTTCTCTGATTATCTGCTTACTGCTCGGTATGCCATGAATAACCACATCGTTTATGGAAATGCATGTAGCAGCGGGATAGCCATTGTAGCCCTTGAATGTCGGAATTGCTCCGGCATCAGTGATGAACTTATGGGCAATGCGATTGATTTCAGCCGTTGAAACTCCGGGTTCAACCGCTTCGCCCGCTGCCTTTAATGCTCCCGCAGCGATAACACACGCCTCTTTCATCAGGCGCAGTTCTTTGCTAGTCTTGAGCACTATCATGCTTGATCCTCCGTTTGGGCTTAATCAAGGAAGCCCTTGTAATGACGCATCATCATCTGGCTTTCAAGCTGCTTGAATGTTTCAATAGCAACGCCAACTACGATGATGATTGATGTACCGCCGAGTGAGACGTTCATTGTGGCACCTTCCTGCCAGAAGCCGAGACCCCAGTTAACAATGATTGTGAAGAGTACGGGGAAGAGAGCTATAACACTGAGCATAAGAGCTCCGAGAAGAGTCATCCTCGAAAGAATCTTCGCAATGTAGTTTGAAGTGGGCTCGCCGGGGCGGATGCCGGGGATTGAACCGCCGTTTTCACGGATGTTCTTTGACATCTCTACGGGGTTATACTGAATGGTTGCATAGAAGTATGCAAACGCAATGATGAGTACGAAGTACATAATTGCATATGCCCAATGGTCATTTGCGAACAAACCGAAGAAGGTTTCCCAACCTGTGCCGTTCGTCTTGCTGGAGATGAACATTTCAATGGTGGGAGGCAATGAAAGGATTGAGCTTGCAAAGATGATGGGCATAACACCGGACATATTAACCTTGATCGGAATATGTGTGCTCTGTCCGCCGTACATCTTACGTCCAACAACGCGCTTAGCGTACTGAACGGGAATTCTTCTCTCAGCGTTGTCCATCCATACGATATAAGCTACCATAAGGATGAGAACGATGGTTACGAAGGGAACAAGGAAATAATAAGGTGTGCCCCTGACAATGTAACCGTTCTGAGGTCCCCACAGTGAAGTGATGAGAGTGGGGATACGGGAAACGATACCTGCGAAAAGGATAATCGAGATACCGTTGCCGATGCCTTTTTCGTTGATTCTTTCACCAAGCCACATGATGATGGCTGTACCTGCTGTGAAGCAGAGAATAATAACAACGGCCTGGAAGAATGCCCAGAAGCCTGTGTAGGCAGCGCCTGAATCGTTGGTTGAGAGATATCCGCCGCTTCTGAGATAGAAGTAATAAGCGGTACTCTGAAGAAGACCGAGAGCGATTGTAACGTATCTTGTGATAGTTGCAATCTTCTTTCTGCCTTCGGGTCCCTCGTTCTGAAGCTTTTCAAGAGCGGGGATTGCTACTGCGAGCAGCTGCATGATAATGGAGCTGTTGATGTACGGTGTGATTGACATAGCGAAAATCGTACCGTAGTTGAAAGCTTCACCGGTCATCATGCTGAGATAGTTCATGAAAGTTCCTGCATCAGGATCAGAGATGATACCTGTGTCAGAAATGTTTGTAAAAGGTACAGGAATTGCCGAGCCTATTCTGAAAATAAGCACTATCAAAGCAGTAAACAGAAGTTTCTTTCTGATATCGGCAACTTTCCATGCATTTACTAAAGTTTTAAGCATGTCAGATTACCTCTGCCTTTCCTCCGGCAGCTTCGATCTTTGACTTAGCGGAATCTGAAAAAGCGTTTGCCTGAACGGTGAGCTTCTTCGAAATTTCGCCCTGTCCCAAAATCTTAACGCCGTCCATAGTCTTTTTAACAATTCCCTTCTCCACAAGAGCTTCTACTGTAACGGTTGCGCCGTCCTCAAAAGCATCAAGTGCAGAAACATTAACGATTGCCATTTCAGTGGCGAAAATATTGTTGAATCCTCTCTTGGGAATTCTTCTCTGAAGGGGCATCTGGCCGCCTTCAAAACCTGCGCGCATACCTCTGCCTGCACGCGCTTTTTGACCCTTATGACCCTTACCGGCTGTTTTGCCCTGACCTGATGCGGGGCCTCTACCGATACGCTTGCGGGCTTTGGTTGAACCTGCAGCGGGTGAAAGATCGTGCAACTTCATTAGTTTGCACCTCCTTGATTGGCTTCGCTGACTTCGATGAGATGAGCTACCTTTCTCAACTTGCCCTGTGTTGCGGGGATGTCAGGCTGAACCGAAACATCACCTATTCTGTGAAGACCAAGTGCATGGACGGTGTCAATCTGAGGCTTAGTGCTTCCAATAAGGCTCTTAACAAGCTTTACCTGAATATCTGCCATTGTGTTCACCCTCCTTAACCTAATACTTCTTTAGCGGTTTTGCCGCGGATTGCAGCAACCTCTTCAACATTGCGAAGCTGTGAAAGACCCTGCAGTGTTGCCCTGACTACGTTGCAGGGATTGTTTGATCTGAGTGCCTTGGTACGGATATCTCTGATACCTACTGTTTCAACAACAGCACGTACAGGTCCGCCGGCGATAACGCCGGTACCGGGGGCTGCGGGCTTAAGAAGAACTACGCCTGCGCCATACTTGCCGATAACCTCGTGGGGAATTGTTGTTCCCTTAAGAGAAACCTTCATGAGGTTCTTCTTTGCGTCCTCAATGCCCTTGCGGATAGCATCGGGAACTTCACCGGATTTGCCCATACCGAAACCGATGGTGCCATTTCCGTCTCCAACTACTACGAGAGCCGCAAACTTAAAGATACGACCGCCCTTTACGGTTTTGGAAACACGGTTAATGGCTACTACGCGCTCGGTAAGTTCATATGCAGATGCATCAATTTTAGCCAAAAGTATTCCTCCCCTTCTTAGAACTTGAGGCCACCCTCACGGGCGCCTTCGGCCAGCTCTTTAACACGGCCGTGATAGATGTAACCGCCGCGATCGAAAACAACGTCTGTTATTCCCTTTTCTGCGGCACGCTGTGCTAATACTTTGCCCACTTCGTGAGCTGCTGATTTATTTCCGCCGTATTCCTCAAAATCCTTTTCCACAGTTGAGGCAGACACAAGGGTAACACCCTTTACGTCGTCTATTAACTGAGCGTAGATATTCTGGAGGGAGCGGAACACGTTAAGGCGAGGACATTCGGCAGTGCCGGATATCTTAGCGCGTACTCTCTTATGGCGAGTAGCTCTGGCCTTTTTGCTGTCCGGTCTGTTAACCATAAATTTTCACTCCTTAATATAGACTTATTTGCCGCCCTTGCCGGCCTTGCCTTCCTTGCGGCGAATACGTTCATCAACATACTTGATGCCCTTGCCCTTGTAGGGTTCGGGGGGACGAACTTCGCGAACGTTGGCTGCAAACTGGCCGACCTTCTGCTTGTCGGGACCTGAAACTACGATCTTGTTGGGTGCGGGAACCTCTACGGTAACTCCTTCGGGAGGAGTAAGGATTACGTCGTGTGAGTAACCTACCTTAAGGTTAACTGCCTTACCCTGGAGCTCTGCACGGTAACCGATACCGTTGATTTCAAGCTCCTTCTTGAAGGACTCGTTTACGCCGACTACCATGTTGCTGATAAGAGTTCTTGAGAGACCGTGAAGGGCTCTGTTCTCTTTGGAATCGTCAGGACGGGAAACGATGATTTCGTTGTCCTTCATTTCTACTGAAATGTTTGAGTGGATAGTTCTGGAAAGAGTACCCTTGGCACCCTTTACGGTGACTGTGCTGCCGTCAATCTGAACCTCCACGCCTGCGGGGATTGCGATAGGCTTCTTACCTATACGTGACATCTAACAGCACCTCCTTACCAGATAAATGCAAGAACTTCGCCGCCAACGTTGGCCTTGCGTGCGTCCTTGTCAGTCATAACGCCTTTGGAAGTTGAGAGGATGGCAATGCCGATGCCCTTCATAACTCTGGGCATATCCTCACAATTTGTGTAAATTCTCAGACCGGGCTTGGAAACTCTGCGAAGTCCGGTGATAACCTGAGACTTGTTGGGACCGTACTTGAGGGCGATTTCGATCATGCCCTGCTTACCGTCATCCTCAACCTTATATCCTTTGATGTAACCCTCATCAACAAGAATCTGAGCAATCGCCTTCTTCATGTTTGATGCGGGGACTTTCACCGTGTCATGCTTAGCCGCATTAGCGTTGCGGATTCTTGTAAGCATATCTGCGATGGAATCAGTAATTTGCATACTGTTAACCTCCTTTACGACTGCTCATTACCAGCTTGCTTTCTTTACACCGGGAATCTGACCTGCGTGTGCGAGCTCTCTGAAGCAAATACGGCAAACGCCATACTTGCGAAGATAAGAGTGCGGTCTACCGCAAATCTTACATCTGTTGTACGCCCTGGTGGAGTACTTTGCAGGTCTTGCCTGCTTAACCTTCATTGATGTTTTTGCCACGGTTGACCCTCCTTATCTTGTAAACGGAGCACCCATAAGAGCGAGGAGCTCACGGGCCTCTTCGTCAGTGTTAGCTGTGGTGACAAAGCAAATATCCATGCCTCTGACCTTGTCAATCTTATCATAATCGATTTCAGGGAATATCAACTGTTCCTTGATACCCACTGAGTAGTTGCCTCTGCCGTCGAATGAGTTGGGGTTGATTCCTCTGAAGTCACGAACTCTGGGAAGAGCGAGATTGAAGAATCTGTCAATGAACTCATACATTCTGTCACCTCTGAGGGTAACCTTTGCGCCGATTGTCATGCCTTCACGAAGCTTGAAGTTAGCAACTGACTTCTTAGCCTTGCAGAGAACGGGCTTCTGGCCGGTAATCTGCATAAGGTCGGAAACGATAGCATCGAGAACCTTAGCGTTATCTCTTGCTTCGCCGCAGCCTACGTTGATAACAACCTTATCAAGCTTGGGGATCTGCATGACGCTCTTGTACTCAAACTTCTTCATGAGTGCAGGTGCAACATCCTTGGTATACATCTCTTTTAATCTTGCAGCCATTGTGTCATGTTCCTCCCTTCATTAAAACTCAGCAAGGCAATCGCTCTTCTTGCAGACGCGAACCTTGTTGCCCTTGGAGTCGATCTTGTGACCAACTCTGGTGGGTCTGCCGCACTTGGGGCAGACGAGCTGAACCTTGTCAGCATAAAGTGCGCTTTCAGCCTTTATGATGCCGCCAGCTTCGCCCATCTTGCGAGGCTTAACATGCTTGGAAACGATGTTAACGCCTTCAACGATGACCTTACCCTCTGAGGGGCTGACCTGCATAACCTTGCCCTTTGCGCCACGGTATTTGCCGTTGATAACCATAACGGTATCGCCGGTCTTAACATGAACCTTATTATTCATCATCGTACCTCCTGAATCAAAGCACTTCGGGAGCGAGGGAGAGGATCTTAAGATAATCCTTCTCACGGAGCTCTCTAGCTACGGGACCAAAGATACGAGTACCCTTGGGGTTCTTGTCTTCCTTAATGATGACGGCTGCGTTCTCGTCGAAACGAATGTAAGTGCCGTCCTCACGGCGAAGGCCGCTTGCGGTGCGAACTACTACCGCTTTAACAACTTCGCCTTTTTTAACAACGCCGCCGGGAGTTGCTTTCTTAACCGAAGCAACAATGACGTCGCCAATATTGGCATACCTCCTGCCGGTACCGCCGAGTACTCGGATACACATGATCTCCTTTGCACCGGTGTTATCGGCAACCTTGAGGTAACTCTGTTGCTGTATCACAGTGTTTTCCTCCTTACGTTTACCAAATTATTTGGCTTTCTCAATAATTTCGACTACGCGCCATCTCTTATCCTTTGAGAGAGGACGGGTTTCCATAACAAGTACGCGGTCACCGATGCCACATTCGTTGTTTTCATCGTGTGCCTTGAGCTTGTAGGTACGGTTAACGATCTTCTTATAAAGAGGATGTCTGACCTTATCCTTAACGGAAACAACTACGGTCTTATCCATCTTATCGCTGGTTACAAGACCTACTCTGGTCTTTCTGAGGTTTCTTTCACTCATTGTATTGAACCTCCCTTTCCTTACGACTTAGAACCGTGAAGTTCGATATCTCTCTGTATTGTCTTAATACGAGCGATATCCTTCTTAACGGCGCTGATTCGCATCGGGTTATCGAGCTGGTTTACGGTCTGCTGGAAGCGCAGTTTGAACAGTTCATCCTTCAACTCAAGCAGCTTAGCATCCAACTCAGAAGCGGAAAGTTTTCTGATTTCACTGGCTTTCATTATTGCTCACCACCCGTTTCTTCTTTTCTTACAAATTTGCACTTGATGGGAAGCTTGTTTGCAGCAAGGCGCATAGCTTCCTGAGCAAGGCTCTCATCAACACCGGCGATTTCAAACATAACTCTGCCGGGCTTTACTACTGCTACCCAATACTCGGGAGAACCTTTACCGGAACCCATTCGGGTTTCAGCGGGCTTCTCGGTGATGGGCTTATCAGGGAAAATCTTAATCCAAACCTGGCCGCCACGCTTGATATATCTTGTCATAGCAACACGGGCTGCTTCGATCTGGTTTGAAGTAATCCATGCAGGCTCAGTAGCCACGAGACCGTAATCACCGTAAGTGACGGTATTGCCCTTATGGGCCTTACCCTTAAGTCTGCCTCTCTGAACTCTGCGGTACTTAACTCTCTTAGGTATAAGCATTAGCGGTCTCCCCCTTCCCTGCGAGGTCTGTTGTTGTTACCGCGGTTGCCGTTGCGGTTGTCGCGATTGCCGTTGTTGCGATCACGGTTGAATCTGCGTCCGTCACGGTTGTTTCTGCGCTCAGTGTTTCTGCTTTCGTGGAGAACTTCGCCTCTGTAAAGCCAAACCTTAACGCCGATGCGGCCGTAAGTTGTTTTTGCCTCTGCGAAGCCATAGTCGATGTCAGCTCTGATAGTCTGAAGCGGAACTGTGCCTTCGTGGCTGGTTTCTGTACGAGCGATTTCAGCACCGCCGATACGACCGGAAAGCTGAATCTTGATGCCCTTTGCGCCGAGCTGCATTGTGCGGCCGAGAGCCTGCTTAACAGCGCGACGGTAAGAAATTCTTCTTTCAAGCTGGGAAGCAATGTTCTCAGCTACGAGCTGTGCGTTGAGATCGGGAGACTTAATTTCAACGATGTTGATTGAAACTTCCTTGCCGCCGAGCTTGTCGGTGCAAACTTTCTTAAGCTTTTCGATCTCTTCACCGTTTCTGCCGATGATCATGCCGGGCTTAGCGCAGTGGATTGTGATGTAAACACGCTTTGCGTCGCGTTCGATCTCAACCTTAGGTACGCCAGCGCGGTTAAGAAGCTGGAGAAGATACTCACGGAGGTTGTAGTCCTCAACGAGGATATCACCGAACTTGTTGGGATTTGCATACCAACGTGATTCCCAGTTCTTAACAACACCGATTCTTAAACCGGTAGGATTAATTTTCTGTCCCATTGTTTAACCTCCTCCTCTCTTATTCTGCTTCCTTGAGCACAAGGGTGATGTGGGATGTCTTCTTGTTTATACGAGCTGCCCTGCCCTGAGCTCTGGGTCTGATGCGCTTGAGGGTGGGTCCCTGGCTTACGGAGCACTCTGCAACGTAGAGACGTGAGGGTTCCATGTTGAAGTTGTTCTCAGCGTTTGCCATAGCGGATTTCAAAAGTTTAATTAAGGGTTCGCACGCGGCCTTGGGCGTGTACTTGAGAATTGCCAAAGCCTTGTCTGCGGGCTGATTGCGGATGATATCCAGAACAATCTGCACTTTGCGGGGAGCAATGCGTACGTAAGTTGCCTTAGCGGTTGCAACTGCAACTTCGTTCTTAACTGCTTCTGACATTGTTAATACACTCCTTTCGCCGATTATTTAGAATTGGATGTCTTCGAGCCGGCGTGGCCTCTGAAGGTTCTTGTGGGTGCAAACTCACCGAGTTTGTGACCTACCATATCCTCTGTAACATAGACGGGAACGTGCTTACGTCCGTCATGAACTGCAAATGTGTGACCGACAAAAGCAGGGAAGATTGTGGAGGCACGGCTCCAAGTCTTGAGAACTTTCTTCTCGCCGGTTTTGTTCATTGCTTCAACTCTTTCGAGCAGCTTAGGCTGCACAAAGGGTCCTTTTTTAATGCTTCTGCCCATTATCTTCGCTCCTTTCTCGATTACTTGTCGTTACGGCGTTTAACAATAAGCTTGTCGGATGCCTTCTTGGTCTTTCTGGTCTTGTAACCGAGAGCAGGCTTGCCCCAAGGTGTAACAGGACCGGGTCTACCGATGGGTGATCTGCCTTCACCACCGCCGTGGGGGTGATCGCAGGGGTTCATTACTGAACCGCGAACTGTGGGTCTCCAGCCCATGTTGCGCTTACGGCCGGCCTTACCGATCTTAACGTTTTCATGATCGAGGTTGCCTACAACACCAACTGTAGCCATGCAGCCTACGGGAACGTTACGAAGCTCGCCTGAGGGCAGACGAAGGAGTGCGTAAACGCCTTCCTTAGCCATGAGCTGTGCGCTGTTACCTGCAGCTCTTGCAAGCTGACCGCCTCTGCCGGGATAAAGCTCAACGTTGTGAACAACCGTACCAACGGGGATGTTGGTAAGAGGAAGTGCGTTGCCGGGCTTGATATCAGCTGAGGCGCTGGCGATTACTGTATCGCCAACCTTAAGTCCGTCGGGATAAAGGATGTAGCTCTTCTCGCCGTCAGCGTACTCGATAAGAGCGATGAATGCTGAACGGTTGGGATCGTATTCGATGGTCTTAACTTCTGCGGGAACATCGAACTTAGCGCGCTTGAAGTCGATTATACGGTACTTTCTGCGCATTCCGCCGCCGCGATGACGAACGGTGATTCTTCCGTAGCTGTTGCGGCCGGAGTTCTTCTTAAGAGAAGTAAGAAGGCTCTTTTCGGGAGCAACCTTTGAGAGTACGGAATAATCAGTTACCGACATGTTTCTTCTTGCGTTACCGGTCGGATTATAAAATCTGATTGACATTTGTTTCACTCTCCTAATAGCGGCTTTGCGGAGTATGTCATTCTCCATACCTTGCCGCCGGAATCATTGTTTAATATTAAAGGAGGCCGTCAAAGAACTCGATGGTCTTTGAATCCTCGGTGAGGGTTACGATTGCTTTCTTCCAGGAAGCGGTGTAGCCCTGATGAAGGCCGTATCTGCGGAACTTGCCCTTGCAGTTGATTGTGTTGACCTTCTTAACCTTAACGCCGAAAAGTGTTTCAACAGCGTTTGCGATTTCGATCTTGTTTGCATCCTTAGCAACTTCGAAGGTGTACTTCTTGTCTGCGATGCCGTCCATGCTCGCCTCAGTGATGATGGGGCGAAGAACGATGTCCTGTGCTAATTTACTCATGCGTAAACCTCCTCAATCTTGCTGATGGCATCCTTGAGGACTACGACTGTGTCGCAGTTGAGGATATCATAAACATTAAGAGTCTGAACAAGAGTTGTCTTAACGCCAGCGATGTTGCGAGCGCTTCTGTAGATTACGTCATTCTTCTCAGGAAGAACGAAGAGAACCTTCTTGCCTGCGTTGAGAGCACCGATAACCTTAACGATTTCCTTAGTCTTGATAGCGTCAAGCTTAAGGGAATCAAGAACGATGAGCTCATTGTCTGCTACCTTAGCTGAGAAAGCAGACTTCATAGCAAGTCTTCTGACCTTCTTGTTGATGGACTTCTGATAATCACGGGGCTTGGGACCGTGAGCAATACCGCCGTGATACCACTGGGGAGCTCTGGTTGAGCCCTGTCTTGCGCGGCCTGTGCCCTTCTGACGCCAGGGCTTCTTGCCGCCGCCGCTGACTTCCGAGCGTGTAAGGGTAGACTGTGTGCCCTGACGCTGGTTTGCCAGATAGCTAACTACGCAAAGATGCATAGCGGAAATGCTGGGTTCGATTCCGAAAATGCTTTCTGCAAGCTCAATCTTCTCGAGCTCTTTACCTGTCATGTCGAATACTGATACGTTAGGCATTATTCTCTACTCCTCTCTTACGCTTTTTTAACTGAATCACGGATAAGAACGATTCCGCCCTTGGGGCCGGGAACGGCACCCTTGATAGCAAGGAGGTTGTTTTCCGCGTCTACCTTGACTACGTCAAGATTCTGAATGGTAACTCTCTCGTGACCGAGGTGACCTGCAAGCTTCTTTCCCTTGTAAACTCTGGAGGGATCGGAGCAGGCGCCGAGGGAACCTGCATGTCTTGCAACAGGACCTGTACCGTGAGATTCCTTAAGTCTGGCAAATCCCCATCTCTTGATAGAGCCCGCTGTGCCCTTACCTTTGCTGGTGCCGACTACGTCAACCTTTTCGCCTGCTGCGAAAATGTCAGCCTTGATGGTGTCGCCGAGATTGAGGCTTGACATATCGTCAAGCTTAAACTCTTTAAGAGTCTTCTTGGGAGCTGTGTCAGCCTTCTTGAAGTGACCCTTCATGGGCTTGTTGACACGCTGAACCTTTACATCACCGAAACCAAGCTGCACTGCTTCGTAACCGTCATTCTCGATTGTCTTCTTCATGACTACGTTGCAGGGACCTGCTTCGATTACTGTTACGGGAACTACGTTTCCGTTTGCGTCAAAAATCTGGGTCATACCGATTTTCTTGCCGATGATTGCTTTTTGCATTTTATGCTTTCCTCCTTTAGGTTATTGGTTGACCTTACTGTCAACATGACCTGCTAAACGTGAAATCAAAGCTTGATTTCGATTTCTACGCCTGCGGGAAGCTCAAGACCTGTCAGAGCTTCAACTGTCTTTGCTGAAGGTCTGATAATGTCGATAAGCCTTTTGTGTGTGCGCTGTTCGAACTGCTCACGGGAGTCCTTATACTTGTGGACTGCGCGAAGAACTGTAACGATCTCTTTCTCGGTGGGCAGCGGAACCGGTCCCGATACCTGAGCGTTTGTTCTCTTTGCGGTTTCTACGATAGTTTCTGCAGCCTTATCAACGAGGCTGTGATCGTAGCCCTTGAGTCTGATTCTGATCTTTCCCTTTACTGCCATAACTGACGCCTCCTTAAGATTGGCGGGCCTTCCTTAGCAAAATTCGTAACACTAACCCGGGTGTTTCTTGCCTTCCGTTTTTAAAACCGGAAAAACAATATTTTCCGGGGAGGAACGATTTTTGCACATGGGTATCCCTTTGCGCAAAGCTGCCCGGGAACGGCAACCCAGCAAAAGGACACAAATTCGCCCGGTTTTAAATCGGACATACTCCGCGAAAATTCCCTGCATCGAGTGCAGCCACCTCTCGCATCATCGCATATCATTTACGCGTTACTTTATAAAAAGGGCATATTTCCCCCTTTGGTCCGTACGCGTGCTTAAGTATAATATCACATATGTTTGTCAATTGCAATACCTTTTTGCAATTTTTTTGAAAAAATTTCAAAGTTCTTTTTCCTTGCGGAAACTGAGGGTTATGCTGCATATCAAGCGCAAGCACCAACCGCAGAAAAAGCGCATATATAAAATGTATATATAATATATAACATTTTGCGCCGTTTGTCAATTTTTTGCGAGGGTGTTGCCATTGCTGAACAGTTATGTTATAATGATTTTACTTTAATTTGCAAAGGAGAATTATTTATGATTGGCATCGGCACTTGGGAATGCAAGGTTGACACTATGTTCTTCAAAGGCACGGCTCAGGTAAAAATCTTTGATAATAACGGCGAATACGGTTTTGACGTTATCATCCCCGATTTCGACGTACCTGATATCACCGTTATCTCCGTTGAAGAGGACGGAAACGACATTGATGCGGTTGTTCAGACAAGCCTTCTCCCCGGCAAGGACATCAACCTCAGCGTTTCAATCGACGGCGACGACATCACAGGATTCCTTAAAATCCCCTTCGTCGGCAAAGTGAAGCTTAAGGATGGACACAGGATAGCATAACATTATGGATAACAAGAATAAAAGAAAATATATTGCTCTGCTTACGGTTGCCATAGTCGGTATTATCGCTTGTATTACAATCATCACTCTTAAATTCACAACCGATATTTTCGATAAGGGTCCGCAGAAAGAGGAACAGACTGTTTCTCAGCAGGAGGTAACCGAAAAAGCCGAAGCCCCTGCCCTTGATACGGCAAATCTGATGATTCCCGATTTTTACACCTACGTTTTCACCGCAAACGATAAAAGCTACGTTTACGGCGGCGATTTCTTATACAAAGCCGCCACCACGCCGCTTGTTGAAGGCAAAGCCGTAAAGCTTCCTTATTATGACAGGAACAGCGCTACCGCTACGTTTGACGGTATCCCGATTCTTTTTGATTACAATCAGAGCATGAATCCCAAAAACGGATATACCGTGCCCGACGAAATGATTGTAACTGCCAGCGCGGGACGTATCTCCACGTGGGAAAACGAAGCTGCAGTTTATCATGACGCCTCATCTTCCCTCAAGCCCAGAACAACCGTTTTCTGGAGCTGCTATGACAGTCCCCTTGATAAAGAGGCGGCAGAAAAAGCAACTGTCACCGCCACGTATTACTGTGACGGAGCAGAAATGGCAACGCAGACGGTTATTCTTAAACAGATCAAAAGCATGGACGGCTCAAAAGGCGATAAGATGCACTCTTATTCCATAGAGCTTAATAATTAATCCACCTGACGGAGCGGAATACCGCTCCGTTCTTTTTATTTTTTCGGATTCGCTTGAAATTGTCCGAAATATATAATATAATATTATAGTTTGAAACAGTAATTCAGAAGAGGTGTTGCACGGTGAAAAGAACAGGATTCGACAACGATGCATATATCAGCAAGCAATCCGAGCAGATAAGCAAGCGCATCAAGGATTTCGGCGGTAAGCTTTACCTTGAATTCGGAGGCAAGCTTTTTGACGATTACCATGCTTCAAGGGTTCTTCCCGGCTTTGCTCCGGACAGTAAACTCCAGATGCTCAGAAGTATTGCTTCCGACGTTGAAATTGTAATAGTCATCAACGCAGGCGATATTGAAAGCAACAAAATCCGCCGCGACCTCGGCATCACCTATGATACGGACGTTCTGCGCCTTATCGACGCTTTCCGTGAAAACGGGCTTTACGTTGGCAGCGTTGTGCTTTCGCAGTATTCGGGTCAGCCGTCGGCAACCGCATTCCGCACAAAGCTTGAAAGACTTGGGGTAAAGGTATTCCTCAATTACGCTATCGAAGGCTATCCTTACAACGTTTCTCATATCGTAAGCGAAAACGGCTTCGGCAAAAACGAATTCATCGAAACCACCAGACCTCTTGTTGTTATCACCGCTCCCGGCCCCGGCAGCGGAAAGATGTCCACCTGCCTTTCTCAGCTTTATCACGAGAATCTCAGGGGCAACAAAGCGGGTTATGCCAAATTTGAGACCTTCCCCATCTGGAATCTTCCCCTCAAGCATCCCGTAAACCTCGCTTATGAAGCAGCAACAGCAGACCTCAACGACGTAAACATGATTGACCCCTATCACCTTGAAGCCTACGGCGAAACCACCGTAAACTACAACCGTGACGTTGAAGTATTCCCCGTGCTTAACGCAATTTTCGAAAAAATAGAAGGCAAGAGCCCTTACAAATCCCCCACCGACATGGGCGTAAATATGGCAGGCTACTGCATCTGTGATGAAGAAGCAGTGCGTCAGGCATCGTATGACGAGATTATCCGCAGATATTTCGCCGCGCTCAACGACCTGAGAATCGGTACAGGCTCAAAGGAGGCCGCCTCCAAGATTGAAAATCTTATGAATCAAGCAGGCATCAGCGTTGACAACCGCAGGGTTATCAAAGCTGCGCTTGAAAAGAGCGCCGCAACCGGCGGCAAGCCCGCTGTTGCAATAGAGCTCAACGATTCAACCATAATAACAGGCAAAACCTCCGATTTGCTCGGAGCATCCTCCGCCGCTCTGCTCAATGCAATGAAAAAGCTCAGCGGTCTGCCTGACGAGCTTCTTATGATTTCCCCCTCAATAATTGAGCCCATTCAGAAGCTTAAAACCGACATTCTTAAAAACCGCAACCCCAGACTTCATACGGACGAAACACTTATAGCTCTTACAATGAGCGCAACCGCAAACCCCGATGCCGCTCTTGCGCTTGACAGTGTGCCGCTCCTCAGAGGCGCTCAGGCTCACTCAACCGTTATTCTGTCACAGACTGATCAGGAGATTTTCCGCAAGCTCGGTATTGATATCACCTGCGAGCCTGATTACGAAAACAAAAAGCTCTACCATAAATAAAAAAATACGGCTGTCACCGTCATGGTGGCAGCCGTTTGAGCTTTATTGAGCATTATCTTCTTTTTTTGCGGATTCGGTTGTCTTTGCGGTATCTCTGAAAACAACGTATTTCTGATAGAAGAATTCGGTAACAAGATTGATAACCATTGTGCCGCCGAGCACTATGTACTCAACCCAGCCCGATTCTTTGAACTGTTCGCTCCAGAAAGCGGCGTTTGTAACAGCCTCGCCGCCGATTGTTGAGAGCGGAGTAAACACGCAATAAAACAGAGCTACTTTAAGCATTGCAACAGGCACGTTGCTTGCGGATTTGAACGTAAACTTACGGTTAAGGGTGAAATTCCAAAGTACAGAAAGTGTAAGTGCTATCAGGTAACTGGGCCAATAAGACCATGACATAAGCTCGTTGAGGAGTGTGAACGACACAGTCTGAATAATACCTGCAGAGCATGAAAATAAGGCGAATTTTATTACCTGCACGGCATTTTGTTTTTTGCTGAGTTTAGGCGATTTTTCCTGCATTTTTCCCATCTCCGTTTCTCTTGCTTTTAAAAATCAGCAGCTTGCTGAAAGCATAATTGATTATAACAACCGCCACAGAAATAAGGATTTTTGAAAAGAACTCGTGGAAATCGAAAACGCTTACAAAAACAAACATTCCCGCAAGCTCAACGCCGAGTGAAAACATCCTTGCTCCTACGAATTCAACAAACTCCCTTACCGCAACCTTTGGCGACCAGCTCTTTGATTCGAACACAAAAAGCTTGTTTGTAAAAAACGCAAACAGGACTCCGGCAATCCACGCAATCACAGTTGAGTCAAGGTATTCGCTGCCTCTTTTGCTGAGTATCTGCGCTGCATCCTGCCAACCTCTGTTTTCAAAAAGCGTTGAAAGAACGCCCTGCCAACCGACTGCTTCAAAAATATAGCTGCTCACAAGAAAAGCAACAAGATTTGCAACGGTTGTAAAAATGCCGAAGAACATATAGTTTATTATTTCTTTTGTCAGAAATCTGTCGGCAATTCTTCCGAGGGAAGAATCTTTATTTATTATTCTGAATACAATTTTTCTAATAAAATCAGTCATTTTTTCTATGCGGATTAACCGCTTCCTTTATAAAAATATCAGCTGAACCAGCCCTTGACCACCAGAGCAAACACGGTAAAAACGTTGCCGAAGGATGCGAAGAACTTTTCAACGGGATTATCATAGACTTTATAAGGCTCGTCAATCTGCTTCACAAGCTTTGCATCACCCGTGCGTACGCTTCCCTCATAAACGTAAAGCTCATTGTCATAATTAAGAATATCATCCTCATAAAGAGTGAAAACTCTTACTCCGTAAGGGCCTGTTTTTGCAAACTCGCATCCGTAGGTGAAACCGAGCTCAATGCCGTCGTAAACGCCTGTGTAGCCCTCCGTGTGCCAATGGCCGAAATATGCGCCCACAACGTCGCCGCATTCCTTCCATGCCTTGAATTGCTCCGTAACGGTGCCGGGTGCTACGCCGGATACGTTGTAGCCGTTGGCAATTTCTTTATTGAGGCGGTAAAACTTCATGCCGTCATCAGTGTTGAGCCTTGCTCCCTCATCCCAGATATTGCATTCTTCAAAAAGATTGCCGATATCATCGGTAGGAATATGCTGAAAAACGAACGCAGGCACGGGCTTGCCGCCATTCTCAGCAGCAAGCTTTGCGCTCTCAGTCTTATACCACGAAAGCTGCTCCTCATTTACAGAGCTCTTTGCGGTATCCATAAGCCAGAGATTGAACGCAGACTTGCCGTCGGAGGATTTAATCTCCAGATTATAATCTATTCTGCCCGTTGAATCGCCGCTTTCATCGGTAACAAGGCAGTTTTCATACTCGCTGTAAATCCGCATCCAATCCTCGTTGGTTACGCCGCTCTTATAATCGTTGTTACCCTGAACAACAGCGAAGGGGATTCCCTCTTTTTCTGCCTTCTCAAACACTGCCGCGCAAGCCGCTTCAACGTTTGCAAGAGTTGTTGCATAATCATCCGTGCTTACGCCTTCTCTGCCGCTCTCATCATCGATAAAAAGGTCACCTATGCGACTGTCCTCAACAATATCACCCGTAAAAACGATAAGGTCAGGGTCGGACTGCTCAATTGAAAGCTTAATCAGATTAACCATATCATAAGCGGGATTGTGGTCATCCTGAGGGTCGCTTATCTGCAAAACGGTAAAGGTGCCCTCCTCATTGAAGCGCAGTTCATCGGACTTCACCGCCCCTGCAGGAATAAGCAAGGTAAAAATCATTGCCGAAAGGACTGAAAACGCAAGTATTCTTTTCATATTTTCTCCCTCCGTTGTAATAATTAGTATGTATATAAAGTATACTTCAATTCAAATTGCAAGTCAACACAAAAAGAATTACCAAGTTGTTAATAAATACTTGCATTTTCTTTAAGGTGTTGTTAAAATATATTATTAACGGATTTAATTATTTAATTTACGAAAGGCGCAGTAGTTCTGCAAGGTTGGTTCTATGCAAACAAAAGCTCCGCCGGCGGCTATGCCGAGAATTCATTCGCTTGATGAAATCAGGGGATTTGCCGTGCTGTGCATGGTTTTTTACCACGCTTTTTTCGTTATCGGTTCGTTTTTCGACGTTGATGCGGCTCAATCCCTGCTTCAGTTCTTCATGCCCGTTCAGCCTTTTTTTGCAGGAATTTTCATCTTTATTTCGGGCATTTCGAGCAGGCTTTCTTCAAACAATACCAAAAGGGGTATAAGACTTCTCATCATTGCGGCGTTAATCACTCTCGTAACCGCCGTCATCGCCCCGAAGCTCGGGCTTGACGGTATGCAGATTTATTTCGGAATTCTGCATTTTCTGAGTATTGCGATGCTTATATTTTCGCTTATCCGCCCTGCGCTTGACAAGGCGGCTCCGCACTGGGGGTTGCTGATTTGCGCTGTTCTTT
This sequence comes from Clostridia bacterium, assembly GCA_017397105.1. Lineage (GTDB taxonomy): Bacteria > Bacillota > Clostridia > Oscillospirales > Acutalibacteraceae > CAG-177. The sequence continues at coordinate 17,797 of JAFQKF010000002.1, read as the reverse complement.
ATGCTTTCACCTCAGGTATCGGAAAGGGTGAGCTGAGCTTCGGCAAGCTGATAGCTCTCAACATCCCCGATTTTCTTTATAATTACAATTTTTTATTCCCTTTGGGAATTTATTCCGACACTTTCTATTCGGCGGATTATTTCCCCGTTTTTCCGCATATTTTCCTTTTCCTCGCAGGCACTTTTACGGGAGTTTACGCCGTAAAAGGAGATTTCCCCCATGCGCTTTACAAGCGCCGCGTGCCGTTTTTCTCATTCTTCGGCAGGCACGCACTCGTTGTATACGTTATACATCAGCCGTTAATTTTCGGCGTTATGTATTTGATTGAGTTTATTATTAATTATTGACAGGAGTTTTTAAAATGAGTGAAAATCACGGCTGCACAGGCAACTGCTCAAGCTGCTCTGCAAATTGTTCATCAAAGGAAGAAAAACAGGATTTGAGAATCCCTCAGGGTCCTTTCAGCGACGTTAAAAAGGTTATAGGCATCGTCAGCGGCAAGGGCGGAGTTGGCAAATCCCTCGTCACCTCAATGCTTGCAAGCTCTATGCAGGCAAACGGCTGCTCAACCGCAATTCTTGATGCGGATATCACAGGCCCGTCAATCCCCAAAGCTTTCGGTCTTACTGACAGAGCCGAGGCAGACGCATCGGGTCTTCTTCCCGAAATCACAAAAACAGGCATCAAGGTAATGTCCGTAAACCTTCTTCTTGAAAAAGAGGATTCCCCCGTTGTCTGGAGAGGCCCCGTCATTTCAGGCGTTATCCAGCAGTTCTGGAAGGACGTTGCGTGGGGCGAGGTTGACTATATGTTCGTTGATATGCCTCCCGGAACGGGTGACGTTTCGCTCACCGTATTCCAGAATCTTCCCGTTGACGGAATCGTTATTGTAACCACTCCGCAGGACCTTGTTACAATGATTGTCAAAAAAGCTTATAACATGGCAAAGCTTATGAATATCCCCGTTCTCGGCATTGTTGAGAATATGAGCTACGCAGTATGCCCCGATTGCGGTAAGCAGATAAACATCTTCGGCGAAAGCAAGGTTGAAGAGGTTGCGGCTGAGCTCGGAGTACCCGTGCTCGCAAAGCTTCCCATCGTTCCTCAGACTGCCGCACTTGTGGACAAGGGTGCAGTTGAGCTTGCGGATGATTCATATATCAAAAACGCTGTTGAATTTATCAAAGAAATGAAGTAAAATACTGTTGAATACAATTCTGAGGTGATTTAAATGCTCGATATTAAATTTGTAAGAGAAAATCCCGATATTGTTAAGGAAAATATAAAAAAGAAGTTTCAGGACGGTAAGCTTCCCCTTGTTGACGAAGCAATTGAGCTTGACGCTCAGTTCCGCGCCGTAAAAAGCGAGGCTGACACTCTGCGTGCCGCTCGCAACAAAATTTCAAAGCAGATAGGCGCTCTCATGGCTCAGGGCAAGAAGGAAGAAGCTCAGGCCGTGAAGCAGGAGGTTTCCAACTATTCCGCAAGGCTTGCCGAGCTTGAGGCTCTTGAGCCCGAGCTTGAGGAAAAGCTCAAGAAGGTAATGATGGTAATCCCCAACATAATCGACCCCAGCGTTCCTGTTGGTAAGGATGACAGCGAAAACGTAGAGGTAACAAAGTACGGCGAGCCCGTAGTGCCCGATTTTGAAATCCCCTACCACTCCGATATTATGGAGCGCTTCAACGGAATCGACCTTGACAGCGCAAGAAGAGTTGCAGGCAACGGCTTCTATTACCTTATGGGCGATATCGCAAGACTTCACTCCGCCGTTATCTCCTATGCACGCGACTTTATGATTGACAGAGGATTCACCTATTGCGTTCCTCCCTTCATGATCCGTTCCGACGTTGTTACGGGCGTTATGAGCTTTGCTGAAATGGACGCCATGATGTATAAAATCGAAGGTGAAGACCTTTACCTTATCGGCACAAGCGAACATTCAATGATAGGTAAATATATCGACACTATCGTTCAGGAGGATACTCTCCCCCACACCCTCACAAGCTATTCCCCCTGCTTCCGCAAGGAAAAGGGCGCTCACGGTATTGAGGAGAGAGGCGTTTACCGTATCCACCAGTTTGAAAAGCAGGAAATGATAGTAGTCTGCAAGCCTGAGGACAGTATGATGTGGTTCGAAAAGCTCTGGCAGAATACCGTTGACCTTTTCCGCTCACTTGACATCCCCGTAAGAACTCTTGAATGCTGCTCAGGTGACCTTGCAGACCTCAAGGTTAAATCCTTTGACGTTGAAGCATGGAGCCCCAGACAGAAGAAGTATTTCGAGGTAGGCTCTTGTTCCAACCTCGGCGATGCTCAGGCAAGAAGACTTAAAATCAGAGTGAACGGCAAGGACGGCAAATATTTTGCCCACACCCTCAACAATACCGTTGTTGCTCCCCCCAGAATGCTTATTGCATTCCTTGAGAACAACCTCAATGCAGACGGCAGCGTAAACGTTCCCGAAGCGCTCAGACCTTATATGGGCGGCAAGGAAAAGCTTGTTCCCGTTAAATGAGAACCCCTCACGCGTTGCGCTCGGGAACCTTGTTGCTTCGTAATAAGAACCCCTCACGCGTTGCATTCGTGAACCTTGTTGCTTCTCAACAAAAATCTCAGGGCTGATTCACAGCGAATCAGCCCTGTTTTTTTATAAATCATCCGCATCCTGTTCGGGTTGTACTCCCTCAACGGGCACTCCCGTGTAGCTGCCCAGCACGTCGCTAACTATGACCTGCTCGTTTGCATCATAGCTGTTTCTCACTTTGTTCTCAGGGAAACTGTTCCCTCTGAGCTTTGCCGTAACGTTCTTTTTACCTTTTTTATCCATTTCAAGCCCTCCGTTTCTTTTTGATTGCATATATATTTTGATTCTTTTCTCTTCTTTAATACAGTTTTGTTGATTTTTTAATTTTTCGGTGATACAATATGTAAAAAATCAAACTAAAAAGGATTAACTATGAAAAATACAAGAATTTTTAAAATCACAGCCCTTGTTTTCGCTCTTTGCTGCGCTCTGTTTTTACTCAGCAGCTGCAACGGAGATTCTGACAATGAGGATATCCCTTCAACCACAGGCACCACCGCTCCCCTCACTGTAACCGTAACCTTCCCCGAGGGCAGCAATGCCGTTCAGTTTGCAATAAAGCTTGAGGAAAACGGTGTATGCTCCGCAAGCGAATTCCTCGCCTGCGTAAACAGTACGGAATATCTCCCCCTTCTCCCCGTGAGCATAACCAACGCTGAGGAAAAAGCATTTCTCCTTGAGGGCTATCTCTTTCCCGACACTTACGAATTCTATTACAACACCTCTGCCGATACTGCGATAAGGAAAATTCTTGAAAATACGGCTTTAAAAATCACCGAAGCACACAAGGCGAGAGCCGCCGAGCTCGGATACACTATGGATGAAATCATAAGCCTTGCATCCATAATTCAGGAGGAAGCAGGAAACCCTGCCGATATGCCCTACGTTTCCTCCGTAATTCACAACAGACTTGACAGCCCCTCTTACCCCTATATTGAGTGCGACGTGGCAATAAAATATCTTGAAAACTTTGTAAAGCCTTACTTCACCGCAGAGGAATACGACGGCATCTGCCAGAATTACAATATTGTAAGAAAACGTCAGGGTCTGCCTGCAGGAGCTATCACCAACGTGGGAACAGCAGCTATAGAAGCCGCTCTCTACCCTGCCGATACGGATTATTTCTTCTTCGTCACGGATGATGACGGCAATTATTATTACGCACACTCTTACTCAAAGCACCGTGAAAACTGCAGACTCGCAGGTATTCAGGGCAATTATTAATCCGAATCTTTTCAGACACACCTTTGCGGTGTGTCTTTTTTTGCTTTCTGCGGCATAGATATTTAATAAAATAAATCTATCGGAGCGCTTATGCAGAACATTCTCAATTGCGTCAGTTCTTTCGTATGGGGGCCTGCAATGCTCGCCCTTTTCCTTTTTACGGGACTATTTCTCACGGCACGCACCCGTTTTTTCAGCATCCTGCATGCAGATATCTGGTTTAAGAAAACAATCTTCGCCGCCGTTACCGACAAAAGTGTGCGAAAAAGCCGCGACAGTGCCTCAATTTCACGCTTTCAGGCGCTCACCTCCGCCCTTGCGGCGTGCCTTGGCACAGGCAACGTAATAGGCGTTGCAACAGCCATTTCATCAGGCGGCGCAGGCAGCGTTTTCTGGATGTGGATAAGCGCAGTTTTGGGCATGGCAACTGCCTGCTGCGAAAATATCCTCGGTATAAAATACAGAGTGCGCAACAAAAACGGAAACTGGATTTCAGGTGCTATGATGTACATTGAAAGAGGGCTGGGGATGCCGTGGCTTTCCGGAGTTTTCTGCGTTTTGCTCACAGGTGCCGCTTTCGGTATGGGATGTATGACCCAGGCAAACTCTGCCGCACAAGCCCTTGAAGGCTACAGAATCCCGCCTGCCATAACGGGAATTGTTCTTTTTGCCGTAACTTTCATCATCATAAAAGGCGGTATAAAAAGGATTGCTTCTTTTTCCGAAAAGCTCATTCCCGTTTTATCCCTCTCGTTCATGCTCGGCGCATTCATAATCATAGGCAAAAACTTCCGCTCTCTTCCTGCAGTATTCGTGAAAATAATAAAGGAGGCCTTCACCCTCAAATCCGCTTCGGGCTTCGGGCTTGCAAAAGCCATGCGCTACGGAGTGGCAAGGGGAGTTTTTTCCAACGAGGCAGGGCTCGGAAGCAGCCCGATTATACACGGCGCATCAGATACCGATTCACCTGCCGAGCAGGGCTTGTGGGGAATTGCAGAGGTTTTTATTGACACCGTTTTTATGTGCTGTGTTACGGCGGCGGCAATTCTGTCCTCAGGTGTTGCAACCGCAGGCAATAGCAGCGGTGAGCTCTGCTCGCTTGCGTTTGAAAGCGTCTTCGGCGCTGCAGGTAAAGCATTCATTTGTCTTAGCATCTGCCTTTTTTCGTTTTCAACTCTCGTTGCATGGTCACACTACGGTAAAACGGGTATCAACTACATAAGACCGATTAAAAGCGAAAACCTCTTCAGCTCCATTTACTGCGTCTGCGCTTTTATCGGAGCGGTTGCAAGACTTGAAACAATATGGAGTATTGCGGATATTTTCAACGCACTTATGGCAATCCCCAATATTTTTGCCGTGCTCTGCCTGTCCAAAGAGGCTGCAAACGAGCTTAACAGTTATAAAAAGCATATATGTAATAAATAAAATTCTTATAATTAAATATAATTAAAAGTTTTGCTTGACTAATTTACATTAAGGTTGTAAACTTATATATTGAACTAAACCGCAAAATTAAAAGGTTGGAGGAAATTAAAATGAAAGTATTTATGATTGGCGGCACCGGTCTTCTCGGTTGTGAAGCAGCAAGAATCTTCATCGAAAGAGGCCATCAGGTTAAGAGCGTTGCTCTTCCCCCTCTCCCCGAAGGAGCTCCCATTCCCGAAGAAATGGAAATCGAGTTCTGCAACATCTACGAAAAGTCCGATGAGGAAATCAAGGCTCTTATGCAGGGCTGTGATTGCTTCGTTTTCGCAGCAGGCATCGACGAAAGAGTTGAATTCCCCGCTCCCGTTTACGACGCTTACTACAAGTACAACATAGCTCCCCTCAAGAGAATCCTTCCCCTTTGCAAGGAAATCGGCATGAAGAATGCAGTTATCCTCGGCTCCTACTTTGCATACCTTGCAAAAGAGCGTCCCGACATGAAACTTTGCGAAAAGCATCCCTATATCAGAAGCCGTATTGATCAGGAAAACGTTGCTTTCTCCTTTGCTGATGAAAACTTCGACGTTTCCGTTCTTGAACTTCCCTACATCTTCGGCACTCAGCCCGGCAGAAAGCCCGTTTGGGTTATCCTCATTGAGCAGATCAAGAGAATGGACAAGCTCCCCTGCACCATGTATCCCGGCGGCGGCACAGCAATGCTCACCGTTCGTCAGGTTGGCGAAGTTATCGTAGGCGCTGCTGAAAAATCAAAGGGTGCCAAGGCATGGCCCATCAGCATGTACAACCTCACCTGGAAGCAGTTCCTTAAGATCGTTTATGCCGCAAGAGGCATGGGCGAAAACAGAAAGATCATCAGCGTTGCTCCCTGGATGATGCGTATGGGTCTCGGCGGAGTTAAGAAGGAATATGCCGCAAAGGGCATTGAAAGCGGTATTGACGTTGACGGACTTGCCGACATCATGGCAATCAACCTCTTCATCGATCCCAAGTACAGCAAGGAACTCGGCGCTACTGAGGATGATATCAAGTCCGCTATCTTTGATTCCATCAAGGTAAGCCAGGCTTCCTACGACGGCAAGGTCAAGCTCCTTGAAATGAAGGGCGAATAATTTAAATTCACAGACTGTATCAGATGGCTGCTTCAGCCATCTGATATTCAATTAACGAGTATTTTTTATTTCATGGAATTATTTTGAGGTGAAAGATATGGAAACCAAAAGATTTGTAAGCAAAAAAGAGCTTTGGATGTACGCTCTGGGCGCAGGCGGTCAGGGTATGATTTATGCCATGATGTCCAGCTACATAAGTGACTATTACGTAAACGTTCTTCAGCTTCCCCTTATGTTTGTTCTTCTTCTCATGCTCCTTGCAAGAGTATGGGATGCCATTAACGACCCCATGATGGGTATGATTGTTGACCGTAAAACAACAAAATGGGGCAAAATGAGACCCTACATCATTTTTGCAACCCCCGTTATTTCAATCCTCACCCTTCTCATGTACTGCAGCCCCAGCCTTGAGCAGAAATCCCTTATGATTTTCTCCGCTGTTGTATACATACTCTGGGGTATGGCTTATACCGTAGCCGACGTTCCTTTCTGGAGCATCCCCAACGTTATGACTCCCGATGCAAAGGAAAGAGGCTCTGTTATTTCTTTTACAAAAATCATCAACAGCATCGGCTCCGCACTGCCTGAGGTTCTTTTCCTCGCCTGCGGTCTGCTTCTCCCCATGTTCATATCAGAGGATTCCGACCCTCTTAAATACAACAAAACAAAGTATTTCGTTATCGCTCTTGCCGCAGTTATAATCGGCGGTATTATGTACGTAAATTCCTACTTCCATATTAAGGAAAGAGTTATTCTCCCCGATAAGAAAAAGGTTCCCGGCGAAGGCTCAAGCCTTTCCAGAATATTCAAGTGCAAGCCCTTGATGCTTGTTATCCTTATGGGCGTTCTCTCAAGCGGAAGATATATGATTCAGGCCGCTGCCGTTCACGTTGCACGTTACGCATTCTATATCGGCCCCGACCTTACGGGTATGACTCTTGCAGAGCGCACCGCAGCTATTGATGCGAGCGTTTCCATGGTAAAAACAATTTTCCAGGTATGCGCTATTGTCGGTATGTTCGGCACAACCCTTTTCATGCCCTACCTTATGAAGAAGTTTGACTATAAGAAGATTGTTATCACCACCTGCCTTCTCGGCTTCGTTGCAAGCCTTTTCACCGCTTTCATCGGCTGGAAATTCAACAATCTTTATATCTGCACTCCCTTCATCCTTATCCAGTGCATCCCCCTCGGCGTTATCAACGTTGTATGCTATGCAATGATTTGTGACTGCCTTGACTACATGGAGCTCACCACGGGTCACCGCGAAAACGGTCTGGGTGCTGCCTGCCAGGGCTTCATCAACAAAATCGGCAACGCATTTGCAACCTGCGGTATCGTTGTAATGTACATGGCAATCGATATGGATCCCTCTCAGATGCTTTCATCCGAGGCGGTCAAATCCGCTCTTGACATTGCGGCAAACCAGCGCTTTGCAATGTTCTCACTCGTATCAATCGTTCCCGGTGTAAGTATGCTTCTTTGCGCTCTTCCCATGTTCTTCTATAAGATTTCGGGCAAGAATAAGGAAAAGATGCTCTCCGACCTCAAGGCAAAGCGTGAAGCTGAAGGCTTCGTAATCGCAGAATAAAAGCAATTGATACGTTATATAATAATTTTTACAGAAAAGGTGACCCCATTTGTCAGAAACACAGCTCAGAAATATAGCTATCATCGCCCACGTTGACCACGGCAAAACAACGCTGGTTGATGAAATGCTCAAGCAAAGCGGTATTTTCCGCGACAATGAACAGGTTGCGGACAGAGTTATGGACTCTAACGACCTTGAGAGAGAAAGAGGCATCACCATTCTCTCCAAGAATACCGCAATCCACTACAACAACACAAAAATCAATATTGTTGACACTCCCGGTCACGCTGATTTCGGCGGCGAGGTTGAGCGTATACTCATGATGGTTGACGGCGTACTGCTGCTTGTTGACGCATTTGAAGGCTGTATGCCCCAGACCAGATTCGTTCTTAAGAAAGCTCTCAATCTTAAGAAAAAGGTGCTTGTTGTTATCAACAAAATTGACAGACCCAACGCAAGACCCGCAGAGGTTGTGGACGAAGTTCTCGATTTGTTCATTGACCTCGGCGCTGATGACGATCAGCTTGAATTTCCCGTAATCTATGCCTCCGCAAAGAACGGATATGCTTCCGTTGACCCTGAGGCTGACGGCTACACTTCGGACAATAAAACAGTAAGCGCAGGCACCATGCGTCCTCTGCTTGATGCAATCCTTACACATATCGACCCTCCCTGCGGCGATAAGGACGGTGCTCTCCAGCTTCTCATTTCAAGCCTTGATTACGACGATTATATCGGCAGAATCGGTATCGGCAGAATTGAAAGAGGCGCAGTGAAGAGGGGCGATGCCGTTGTGCTTTGCAAGGCTGACGGCTCGGTTGAAAACGTTAAGATTTCCCGCCTTTATCAGTTTGAGGGCTTGAGAAGAGTTGAATGTGACAGTGCCGCAGCAGGCGACATCGTATGCATCTCCGGCATTGAGGACCTCTATATAGGCGAAACTCTCTGCTCGGCAAACTGCGTTGAGCCCCTTCCCTTCATCAAGATTGACGAGCCCACGATTTCAATGAACTTCATTGTTAACGACAGCCCCTTTGCAGGCCGTGAGGGTAAATTCGTTACCTCCCGAAATATCAGGGACAGACTCTTCAAAGAGGTAGAAACAAACGTAAGCATGAAAGTTGAAGAAACCGAATCCACCGACACCTTCAAGGTTTCGGGAAGAGGCGAGCTTCACCTTTCCATTCTTATTGAAACAATGCGCCGCCAGGGCTATGAATTCTCAGTTTCACGCCCCAAGGTTATTTTTAAAGAGGGCGAAAACGGCGCTCTCCTTGAGCCCGTTGAACAGCTCGTTATCGAAGTGCCTGACCAATACGTAGGCACCGTTATTGAAAAGCTCGGCTCACGCAAGGCAGAGCTTCGTGACATGATTTCAAACGAAGGTGCAACCACTCACCTTGAATTTTTAATCCCTGCCAGAGGTCTTATCGGCTACCGCCCCGAATTCATGACCGATACCAACGGTAACGGTATTATGAACCAGATTTTCGATTCCTACCAGGAATACAAGGGCGATATTCAGACCCGCGAAAGAGGCTCGATAGTTGTTCACGAAACGGGCACAAGCACCGGCTACGGCCTTTTCAACACTCAGGACAGAGGCCGCCTCTTCATAGGACCCGGCGTTGAAGTTTACGAGGGTATGATTGTTGGCGAATGTGCCAAGAATGAAGACGTAGTCTGCAACGTCTGCAAGCAGAAGCATCTCACAAACACCCGTGCATCAGGCTCTGACGATGCTCTCAGGCTTGTTCCTCCCTCAACCCTCAGCCTTGAGCAGTGCATGGAATTCATCAAGGATGATGAGCTCCTTGAGGTAACTCCTCAGTCACTCAGGCTCAGAAAAACAATCCTTTCAAAAGAGCTTCGCATGAAGCATCAGTTCCGCAATAAATAATCCAAGGGTGATTCATCTGTCCGCTTACAGCAACAAAACCGCCGTTGCCCTGGGCAACTTTGACGGTATTCACAAAGGTCATATTTCGGTTATAGCCTCGGCTCTCTCCATGAGGGACTCGGGGCTTGAGCCTGTTATTCTGCTGTTTGATGAGCATTCGCAGAAGGCTCTCGGCAATCCGCCGGAAGAGCTGATTCAGAAGAAATTAAAAATCCGCCTGCTTGAAAAGCTCGGCATTACCGTTCAATTCGTACGTTTTGAAGAAATAATGGATATGAACTGTTCCGATTTCTTTGAAAAAGTCATCCTCTCCGCTCTTAATGCAGGAGCCGTCTGCTGCGGCAGGAATTACCGCTTCGGCAAGGATGCCTGCGGAGATACGCAAACGCTCTCCACCCTTTGCGCTCAGCATTGTGTTGAGCTTAAAATAAGCGAAAGCATCGAGTTTAACGGCAAGCCCGTAAGCTCAACCAGAATCCGCCATTGCATCACAAGCGGCGATATAAAATCCGCAAACGCAATGCTCGGCAGAGCTTTCTCTTATGAATACACCGTTGTAGGCGGTGACAGACGCGGAAGATTAATCGGTGCTCCTACAATCAATCAGATTTTCGAGCCCGGCCTTATCGTGCCTGCCTTCGGCGTATATGCGAGCGAGGTTTTGCTTGACGGCGAAAGACTTGCGAGCGTTACAAATATCGGAATCCGCCCGACCTTCGGCTCAAATGAACTGCGAAGCGAAACCCACATCATAGGCTTCAACGGCGATTTGTACGGCAGAGATATTGAGGTTTTCCTGCTTGACCGTATAAGAGGCGAGCAGAAATTCGGCTCTATGCAGGAGCTTTCCGAGCAAATCAACCGCGACGTGGCTTATTCCAACCGCATTCATTCTCAGAGAGGAGATAACAGCTATGTATAATTCCTGGGAAGAGCTTAAAAAAGACTGTATGGGCTGCACCAAATGCGAGCTGTGTCGGACACGCACAAATCTTGTTTTCGGCACAGGCAATGAAAATGCAGAGGTTCTTTTTATAGGTGAAGGCCCCGGCCAGAACGAGGATTTACAGGGTCTGCCTTTCGTGGGCAGAGGCGGTCAGCTGCTTGATAAATTTCTCGCCGCCGTTGACCTTGACAGAAACAAAAACATTTACATTGCCAACATGGTAAAATGCCGCCCCCCTCAGAACAGAGACCCTCTGCCTGCCGAACAGGAGGCTTGCATAGGTTGGCTGCGTGAGCAGGTAAGGCTGATGAGGCCGAAAATCATAGTTTGCCTTGGCAGAATCTCGGCGCAGAAGCTTATATCACCTGATTTCAAGGTAACAAAGCAACACGGCGAATTCATTGAAAAAGGAGGAATACTCTTTATGGGTACTTTCCACCCTGCCGCATTGCTGCGCAACCCCAACCAGAAACCCGACGCTCTTGAAGATTTCCTCAAGTTAAAGGAAAAAATCAAGGAAATCTGCGAGCGTACATACTGATTTCAAGAGCCGTCTCAATAAGATGAAGAAGCCGTTTTCTTGCGATGACAGGCGTATACACATACGTCGAATCGAAAAAAAACGGCTAAAAAGAAACATAAAAACAAATCTTAAAACTTTGTATGAAAGAAAAATTGGCTTGTGCAGGATTTTATTCCCGTACAAGCCAATTTTTTTACATTTGTTTCTTTTGGTCTTCGCTTAGTGAGGCGGCTCTCTTTTATACCACTGTAACATCGGCAAGCATTGCGCCCACGTAATCCGCCAGAGTCTGAGGGTCTAAACCGACCATAGCGCCCCTGACGCCTGCGCTTACAAAGATTTCCTCAAACAAAAGCGCAGTTTCATCAATCACGGTGGGGAATTTTTTCTTCATCCCTATGGGCGAGCATCCGCCGCGGATATAGCCCGTGTTGGACAACAAATCCTTAACGTGAAGCATTTCAATCTTCTTTTCTCCGAAAAGCTTTGCCGCTTTCTTCAAATCCAGCTCCTCGCAGGCAGGAATACAGCACACGCCAATACCGTTTTTCTCTCCCCTGAAAACAAGGGTTTTGAAAATTCTGTTAGGCTCCAGCGAAAGCTTCCTTGCCGTGCTCTCGCCGGAAAGGTCACTTTCGTCAACCTCGTATTCACGCACCTCAAAGGGTATCTTAGCCGCTTCGAGAAGCCTTACAACGTTTGTTTTTATCATCTTAAATCCTTGAAATTCTGAATTCAAACGAATAACTCTTGCCGCATTTCACCTTATAGGGCTTGTGAAGATATGCGCAGCCGGGCATATCGCCGCCTACGCCTCTCTGAGCCGCATCAAGGCATACGGTAATGAAGTTATCCTTATCAAGCTCGTAGAGATGCTTTGCTCTGTCAAGTTTTTCAGGGTTATAGTAGCCTGCATTGAAGCCGAAGGGAATATCAAGAGCCTCAATAAGTATACCGTTGCCGTCTGCGCCCCTGAAGCTGAGCGAGCGCACGTCACAGCGGTGGCCGTTTTCCTGCGGACGCATATATCTGTGCTCAAGGCCTGCAACGGTTGACTTATGAACGGCGATTCTCGCACCGGTCTTTCTGTCGCAGTAATTCTCCTGAGGACCTCTGCCATACCATTCAACGTTTTCAAGATTGCTCTTGATACCGAATCTTACACCAACCTTAAGCATAGGCAGGAAAAGACCCATTGCAGAATGCTTGACACTTACCTCACCGTTGGGAGCAAAGAGATAACGGGTTTCAACACCTGCGGTGAAGGGTGACATCCACTTAACCTTAACCTCAACGCCCGAGGGAGTGCCCTTTGCATCAACGCTTACAGGCATTGTGAGAGCGGTTGAGCGCTTCCACTGATAAAGAGGATGAATCTCTGAGAATACAGGAGCGAAGTTGAGATAGCCTCTGTCGTTATCTGTAAGTGCTCTGAAGAAATCAGGTCTGAGAGGAGAAGCGGAGTCAATAGTTTCTTCTCCGTCATAGCAAAGAGAAACGAGTGCGCCGCCCTCAAGGGTTGCCGTAAAGCCCTCACCTGCGATTTTCACGGTTGAGCCGACCTTCTTATACTTCATTTCTCCGTTTGCCTTATGGCGCTCTGCAGCAGCTTTTTCACGCACGATAATCTGAGAATGCGAGGTTTCAAAGCCTGCCTTTGCCCACTGCGCATCCTTCTTGAGAAGGAATGAAACGGTAAGGATTATCTCGCCGTCACCGAATTCTGCCGCAGTGAAGGGAAGCTGAATCTCCTGCTCGGTAAGCGCAGGCACAGCCGCCTCAAATTCGCCGTTTTTAACCTCTTTACCGTCAACGGTTACGCTCCATGCGAAAGCGTATTTATCCGTTGATATGAAGAGGTTTTTATTCTTTATCTTAATCTTGCCGTTTGCCGCATCACAGTCAACGGCTTCAATGTTGGAATAAACCTTTTTAACCTCGTAATATGAGGGATGAGGCTCACGGTCAGCGCCTATGATTCCGTTAGCGCAGAAATAGTAGCTGGTTGCACCCTCCTTGAAATCGCCGCCGTAAAGCCATTTTTCAACGCCGTTTTCAACCACTCTTATAGACTGGTCAACGTAATCCCAGATAAATCCGCCGCACATATGCTCGTAATTCTCGAAAACGTCCATATACTCCTGGAAATTACCAAGGCTGTTTTCCATAGCGTGGGCATATTCGCAGTAGATTACGGGCTTGTCCGCATATTCCTCAGCCTTTATGGGCTTGTTATCCGCTGCAAGCACGTTTGCTACGTTATCGTAAAGAGAAATCTTGACCTCTTCCTGCTCCTTGAGTAGTTTAACGATGCCTTCAACAGGATACATTCTGCTTATGAAATCCGATTTTCTGAAATCGAAATCGCCCTCATAGTGGATGGGTCTGCTGTTATCAAGGGCAAGGATTGCGTTTCTTTCGTGCACGAAGTTTTCACCGTCGCCTGCCTCGTTACCAAGCGACCAGAAGCATACGCAGGCATGGCTTCTGTCACGCAGTACCATGCGCTCCGCTCTGTCAACAACAGCGTGGGTGAATTTGGGATTATCGCCGGGGCAGTTCTTTCTGCGTACGCCGTGGCTTTCAACGTCCGCCTCGTCCATTACGTAGAATCCGAGCTCATCGCAAAGCTCATAGAAAATCTCGGCATCGGGATAGTGGCTTGTTCTTATGGCGTTGATATTTGCCTGCTTCATCAGGTACAAATCCTGATAATATCTTTCAACAGGCACAGCCCAGCCGTTGTCAGGATCAAAATCGTGGCGGTTTACGCCCTTTATAATAACTCTTTTTCCGTTCATGTAAAGCACGTTACCCTTGATATCAACCCTGCGGAAGCCGATTCTTACACTCTTGCAGGAAAGGATTCTGCCCTTGACCTTAAGGGTGAGCAGAAGATAATAAAGGTTGGGCTCTTCCGCCGACCACTGCTTTACGTTTTCAATCTCATATTCAAAATCAAGCTGAGTTCTTCCGTTTTCGGCATTCGCATGGAGCTTTGCAACGCAATTATCCTTTTTACCCTCGCTGACACTCACCTCAACGTCACACTCAGCAGCATCGGCATAATTCTGCAGGAAAACGCTGAGCTTAAGGATACCGTTTGTGTAGGAATCGTCAAGAGTGGTATCGGCAAAGAAATCTCTGATGCAGAGCTTTTCCTCGGCATAGATATAAACCTCTCTGTAAATACCCGAGAGGAACCACATATCCTGATCCTCAAGATACGTACCGTCGGTATAACGGAAAACCTCAACGGTAATCTGATTCTCACCGTAATTGATATAATCTGTAATTCTGAATTCAGCAGGAGTCATCGAGCCCTGAGAATAACCGACCTTGACAGAATTTATGTAAACGAAGAATCCTGCTTTTACTGCGCCGAAATTAAGGAAAATCTCTTTACCCTGCCATTCCTCGGGCACGGTAAATGTGCGGCGGTAAACGCCTACTTCGTTGATTCTTTCATTAATCTTCGGAATTTCCTTTTCGTTCTTTGAAAGACCGCCGGGTAAAAATGAGCAAAGATACAGCGGCTTACCGTAGCCTTTGAGCTGCCAGAGTGAGGGCACTGTTGTATCATCCCATGAGGAATCGTCATAATCGGCTGCAGTGTAGCTTGTGTCTACCTCTGCAAGACCCTTCTGCCAATAAAACTTCCAGTTGCCGTTAAGGCTCCTTTTAAGAGGTGCTTCGCCCCGGGCAAAAGCTGATTTTTTATCAGCATAAGCAAAGGCGTTGTTATGGCCGTCCTCTTTATTCTCCTTGATAATATAGGGGTCCTCCCAATATCTGAGCTGTTTCTGTTCCATATTGCGGGCTCCTTTCTCAATTATTTGTTATACAAAGCTATTATAACATAACTTTAAAATATTGTATAGCTTTAAAACTTAATTTTTATACTTTGAAATTAACTGAAAAATATGAGCATACTATGTGTGCATCAATAATAAAGAAAGGATGTTTTTTATAAAAAGATATTTGATTCTTCCTGCAATTGCTCTTATGGTTACCCTTGCAGGCTGCTCAATTGCGGCAGGAATGGCAACCGAGCAAACCGACGTAATGCAGGCTGCAACTGTGCCCGACACAAAAGTGACAACAGCAACACTCAAAACCGCACTTTCCGATTTTTCGGGGCTTCCCCTGCTGGATGCGCTTACAATAGGTAAAATCCCCGACCCCGAAAACTCGGCAGGCTTAAGCGAAGAAACCGTTGAGCACAGCTACGGGGTGGCATCCGATTTCAAACCGCACAGCATCTCGGTAAATTTTCAGGATTCCTTTGACAAAAGCGGATACAGGGCAATCTGCCTTGACCGTGTGACAAAGAAGAAGGTTGTTTACCTTACCTTTGACTGCGGATGGGAAAACGGTAACACGGACAAAATCCTTGATATACTCAAGGAAAAGAAAGTGCCTTCAGCATTTTTCTGCACGCTTGACCATATAGAAACACAGCCCGAGCTAATAGGCAGAATGATAAAAGACGGGCATATAGTCGGCAATCATTCCGCAACCCATCCTGATTTCTCCCTTATTTCACGCACACAAATGGCAGAAGAGCTCACCAAATGCACAAACTACCTCAGAGAAAATTTCGGTTATAACTCCACCTTCTTCAGATTCCCGAAAGGCAACTACTCGCAAAGTGCTCTTAATCTTGTTGATTCTCTCGGGTACACTTCTGTTTTCTGGTCGCTCTCCTACGGGGATTGGGATACCGAAAACACCAAGGGTAAGGATTATGCTTTTCAGAAGGTTACTTCAAGAATGCATCCTGGCGCAATAATCCTGCTTCACAGCGTAAATCCCGACAACGCCGAAGCACTAGCCGATATTATCGACTGGACCAGGGAGCAGGGCTACGAATTCTTACCGCTTACGGATTTACCCACCGAAAGATAATAAATAAAAAAACGCTGTAAATCCCTATCGGAATTTACAGCGTTAATCTTTATTTCTTATTTCTTGATAATGTCGTTGAGCATGATGTAGAACTGATCATCATCAACGGGAGTGCTCTCAACAGCCTTTACGGGCTCGGGCTTCTTTTCGGGAGCGGGAGCTGCAGGAGCGTCAAACTGAGGAATAACGGGGCCGTTTGTTACAACGGGAGGAATAACGGGAGCTGCGGGAGCAACCTTCTCAACAGGCTTGGGAGCCTCAGCCTTAACGCCTGCGAAGGGATCTACTGTTGCAGCGGGAGCTGAACTGTCAAATCCGGTTGCAATAACGGTGATAATCATTTCATCATCAAGGTCGGGATCAAATGCAATACCCCAAGTGATGTTTGCATCGGGATGAGCCTGAGCGGTGATGATTTCAGCAGCGGTTTCAACCTCTTCAAGGTCAACGTCGCTGGAAGCGTTGATAGAAATGATAACACCCTTTGCGCCGGAAATGGAGGTTTCAAGAAGAGGACTTGAAACAGCCATGTTTGCTGCGCTTTCAGCCTTATCCTTGCCCTTAGCCTTGCCTACGCCCATGTGAGCATAGCCTGCATCCTTCATTACGCTGGTAACGTCAGCGAAGTCAAGGTTGATAAAGCCGGGAATCTTAATAAGCTCTGAAATGCTCTTAACGCCCTGAAGGAGAACTTCATCTGCCTCTGCGAATGCTTCAGCGATGGTCTTCTTTCTGTCGTCAAGTGCACGGAGTCTGTCATTAGGAATAACAATAAGGCTGTCAACGTGCTCAGCAAGGCTCTTGATGCCGTTCTGAGCCTGTTCCATTCTTCTGCGGCCTTCAAACTTGAAGGGCTTTGTAACAACGCCGACGGTAAGGCAGCCGAGATCCTTTGCGCAGGAAGCGATAACGGGAGCTGCACCTGTACCTGTGCCGCCGCCCATACCTGCGGTGATGAATACCATATCGGTTCCCTTGAGTGCGTCGGTGATAGCTTCGCGGCTTTCTTCCGCTGCCTTTGCACCAACCTCAGGCTTGCCGCCTGCACCCTGACCGTGAGTTGACTTTTCGCCAATCTGAATCTTATGGGTTGCTTTTGAATGAACAAGAACCTGCTTGTCCGTATTAACTGCGATAAACTCTGCGCCGAGAACGCCTGAATTAATCATGCGGTTTACAGCGTTTCCGCCGCCGCCGCCAACACCGATAACTTTAATCTGAACGGCGCTTTCAAAATCATTATCAATTTCAAATGCCATTTTTCATGACCCCCAATTATTTTTTTAAAATCAGCATTAAACAGAATTATATTAACACGCTTTACACAAAAAAACAAGAACATTTTGTAAATTTATTATATATCTATGATTTTTTCATTCAAAATGTGAACTTTTTTATCTTTTTGTGCAAAAATACAACGATTAGAGTGACTGCATTCGAACTAAATACGCCGCAAAGGTCGGATTTCCGACCCATCGAAGCGTTTTTTTCTTCGCCATACGTCAGTATGGCTTCATAAAAGAAACGCTCCGCTGAATCAAAACTGCGACCTTTTCGGTG
>JAFQKF010000047.1 GCA_017397105.1 Clostridia bacterium | reverse complement strand
TTCGCAGTTTTGAAAGAGCAGATTTTTGTCACAGCAAGGCGAAAATCTGCAGGAATACGAGGTTATTCCAAAGGTTTTTAACGCAGCTGTGGCGGAAAGTTGCCTTTCAAAACCGTATGGAGTTCGAATGTAGTCACTCTATGCATTTATTGAATTCTTGATCTTTTCTATCACTTCAACTATTTTAAAACGGATCTGATACCTTGAGCCCTCTATCACCTTAGCATTACCTGAAAAAAACACGTCAATATCCGCACTTTCGCTTGCCGCAGGAAGACACAGCGGCGGAAACATCACACACCACCAGTTTTTCCCCGCACCGTCACCGAGAATGAGTTTAACAGCCTTATATCTGCCTGCAGGCATGGTAAATCCGTCATATTCACGGGTATCAAAAAACTCCTCGGTAAAAACAAGTTTTGCTTTATAATCAACGCCGCTTGCCTGCAACACGCTGTTTGCCGCTTTTTCAATAATCTCTCTGTTTTTTTCAACGGCAATCCGTGCATTTTCAGCATCCGTGCTTCCGTCAAAAAGAGCGGTTGAGCTGCTGAGCACCGCATCCCTGACAGCGAGCTTTACAGCTTGGTCTGCCTGAGTATCGGAATTCGCAAGAATGTGAAGCCTTACCACGCAGTCACGCACCTCGCCGCATTGCGCATTGAGCGAAATCAGCGCAACAAAAAGAATAACGGCGGCAAGATACGCCGTAAATCCGAAAACACGAAAAGCCGTTGACCTGAATGAATATTTCAATTACAAAAACCGTCCCTTCAATATGTAGTACACATTGATTATGGAACGGTTTTTTATCGCTTATTCAAATATACCCGAATTAAAGTTGAGGCCGCCTATCTCATCCCTTGTTTTGAAAACTCCGCCGTTATCGGTGAGTATATCCATATCCTCAAGAGCAACACCCGTGCCGAGAGCAACGCAATTCAACGGATCCTGCGCAACGTAAGTGCGCACTCCCGTTCTCTCCTGAATCATCGCGTCTATACCCTCAAGCAACGCGCCGCCGCCCGTAAGATAAATACCCGTTGTGGAGATATCGGAAGCAAGCTCAGGCGGAGTAAGCTCAAGCACGCTTCTTACACCCTCCGCAATAGCCTCAAGGTGCGGACGCATGGCAAGATAAACCTGAGTAGAGGTAACCTCAATGCTTACAGGCATTCCCGTTATGAAATGCTTGCCCTTTACCGTAAGACCGAGCTCGACCTCCCTCAGATAAGCGCAGCCGATGCGAAGCTTTATATTCTCCGCCGTGCGCTCTCCTATTATAACGTCACGCTCACGCCTTATCTGGCGCATTATCGCTTCATCAAACGCATTGCCTGCGGATTTTATGGAACGGGAAACGGAAATGCTGCCCATTGTCATTACCGCTATATCGGTAGTGCCGCCGCCAATATCAACAACCATCGTTCCTACGGGTCGGTTACTCTCAAGCCCTGCGCCAAGTGCCGCCGCAAGGGGCTCTTCTATAAGGCAAGCCTTGCCTGCACCGGATGACGTAATAAGGTCAAGAATCGTTCTTTTTTCAAGGTTTGTAACCGTTGAAGGAACGCAAACAACAATATTTGGCTTGAACACCATGTTCTTACAAATCTTCTGAAGGAAATAACGGAGAATATGACGGGTTGCTGTAAAATCGGACACAACACCGTTTTTCATGGGCTTTACAACTCTTATTGAATCGGGAGTTTTGCCCACCATTTCGTACGCCTTTTTACCTACGGCAATAAGTCTGCCGCTTTTTACGTCATAAGCCGCAACGGAAGGCTCGGCTAAAACAATGCCCCTGCCCTCAACGTAAACCACTATCGACGTTGTTCCCAAATCTATTCCGATATTGATACCGAGCACTGTTTCACCGCCTTTCGTTCAATTTATTTTTTGGCAAGCGCAAGCACAGCGCAATAAATCTTTTTCGCACCTGCAAGGTACAGCATCTTTGAACATTCGTTGAGCGTTTCCCCCGAGGTGGAAACGTCATCGCACAAAAGCAGAGTTTTACCCTCCACCCTGCTTGCATCCGTTACGGCAAAAACGCCCGTAAGGTTGCCCGTTCTCATTATCGCTTTAAGGCTGTGCTGACTTTTTGTTTTATATATTTTTTCAATGATGGTGCCATCATACACCAAACCGAGATGTTTTGCAACACCCTGTGAAAGAATTGCGCACTGGTCATAACCGCGCGCTTTGATATCCGCCTTAATCATCGGCACACCGACTACACAGTCAAAGCTAACGTCGGGATAATTCTCCCTGACACATTCAGCCATCATAAGGCTGAAAGCCTCTGCGTTTCTCACGGCATTCCTGAATTTGAAGCGGTGAACACCTCTTCTTACAACCCCTTCAAAATAGAACGGTGCGCAAAGAGCTGAAAAATAACGCTCCCTTCGGCGGCAATCGCAGTTTTTCACTCCCCTGCCGCACTTGGG
This sequence comes from Clostridia bacterium, assembly GCA_017397105.1. GTDB lineage: Bacteria > Bacillota > Clostridia > Oscillospirales > Acutalibacteraceae > CAG-177. Next base: position 66,879 of record JAFQKF010000047.1, on the reverse strand, counting down.
GCACACAGGTTTTTCAATCCTCTCTGCATTCTGAGCACAATGCACACAAACGGAATTTTCAAGATAATTAACTTTACCGCAAAACACGCATCTTTCAGGAAAAAACGCACTTAAAAAGCGTGAAACAAAATCAGAAAGCATCGCCGCCCTCCGTAAGCAAGAAGCTTTTGAGAGCCGAATACCTTTTGGCTTTAACGTTATTCTCAACCATTCTGTAAAGCTGACCTCTGCTGCCTACAATTATAAGCATTTCCCTTGCACGGGTTACCGCAGTATAAAGCAGATTGCGGTAAGCAAGCTTATCAATAATCCCCGTCATCGGAATTATAACCGCCTTAAATTCACTGCCCTGACTTTTATGTACCGTAACGGCATATGCGTGCTCAAGCTGCACGGAGAATTCAAACGGATACTGAGCAACTCTGTCATCAAATCTTATCTCCATTGCCCCTGCCACGGGGTCAAGCTTTTCAAGCACTCCTATATCTCCGTTAAAGACTCCCATGCCCTCCTGAGAATCGGTTTTACTCTCCCAGCAGATATCGTAATTGTTTTTAATCTGCATCAGCTTGTCACCCTCGCGGAAGATTCTGTCCCCGAATCGGTGCTCTTTTTTATCCTTTCTTGCAGGATTAAGAAGCTGCTGAAGCATTTTATTTAGACTCTTTGTTCCCGTTTCACCTATCCTTGACGGGCAGATAACCTGAATATCCTCAATGGGAGTATACTTGTATGCATCAGGCAGACGCTTTACGCAAAGCTCGCCCACAGTTGATGCGGCATCGGCAGGATACGGCCTTTCCATAAAGAAAAAATCCTTATCGTGCCTTGATATATCAGGCATTTCACCGTTTACTATTTTATGCGCATTCGTAACGATAAGGCTCTCCATTGCCTGGCGGAAAACCTCATCAAGCTTGACTATCGGCATTATTCCGGATTCTATCAGATCATGAAGCACGTTGCCCGGACCTACAGGCGGCAGCTGGTCATAATCGCCTACCATAACAAGCCTGCAGCCAATCGGCAGCGCCTCAAGAAAGCTTGAAAACACGCTGATATCCACCATTGAAAGCTCATCGACAATAACGGCGTTAGCGTCAATGGGGTTTCTTTTGTTGCGCTGAAATACGGGGCGGTCGTTTTTATCCCATTCAACCTCAAGAAGCCTGTGAATGGTTTTGGCTTCCCTGCCTGTAAGCTCACTCATTCTTTTTGCTGCTCTACCCGTAGGCGCGGCAAGAGCAACCTCAAGACCCTCCAGCTCAAAAAGACGGAGAATCGCCCTGAGAGTGGTAGTTTTACCCGTACCGGGACCGCCCGTAAGAATAAGCAATCCCTGCTCAACCGCCGTTCTGATTGCGGTTTTCTGTTTTTCGTTATAACAGATTCCGCCTATAACCTCCGCTTTCTGAATATCCACATCAGTAACACGGGTGCCGGACGGCGGAAATCTTTTAAAGAACAAAAGATTCTTTGCCGCCGAAAGCTCGGCTTTATACATTTCCGGCAAAAAAACAAAATCCCTGCCGTAAACATTCTCGGCTATAAGCTGTTTTTTTGAAATCATTTCATCTATTGACGCTTCCACGTCAGACATATCCTCCTGCAAAAGATCACAGCAGGGAGGAAGAAGTTTTTCCCTTGGCAGGCAAGTATGGCCGTTCATAAGGTTGCGGCGAATAACGTACAGAATACCTGCGGGAATTCTGTAGCCTTTATCGGGCTGCTGAGGAAGCTTTGAAGCAATCGTTTCCGCACGCTCAAAGCCAATCCCTATTCTTTCATCGCAGAGGATGTAAGGATTTCTTTCGATATGATCAACCGCTCTTGCCCCGAGCACGTTATAAAGCTTGAGGCATTCGCTTGCGGTCATGGAGTATTTTTCAAGAGCTATCAGAATTTCACGCACGGCGAACTGCTCTTTGAACAGAACGGAGATTTCCTTGGCACGCTCTTTTGAAATCCCCTTTATTTTCGCAAGACGCTCAGGGTCATTTTCAAGCACGTCAAAGGTTGCTTCGCCGAATTCCTCCACAAGTCTGCGTGCTATGCCCTCGCGTATACCTTTGATCGCGCCGGAAGCAAGGTAATTATACTGATCTTCGACCGTCTTCGGCCTTTCCCACTCAAAACTTTCAACCTTGAACTGCTTACCGTAGCTTGCGTGCACGGTCCAGCTGCCATGAAGACGAACCTTTTCACCTGCAGCAAGGGACAGCATTGTGCCAACGGCAGTAAAAAGCTCACCGTCGCCGGTTGAGAAATCCAGCACGGTGTAGCCTGTTTCGGTATTCTGATACGTTACGGACTCAACAAGCCCTTCAATTATTTCAAGTTCGTCATTCATATCAAAAGTTCTCAAATAAAAAAATAAGCATGAGTGGGACTGTAAGCCGAGTTCTGTCGTTTAAGGCAATCATCTTTCTACGCCATACGTTGCCGCATGGCTTTAGCCATCCTTCGGAGTATCGCCGAGCAAGCGCCGGGGATTTCTCCCCTCCTCCTGCCGATGTTGCTTCGGATAGGGTTTACAGGGCCGTGCGGTTCCCCGCACGCCGGTGAGCTCTTACCTCGCCTTTCCACCCTTACCTGAATAATCAGGCGGTATATCTCTGTTGCACTTTCCCTAAGGTCACCCTCGGCGGCCGTTAGCCGTTATCCTGCTCTGTGAAGCTCGGACTTTCCTCACGCAGCGGTTAAGCTGCCCGCGACTGCCCATCCCACTCATGCACAGTATATTTTAATTCATTACAGCGCTATTGTCAAATACATATCGCAAAGTTTATTAACAATTACTATAAAATTTTTCAACAATATAGCTTGTGTTATTTATTATAATGAGTTAAAATATTTTAATAAGTGCACAGGAAGGTTACATGACCATGGATGACATTTATTTTTCAAAAAACAAAGATAAAAACAAGCAATCCTCTGCAAACAAGGTTGAGATTCCCATTATAAATCCGGACGACAGCGCAAAGGATTATTCTGCCGACCCTCGTGCAGTTGGCTTTAATAAAAAAAGCGGCGGCGAAGCTTATTTCAACTATCAGAAGCCTGCCGTCGAGCAGGAAACCTACGCACCGTACAGAGGCAACACAAAGAAAACAAAAAAACAGACAGAGCCTGTTTATGAGGACGTTTACTCCTCCGCACCGGCCAAAAGCAAGAAAAACAAGGGCTGTTTCAGGCCGTTAAAAACATTTCTCAGCGCAGTTGCAATAATCCTTGCGGCGGTGTTTGTATTTGTTTCCGGAGCGGCAATGATTTCGGGTTATACAAAAACAGACCTTAAATCAAACAGCTACGTCAGCTCCTCCGCCCTCGCATCAAATCCGCTTGTAAAAAACGTTCTGCTTATAGGTGTTGACGGCAAAACCGAGGAAGGCTCTCTGCGCTCGGACTCAATGATTCTTGTTTCCCTTGACGCAGTCCATTCAAAAATCAAGCTTTCATCTTTTATGCGTGACAGCTGGGTTTCCATACCCGATTACAAATACGCCAAGCTTAATGCAGCCTGCTCAAGAGGTGGACCTCAGCTTGTTGTTGATACAATTGAATACAACTTCGGAGTGAACATCGACGATTACATCCTTGTCGATTTTGAAATGTTTACCAACATCATAGATGCTCTCGGCGGAGTTGACGTTGAGGTTACTCAGAAAGAAGCAAAATTCATAAACCGTACCACCCGCCACACAGTGGAAAGCGGTGAAAGCGTTCACCTTGACGGTGCAAAGGCTCTTGTATATTGCAGAATCAGAAAGCTTGATTCAGACCATATGCGCACCCTGCGCCAGCGAAAGGTAATAACCGCTATCATCAACCAGACCAAGCAGGCAGGGATTTCCGCTCTTATCGGCGCAGTTTTTGACGTTTTGCCGATGATTGAAACCAATATGTCCGCTTTTGAAATCGCTCTTCTGAGTTTCCGCGCGGCGCCTGCGGCGATATTCTATGATATAGAATCGGCAAGAATCCCTACCGATGACCTTTCGTGGAGTGCAAATAAAAACGGTGCATCGGTTGTAGAACTTGATATCGAAGCAAACGCACAGTATCTTTACGATTTTATTTATACAAGCAAAATTGAAACAGAGGAATAATCCTCACAGGTTGATTTTATGAAACTTAAATATTTCCAAAAAGGCTTTAATTTTTCGCAGGACGGACCGGGCAACAGACTTGTTTACCATCTGCAGGGCTGTAACCTCATATGTCCGTGGTGTGCTAATCCAGAGGGAATGCCGATTGAAGGCGTGCTAATGACGAGCGACAAAACCGACGGCAGCTTTTGCCCCAACGGTGCAGTCGAAAGCGGTATGATTGACCGAAAGAAATGCGAGGGCTGCAACGAAATATGCACCTCTATACCTGCAAGCGGAATCAAAAAAAGCTTTGTCGAAGAAGACGTGGATTCAATAGTCAGCTACTGCAAAAGCTGCTCAATGATGTTTTTTGACGGCGGCGGAGTTACCCTCACAGGCGGCGAGCCTACCTTGCAGTTTACCGCTCTTAAGGAATTGCTCCAAAAGCTGAAATCCGCTTCAATCCACACAGCCCTTGAATGCAACGCAACGCATGACAGACTGCCGGAGCTTTTCCCTCTTACGGATTTTCTTATCACCGACTGCAAGCATTACAACTGCGAAACGCACAAGAAGGTCTGCGGTGCAGGAAATGAGAATATTATCAAAAACATTTCCCTTGCCGCAAAGCAGAGAAATCAGCTGCTTATAAGAATTCCGCTTATAAACGGATTTAACGCAAGCGAAGAGGATGCGCATGAGTTTGCAAAGCTCTTCAGGGAAATCGGCACAGATTCCTGCCGCTACGAGTTCTTACGCTATCACGAATTCGGCAAGGATAAATACAAACGCTGCTCAATGCAGTACACCATGACGCAAGATGCAAAGGTTTTGCCCGAAACGGTGAAAGACTTTGAACGCATATTTAAAGAGAATTCGCTTATCACCATTCATACATAAGGAGTGAGTATTTATGATTTTTGTAAATTGCAATCACGAAACCGTAACCTTAATGGCAAAGGAGCTTTTTAAAGAAGAACGTGCCATCAAAAGACTGGACGGCTGGTTTTTAGCAAGAGAAACCGCTGTTGCTCAGGCTGAAAAGAACAAAGGGCTTTCCAAGGAAATGAGCGCCGCACTTGAGCTTAAAGCCATTGCGGAAAATCTTCCCCTGAGCGTAAGCGATAAAAACATTTTTGCAGGCACTCAGCGTGACGCTTTTGCAAAAAGCTACGCACTTATCAACCCTGCATTTGAGGTAGAAACCTTCTCGGGCTACTGTGACCCTACCGCTGTTTTTGACGATATTGAACCCAACGAAGAATTCACCGCCGAGCGCATAAACACTCTGCGTGAAAAAACTCAGAACGGTGCTTACGTTTCAGACCTCTGCGCCGTTTATGATAAATACAACGATTACACAAGCGAGGTTGCTTTCTTTATCGAGCAGGTAACGGGCCATCTTATTCCCGATTTCCGCCCCGTGCTCAAATACGGAATCAAAGCAATCAAGAACGAACTTGATGAAAAAGCATCCGCCTGCACTGATGCAAAAAAGGCTGATAATTACAAGGCATTCGCCATAACTCTTGATGCAGCAATCATCCTTGCAAACAGATATGCAGATATATGCGAGGAGCAGGCAAAATCCGCCGACGCTCAGAGAGCCGCTCAGCTCAGCTATATGGCAGACACCCTTCGCAAGGTGCCTGAGAATCCTGCCGAATCGCTCCATGAAGCAATTCAGAGCTTTATCATCTGCTGGCAGATGATGTGCCTTGAGCAGGCTCCCAATCCCTTTGCTTTTTCCGTCGGTAATGCTGACAGAATCTTTGAGCCCTACCGTGCAATGAGCGGAGAAAGCCGAGATGAAGCCGCAGCTCTTTTCAAGCACTTCCTTGTTTTCTTCAACGTTGCCGACAGAAGCTGGGCAATCTCCCAGAGTCTTCTCATCGGCGGCAGGGACTGTGACTCCAACGACCTTACCAACCTTTCCTCATACGCTCTTGCCGATGCGTATTATGACATGAACCTGCCCCAGCCCATCCTCTCCGTAAAGCTTCACAAAAACACTCCTGCAGAGCTTTACAGAAGCCTTGGCAGATTCCTTTTCACTCCCGGTGTACTTACTCCGTCATTCTTCAATGACGATTCCATTTTTGAAATTCTCCGTGCAAGAAACGTTGCGGAAGAGGACCTTGCCGACTGCTCCGTAGCAGGATGCCAGGAGCCCCTCATTATGGGTAAGGATACAGGCAACACCACCAACAGCTGGTTCAACCTGCCCAAAATCCTTGAGCTCACCCTCAACAGCGGCAAATCGCTTATTACAGGCAAAGAAATAGGCACTCAGGTTGAAAGCACGGATTCTCTTGACATCCTCAAAAACATCCGTGAGTATTTCTACAAAAACGCCGAGTTCTTCGCCAAAGAAATGGCTGATGCAGGTAACGGCGCTTCAAAGGCTCTCTGGAATCTTCCCGTCCCCTTCCTTTCGGTATTCATGGGCGGTAAAGACAGCGGCATCGACTGCCGTGATACAGACGCACAGGGCTCTCCTTATAACGGAAGCGGCTGCCTCATTCACGGACTTTCCGTTATTGCGGATTCATTCATTGCCATTGACCGTCTTGTAAAAGAGCGCCCCGAGGATGCCGACAGACTTATTGAAGCTCTCAGAAACGATTTTGAAAACGATAAGGAGCTTCACGAGTGGCTCATCGCCTGCCCCAAATTCGGAAACAACATTGAAGAGGTTGACCTTGAAGCGGCGGAAATCGCATCAAGGATTTCAGATATTGTAAATTCTCAGAAGAACTACCTCGGCAATAATTTCCGCGCCGACTGGAGCACACCCTCCACTCATCTGCTTTACGGCTACTGGGTTGGCGCTACACCCGACGGAAGAAAAGCACGCACCCAGCTCAACTACGGTGTTGACCCGCTCCACGGAGAAGCATCCTCAGGTCTCGGTATGCGTATGCTTTCCAACATGAAGCTTCCCTTCGAAAAATTCGGCGGCGGTTATGCATCCCATATGGGAATTGACCCTAAATTCTTCAAATCCCCCGACCTTGAGGGCAAGGGCGAGGATTTCTCCAACAGAGTTATGAAGCCCCTTTTCTTCAACGAACAAAACGAGGGCGTTGCCCCCTTCTATCTTTACGTAAACGTCACCACCCCCGACACTCTCAGAAAGGTTCTTGCCGATCCTCAGAAATACGCTCCCAGCGGAGTTTACATTATGAGAATCCACGGCACTTTCGTTAACTTTCTCGATTTATCCCCCGACATTCAGCAGGATATCATTCTGCGCCTTGACCTTGAATCCACAACAATATAAGCGAGGGATAATATGAACGCAATAGGTCTTGATATAGGAACAACCACTATCTGCGCGGCGGCAGCTGATGTAAATACGGGCGAATTGCTCGAATCAGTCACCGTACAGAATAACTGCGAGATAAACGGCGCCTCTTTCGAGAGGTGCCAGAATCCCCTGAAAATCCTTGAAATCTGTGTTTCCGCTCTTAATAAACTGATTGAAAAATATTCTCCCGTATGTTCAATCGGAATCACGGGGCAGATGCACGGCGTGATTTACCTTGACTCACTCGGCAATCCCTTAAGTCCGTTATATACGTGGCAGGATGCCAGCGCTGACGAAGAGTGTGAAAGCGGCATAACCTACGCTGAAAAGCTCAGCAAAATCACGGGTTACAAGATGGCATCAGGCTTCGGCTGCTCAACTTATTTTGTTCATTCGCAAAAGGGTTGTGTTCCTCAGGGTACGGCAAAAATCTGCACCGTTCACGATTACGTTGCAATGAAGCTTACGGGCAGAAGCACTCCCGTAATGCACACCTCAGACGCCGCAAGCTTCGGTCTTTTTGATGCCGACAAGCTGCAATTTGATTCGGCTGCAATCACCCGTGCAGGGCTTGACTGCTGCGTTTTCCCTGAAATTGCGGCAGATGCACGCATTCTCGGCAATTATAAAGAAATACCCGTATGCATAGCAATAGGCGATAATCAGGCAAGCTTTATCGGCTCCGTCAGAGATACAGACTCCTCCGTGCTCGTAAATATCGGCACAGGCAGTCAGATGTCTTTCATGACGAGGAATACCGCTGAGGTTGAATCAACAGAGCTTCGTCCCTGCCATGAAAAAGAGTTTATCAGAGTAGGCTCCGCCCTCTGTGGCGGCAGAGCTTTTGCGGCGCTTGAATCATTCATCAGGCAGACCGCCAACCTCTGTGGCGGTAATCTTGAAAATGCGTATTCGTTCATTGATGAATACTTAAACACCAATCAGTCGCCTGCAAATCCGCTTGACGTAAGCACCGCTTTTGTAGGTACAAGAGAAAATCCGACGCTCAGAGGTCACGTAAAAAATATCGGGCTCGATAATTTCACCCCCGGTCATCTCATTTACGGCGTGCTGGATGCAATTTCAGGCGAGCTTTACAATATGTACTCCCCCTGCCCTGACAAAGCTCACTCCTGCGTGGTTGGCTCAGGCAACGGTCTGCGTAAGAATCACGCTTTGCAAAAAATTATATCAGAGATGTTCGGTATGCCCCTGCTGATACCGGCCCACAAAGAGGAAGCAGCATACGGTGCAATGCTCTATTCACTTACAGCCTGCGGTATATATCCCGACCTTAAAGCTGCACAGTCACTTATAAAATACTTATAATATAAGCGAGGAATTCAAATGAAAAAATCATCCTTCACCCTCTCCAAGGATTTCAAAATCGCTAAAATTGACAACCGTCTTTTCGGTTCATTTATCGAACATCTTGGCAGAGCCGTTTACGGCGGAATCTACGAGCCCGGTCACCCCGAAGCCGATGAAAAAGGCTTCCGTAAGGACGTAATCAAGCTTATAAAGGATATCGACGTACCCGTAGTCCGTTACCCCGGCGGCAACTTTGTTTCGGGTTATAACTGGGAGGACGGCGTAGGCCCCGTTGAGCTTCGCCCCTCAAGGCTTGAGCTTGCATGGTCAACTACAGAACCAAATACATTCGGCACCAACGAATTTATGGATTGGTGCAAAGCGGCGGGGACCTCGCCCATGATGGCTGTAAATCTCGGCACAAGAGGCCCCGATGAAGCAAGGAACCTGCTTGAATACTGCAACCACGAGAAGGGCAGCTATTACAGTGACCTTCGCCGTAAGCACGGCTATGAAAAACCTCATAACATCAAGCTTTGGTGCCTCGGTAACGAAATGGACGGTCCCTGGCAGATGGGTCACAAGACCGCCGAGGAATACGGAAGAGTTGCAAACGAAACTGCAAACATTATGAAAATGATGGATCCGAGCGTTGAGCTCGTACTCTGCGGCTCCTCCAACAGCTTTATGAAAACCTTTGGTGACTGGGAAGCAACCGCGCTTGACCACTCCTACGAGAGAGTTGACTACGTTTCACTTCATCAGTATTTCAACTGCAATGACGGCGACACAAAGAACTTCCTCGCACGCTCCTGCGAAATTGAGAATTACATCAAAACCGTTATCTGCATCTGCGATTACATAAAGGGCAAGCGCCACTCCAGGCACACCGTAAATCTTTCGCTTGACGAATGGAACGTATGGTATCATTCAAACGGCACAAAGTTTGACAGATGGTCCTTTGCTCCCCACATTCTTGAGGACGTTTATAACTTTGCCGATGCTCTTGTAGTAGGTCTTACTCTCATCACCATGCTCAGACATTCTGACAGAGTAAAGATTGCCTGCCTTGCTCAGCTTGTAAACGTAATTGCTCCCATCATGACCGAAAACGGAGGCAATGCCTGGGCGCAGACAATTTATTATCCCTATATGCACGCTTCAAAGTATGGCAGAGGCTATGCCCTTAACGGTATACTTGATACCACCAAGCACGACACAAAGGATTTCACCGACGTTACGGATATCGACTGCGCCGCAGTATGGAATGACGAAGCTGAAGAGCTTACCGTTTTTGCCGTAAACAGAGATTTTGAGCAGGATAACATCCTCTCTGTTAATCTTAAGGACTTTGAAGGCTACGCTCCCGTTGAGCATATCGTTATGGCAGGCTTTGACCTTCAGGCTGTAAACACCTCAACCAACGGCAGAGTCAAGCCCGTAAGCCATGCATTGAACGGTGTTTATGAGGCTGAGAGCGAAATTAAACTCGCTCCCCTTTCATGGAACGTTATCAGATACAAAAAAGCATAAAAAATAAGGGTTGCCGCTTGGCAACCCTTGATTTTTACATTATAAAATTATATCGGTTGAATAAGAATCCTTGACGTTTGAAAGCACGGTAAGAGTTTTTACTCTGCCCACACCGCCGAGGGCTTTTATATCGTTGAGCATTTTTTCAAGCGCTTTTAAATCCTGAGCGTAAATTTTTACAAGATACTCAAAATCACTCGCCACGTAGTCGCAGGCGGTAACGTAAGGATGGCGCTTCATATAATCCTCAAAAGAAGCGTTATATTTTGAATTCTCGGTTTCCACCGCAAGGTATGCACACACGTTAAGACCGAGTTTTTCATTATCAAGCACAAGGGTGTATTGCTTTATAACCCCTGCCGCTTCAAGCTTTTTGATTCGCTCAATCACGGCGGAAACGGACATATTTACTTTGCTGCCGATTACGGAAGCATTCTCTCTTGCATTCTCTTTAAGGCACTCTACGATTTTAACGTCTATACTGTCCACGTTTCCACCTCCGTTCTTTTACCGATACTATACTTTATGTTACCAAAATTTTACGAATAGTCAAGATATAAAAGCAAAATTTTTCTGTTAATTATCAAAAACGGGCGAAAAAAATATTTTTTTATGCAGTATTTGCTTTAACAATTGAAAAACGCTTAACAAAATGATAGAATTATGCAGATAAGAAGTTGGAGGTATCTTTTTATGAAAACAACCGCAGTAAGACTCTACGGAAAAAACGACTTGAGAATGGAAACTTTTGAGCTTCCCGAAATCAAAGAAACAGAAATTCTTGCAAAGGTTGTATGCGACAGTCTTTGCATGTCCTCATACAAAGCCGCCGTTCAGGGCGCAGACCATAAGAGAGTTCACGATGACGTTGCTGAAAAGCCCATTATCATCGGTCACGAGCTCTGCGGTGAGCTTGTAAAAGTCGGCGCAAAATGGGCTGATAAATACCACGCAGGCGATAAATTTGTAATTCAGCCCGCACTCAACTACAAAGGCTCACTTGACGCTCCCGGATATTCCTATCAGTACGTAGGCGGCGACGCTACCTACATCATCCTCCCCGAAGAGGTTATGCTGATGAACTGCCTGCTTGATTACAATGACGACAGTTGGTTCTGCGGCTCTCTCACCGAGCCCCTCTCCTGCGTTATCGGCGCTTTCCACGCAAACTATCACACCAAAAGAGGCAGCTATGAGCACACAATGGGCATTAAGGAAGGCGGCAGAATGGCAATCCTTGCAGGCGTAGGACCCATGGGGCTTGCCGCTATCGATTATATCATCCATTGCAACCGCAAGCCCGCAACTCTTATTGTTACGGATATTGACTCCGCAAGGCTTGACAGAGCGGCAGAAATTCTCCCTGTTGAAGAAGCCGCCAAAAACGGAATTGACCTTAAATACGTCAACACCCGTGATATCGAAAACAGCGAGGATTATCTTAAAGAACTCGCAGGCGGAGATTTTGACGACGTTTTCGTTTTCGCTCCCGTTGCTTCAGTTATCGAATCCGGTGATAAGCTTCTCGGTCAGGACGGTTGCCTTAATTTCTTTGCAGGCCCCACCAACCCTCAGTTCAGCGCTCCCTTTAATTTCTACAACGTTCATTACGCTTCAACACATATTGTAGGCACCTCAGGCGGTAACACCGACGATATGATTGAAAGCATTGAAATGATTAAAGAAGGTCTCCTTACTCCGTCAATCCTCGTTACTCACATCGGCGGACTTGACTGTGTTAAGGATACAACACTCAACCTGCCCCACATTCCCGGCGGCAAAAAGCTCATCTACACCGGCATTTCAATGCCCCTTACCGCAATTGCAGATTTTGAAGAACTCGGCAAAAACGATCCCTTCTTCGCTGAGCTCGCACGCCTCGTTTCCGAAACAAAAGGTCTTTGGAACGCAAAAGCAGAAAAATATCTTTTGGAAAACTCGAAAACAATCGAATAATTTACTGATATTTTGACTTTTTACGAAAAATATTTTTATTTCATGCTTTTTATGAATTGTTTAAGTTTTTTCAAGATTAATCAATAAATATTTTTAATTAAGTTCAAAGTATCGCAAAATATTTTTGTAATAATCAGAGAACACCAAATTTTATTTTGATGTTCTCTTTTTTTGTCACAATTTCAGTATTTTTTTCAACAGTCAAGAAAGTTTTTATTGAAATCGTTGATATAAACACAAATATATGATAAAATCATTATAATAAAATGTATATTCTCGGAGGGGTATATATGATTTATGACATTGCCGTTATCGGCGCAGGCGTTGTCGGCTCGCTTATTTCAATGCAGTTGAGCCAATATAATCTCAAAACAGTTCTTATTGAAAAAGGTAACGACGTAGCTGTAGGCACGTCAAAAGCAAACAGCGCAATCGTTCACGCAGGTTTTGATGCCAAGCCCGGTTCACTGAAAGCCAAGCTCAACGTTGAAGGCACTGCAAAAATGCCTGAGCTTTGCAAAAGGCTTCACGTGCCTTTCAAGCTGACGGGCTCTCTTGTGGTTGCATTTTCTCCCGAGCAAAGAAAAACCGTTGAAGAGCTTTATGCCCGAGGCATTGAAAACGGCGTTGAAGAAATGGAAATAATTGAGCAGGACCGTCTGCGCGAAATCGAGCCTCAAATCAACGAGGTTGCCTGCTGCGCTCTGCTTGCAAAAACCGCAGGCATAGTTTGCCCCTATGAGCTCACCGTTGCCGCCGCTGAAACCGCAGTTATCAACGGCGTTAAATTTGAACGCAATTTCAAGGTGGATAAAATCGATTACAACGGCTCAGTGTTTACCGTATCCGCAGGTGAAAAGAATATCAACGCAAAATACGTAATCAACTGCGCAGGAATTTACAGCGGTAAAATAGCCGAAATGATTGGCGACGATTCAATCAGAATCATATCACGCAAGGGCGAATATATGCTCCTTGACAAAACCATGGGCTCTCTTGCCAACACCGTAATTTTCCAGTGCCCGAGCGACATGGGCAAGGGCATTCTTGTCACCCCCACGGTTGACGGCAATCTTCTTCTCGGACCGAGCAGCATTGACGTTGATTCCTACGACGATGTTTCCACTAACTCGGACGTGCTTGATTCCGTGCTTGAGGCGGCAAAGCTTTCAGTCCCTTGCGTAAACACCCGCAACGTTATCACGTCCTTTGCAGGTCTGAGATCGCACCCTGCAACAGGCGATTTCATTATAGGCGCAAGTAAAAAGAATCCTGCTTTCATAAACGTGGCAGGAATTGAATCTCCCGGCCTTTCCGCCTCCCCTGCAATTGCGGAATACGTTGAAAAGATTATGCTCGACATTCTCGGCAACGTTGAGAAAAAGGAAGATTTCATCCCGACAAGGAAAGCTCCCGTTCATTTCCGCAATATGACAAATGAGGAAAGAAAAGCTCTTATTGAAAAAGACAAGCGCTACGGCACAATAGTATGCCGATGCGAAACTGTTACTCAGGGCGAAATCCTTGATGCAATTCACTCCCCTATCCCTGCAACGGACGTTGATTCCGTTAAACGCAGAACAAGAGCGGGTATGGGACGCTGCCAGGGCGGATTCTGCGGCTCAAAGGTTGCTCAGCTTATCGCCGAGGAACACGGCATTCCGCTTGATGAAGTAACAAAATTCGGCGGCGGCTCAAGGCTGCTTGTCGGCAAAACAAAGTGAGGTGGCAGTTATGTTGAACTATGATATAGTTGTTGTGGGCGGCGGCCCTGCAGGCATGGCTGCAGCCATAAAAGCAAAAGAATGCGGCACGGACAGTATTCTTATACTCGAACGCGCTGAAACACTCGGCGGCATCCTCGAGCAATGTATCCACACAGGCTTCGGGCTTCACTATTTCGGTGAGGAGCTTTCAGGCCCCGAATACGCTGACAGATTCATTGAAAAAATCAACACTCTCTCAATTGAATATAAAACCGACACTATGGTGCTCGACATATCGGGTGACAACACGGTCACTGCCGTTAACAGCACCGACGGTCTGCTTGAAATCAAGGCAAAAGCGGTTATACTCGCCATGGGATGCAGAGAGCGCCCCAGAGGAGCACTCAACACCGCAGGCACAAGATGCTCAGGCATTATGTCTGCAGGCACAGCGCAGAAATTCGTGAATATTGACGGATATATGCCGGGCAAAAAGGTAGTAATTCTCGGTTCAGGCGATATCGGTCTTATAATGGCGAGAAGAATGACCCTTGAAGGGGCAGAAGTTAAATGCGTCTGCGAGCTTATGCCCTATTCAAGCGGTCTTACAAGAAACATCGTTCAGTGCCTTGACGATTTCAATATTCCTCTGCACCTGAGCTGCACGGTAACAAGAATCCACGGCTCAGAACGTCTTGAAGGTGTTACTATTGCAAAGGTTGACGAAAACCGCCGACCCATTAAAGAATCAGAGCAATTCATTGAGTGTGATACGTTGCTGCTTTCCGTAGGTCTTATCCCCGAAAACGAGCTTACGAGAGCTGCAGGAATTGAAATCGACCCCGTAACCGGCGGCGCAATAGTAAACGAATCCAGGCAGACTACTCAGGCAGGCGTTTTTGCCTGCGGAAACGTGCTTCACGTGCATGACCTTGTGGATTACGTAACCCTGGAAAGCTACACCGCAGGAGAAGGTGCGGCAAAGTATGCGCAGGGCAAGATTGCAAACGAAAAATATGCCGTTACCAAGGGACGGGGTGCGGTGCGTTATATCGTACCGCAAAGAGTAAACCTAAACTGCGGCGAAGACGTCAAGCTCTACTTCAGAGTGGGTGACGTTTTCAAAAACGCAAGCGTAGTTGTAAAATGCGCAGGCAACGAAATCCTAAGGCGCAAAAAAATCCGCCTCGCTCCCGGCGAAATGGAAAGCGTGACGGTTAAAAACGAAACTCTTTGCACAATGAGTGAAGGCGACACTATCGAAATATCCGTGGAGGTGTAATCACTGTGAAAAATATAGTTTGCGTTGCGTGCCCTATGGGCTGCGCGTTAAGCGTTGAATTATCCGATTCGGGTGAGGTTTTATCCGTTACGGGCAACACCTGCAAAAGAGGTATTGATTACGCCAAAACAGAGTGCACAAATCCCGTAAGAAGCTTTACCTCAACCGTAAAGGTATCGGGCGGAATTCTCCCCGTTGTGCCCTGCAAATCGGCAGGTAATATTCCTAAAGAAAAGCTGCTTGACTGCGCAACGGAGATTGCAAAAATCACCGCCAAGGCTCCCGTAAAGCTCGGAGATATCCTTATAAAAAACATCCTCGGCACAGGAGTTGATATAATTGCAACCAACCACTGCCCCGAGGCATAACGATTAAATCTTACTGTATACAAGCACACCGAATTCAAGCTGAGTTTCAAGCCGTGCAAGTGCGGCAACCTTAGCCTGGTCGGCTGTGCTTGTTTTGTAATAATACGGAGTCATTCTGAAAAGATTCATTATATCTTCATTGTTATCAAGCGTAAGAGTTTTGCGTATTTCCTGCTTTTCAAGAAGTCTGAATCCGTTTACCTCAAAGTCTTCAACCTTATTGGGGTAAACGTTATCATATATATGCTCTTTGAACGCAAGCAAATGATTCTCAAGCGGCACAGCCCTTATGAGCACACCGTCATCGCTGAGCACTCTTGAAAACTCTTCAGGTGCACAGGGAGCAAAAACGTTGAACACCATATCACACGAGCTTCCGGCAAGAGGCAGATTAAAAACACCTGCCGCCGCAAGCTCGATTTTTTTGCTCCTTTTTGCGGCATAAATAAGAGCCTGCTTTGAAATATCAATCCCTGCCATTCTGACTTGTGCACCGTTCTCTTCAAGTGCTTGCGCTATGGCATAAGTGTACCAGCCCTCTCCGCAGCCTGCATCGAGCGCAGTTACCTTTTCCTTTACAAAACGCACCGCCGTATCGCACAACGCATCTCTCAGGCAAAGATAATACCCTTTATCAAGGAAATCCCTGCGTGAGGCAACCATAAGCTTATCATCCCCATGGCGCTTTGCAGAGGATTTCTGCGACATAAGCAGGTTTACGTAACCCTGCTTTGCAATATCGTAACAGTGCCTGTTTTCACACCTGAGCGAAGAACCGTCTTTATCAAGCGGCTTTGAACATACGGGACAAACAAAAACCGACATCACTCTTTCACCCTGTACTTTTCAATTCCACTTATCATATAACGGCCGATTTTAGCCATAAAATCATAAACCGTGCTTATGAGCTCAAGCGGGAATTCATCAAGGAAACGGTCCGCCTCATAAGTAAAGTTGCCCTTATAATCAATCTCACCGAGCGCTCTGAGGATTGAATCCCAATCCATATCACAAAGATAGGGAATTGTATGAGAGTCGTGCTCAAAATCATTATCGTGTATATGCAGAGCGGTTACACGCTTGTTACCCATCTCTCTGAGCATATTTGCCGCATCATCGCCTACAAGACCGCAATGACCCAAATCAAGGCAGGCTGTAAAAATCTCAGGGTCAAGCGCATCAACATAGCGATTGAAATCCTCTGCAACGCTGCATATATTGGGAACGATTTTCCTCTTACCGTCAACAGTTGCCGAGCCCCACATATTCTCCAGCGCAATCTTTACGCCGTATTCCTTTGCAAAAGGCGCAAGTTTATTGTAAAAATCAATATTGAACTCAAACTGACCCTCACCTATGGCACTGGGATGAACGACGCAGATTTTGACCCCAAGCTCCGCCGAAATTTCAAGAGAACGCTTTATACGGTCAAAGGTTTTTTCGTTATAATTATCAACGTTATTAACCCTGTAAGACGGAAACGGCGCATGGCTCTGCTCAAAGGTTTTGCCGTAACCGTCGGCAATTTTACGCAGATTCCTGACGTGGGTTAAATATGCGGAAGAGTTGAGAATATTATCATCGTGCTTCATTGCAAACAATGAATAATCAATTCCGTCAAAATCCGCCTCACAAATCTTTCTGACTGCAATTTCATCAGAAAATCTGGTTGCCACAACATCCGTCTGAGTTACAAGCTTCATACCGACACCGCCTTTTATTTTTAATAAATTTTACCACATCAGCTTTTCAGTTTCAACATAATAAATAAAAAACGGAGAAACAAAAGGCGTTTCTCCGCTTCAACTTTTTTATAAACCGATAAAATCCAGCAGACCGTAAGAAAAAGCAGTCATGATAAGATTTGCTATAAGCACGCCCAAAGCTATAAGCGGCAAAGAAATCTTCATGCGCATATCCATAAGCGCCGCTACAAGAGCGCCCGTCCATCCGCCCGTGCCGGGAAGAGGAATTGCTACGAATAAAAGCAAGCCGAAGCCTTTCCATCTGAGGGCTTTTTTGCCCTTATCCCTTGAGCTTTCCTCAAGCTTTCTTATAATTTTTGAAAAACCTTTTTTATCACGCAAAAAAGCAAATATCTTCCTTATAAAAAGCAGGATAAAAGGAATGGGAATCAGGTTGCCGATATAGCAGATTATGAAAGCCCTTACAAGCTCAACGTCCAGCAGCTTTGCCGCTATCATTCCGCCTCTAAGCTCTACCACAGGAAGCATAGAGATAAAGAAAACTATAACCTCTGACGGTAATTTACCGTTAAAAAGCTCAACAAAATAATCTGCGAGCATTTCAGTCATTTTTCCTTACCTCCTAAAAGCTCACACAAGCTTCTGATTCTTAATAAACTCATTTGCATTGCGAAGAATGTTTCTGTCATTGACAAAGCGGAGCATTTCCATTGCTCTGTCATAGTTAAGCCAGATGTAATCTTCAATTTCTTCTCTTTGGATAATTGTTTGCGTATCACGGGTTTTTGCAAGATAAATTATTACCGATTTTTCTACCTTACCCTGAATAGTGTATTCGGATTTTGAAGCAAACTGAGGAATAATCTGGATATGTATTCCCGTTTCCTCAAGCACCTCTCTTTTTGCGGTTTCCTCAGAGGTTTCGCCTTTTTCAACATGACCTTTGGGAAATCCCCAGTGTGCGCTTCTTCTGTTTTTAATCAGAAGAAACCTCAGCTCAGAATTGATAATTCTGTAAACTACCGCACCGCATGAACGTTCATAAAGACACTCAAGCTTATAATCCCTGCCCTTTTCGGCAAAAGCAAGCGCATCTTCAATCTGATAGGAAATGAACTTCATGTTTTTGGGAGCAACAACATAAACGGGTGCGGAGCCGTCCGCACGCTTGATTACGCCGATTACTCTGCCGTCAAAGGTTCTTACAAGATGGTTGATACCCATAATGTAAGCGCCCGATGCGTTGGAATCATATCTCTTTTTACCTTCAATGACTCCGAAATTGAGCTGATAAGTGAATCCAAACTGTCTGTTCAGGGAATGGATGGGGTTGGTAACCCTGACTCTGACATATTTGCCGAGCATCAACATTCCGCCTTTCAGAAGGGCATACGCCCAAGATAAATACTTTTCTATTATAAAATAGTTGTTTCTCAAAAACAAGCTTTTTTTAATTTTTTCTTAATATTTTTACCAAGTTTTCATATTACTTACCTTATATACTTGATTTATCAACATTAATTATGGTAAAATACCAGTATTAATGGCTTAATTTTTACAGGTGGTGCGAACAAAATGAAAAAGATTCTTATAGCGGATGACGAAGCCCTCATCAGAAGGCTTGTTTGCGATTTCCTGAAAAAAAGCGGCTACGAAACCGTAGAAGCTGATAACGGAGAAAAAGCCATTCAGATTTTCAACTCCTGCAATGACATTGACCTTGCCGTGCTTGACATCATGATGCCTGAGCTTGACGGCTGGGAGGTTTGCAGACGAATCCGCAGAGTTTCCGACATCCCCGTGCTTTTCCTTACGGCAAGAAGCCAGGAATTTGATGAGCTCAACGGTTTTGAAGCCGGCGGTGACGATTACGTTACAAAGCCCTTCAGCCCTTCTGTGCTTGTTAAAAGAATTGAGGCTCTGCTTAAGCGCTCGGAAAGCCGAGAAGTCTCCGCCGGTAAGCAGGAAATCGTTACAATCGGCACCCTGTCAATCAACATTCCTGCCCATGAAGTCACCCTTGACGGAGCTAAAACCGACCTTACCATCAAAGAATACAACATCCTTCTCAAGCTCTCCTCGAATCCCGGAAGAACATATTCCAGAGAGCAGCTGCTCGACGATATCTGGGGCATTGATTTTGTCGGTGACCCGAGAACGGTTGACTCGCACGTTGCAAGGCTGAGAACCAAGCTTGGCAACTGGGGAGAAGCTCATCTTAAAACGATTTACGGAATCGGATATAAAATCGAGGTGAACAAGAATTGAAACAGAAAGGAAAAGCAAAATTCAGGCTGAGCAGAATCCGTGTTCGGCTTTTTGCTTCCATTGTTGCAATTCTTACGGTTTGTTTTCTCGTTATAGTGCTTGCCGCCGAGCCCGTGCTTTACAACGTTCTTGTTGTCCGCACCGCACGCTCGCTTGTTGAAATATCCGAGAATATTGACCGTCTTACCCCAAACAGCGTTACTTATTATTTTGAACTTTATTCACTCTCTGTAAACAACAACGTTACTCTGGAGCTGATAAACCCTGACGGTTCTCTTTCATACCGCTCGGCAGAGGGTTCATCGCCCCAGAGCAGTAATCATTTCCCTTCCTCCAATTCAAACGAATCGGAATTTGCCAACACTCAGCCGGTCATCTCTTACGATTTTGACATTGAAGGCTCGTATGAAAAACGCAGAAAAATAGCCACCAGCGCCGAATATCTTGTTTATTCAAAGCAGATATCCACAGGCGAAACCCTGCATATCTTTTCCCCTGCCGCTACAATTGACAGTACGGTTGAGGTGGCAACGAGCGTTTTTACCTTCATATGCCTTTTCATCGTTTTGTTGACTCTTATAATAGTTTATTTCTACGTTGCAAGGTTTACAAAGCCTCTTGTTGAAATGAACGACGTTACCAAAGACATGGCGGCGCTTAAATTCGGCAGGCGTTGCAGACCCTACGGCAACGACGAAATAGGCGAGCTTGGCGAAAGTATAAATATGCTCTCCTCCACTCTCGATTCAACGCTTGTTGATTTGCAGGAAAAAAACATTCAGCTTGAAAAAGATATTGAGCACAGACTTGCTCTTGATAACGCAAGAAAGCGCTTTATCAACAACGTTTCCCATGAATTAAAAACACCCATCGCCATAATTTCAGGCTATGCTGAGGGTCTTTCCGCCGGCATCAGCAGTGACCCCGAGGTTATCAACGAATACTGCGATATCATACTTGAAGAAAGCAAAAAGATGAACAGCCTTGTTGTTGAACTTCTTAACTTATCAATGCTCGAAAGTAAAACGCAGTCACTAAACCCGACTAATTACTCCCTTTCTCAGCAAATCAGCGATATGCTCAACCATTTTTCGCTGCTGTTTTCAAACCATTCAATCAACGTAATTTCCGATATACCCGAGAATCTTAACTGTTACGCACAGCAGGATAAAATTGAAATCGTTCTCAAAAACTATATTTCAAACGCTGTTTTTCACTGCGCCTCGCCTAACAGAATCATAATAAATTGCAAAGATTGCGGCAACCGCTGGCGTATAAGCGTTTACAACACAGGTAAGCATATTGCTAAGGAAGATTTTGACCAGCTTTGGGACAGTTTTTACAGAGCAGACCACGCTCACAGCAGAAGCGAAAGCCGTTTCGGGCTCGGATTATCCATTGTAAAAGCTATCATGGAGCTTCACGGTATGCCCTATGGGGCAACCAACTCAGACGGTGGCGTTACCTTCTGGTTTGAAGTTTTAAAAGAGAAAGACTAAGGAACAGGCTATGATTAAAAAACACAAACATCCATATCTGATAAGGCTTGCTGCTGTTCTTGCGGCAAGTCTTGTGTTGCTTTGCGCCTGTTCATGCACAGGCTCGCGTTCAAAGCAATCAGTATCAACCCTCAACACAATTACCCCTGCCGAAATTGACCCCGTACTGCATTACAGCAAAACAGAGAATGCACTGAGCGTAAAGGCTGCTCAATCGGGGCTTATTCAGCTTTACGTTGACCCTGAAAGCTGCTCGTTTTCAATTCTTGATACTGCAGGAAACCAGTGCTGGAGCGCTCTCCCTCTCCTTTCTGCCGATATCGATTCAGCTTCAATGCAGAGCGCAGCAAACATGGTAAGCCTTGACGTGCTTGCAAATACAGATATTTACAAGCTCAACTCGCAGGACAATTCCCTTGCTTTTTCAGCCGCAAAATATGAGTTGACTGAAAACGGAGTTGTTTTTACTTACAATCTTTTCCCCGATGCCGCCACTGCATCTAAGCGGAGCTTTGAAAAAAGCGACATTGCCTTTTGCGTAAAAATGGCAGTCACCCTTGAAGACGGCAGCATGAATTTAAAATGCTCATACGAAAACCTTTCAGGAAACGCAGATGCAAAAATCATTAACCTTGACGTTCTTAATTATTTCGGCGCTTTCAATCAGTCAGAAGAGGATGACTTCGTACTTGTGCCTGACGGCTGCGGTGCAATAATCAAAACCGCCGTTTATGACGACTCCTTTGAGCCTCTCTCCTTTGCGGTTTACGGCAACGACGCCGCAAGCGGTCACGAGCATGAGCACAGCGCCTGCATCCCCGCTTTCGGCATGAAACACGCCTCTTCCGCTTTTGTGGCTCTGATCACAAAAGGCGATGCCCTTGCCTGCATCAATGCTGACAAGGCAACCAACTCCAGCGAGTATAATATTGTAAACGCTCAGTTCTCCGTTACACCTTACGAATACGAGGATGAAAAGCTCTATGTTTCGGACGAAAGCTATTCTTCCGAGGACGGAATAGAGATTTGCTACCGTTTCCTTTCAGGCGGAAACGCTACGTATTCAGGCCTTGCCTCTGCCTGCAGAGAGCAGCTCATAAGAAACCGTGTGCTTTCAACAAGAACCGTTGAATCCGGCGGATATCTTCCCATGAATCTCACTGTAGTCGGCGCCGCATATTCAAACACAACGGCTAACACGGGCTTCCTCAGAATCCTTACCGATTTTGAACAGGCACTTGATATGCTCACCCATATGAAAAACAAGGGTATAAACGGTGTAAATGTCCGCTACTGCGGTATTTTTGACGGCGGAACAAATCAAAAAGAAATCGATTCCTCTACGGATATTCTCAGAAGGCTCGGCTCTGAAAACGGACTCCGGGAGCTTTATTCCTACGTCGATTCGCAGAATATGCAGCTTTTCCTTGACGTTAACCTGCTTTCTTCCTCGTCGGGATTTTCTTCAAGCGAAAACGCCGTTGACCTGCACGGAAACCGCCTTAAAGCCGATTTCAGCAACAGCCTGTCCAAATACATCGGCAACGAGGTTTATTCCAGAACCCTCCGTTCCCCCTCGGGGCTTGACAAAACGGTTAAAAATTTACTTAAGAACACCCGTTATTACTCTTTCTCAGGCTTCTGCCTCAACGACGTAGGCACAACCTTATACTCAACCTACGGCCTGAAGCCATTCAACACCGCTCAGACCGCAGATATCGTTTCACAGGCGATTACTCCCCTTACCACAAACAAGCCCACCATGACAGTTTACGGCAACTTTTACGCTATAAAGAACGTTGACGTTATAGTTGACCTTCCTCTTGAAACGTCAGTTTCCGAAAGCGGTTCATATATGGCGGTTCCTTTTGTGCAGCTTATCCTTCATTCAAGCATTGATTATTCGGGCAAACCGCTCAATCTTTACCATGACCCTCAGGAGGCAATGCTGCGCCATATAGAATACGGCGCGTGCCCCGGATACGAATGGTGCTATGAAAAAATCTCCTCTGAAGAGAATTCAGATTTCTATTACGATTCATGGATTAACTCAGCCGCTGATTTTTACACCAAGGCAAACGATGCTCTCGGTGACCTGAGAGACGCAAGAATCGTAGACCATTTGCAGGTAAGTGACGGTGTTTTCCTTACCGAATATGATAACGGTGCACTTATCTACGTCAATTATACCGACAAGGATTTTGACACAAAGGGCGTTATCGTAAACGCACGAGATTTTATAAGAGTTAACTGAAAGGAGTTTTAACTATGCCTTATATCAACACTACCGTAAGCACAAGCATCTCCAAAGAAGCTCAGACCTCAATCAAAACCAAGCTCGGCAAAGCAATTTCACTTATCCCCGGCAAAACCGAAAGCTGGCTCATGCTCTCGTTCAACGAAAACATGGATATGTACTTCAAGGGAAGCAACGAAAAGCCCCTTGCATACGTTACGGTAAGCCTTTTCGGCTCGGCAAGTGACAGCGCATACGATGCCCTCACCGCAGAAATAACAAAAATAATCAGCGAAGAGCTTTCCATCGAGCCTGCATGTATTTACGTTAAGTACGAAGAAATCAGCCATTGGGGCTGGAACGGCGTAAACTTCTGATAATGAGCAAAGGCAGGCACGAACTCATTTTAATTGCAACGGCGTTGATTATCCTCGGAGCGTTGTTCGCTTATGCAGATTTCAGTTCACCTGATTTATACGCTTCAAACTCTCCGACCACAAATCAGCCCTACCTTATCACCTCAAGCTCGCCGACATCCGCTCTTGCCGAAGTATTCAGCGAATATGACGTTGATGCCGAATATCCGTCCAAGGATTATTCACTTGTAAATATCAACACGGCTGACGCTGAAACACTGTGCACCTTAAGCGGTATAGGCGAATCCAAGGCAAAGGCGATTATAGAATACCGCAAAGAAAACGGCAGATTTTATTCTGTATTTGACCTCGAAAACGTAAGCGGAATAAGCCGTAAAACAGTTGAAGAAAACATTGACAGGATTACTGTGTAAATAAAAATCCCTCCTGACCGGAGGGATTTTTTCATTTATAAATTTCATTTAAAACCTTGCCTACGTTTTCATGCGTGATAAAGGTTGCCATATCATCCATGGGAGTAGGGTCACGGTTTATAAGAACAAGGTTCTTACCTGAAAAATAACGCACAAAACTCGCAGCAGGGTATACGGTAAGGCTTGTGCCGGCCACGATAAGGGTATCTGCTTTCATTATGTGCTCGCACGCACCCTGCACAGTCTTACCGTCAAGCCCCTCTTCATAAAGCACAACGTCGGGCTTTACAACTCCTGAGCATTCGCACCTCGGAACACCCGTTGAATTGATTATAAAATCAAGGTCATGAAATTTTCCGCACTTCATGCAATAATTGCGCCACACACTGCCGTGAAGCTCGTAAACGCTTTTACTGCCTGCAAGCTGATGAAGATTATCTATATTCTGCGTAACTACCGCTTTGAGCTTTCCCTCCGCCTCAAGTCGGGCAAGAGCGAGATGAGCCGCATTGGGTCCGGCTGACGGGCAAAGCATTTTATCCCTGTAGAAGCGGTAGAATTCCTTCGTATTCTCCATAAAAAAGGTATGGCTCAGAATAGTTTCGGGGGGATAATCGTACTTCATGGAATACAGACCGTCAACACTCCTGAAATCGGGAATTCCGCTTTCCGTGGAAACTCCCGCACCTCCGAAAAACACAATATAATTACTTTCATCAATTATCTGCCTGAGAGTTTTCATAAAGCACCCCTTTACGTTTATTTAAAAACGGCGCTGTTTTCACAACGCCGCATTCGTTTACATAGGATTGGAATTCTTGTAGGTGGTAAATCTGAATTGAAGCTCCTTGTGCTCCATGGTTTCGCTTTCCTCAGCAAGTGACCACGAGCTTTCATTATCAAGATTGGGGAAAAACTTTTCCGCCGCCTTGTCGCCTGCATCCACCTTGGTAACGTAAGCTGTATCGCAGTAAGGAATAAGCTGGGCATAAACCGATGCTCCGCCGCAGATGTAGATACTGTCCGTATCAAACTGCTTAAGCGTTTCAAGCAACTCGGGTATACTGTGGCAAACAGTTACATCGGGCGCAGACCATGAAAGATCGTCACACAAAACAACGTTTGTTCTGCCGGGAAGAGCCTTCTGACCGGGAAGTGAAAGCAGGGTAGCAAGGCCCATTACCACCACGTTGCCCATGGTGTGCTCCTTAAAAAACTTCATATCGGCAGGAATATGATAAAGCAAATCATTATTGCTTCCGATACCCCAGTTTTTATCAACGCAAACAATAGCTTTCATAGTTCCTCCTCAGATTGCAACGGGGATTTTAGTATCAAATCCGTGGAATTTATAATCGGTAAGCGCAAAACTGTCCCTTGTAAAAGAATAGAAATCGGTTATGCTCTTATCCATTTCAAACTTGGGTGCATCATAAGGCTCACGCTCTATGAGCTCCTTGATGATAGGCACGTGACGGTCATAAATATGGGCATCAGCTATAACGTGAACAAGCTCGCCCACCTCAAGACCGCTTACCTGCGCAAACATATGAAGAAGCACGGAATACTGGCAGATATTCCAGCTGTTTGCCGCCAGCATATCCTGAGAACGCTGATTGAGAATTCCGTTGAGCGTGTTGCCCGAAACGTTGAAGGTCATGCTGTATGCACAGGGATAAAGATTCATTTCATTCAAATCCTGATGAACGTAAATATTGGTTATGATTCGTCGGCTTGCAGGATTATGCTTCAGATCGTAAAGCACACGGTCAACCTGATCAAAATCGCCCTCTTTATAATGATGCTTTACTCCAAGCTGATAGCCGTAAGCCTTACCGATTGAGCCGCTTTCATCAGCCCAGGAATCCCAGATAGCACCCCTGAGATCGTTTACGTTGTTCGACTTTTTCTGCCATATCCACAGCAATTCGTCAACGGCGCTCTTTATAAAGGTCTTTCTGAGAGTGAGCGCAGGAAACTCCTTGCGCAAATCATAACGGTTTACCAAACAGAATTTTTTAACTGTATGAGCGGGAGTACCGTCCTCCCAACGGGGTCTTACAGCACAGTCGGTATCCCAGAAACCGTTCTGAAGAATATCCTTGCAGTTCTCTATAAAAACCTTATCGGCATAGCTCATAATCAACACATCCTGTTACGAATATTTTAAAGTATTTTACCACATCAAAAAACCACTGTCAATAAAAGTGTTCGTGCAGATACTGCGCAACCTTTTCTGCACACAGCTTCAGATCCTCAAGCGCCCTGCCCTTTATAATTTCAAAATCAAGATGCGCTTCATTTGTTTCGAACACCTTGTGAAGCGAGAATTCACGGGGATTTTCAAGCCTCGATATTCCGACAACGGCTATAACGGGTTTACCGCAGCTTGCGCTCACAACTCCGTCGATAACCTTACCCGAAAAGCTTTGGGAATCAAGACATCCCTCGCCCGTGATAACAACGTCGGCATCGCAAACCGCTCCCTTGAAATCGGACATTTCAAGCACGGTATCAATTCCGCTTTTAAGGGTTGCCCCGAAAAACGCAAGCATACCTGCGCCCATTCCGCCTGCGGCACCTGCACCCTGCACTTCGGCAACGTCTTTACCGTAACGGCTGAGCACTTGCGAAAAACGGCGCATACCGTCATCAAGCAAGGCTACGTCTGCCTCATCGGCACCCTTCTGAGGCGCAAAAACATACGCCGCTCCGTCCCTGCCGTAAAGCGGATTTTTAACGTCACATAAAACAGTGATATCAGTTTTTTCGGTAAAATCAATTTTTTCAACAAGCGAAAGCGTTTTACCCACGGGCACAAAGCTTTCACCCTGCGCATTGAAGAAACGCACACCCGTTGCAGCCGCTGCGCCGCAGCCGCAATCATTGGTAGCACTGCCGCCGATACCGAGTATTATACGCTTTGCACCGAGCTTTTTTGCTTCACAGATTAGCTCGCCTACTCCGTAGGTGGTGGTGCTTTTGGCATCCTTGGGATTTGCAAGAGGCAGACCTGCCGCCTGCGCCGTTTCAACCACAGCGGTTTCACCGCAAAGTAAAAGTCTCGCATTTACCTGCTGAAAATTGGGACCCGTAACTTCCTTTTCAACCGTTTCACCGCCCATAAAGCTTCGGAAACACTCAAGCGTACCTTCGCCGCCGTCCGCAACGGGCAGAAGTTTTATTTCGCACCCGGGACAAGCGGCCATAACCGCCTGCCCGAGTGTTTGTGCAACAGTTGAAGCTGAAAGTGTTCCTTTGAAACTATCGGGAATAATTATAACTTTCATATTATTTAAGGATAAGCTTCAGAGTCTTGATTTCAAAGGGTTTGAAGGTAAGATTAATACCGTTGTTATCAACGTCAACGGGAACGTCCTTTTCTTCAAGGAGGTTGCACTCGTAAGCCTGCGCAATATCCTTGCCGAAATCAACACGGCAGGGAGTTCTTCTGTTCCATGTTTCATAAAGACGGACGATGAGGGCGTTACTGTCCTCAGCCTTTTTAACGGTTTCAATAATAACGTTGCTCTTATCAACGCTTACAAGTGAGAATTCTGAGCCGAGTTCGCCCTTATGAGCCTCAGTAAATACGCAGTAAAGAGGAACGTTGAGTGAATAGCCCTCTTCAACAACCGAACTTGAGCTGACAGCACCCGAATGGGGATAAAGAGCGTAGGTAAAGGTGTGACGCTCTCTGTCCTGAAGATGGTTGGGAGCGGTTGCACTTCTGAGAAGAGTGGGCTTGATGTGTCCGTCCTTTACGGTCCAGCCGTACTTACAATCGTTGAGCACGGAGAAGCCGAAGCTGTTATCTGAAAGGTCTGCCCACTTATGGCCGCAAACCTCAAACTGAGCGTAATCCCAGGTGGTATTATTGTGAGCATTGCGCTCAATGTTACCGAACTGAATATCAAAGGTTGCCTTAACGGTATTTACATCAACGGGATAATCTGCCTTAAGGGCTATGCGCTTTTCTTTCCAGTCAACGTCATAGGCAACGTCAATTCTTGCAGTGTGGGGATAGAAAATAAAGTACTGTGTAATTTTTGAAAGATTGAAAGTGCGTTCAACCTTGAATACGGTGCGCACTGCGCCGCTTTCAACGATTTCCTTACTGTCAACCTTATCAACGTTCCAGAACTTTTCGCCGTAATAGCACTTGATATCCCAGGCTTCGTGGTTATGAGGTCTGTCCTCATAAGCGATAAGTCTGTTGAGAAGCTCGCCCTCGGGAGCAACGCATCTGCCGCTCTCTTTATGATAAAGAGAAGTGATGTTCATATCGTCATCAAAATCAACCTTGTAGAAATCATTCTCAAAGCTGTTAATCGCAGTTACCGCAGGAGCATTCAGAGCGGCGCCGTCAGTAATTCTGAACGCCTTGAAGCCCTTTGAGGGAACGTTCTTTGCAAAGAAAGCAAGCTTACCGTCATAGGTCTTCTGCCAGGCGCAGGCATTACCTTGCTCATCAACAATGGCAAAATCAGCCTTTGCGGGCATATCGGTAATAACAACGTCATCCCTTGCAAAGCCGAGAGTGTTGAATACAACGAGCGAATCAGCTTCGGTATTGATACCGTCTGCAAGCACTTTGAGAGCACCTGCAACTATCTCTCTGCCGTCTTTGCCGATTTGCTCATACTGCTCCTTGGAATCCTCGTAAACAGCGGCAATTGACGAGCCGGGAATGATATCGTGGAACTGGTTGAGAAGAATTATCTTCCAAGCTTCAAGAATTTCGTTTGAGGGATATTTTTTACCCTTGAGGATATTCGCAATTTCGCAAAGAGTTTCTGCATCGTGATAGAGCAACTCACTCTTGCGGTTATACTTCTTGTTCCTTGCCTGAGCGGTAAGTGTTCCTCTGTGGAATTCAAGGTAAAGTTCACCTGCCCACTCGGGTAAACGGTCACTTCCCTTTACCTCCTGCGCAAGACGGTCAAAGAAATCTCTTGCAAACTCCATCTTTACGTTGGGGCAGCCGGGCACGCCCTTTGCCATTCTCATGCCGTTTTCAAGCATTCCTCTGGTGGGTCCGCCGCCGCCGTCACCGTGGCCGAAGGAGCAGAGATAATTCCTGTTAAGGTCCTTATTGCTGTAACGCTTCCAGCCGCCTATTACGTTGCAAGGGTTGAGATTTGTGTTATACGTGGTCTGATATCTTTCATCCTCACAGCTCTTTGAGGGGCTGAAATGAGAAAGAATCTTAGTGCCGTCAATGCCCTTCCACATAAACGTGTCAAAGGGGAAACGGTTATATTCATTCCACGAAATTTTTGTTGTCATAAAGTAGTTGATATCGGCAAGCTTCATAATCTGAGGAAGCGCCGCACTGTAGCCGAAAACGTCGGGAAGCCACATGATTTTATTATCTGCGCCGAATTCATCCCTGAAGAAACGCTTGCCTACAAGGAACTGACGCACAAGGGATTCGCCTGAAACAACGTTGGTATCGGACTCAACCCACATACTGCCCTCGGCTTCCCATCTGCCCTGCTTTACCATCTCCTTGATTTCGTTGTAAAGCTCGGGATAATCCTGCTTGACGTAATCGTAAAGCTGAGCCTGAGGGGACATAAATTTATACTCAGGGAATTCTTTCATAAGGTTTACAACCGTTGCAAATGAACGGCCCGCCTTATCCCTTGTCTGACGGATTCTCCAAAGCCATGCAGTGTCAATATGAGTGTGACCGATTGCGGAAGATACCACACCGCTGTCAGCGCCGTAAATCTTCTCAGCAACAAACTCTCTTACCTGCTTTACGGTCTGATGGAAATATTCATCATCGCTTGTGTTCATATCGAGCATCGAAACTGCCTCGTTGAGAAGCTTCATTGAATCTATTCTGTCAAGATCGTCACTCTCGTGGAAATGAGCGGCATCCCACGCAACAAGCAAATCATAGTAAAGTCCGCTGACCTCATCGTCAATTGTTTTGAGAGAAGCTCTCAGCTGAACGGGACCGCGGTATTCATGATCATCACAGTAAGCACTCAGCGCAATTTCAAAGGTTTCGCCGCCCTTTGCGTTTTCAACAAGGCGGATATAATCATGGTTGAGGTCAATACCCTGCACCATTTTACCGTCAACGTAAACAATAAACTGCTCGCCTCTGGTATTCCAGCCTGAATCGGGTCTGGGTGTAACGGAATAAACAACGTTTTTGCCTGCAAATCTTTCAGGCACGGTAACGGTCTGCCTGAACCAGCAATACTGCTCACGGTAGCCCCAGTAATCATTCTTACCGAAGGGCTTCCATTCGCCCTCGTTTATTTTTGAAATATCAGACTGGCCGTCACGCATAAGGAAATCTCCTGCGCACTCACTGTCAGTAAAAATGCGGTGGGAAACATGGTCAATTATCTGCCTGACTCGCTGAGGGAGCAT
This sequence comes from Clostridia bacterium, assembly GCA_017397105.1. Lineage (GTDB taxonomy): Bacteria > Bacillota > Clostridia > Oscillospirales > Acutalibacteraceae > CAG-177. Next base: position 36,430 of record JAFQKF010000047.1, on the reverse strand, counting down.
CTTGCGCTCAGAGTTTCTGTCAACAAAAGGTATGTCAAAATGTGCCATATTCTCTCTCCTGTCAAAAATCCCTTCGCCGCAAAAACAACGAAGGGATTTATTCTTTATTATAAATTAAAGCATGGAAGCTGCTGCTTCATCAAGGAAAACGGTAACGTCGGCATGATTCTGAAGAATTGATGCGGGGCACTTGGGAGTAACTTCGCCCTTGATCATATCGTGAACTGCCTGAGCCTTGGAAGCACCGGTAGCAATGAAGATTATTTTCTTTGCCTTCATGATTGAGCCGATGCCCATAGTCATTGCATAACGGGGCATAGCGATATCGTCAAAATAAATGGAGTTTGCTTCGATGGTGCTGTCGGTAAGCTTGATTTTGTAAGCTTCGCCTGAGAATTCATCAGCGGGCTCATTGAATGCGATGTGGCCGTTTCTGCCGATACCGAGAAGCTGAATATCAATACCGCCCTTTGCTTCGATGGATGCTGCATATCTTGCGCTCTCTGCTTCGGGGTCTGTATTACCGTCAAGGAAATCAATGTTTTCGGGCTTGAGGTCTACCTTTGAGAAAAGGTTGTCATACATAAACATATAGAAGCTGTTCTTGTGCTCCTTGGGAAGGTCGCAGTATTCGTCAAGGTTGAAGGTCTTAACGTCCTTGAAGGTTACGTTACCCTTGTCGCACTGGTCAGCCATGTAGCTGTAAGTGGGAACGGGAGTTGCACCTGTTGCAAAGCCGAGAACACAGTCAGGCTTTGAATTTACAAAATCGCAGAACATTTTACCTGCTGCTGCGCCGATTTCTTCTTCTGTCTTAAAAATTCTTACATCCATTTTAAAATACCTCCAAAAATTTATCTTTCAATAACGATTTCTCTGTGTTGCTCCGAAGAATCATAGATTGCCTGAAGGATTCTTGAAGTTTCAACAGCGTAATCAATATATGCCTGGTTGTGAGTGCGGTTTTTTATGCAGTCAACAAAGGAGAGAACTTCTTCCTCATAGAAATTGTTCTTTCTGTAAGAAGTTGCCGTTTCGGTAAGCATTCCGTTCTTGACTCCGTAATATACGAAATCACCGCAATACTGAAGCCTGATACCGCCCTTGGTGCCGATAAAGTCGATATATGTTTCTTTCTGGTTGATGTTCTGCGCCCATGCTCCGTTGAAGCTGATAACGGGTCCGTCAGTTCTTACAAGACCTACAACACTGTCATCAACGTCATAAACACCGTCTTCTTCCTTGGTTTCCTCAGCCCACATACTTGTGTAAACATAATCCTTTATGTTCTTGCCGAGCTTGCAGAACGCTTCGCCCGAAGCGGTAATGGGCTTGGGCTCGCCGCAGCAGTAAAGAATAAGGTCAATATAATGAACACCCCAGTCAATAAGAGCGCCGCCGCCTGCGGAAGCTTTTCTTGTGAAATCGCCGCCGATTCCGGGAATGGAGCGGTATGCCCTGAAGCTTGCGTATACGTGGTAAACCTCGCCGAGTTCACCGTCATCAATCATCTTTTTAACCTGATTTACCTGAGTACCAAAACGGTTGCAAACGCCGATATTGAGGATTGCGCCCGTTTCGTGAGCAACCCTCTGCATCTCAAGCGCTTCGCTGAGAATGCGAGCGGCAGGCTTTTCGCAAAGAACGTCCTTGCCTGCTCTCATAAAATCAATCGAAATGATTGAATGGAAATCATTGTGAGTACATACGGAAACTGCGTCAAGCTCAGGGTCGTTGAGAATTTCGTGATAATCGTAAACCGCTGTGCCGCATCCGTACTTTTCAACAGCCGCATCCGCTCTTTCGGGGATGATATCGCAGAAATATTTGATTTCTACCCCGGGGGCCTTAAGATAGGCAGGGATGTGAGCGGAATTTGCAATGGTACCGCAACCGATAATTGCAATTTTAACGTCTTTTGACATATTTATAACCTCCGTTAAAATACTTACTTTATAAATATACCATACCTGCAAAAAAAGTAAAGTAAAGTTTTAAAAAAATATTGAATTAAGTATATTTTTTTGTTATCATTGTAATCGAAATACTTTGCAAAGGAGTTATTTTTATGGGCAGATTTCCTATTGGTGTTATAATTAACAGTTTCCGTACCGATATCGCTACCGCAGTTAAGAAAGCGGCGGCAGTAGGTGCTAACGGTATTCAGGTTTACGCTACAAGCGGCGAGATGGCTCCCGAAAACATGACCGCTCAGAGCAAGGCTGATTTCAGAAACCTTGTTGCAGATAACGGTCTTGTAATCTCCGCTCTTTGCGGCGACCTCGGCGGCGGCTTTATCCGTCCCGACGAAAACCCCTGGAGAATTGAAAAATCCAAGAGAATCCTTGACCTCGCAAAAGAGCTCGGAACAGACGTTGTTACAACTCACATCGGCGTTGTTCCCTCCGACCCCAACCATGACAGATACAAAATCATGCAGGAAGCCTGCGCAGAGCTTGCCGAATATGCTGACAGCGTGGAGGCTCATTTCGCAATCGAAACCGGCCCCGAAACCTCCGCTGTTCTCAAGGAATTCCTTGACGGTCTTCATTCCACAGGCGTTGCAGTAAACCTTGACCCCGCCAACCTTGTTATGGTATGCGGCGACGACCCCGTTCAGGCTGTTCACAACCTTAAGGATTACATAGTTCACACCCACGCCAAGGACGGTAAGCAGCTCTTCTATAAGGATCCGGAAATCGTTTACGGTCTTACCAAGGATCCTATCGTTACCGGTCCCTCTTACCTCGAAGTTCCCCTCGGCGAAGGTCAGGTTCCGTGGGCTGAATACCTCAACGCACTTGAGGAAATCGGCTTCAAGGGCTTCCTTACAATTGAACGCGAGGTCGGCGATAATCCCGAAAGAGATATCAGAAGCGCCGTTGAATTCCTCAAATCTCACGGTTGCTGAGGAGGCTGAAAACAGATGAAAACCTGTGTAAGCAGTTACAGCTATTCAAAGCTCCTTTCAAGCGGCAAATACGATCAGCTTACCGTTATGCAGCTTGCAAAGGACATGGGCTTTGATGCCATTGAATTTACCGATTTGCAGCCCCCTGAGGGTGAAAGCGAAGCGGATTTCGCAAGACGCATAAAAGCTGAAAGCGAAAGAATCGGACTTCCGATAGCAAGCTATACTATCGGAGCGGATTTCCTTAATGCCGAAAGTCTTGAGGATGAAATCGAAAGACTCAAGCGCAAGGTTGATATTGCAGAAATCCTTGGTGTAAAAGTAATGCGCCACGATGCAACGGGCGGCTACAAAACAGCCGAAAAGGCATACAAGGGCTTTGACCAGGCACTCCCCGTTCTTGCACAAGGCTGCAGAGCGGTAACGGAATATGCCGCAACCAAGGGAATTGCAACCACCGTTGAAAATCACGGTTTCTTCTGCCAGGAGAGCATGAGAGTTGAAAAGCTTGTGAATGCGGTTGCTCACGAGAATTTCGGTCTGCTTGTAGATATAGGCAACTTCGCCTGTGCGGATGATCCCTCACCCGTAGCGGTAGGCAGAGTTGCAAACTATGCAAAGCACGTTCACGTAAAGGATTTCCACATCAAGAGCGGCAACGGCTTGAATCCCGGTAACGGATTTTTCAAAAGCAGAGGCGGTAACTATCTCAGAGGTGCTATTCTCTGCCACGGCGACATTCCCGTTATGCAGTGCCTTTCAATCCTCAAATCCAGCGGCTATGACGGCTACGTAAGCATTGAGTTTGAGGGAATGGAGGACCCTGTTGAGGGAATCTCTACAGGACTTGAAAATCTCAGAAAAATCCTTGAAATGATATAAAACTTTAAAAGACCTGCGGAATACCGCAGGTCTTTCTCTTTTATCCTTCACAGAAAATTTTACATTTGAGTGCACAGCCCGTAGGTGTTGCTGCACAACCGCCGAGTGCAGTTTCCCTTAATTCATTGGGAAGCTTACAGCCCACGGTATACATCGACTGCGCCATTTCATCAAACGGAATTACCGCTTTGATTCCGCTGAGCGCCATCTCGGCACTTGTGAGCGCATTGGCGGCACCGATTGCATTCCTGCTCTGGCACGGAGCTTCAACAAGACCTGCAATAGGGTCGCATACAAGACCGAGCAGATTGCTCAGAGACACGGATGCCGCATCAAGGCATTCTTTGACTCCGCCGCCCATCATGGCAACTGCGGCAGCTGCAGCCATAGCAGAAGCTGAACCAACCTCCGCCTGACAGCCTGCCTGTGCCCCTGCAACAGAGGCATTGCGCATAAGCAGATATCCTACCGCGCCTGCGGTAAACAGGCCGTCAATCACGGTTTCGTCGCTCAGCTCAAATTCTTCCTCAAGAGCAAAAAGCACTGCGGGCAGAACACCTGCCGAGCCGGCAGTAGGAGCGGCAACGATTACACCCATTGAAGCATTCATTTCAGGCACAGCCTGAGAATATATAAGAGCTTTGGAGAGCACACCCGAGCAGATAGACTTACCTGCCATTCTGTGTGCATTGAGCTTTGCCGCTTCTCCGCCGATAAGTCCGCCGGTTGAACGCAGAGCGCTCTTAATGGGAGTGTGAGCAGAATCCCGCATTATCTCAAGCGCTTTTTTCATTTTTTCCTCAACGGTTACGGCATCGGTTTCGCCCTGCACTATTTCACGCTCTCTCATGATATCAGCAACGGATTTACCGCTCTTTTCGCAAAGTTCTATAAGCTCACAGGCATTTGTAAAATCCATAAACTTATCTCCTTACAACCATAATATCTTCAATTACCGAGTTTTTCTTCATTTCCTCAACGGCATCGGCGGTAATCTCTTCATCCGATTCAACTATTGTATACGCAATACCGCCCTTGGACTCTCTGAAAACCCTGAGGTAAGCAATGTTTACGTCATAATTACTCAGCACCGTTGTCACGCTCGCAACAACGCCGGGTACGTCACGGTATTTTACAATCAGAGCGTGGTATTCGCCTGTAAAATGAACCTTTACCGAATTGATTCTGGTAAGCCTTACCTTGCCGCCGCCTATGGATTCTCCCCTTACAACAAGCTTTCTTCCGCTGACACTCTCCATTTCAACATCAACGGTATTGGGATAAACGTCCTCCTCGGTTTCGTTGCATTCGTAGGAATACTCAATATTCTCCCACTTTGCAAGCTCAAAAGAATCCCTGATGCGCACGTCATCCGTGGAAAAGCCGAGAATTCCGCCGAGCAGAGCTCTGTCAGTACCGTGACCCTTGTAGGTTTTTGCAAAAGAGCCGTAAAGAACAAAGTTAACTTTTTTAATCTGCTCGCCTATCATCTTGCGTGCAAGCAGACCGATAGTTGCAGCACCTGCGGTATGCGAGCTGGAGGGGCCTACCATATTGGGACCGATAACGTCAAACACACTTATAAAAGCCATTTTCATTTCTCCTTTGAGCCGTCATAAACCATATAATAGTTATGGATTTTTTCGCTCTTCCAATAATCGAATTTAACAGTTTTAAAACCGAGCTTTTCATAAAAGCCTACGTTGTCGGGATTCTGAGTTTCGAGCCCGAGCTTATATCCCTGAGGCACAAGCTCATCAATCCCACGCTGAATAAGCTTTGTTGCAATCCCCTGCCCCTGATGCTTTTTATCAACAAAAACAGGCGAAATTATGAGAGTGTTCTTTTCAAACACCTTGGAATCAAGGTGACTGTATGCTTTAAGAGTTTTGGCGGTGTGCCACCAATAATAGGCAAGAAAAACCCAGTTGGGACACTTGAGAAAATCGAACATTGTATATTCATTGTGAGCATCACGCCAGACGCAAAGCCCACGCTCCTGCTCGTCAAAATATATGATATCCTCTCTGTTTGAAGTGGCAAGTCTTTCCATCATAAAATGATAAACAAACTTTTTTCTTCTCTCAACCGATTTGGTTGCATAAGAATGAACGGGGTCGTCAACGTAACTCTCCGCCGCCATCCTTGCGTAGTATTTAAGCTTTTCTCTGTCCATTATCTTCATAACTTACCCTCTGCAAATAAATCTGTTTTTTATTTTAACATATATTCACTGCGATTGCTACACCTAAAACAAACAAAAACACGGAAAATCACGCATCAGAAGCGGTTTTTCCGTGTTATGTTATAAATGTCAGATTAACTCGGCGATATCGAGGATAAGCTTTTCAGTCTTTTCCCAGCCGAGGCAGGGGTCGGTGATCGACTGACCGTAAACAGGCTCGCAAGAGCCAAGCTTCTGCGCACCGTCAACAAGATAGCTTTCGATCATGAAGCCCTTTACGATTTTTGCAATATCGCTATTGTGGCGGCAGGAATGAAGCACTTCCTTGCAGATTCTGGGCTGCTCGGCATACTTTTTGCCTGAGTTCGCGTGGTTTGCATCTACGATAACGGCAGGATTTGAAAGGTTTGTTTTTGCGTACATTTCGCAAAGCTGCTCCAGATCCTCATAATGATAGTTGGGATGGCTCTTGCCCGTTTCGTCAACGTAGCCTCTGAGAATTGCATGAGCAAGAGGGTTACCTGTAGTTTCAACGTCCCATCCTCTGTAAATGAAGGAGTGGCCGTGCTGAGCGGCGGTAATTGAATTCATCATAACCGAAAGGTCGCCTGCGGTGGGATTCTTCATACCTACGGGTACGGAAACACCGCTTGAAACAAGCCTGTGCTCCTGATTTTCGCTTGAACGTGCACCGACGGCTACGTATGACATAAGGTCGGAAAGATATCTGTGATTATCGGGGTAAAGCATTTCGTCAGCTGTTGACATACCAAGCTCGGTGAGCACGCGGGTATGAAGATGACGGATTGCAAGAATTCCCTTGAACGGGTCGGGCTTTTCGTTGGGGTCGGGCTGATGAAGCATTCCCTTGTAGCCGTCGCCCGTTGTTCTGGGCTTGTTTGTATAAATTCTGGGCACGATTACAAGCTTATCCTCAACCTTATCCTGCACAGCTTTGAGCTTTTCGCAGTATTCCATTACCGCATCTTCTCTGTCCGCAGAGCAAGGGCCTATAACAAGGAGCATTTTTTTGCTTGTTCCCTCAAAAATATCCTGAACTTCTTTATCTATATGAGCTTTTCTCTGTGATGCCGCAAATGATACGGGGTACTTTTCCTTTACTTCCATAGGGATGGGAAGCTTTCTTTTGAAATCCATTGACATCATAATTTCCTCCTTGTTTATATCAGTTATACTTTTCTTTTAAATATTCAATTGCTTCACGGTAGCCGTCAAATCCGTGGCCTGCTATTGTTTTTTCAGCGTAAAGGGAAACGAAAGAATGCTTTCTGAATTCCTCACGCTGTGAAATATCCGTAAGATGCACCTCAACCGTCGGGATTGAAACCGCCTTGAGAGCATCAAGAATTGCAACGCTGGTGTGAGTATAAGCGGCGGGATTTATAACTATCGCATCCACCTTACCGTAGGACTGCTGAATTTTATCAACTATATCTCCCTCGTGGTTGGACTGATAAATTTCATATTCAATCCCCTCACACGCCTTTTTTATAAGCTCGCACAGTGCGGCATAATCGTTTTTTCCGTAAAGCTCAGGCTCTCTGAGGCCGAGCATATTGAGATTAGGTCCGTTAATCACAAGCAGTTTCATATTTTCTCCCTTCCGCCTCAAGGGCATCCAAAATATTCTGAACGGTTTTTTCAACCTCAGGCTCACACTGCGCCTTTGCATCGCTGAATTTAATATAGAGAGGAAGGCGCTCTTCATAAAGCTTTTCAAGCGGATTCGCCTGAGAAAGAGGTCTGCCGTCAACGGGCAGAGTATTTATATCCCTGTCAAGAAAAACGATTTTGGAATTCTGGCTGAGCGGTATATAATTCTCTTCCCTCTTTATTATTCCGCCGCCCGTAGCAATAACGAGTGAGCTTCTTTTGCCCGCTTCGCACGCCGCAAAATGCTCTCTTTTCCGAAATTCATCTTCGCCGTATTTTTCAAAAATCTCAGGAATCGTGATACCCGATACAGCTTCAACCATTGAATCGGTATCAACAAATTCTCTGCCGAGCTTTTTCGCAAGAGCTCTGCCTGCGGTGGATTTTCCGCTGCCGGGCATTCCGACAAGAACTATATTTTCGCTTTGTGCCTCCATTATGCCAAGTACACGGTCGATTTCTTCATCGGGAATTGCGCAGCCCATAAAAAGCTCACTCGCAAGCTTCGCCTGCGCAACAAGCATCGAAAGACCGTTTGCATATTTTATGCCGAGCCTTTTCGCATCGCAAAGAAGCTTTGTTCTTGCAGGGTTATATATGAGATCCAGAACACCCTCACAAGCCTTGAAATCATCAAGGCAAACCGCCGCTTTACCGTTTTCGGGGTACATTCCTACGGGAGTTGTGTTGACTATAACCTCGGCATCGTAATGAGCGGAAATATTATCATAGTTATTCTCACCGCTTCTTGAAACAGTTATAATCTGACCTGCATTCAAATCCGCAAGCACGGCTTTTACCGTAACTGACGCCCCGCCCGAGCCGAGCACAAGCACCTTTTTACCCTCAACTTCAATACCTGAGCGTCTGAGCATAAAGGAAAATCCGTAATAATCGGTATTGTCGCCGCGAAGTCCGTTTTCGGTACGGGTAATTGTATTTACAGAGCCGATTTTTCTTGCCTGCTCAGATATTTCGGCAAGGTACGGCATAACTGTTTTCTTATAAGGAATGGTTACGTTGAGGGCATCAAATTCGCCTTTTTGCAAAAACCCGCCGACCACTTCGGGCTCAAGCTCCTGAAGACGGTATTCATAATCCGCAAGTAAGGCGTGAATCTGCGGTGAAAAGCTGTGAGAAAGCTTTCTGCCAAGCAATGCAACCTTCAGATCCTTCTGATTCTTCAAGTTTATTCCTCCCTATCCGATACGCTCGCTGTAGCTGCCGAGATATCTGAATCTGTCACTCTGTTTTTCGAGCTCGCCTATAACTGCGGCAAGCTTGGGTGAATAAACGGAAACGTCTATATCAAAATAGAACAGAAATTCAAAATCACGCTCAGGGATGGGCCTTGATTCCAGCTTTGTGAGGTTTACACCCTCCGCATAAAAAAGTGAAAGCAGCGAATACAGAGCACCCGGTTTATTGGGAGCAACCGTCATAATCGAAGTCTTATCCGCTCCCGGGTAAATCTCAAGGTCTCTTGAAATACAGATAAAGCGTGTGTAATTATTTGCGTTATCCTGCACGTTGGGAACAAGATTGTTAAGACCGTAGGTTTCCGCACAGTCTCTTGAAGAAAGTGCCGCAACGTCTTTTCGGTCGCTCGATGCTGCAAAACGGGCCGCCATAGCGGTGTTTGCGCACTCAACAACCTTTATCTGAGGATTCTCACGCAGGAATGCGGCGCACTGATTTATCGCCTGCTCGTGCGAATAAACCTCACGTATCTCCTCAAGCTTAACACCGGGCTTGGCAAGAAGGTTGTGGTCAATCTTAAGTCTCCATGATTTTACAATGTAAAACTGGTGTTTATTCATAAGGTCATAGATTTTTGTGACGGAGCCTGCGGTGCTGTTTTCAAGCGGAAGAACTCCGTAGCGGCACTTGCCGGATTCAATGGCATCAAAAACCTCGCCGAAGCTTGTATAATACTGAATATCGGGAAGCTCAAACATCTTCTGAGCCGCAATCTGAGAATATGCCCCCTCTATTCCCTGGCAGGCAACTACCGCCGAGGGTGGGAAAAGAGGATTTGTATTTTTTATTGCTTCATCAATTCTTACAACGCTTTCCGTTGTGCCGCTGATAAGCTTTTGCTGATACGAACGGGAAAGGGAAAAAATGGTGGAATAAAGCGCCCTTACGTAGCTTGAGAAATCCTCGCCTGCCATTTCGGAAACCTTGGCAAGCAACGAGCGCTCCCTGCCTGCATCAAGCACGGGCAATCCCCTCTGACGCTTGTACTCTGCAACGCCTGAGGAAACCTCCATTCTTTCTGCAAAGAGCTTTACAAGCTCGGTATCTATTGCATCTATTTTTCCTCTGAGTTCTTCTATTGAAAGATTTTCATTATTCATCTTAAATCTCCTCCGTCTGAGAGAATATCACAAACAGCCAAAGCGACAACCGCTTCAACAACGGGTACGGCACGGAAAACTATACACGGGTCATGCCTGCCCTTAATGCTGAACGTTACGTTTTCCATTTTGGAGAGCGAAACGCTCTGCTGCTCCTTTGCTATCGACGGTGTGGGTTTGAATGCCGCGCGCACAACAACAGGCATTGAATTGGTCATTCCGCCTAAAATTCCGCCGCAGTTATTGGTGAGAGTTCTCACTTTCTTACCGTCCGTTACAAACGGGTCGTTATTCTCGGACCCTCTGAGCCCTGCACTTGCAAAGCCTGCGCCGAATTCAACACCCTTTACCGCAGGCACTGCAAAAAGCACCGATGCAATGCGTGCTTCAACGCCTGCAAACATATGCTCGCCCATGCCTGCTTCAAGCCCTGTAACCGCACATTCAATAATTCCGCCTACAGAATCGCCCTCGCTTTTAGCTTTGGCAATCTTCGCCTTCATGCGCTCGCAAGCTTCATCATCCGTAACGGGGTATTCTTTACCTGAAAGAGCGGAAAAATCGGGATTTACCGCATCAAAAGGAGCATCCTTAACGTCTGCTATGCTGTAAACGTGAGCACAGATTTCAATTCCTTTTTTCTTAAGATACTGGATACACAGACCGCCTGCTACGCAGAGCATTGCAGTAAGCCTGCCGGAGTAATGACCGCCGCCCCTCAGGTCAACGTCCGCTCCGTATTTGCTGATAGCGGCAAAATCCGCATGAGAGGGTCTCGGAATATCCTTAACCTGAGAATAATCCGAGGAATGCTGATTGCTGTTGCGGATTACAGCATGAATTCTGCCGCCCTGCGTAACCGAGTTTTCAACACCCGTTAAAAACTCAGGCACGTCACCCTCTTTTCTTGAGGTTGAGAATTCATTCCTGCCGGGCGCACGCCTTTGCATAAAGCTCAAAAGCTCGTCGGCATCAATCTGAAAGCCGGCAGGAAATCCGTCGAGAAACATCTCGATTTTCTCATCGTGAGAACCGCCTTCTATATATAATTTTAAATTATTTCCGTAAGGATAAAGCATCGTTATGCTCCTTCACTCAGTTTTTCAAAATCCTCCCAGAATGCAGGATAGGATTTGCTTACCGCCTGCGCTCCCGTTATTTCAACAGCGCCTTCACACACTGTTGAAGCAACCGCGGCGCTCATTGCTATTCTGTGATCGCCTGCAGAATCTGCCGTGCCGCCCGTAAGACGGTCAACACCGTTAATAAGAAGTCCGTCTTCTGTTATTTCAACCTTTGCACCGAAAGCCGTGAGCATATTGCAAACAGTTTCAAGTCTGTCACTTTCTTTGAGTCTCAGGCGGGATGCACCGTAAATACGGGTTGTACCTTTTGCGACACTTGCCGCAACCGCAACAACCGGCACGAGGTCGGGCACCTGAGCGGCATCAACGTCAGCGGCAACAAGCTGCGAAGGATAAGCGGTAACCTCTCTGCCCTGAGCTTCAATTCTTGCTCCGAAGCTTTCAAGAATATTCACAATCCCCTTGTCACCCTGAACCGACGAAAGCTCAAGCCCGTCAACCGTTACGGGGTTTTTACCGATTGCACCTGCAACAATAAAGAACGCTGCGTTTGACCAGTCGCCGCCGGTTACAATTCTGCCGTCGGCACGGCAAAGAGCACTGTTTTTAACAGTATAAACTCTGCCGTTATTCTCTATATCCGCCGAAAAATCCCTGAGAGCTTTAACGGTCATCTCAATATAGGCCGCACTTTCCACATTGCCCGTAAGCTCAAGTGTGCCGCCGATTATGCTGAGCATAAATAACAAGCCGCTTACGTACTGTGAAGAAATGCCTGCATCTATTTTCCAATTTTCTCCCTGCGCTTTTCCTTTTGTATAAAGATGCTCACCCTCCTGCCATATCTTCACCGAATGGGCACTAAGCTCATCTGTGAGAGCAGTCATGGGTCTTTGGGAAAGTCTGCCCCTCATGATAAAATCCGCTTCAATACCCAATGCGCACACAACCGGAAGCAGGAATCTGAGAGTCGAACCCGATTCGCCGCAGTCGAGCACGGCTTTTTCCGCAGGCTGAGTAATAGGAGTAACTTTGTAAACACCGTTTATGTATTCAATTTCTGCACCCATTGCCGAAAGACATCTTGCCGTAGCTTCAATATCCATACTCGTCTGAGGGCAGACAATCTCAACGGGAGATTTACTCAGCGCCGCACATATAAGCTGACGGTGAGCCTCTGACTTTGACGGTATGGCCCTTATTCTTCCGCCGAGTGACGGCGAGTTGAGAACTTTAGTCATTTTTCCACGCTCCAGAAATAAAATCCAAAAGCTTATCCACGTCATAGGGTACAAGCCCGCTTTCACCCAGCTTTTCGGGAATTACAAGCGTAATGCTGTTACCCTTTCTCTTTTTATCATTAAATGCCGCGTTGCAGATTTCCTGCGCCGTGAAATCACACGACGTAGGCAGGCTGAACTTTTCAAGCAGCTTTATCAGCACTTCGAGAACACCGTTGTCGCATATCCCTGCTTTGATTGCCGCACGGGTTATAATCACCATTCCTGCCGCCACGGCGCTTCCGTGAGTTATTGAATAGCCTGAGCAGCGCTCAATACCGTGACCCACCGTATGACCGAGGTTGAGAAGCTGACGCAGACCGCGGTCTTTTTCATCAAGCGAAACTATATCCCTTTTGTCTTCAACACATATTTCAATAACGTCCGCAATATCAAAATCACTTTCAAGCAAGCTGAGCAATTCGGGGCGGTTGATAAAGCCGTACTTTATAACCTCCGCCATACCGTCGGAAAAAGTCTGTGCAGAAAGAGTTTTCAACGCTTCAGGGTCGCAGATAACAAGTGAGGGCTGATAAAATGCACCTGCAAGATTTTTGCCAGCTTTTAAATCCACCGCTGTTTTGCCGCCAACGGAAGAATCAACCATTGCAAGCAGAGTTGTGGGAATCTGGATATACTCAATTCCTCTGAGATACGTAGCCGCCGCAAAGCCCGAAAGGTCACCTACAACTCCGCCGCCGAGAGCAATTATTATATCACTTCTTGTAAGAGAATTCTCCGCAAGTGCTTCCCATATCAAAGCAAGGTTTACGGCATTTTTGGATTCCTCCCCTGCTTCAATGATGAAGCTGACCGTTTCAAAGCCCGAAGCACAAAGGGAATCCGTGACCGTTTTCGCGTAAAGCGGTGCAACATTAGTATCGCTTATAAGCATTGCCTTGCAGGGCTTGTGCACTGCCGATATCATTTCACCCGCATCTTTGAGGATTCCTCTTTCGATGCATACGTTATATTCTCTCGATGCCTTTACGTTAACGGTTTTCATTTTATACACACCCGCCTGTTGAAAATTAAAAGCGCCGCAGTTTTTTACTGCGGCGCATTAAATCGATGAAACAATGCTTTTACATACAGCAAAAAACCCTTACTCTATTTTTCTGAGCAAAAGTAAAAGTAAAAGTATGCTGTTGCAAAAATGTTATTCATAAAAAATACTTCCATAAAACGATTTGTTGATTTATTGTATTAAAGTATAGCACTGCATAATCCGTATGTCAAGAAAAAATTTCTTATTTTATGTGAACATAGCCCTAACACTTTCATTTTTTCTGTTCGCTTTGCCCGAAAATCATATCAAAAAACAATAAAAAAGTACACCAAATTGTTGACTTTGTTTGAAAATTATACCATAATATATGGTGAAATATTTTATTGGGAGGAGTTCTTATGGATTTCAAAAAACTCATTGCAAAAAAGGATGAATATGCAGATTATATGATTAAAGAAATCACCCACATCTGCAAAACATTCGAAAAACGCGAACCCGGTTCAAAGGGTGAAGAACAGGCTTGCCGTTACATGGCTGACGTGCTCAAAAAAGAGTGCGGCTGCGAAAACGTATCTGTTGAATCCTTCAAGGAAAATCCCCGTTCATTCTACGGCTGGATTTATTTCACAATAACCTTCGTTCTTGCCGCTGTTGTTCTTTTCTTCTTCTTCCCCCTCGCAAGCATTCTTCTCATTGCCGCAGGTCTTTTCCTTGTTCTCGCACAGTTCGGCGTTTACAAAAAGCTTATCGACCCTCTTTTCCCTGAGAAAACAGGCCACAACGTAACTGCCATCAAGAAGTGCACAGGCGAAGTTAAAAGAAGAATCATCTTCAACGGTCACCCCGACGTTGCATGGGAATGGCCCGTAAACTATGCCCTCGGCGGCGTTGGCTTTGAAGGCCACGCAATCCTTGCAGGCGTAGGCGCAATCTTCTACCTTGTAATTTCTATCATTTACATAGTTAAGAACGGCATCGCTTTCGGCGTTGCAGACACATCAGACCCCCTCGTTAAAGCAGCTCTCTGGGGTCTTTTGTTTGTTCCCTTCTTCATCGGTCTTTACTTCATGGTAAACTACAAGCGCCCCGTTGACGGTGCAAACGATAACCTTTCCGGCTGCTATATGGGTATTGCCGTTCTCAAGGCTCTTAAGGATGCAGGCGTTGAGCTTGAAAACACCGAAGTAGGCGTTATCCTTACAGGCTCCGAAGAGGCAGGTCTCAGAGGTGCAAAGGCATGGTGCGAGGCTCATAAGAACGATTTCCAGGACGTTCCCACCTTCATCTATGCTTACGATACAATCCACGATCCCAAGTATCTCATGGCAAACTACCGCGACCTTAACGGCACCGTAAAGGCTGACGCTGACGTTGCAGACCTCTTTATGGAAGCAGCTGCTGACCTTAACATCAAGTGCACAAAGGGTATGGTTCCCCCTCTCGGCGGCGCTACCGACTCAGCAGCATTTGCTCAGGCAGGCTTCAGAGCAGCAGGCATCACAGGCCTCAACCACAAGCTTGAGGATTATTACCACACCAGACGTGACACTTACGACAATATGAACAAGCAGGGCCTTGCAGATTGCTATGCAATAAGCGTAAGAGTTCTTGAGAAGTTTGACGGCGGTGCCAAGCAGTAAATCTTCGCTCGGTTTTTATTTTCATAAGGGGTGAGAAATCATGAAAAAGCTCATCAGCATTCTTCTGACCCTGTGCCTTTCGCTCGGAATTTTCTCCGTTGCGGCAAGCGCAGAGCAGACAAAATTGGAAAAATTTGTTGACAATCTCAGCAACGCTGAATTGATTTATCTTTCAGTTACCGACGAATACCTAAAGGAAACCTTAGAGCTCGGCGACATTCCCGTTAAGGACGTAGAGATTGCCGTAAAGGCAATCGGAGATACAGACACGGCTGCACTGGCTCTGAAAGGAAAAGTTTCAGTCTTCACCTTTCACTTTATTTCGACTCCTGAAAACACCACGCTTTACATCCCCACCCTGCTGTGCCGGATAGATCTCAGCAAATTATATGACGCCTCGGCATATTTTGCACTTGGCTACGTTTTATCCTCCTCAGCAGCTTCGTCCGACAGTGCGGATAGTTCTCTTCCTTTCCTTAACCTTGAATCCACATCAACAGAAAACGTGGAAGGCTACGGTGAGCTTTATTGCGAAACCTATACAGTCAACCTCAAAAAAGCTGTTGAAGACATGGTGGCTTCCGGAGAAATAACGCTTGAAGAAGGCACGGATATTAATGACATGACCGAAGAAGAGCTTATTGAGCTCCTTTATTCCTCGGGCATGGATGAAGAAACCGTAAAACTTATCCTGTCAACAACAAAAGCATATTTTGACGGCGATGAATTTGTCGGCGTGGTATTCATATCTGATGGTCAGGAAATTGACAGTTTTTTCAACGGTGATCCCATCACAATTTCGTTTAACAAAGGCGAAGAGCTCTTCAAAAAGCCCTTTACACTGTTTGACATCTCGTGGTTGTTTCCCCTCTTTCTTTCTTTTATTTAACTGAATCAAACCTACACCCTGCCCGGATTTCAGGATTCGGGCAGGGATTCTTTATTGTTATTATAATTAAATAAAGTATAAAACCGATTGATTTTGTCGGGCGGTTATGATATCATTTTTTTGTTATAAAATACGGTTGATCCTTTCAGCCGACAATAAACCGAAAGGCGGTAAAAACCATGCAAATCTTCCTTTACATTCTCGGCGCCGTTGTAGCTGCCGTGGTCGCCCTGCTTCTTGTTGCTGTAATCCGTGCGGCGGCAATCAAGGCAAAGCCCAACACCAACAAAAGTGAAATCAGCTACACCAAGCAGGAAGAAGCAGAATATGCTTCCAAGCTTTCCGAAATGATCAAGGTTCCAACTATCTCTCTGAGAGGTCAGGACGATCTTACTCAGTTCCGCATTCTTCAGGACAAAATGAAGGAAATGTTCCCTCTTGTTCACGAAAAAATGGAGAGAGTTGACATTGACGGCAACCTCCTTTACCGTTGGAAGAGTGCTCATCCCGAGCGTGACGGTCTGCTCCTCATGGGTCATCAGGACGTTGTTACCGCAACAGAAAAAGAATGGGAGCACGACCCCTTCTCCGGCGATATTGAAAACGGCATAATCCACGGCAGAGGCGCAATGGACTGCAAGTGCACCGTTATGGCTGAATTCCAGGCTATTGAAGAGCTTATAAAAGAAGGCTACGAGCCTGAGAGGGATATCTACCTTGCAAGCTCCGTAAATGAAGAAATCTCAGGCGGCGGCGCTATCAAGACGGTTGAATACCTCAAGAGCCAGGGCAAAAGATTGGTTGCCGTTATGGACGAGGGCGGTGCTGTGCTTGCAGATGCTTTCCCCGGCCTTAAAGGCTATATTTCCGCTATAGGTATAGTTGAAAAAGGCTATGCGGATATCAAAATCACCGCAAAAGGAAACGGCGGTCACTCCTCCACACCTCCCAAAAACACTCCCGTTGCAAGACTTGCAGCTTTTGTAAACGAAATGGAAACCAAGCGTCCGTTTGACAAAAAGCTCGGCGGTCCCGTCAAAGCGATGTTTACAACAATCGCCCCCCATCTTTCATTCCCTCTTCGCCTTGTACTCGGCAATCTCTGGCTTTTCAAGCCCGTTGTTATCAAGGTGCTTCCCGCTCTTTCATCCTTCGGCGAAGCCTTCCTTTCAACCACCTTTGCTTTCACCATGTGCGAAGGCTCGCAGACTCCCAACGTAATCCCCGACCAGGCTTACGTAATCTGCAACATCCGCCCCTCAATTCATCAGAATTCCGAGCAGTCTGTTGAAATCATCAAAAAAATCGCCGCTAAATACGACCTTGAGGTTGAGGTTATTTATTCAAGAGATGCTTCAGGCATTGTTGATATCAACGGCGACGAATTCAAATATATGGTTGACTGCGCTAACAAGTGCTATCCCGACGCCATACCCACACCCTACTTTATGTTCGGCGGCACGGACTGCAGATATTACGAAGAGGTAAGTGACAACTGCCTGCGTATCTGCCCCATCAGGCTTTCACAGCAGCAGCTTAAAGCCATGCACGCCGCTAATGAAAACATTAATACCTCCGCACTTGCAGAAAGCGTAAAATTCTATAAGCACTACGTCAAGAATCATTCATAATTTTTACGAAAGGATTCACGGCTTATGATGAACAATATTCCTCGCCCCGAATATCCCCGCCCAAGGCTTGTACGCAAAGGCTGGCAAAATCTCAACGGTAAATGGGAATTTGAAATTGATCACGGCAACTCAGGCATGGAGCGCAAGTTCTACGAGAGAGAAAAACTCAACTCCGAAATCCTTGTGCCTTTCGCCCCCGAATCAAAGCTTTCGGGTATAGAGTACGTTGATTTTATGAAAAGCGTGTGGTACAAGCGCACGTTCACTCTTACAAAAGAGAATCTCGCCGGCAGAGTGCTTATCCATTTCGGCGCAGTTGACTGGATGGCAACCGTATGGATTAACGGCACAAAAATCGGCTCTCACAAGGGCGGCTACACCCCGTTTTACTTCGACATTACCGATAAGATTACCGAGGGTGAAAACACCGTAGTGCTTAACGCTTACGATGACATCGCCTCCCCTCTTCAGGCCAGAGGCAAGCAGAGTGAAGAGTATTACAACCACGGCTGTGATTACACAAGAACAACCGGTATATGGCAGACCGTCTGGCTTGAGTTTGTTCCCGACTGTTTCGTTGAAAAATTAAAGCTCACCCCCGACGTTGACAATGAAAAGCTTCATATCAGCGCTCTTTTGAACAAAGAGGGTGCAAAGGAATTCAAAGCTGAAGCTTTCTTTGACGGTAAAGCCGTTGCGCAGGCAAGTGCAAAAATAACCGGCAGGCAGGTGCAGACCTCACTGGATATCCCCTCTCCCATCCTCTGGGAGCCCGGCAAGCCCGCTCTTTACGATTTAAAAATCACGGCAGGCGATGACAGCTTTACCAGCTACTTCGGCATGAGAAAGGTTGAAATTGACGGTTATGCGGTTAAAATCAACGGCAAATCCGTTTTCCAGCGCCTTGTGCTTGACCAGGGCTTTTATCCCGATTCAATAATCACCGCCCCGTCAGACGATGCTCTGCGCAAGGATATAGAGCTTTCCATGGCGGCAGGCTTCAACGGCGCAAGACTTCATATGAAGGTTTTCGAGCCCGGAACAATTTACTGGGCAGATAAACTCGGCTATATAATCTGGGGCGAGTATCCCAACTGGGGTCTTGATATTTCAAGAGCGGACGCTCTTCTCACCATGCTCCCCGAATGGCTTGAAGCGGTTGATAGAGATTACAACAGCCCTGCAATAATCGGCTGGTGTCCCTTCAACGAAACTCACGATACCGGAAGACTTGCAGATATCCTCACCACCGTTTATACGGTTACAAGAGCTGTTGACCAGACAAGGCCCATAATCGACACAAGCGGATACATTCACGCAAAAACCGATATTTACGATGTTCACAATTACGAACAGGACGTTGAAAAATTCACCGCCGCATTTGAGCCTCTTCTCAACGGCAATGAAAAGGAAGTTTACGTAAACTTCCCGAAAATTGAGAAGTATGAGGGTCAGCCCTATTTTGTTTCGGAATTTGGCGGAGCTTGGTGGAATATTGACAACGACAACAGCGCAAGCTGGGGTTACGGCAAAACTCCCGAAGACATTGAAGAATTCTACAAACGTTTTGACGGACTTTGCAGTGCCCTTCTCAGCAACAAAAGAATTTGCGCTTATTGCTACACTCAGCTTACCGACGTTTTCCAGGAAAGGAACGGAATTTATTCTTTCTCCCGTGCGGTAAAATTTGACCTTGAGCGTCTTAGCAAAATCCAGAAGCAAAAAGCAGCTATTGAAGATTAAAAAACACAAGCCTCAACCGTTTCAGGTTGAGGCTTGTTTCATATCACATATAAAAAGCGGCAATCATTTAAAATGACTGCCGCTTAAAATTTAAATCTTATCAGCCGCCGATAAGGTCAAGAAGCTGCTGGAAGAAGGGGAACATACCAACAAGTCTTACGATATTATCGGGAATAAAGCTTGCAAGGAACCAAAGGTCGATATAGCTGTTATCCTGAGCCTCGGGAGCTCCGTCATACTCAAGGGTGAACGGCTGGGTGTAAACGATGCCGCCCTTGCCGAAGATTTCAGCACGGACATAGCTGCCGATAGAATCGCTGTAATCGTCAAGGTCAATAGTGTTGCCTGTGGCGATGCATTCACCGTCCGCAATCCATCTGATGTTCAATGCATCAGCGGAGGTTACAAGAGTAATGGTATCAAGCTCATCAGAGACGATAACAGCATTAACGGTAGGAGCGTCAACGTCTGCGGGGGCTTCGTATCCGTCGCCATCTTCGCCGTTTGCATTCTGAACTTCAATATTCTTGTAAATCTTTGTGAGTTCTTCGCCCATTGCCTTCTTTTCGGGATCGGTTTCTTTTGTAAGGAAATCAGCGATTTCTTTAAGCTCTTCATAGTTGCCGAGATTCTTGCTTGCTGCAAAGAATTCACCGTTCTTCATACAGTTGTAAAGATTATCAACAGTATTGGATTCCATGCACATCATGGTATAACCTGTGTAAACAACGCCTGTGCTGTGAGCATCGCTGGTAGCGATACCGAGAACGTTTCTGCCGGTAGGAACAACTCTCTGAAGGAGAATATCCCAGAGCTTTCTGTCAAAACGGGTTCTGCCGTCGCCCTTGCTGTTCATATCAACGCCGATGCAGCTTTCATAATCTGTAAGAAGGCCTGCAAACTTGTTGATTTTGTAATTGTAGGCAATATCTTCAATATTATAAGCATCCGCTGCATAGATTTCATCACGGGCATTTGTATATTCACCGGGATGATTGATTACGGTAAGACCGCCGCCCATTTCGTCAATAGTCTTGATGGGAGTGATATAGTCGCTTGTGCCGCCGAGTCTTCCGTCACCCCAGTCAACAAACCAGGAGTTTACATGAGCGTTATTGATGGAAGTGGGATTATGCTCATTTGCAAAAGGAACGCGCATCATTGCCTGACCTGCGTTGCCGTTTGCATCGTACTGAGTGTAATAATCGCCGTTTTTGGTTTCTTCATACTTATAAGTATTACCGTTTGCAGCGGTGCCGCTGTAATCAAGGTCTTCGATATACTGACCTCTGCCATCCTTGAAAGCCTTGATGAAGAAACGCAATGCAGGGGTGTAGTTCTGCTCAATCCATCCGTAATCGGTAACACCGTGATCACTGACTGCAACAATATCAAATCCTGCAGCATAGTGTGCTTCGGTCATATCCTTGAGAGTGTCCGAACCGTCACTTGCGGTAGTGTGGCTGTGAAGGTCCGCTTTATACTGCTTATAGTTAAGCCAGTCAACGTCTTTATAGGGGTTGCTGATTGTGTAATCGATGCCCGTATCAAGCGAAGCATCCGCATCCGCCGCGCCGACGCAAACCGCTGACGTAAGCATTAAGGCAGCGCAAATAAGAGCAACTGCTTTTTTGAATTTTTTCATAACCTTACCTCCTGTTTAATTGCTTTCGATAAACAAACTTTTTATTAGAATGTATCTTCTGTAATGAAAACGTAGAGAAGCTCGGGAACCATCGCAAGGAATCTGGGAAGCCAGCTTGTAAAAGTATAAGCTGCAAGGCCGAAGAATGAGGGAACTATGCCAAGATTGTATTCCGTTTCGCTTGTGGTATTATCACCCGAGAAGGTTGCCTTGTTCTGACCGGTTGTCTTTGTAACGGTGTACTCATCAATCTGAGTTGCTTCCTGAGTTTCATCGCCAAGAATATACGACTTAAGGGTAAGTGTTCCGCCGTCAATGCTTACTGTGTTGAAGCATCCGCCGATGTTGGTTTCCTTAGTGCTGTTCCAGTCAGTTCCGTTCCAATAGTTGCCGTAGCCGTCCTTCTGAACGGTAAGAGCGCCGATGAAATCGGTATCAAGGAAGTAATCAGCAAGGAAGCTTCTGATTTCATATCTCTTTGCGCCTGCGGTGCCTGCAAGAACGTAGGTTACGCCGCTGTCGTTAAGCTTGTTACCGGTGAGAGGCTTTGTTCTGAGATACATATGATCGTGACCGGACATAACAAGGTCAACGTTGCATGAATCGAGAACTCTTGTAAGAGACTCCTGAAGATAAAGAGCATCGGGCCACTTTGCATCCTTGCCGAGGCTGTAGGGTGACTTGTGCATGAAAACGATTTTCCAATCCTTATCAGTGCCGTTCATATCATTCTTAAGCCAGTTGAGCTGAGGAATGGAGATTGAAAGAATATCGTTTGTGTTAAGAACAGCAACGTGAACGTTGCCGTAATCAAATGAATAGTTTACGCCGTCGGAAGTCTGAACACTTTCGGTAGTGTCAAGATTGAACATATTGTTGAACCAGTTCTCAACGCCGAGACCGTCATGGTTGCCGGATATGGGAGCGAGGGTGTAATTGAGGTTCATTGCGCCGAAGGAATTATCGTAATAATCCCATTCTTCATTGTCACTGTCATCAGTGAAGTCACCGAGATTTGCAACGAAATCTGCTGCGGGCATATACTCAAAAGCCTTTGCAAGAACGGCTGCGCCCTTGTCAAAATTCTCCTGATTGCCTGCCTGAACGTCAGCAATAGCGATAAAGTCTACCTTATCGTCCTGATTATCGGTGGTGAAAGAACCTGTTTCGCTCCATACCTCGCCGTCGCCTACACGGTAGGTATAAGCCTTGCCTGCTTCAAGACCGCTTACGGTAGCCTTGTGAACGAACATACCTTCCCACTCAAAAACATCAGCGGGAGTTACCGTTGCAGTCACTGCTTCGCCGAGCTCATTGAAAACCTCAACCTTGGTTGCGGTATTGCTCTTTGTATACCAGCAAAAGCCTCTTGAAGAAGCGGTATCACCGTTGATAACGTTGGAAATTCTTACAGGCTCCTTGCCTGTTTCCACGGCTTCATCAGCCCATACGCCTGCACAGCAAGCGCACATTACCATAGCAATGCACAAAACAATGCTTACGGATTTTTTGAACATTTTTTTCATCTTTACCTCCCAAAAATTAATGGCGAATTTCACAAATCCTCCAATATAATAGAGTTATTTTAATACAATTTATTTATATTGTCAAGAAAAAAGATATCTTCCATACTCGATATACCATTTACACTACACAGACACTTTGGATGTTTTTCACAAAAAAAGCGTAAAATTTTGTTGTTAATAATTAATTTACATATTGATTTTTAATAGCGGATAATGTTACAATATTTTTACATACAACACTTGATTTTAATGCAGGTGTGAGTTAAAGTTTTCCACTTTCACTTCAATTTGAAAGGATGAATTGTTATGGAGTACAAAATGAATCTTACGCAGGAGGAGCTTGATATTCTCAACGGCTCCAAGGGCGAAGCCATGGCAAAGGTTATGAAAACCCTCGTTCTTTACGGCGAAGCTTTCGGCGCAACCAAAATGGTTCCCGTTGAGAGCAAAATGGGTCACCTTGTTACAAGCTTCGGTCTTAAAGTTATGAAGCCCGTTTATGATCTTATGGATCAGCTTATCGCAGGCGGCGCTATTTCTCAGCAGAAGTTCTCTGTTGATCCCAAGCCTCTCGATAAAAACGTGCCCGCTAACTTCCTTCAGAAGCTTATTTTCAACAAGTTTATGTACAGCATGCAGAACAGTTACGACGCTCAGCTTTCAAAGCTCGGCCTTATCGATGACAAGTCCTACACCTGCACCTGCTACATGGACGAAGTAGGCAACGTTCCCAAGAAGGGCGAAGTTCTTTCGTGGGCTGAATCCTCGGCTGTTGTTTACGCTAACTCCGTTCTCGGCGCCCGCTGCAACAGAAACTCCGGCATCATCGAGCTTTTCGGCTCAATCGTTGGCAGAGTTCCCTATTTCGGTCTTGTTACCGATGAAGGCAGAAAGGCCACCTGGATTGTTGAAGTTAAAACTACAAAGAAGCCTGAGGCTCAGATTCTCGGCTCCGCAATCGGCATGAAGGTAATGGAAGACGTTCCCTTCATCAAGGGTCTTGATAAGTGGATCGGCACCGAGCTTGACGGTGATACCAAGGCTTACCTTAAGGATTTCGGCGCAGCTACCGCTTCAAACGGCGCTGTTGGCCTTTATCACATTGAAAACCTTACTCCCGAAGCTGTTGAAATGGGCGAAAGCCTCATTGAAGAAGGCGCTAAGGTTTACGTTGTTGACGATGCAGAGCTCGAAAGAGTTCAGGCTAACTACCCCGTTATGTGGAAAGATAAGAACGCAACCCCCAAGCTTTGCTTCGTAGGCTGCCCCCATCTTTCACACGCTCAGCTTATTGAGTGGACCGATAACGTTGTTGAAGGTCTTAAGAAGAACGGCCTCAAGAAGGTTTCCGTTCCCACCGTTTTCACCGCAGCTCCCGCTGTTGTTGAAGCTTTCAACAAAACTCCTTACGCTGCAAAGCTTAAGGCAACAGGCGTTGTTCTCAGCTACATCTGCCCTCTTATGTACATGAACAATCCCCTTTGCAAGAAGATGCCCGTTATCACCAACTCCAACAAGCTCAGAACATACACAACTTCCCGTTACTACAAGAGTGACGAGATTCTTGACATAATCACAAAGGAGGCAAAGTAAGATGAAACAGTTTAAAGGACGCCCCGTTGTTGCAGGCAAATGCACAGCTAACGCACTCGTTTCTCACGGCGGTTTCAACACCCTCGCTTCCTTCCAGAACGCTCTTCAGTTCGGCGATAAAGAAGCAAAATGCGGCGATCAGAACAATGCTGATCTTTACAACAAGCCCATGGTAGGAACAGCTCTCTGCCTTCCTCAGACCATCGGCTCCACCACAGGCGGTATGGTTCTCTACTGCGCAAACGCTATGAAGAGAAACCCCACCTGCATGCTCTTCTCCGAGCATATCGACTCCCTTGCTTGCGCAGGCGCAGTTCTCGCAGCAGTATGGGCTGACGAACCCATGGTAACAGTTGACTGCCTCGGTCAGGAATTCCTTGACTACGTTAAGGACGGAATGAAGATTACCGTTGACGAAGACGGCACAGTTACAGTTGAATAATCAAAAAATCACCGCCCGCAGATGTAAAAATCTGTGGGCGGTATTTTTTTTATACGCTTTCAACAAAACGAAGGAACTGCTTTTTGCCCTGCTCATCACGGCTGAATACACCGCACTGCTCAAGAATAGCGGAGAAAACAATTCCGATTTCATCCTGAATAATCTTTTCTATATTCTGCTCGTTAATCTCATACTTGGACTTAATCATATCAGCCCACTCGGCGTGCTTTGCAATAAGCGCATTTGCGGCGATATCCTCCCCTGCAAGCATCGCTCTCTGAAGCTCCTGCATTTCGCTCTTAAGTCTTGAGGGCAGAACAGCAAGACCCATAACCTCGATAAGACCGATATTCTCTTTCTTGATATGATGATACTCGGGATGGGGATGATAATAACCGTCGGGGCATTCCTCGGTTGTTATATTGTTTCTGAGAACAAGGTCAAGTTCAAACACACCGTCAACGCATCTTGCAATGGGTGTAATGGCATTGTGAGGCACGCCGTCATCTGTTTTGCTGATTATGAACGCTTCCTCATCGGTATAATCGCGCCATTTTTCAAGGATTTTACCTGCAAGCTCGGTGATTCTTGCGGTATCCTTGCCGCTGAGTCTGATAACGGACATAGGCCATTTTACAATACCCGCCTTAACATCCTCAAAGCCCTTGAAAGTTATATCGGTTTCAACGGGCGCCTTAGCCATTGCAAAGGTATATCTGCCGCCCTGGAAATGCTCGTGAGCAAGAATTGAACCGCCTACAATCGGCAAATCAGCATTGGAGCCTACAAAGTAATGGGGGAAAAGCTTTACAAAATCGAAGAGCTTATCAAAAGCGGCTTTGTCAATCTTCATAGGAGTGTGACTGCCGTTGAGTACGATGCAGTGCTCATTATAATAAACGTAGGGAGAATACTGCATAAACCAATTCTCACCGTTTACCGTTATGGGAATTATGCGGTGATTCTGACGTGCGGGGTGATTAACCCTGCCTGCATAGCCCTCATTCTCAATGCAGAGCATACATTTGGGGTATCCGCTTTGCTTTGCATTCTTTGCCGCTGCAATTGCTTTGGGGTCTTTTTCGGGCTTTGAAAGGTTTACTGTAATATCAATATCTCCGTAATCGGTTGAGGTTACCCACTTCATATCGTTTTTAATGCGGTACTCGCGGATATAATCGGTCTTACGGCTGAGATTGTAATAATAATCCGTTGCCGCTTCGGGTGATTCGGCATAGAGAGAATTGAATTTGCTGATTACGCAGGAGGGCTTGGGAGTGAGAATACCCATAATCTTTGTATCAAGCAAATCACGGAAAACAACTGAATCCTCACAAAGAGAATTTTCACACGCATAGTCAAGAATAACTCTGAGTATATCCTCAAGAGCTGCGTCACCCTCAGGCTTTATATCTTCAAAGGCATCCATGGAAAGAACGTCGATTATCTGATTGATGCAAAAGATTCTGTCCGCCTTTTCGATAAGCTTATTCTCGCAAGCGTAATCGCAAAGAGCATTTATTGCCTGATAAATATTCATTGTATTTCCTCCGATTTCATAAAAAATTTACCAAACACACGTAATTTATTTACTGAATTCTGATAGTTTTATTATAATGCCTTCCTACAATATGTTCAAGACTAAAAATTTAAAATTAAGTGAACTTTTACATAAAAAAAGTTGTCTTTATTTATGCTAAATCAAAAGAAAGGTGGTGAGTTGTGTGGGAATTATTTTCTTTCTGATACCGTTATTGGCTCCTGTTACGATTTTGCTGGCACCGTTCTCTATACTTTTTGGCGGTTTCGAGGCCACTTCAAACGTTGTATCAAACATTATGGAAATATGGGCAAATTATTTTTCTTAAGGAGTTGCATAATGAAAACACATATTAAAAGATTTATTGCTTTTTTGTTAGTGATTATCACCCTATTTACCTATTACTCGACTTTTGTTTATGCCGATCACAAGATATATGATTCCGAAAGAGTCTTCATCGGATACACCAGTGACAATGTACCCGGCCTTGTAATGTCAACAGCCGTCTCACTGATGGACAAACCCCTGAAACAGGCAGATCTTCTGAAAATCGGCAAAAACGGAGAAAGAACTCTTATTAAAAGTTACGTCAACAGTGAAACCAACACTCTGATTGAAGGAATTAAGTTCTTCAACAGTTCCAGAAACTTCGCTTTTTTCCCTGTAGATAAGAGTATTTTCGAAGAAAAAACCGATTATTGTATGTATATTGTTGAATCCGGTGGCTCAACTGACGGTTCCGACATTATTCGTGAATATCATTTCAATTACATAGTTTTGTTCACCGGCACCCCGATATTTACAACATCAGAACTGTCAGTAGAAGAAAGCAGGGAAGTCGACCTCAGTGAACACATTCTGCTTGCATCTAAAACAATTTATGAAGAAAACTTTGAAGAGCGACTTAACACATTGCATTTTACAGTTCAGAATAAAAACGGCGAATGGGTTAAAACTGACTGCAAATATAAATTAGAGCATCAAAAAGCCGGTGACGCCTTCTCAATCAGAATGAACGACGCCAAAAATACCAACAGAAATTTCGACACAATAGTAATAAACGTACTAGAAAAGACTCCCCAGAATTTCCTGGAGCTTCTTGGGGCAACGTTCCGTGAAATCGGTTCAGGCGTTGCTGCGTTTTTCAGCAATTCCACATCAATGCTCGGTAGTGCTTTTTATCCACTCCTTGTAGGTTTAGTTATACCCGTAGGCATAATTTTATCCTTATTGGGTCTTGGTTGAGCTATTATATAACAAGGAGGTGAAAATAAATGGGATTTCTTTTTCCTGTCATTGCCCCTTTAGAGATAGTTGCCTTCGTAATCTATACATTTTTTTGAGTCGACTTTCGATATATCGGAAATGTGATATAACTTTTTTGTTTGGTAATGAAAGGAGATATTTCTGTGAAGTTTAAAAAATTGTTATCGTTATTGTTGGCATTTTTGTTGATATTCAGCCCTGTATCACTATTCTTTACATTTGCTTCAAATGATACAGATGATATTTTCGGACCGAAAGTTTCGGCAGGAAGCAGTATTCAGCTATATGTTGGACAAACAAAAACATTTATTGTATCTGCTTATGATGAGAGTGGTTTGTCTGATAATATTATAACACCTGAAGATATTAACATTTCAGCATACGGACTTTTTGCGATTAACCCTGTAGCAAAAGTTGTTGATGTTTCGCAACCATATACATCACCGTCAAATCCCAATTTCACAAGGTGGGATGTAACAGTAAAGGGAATTCTTCCGGGAAAAGCCTCGCTTCAAGTTCGTAAACTTGTAGTGCGGGATATTTACGGAAACCCTAATTCTTACTCCCCGGCTATGATAATCAAAAACGGCGGATTATTTGCTTACTTATACCATTTGGTTTTAAATGAGAGTTTTTAGAGGAAAGTGAAATGACCGTCGCCTGCCCGGGTTCGCTTCTTTCAGTTTTTTCCTGTGCAACCGATGCAGAGGAACCCGAACAAACCGCCACGTCTCCGATAACGCTCGGTTATGATGTTAACAGTGTCCGACTGACTGTGGAAAGCTCTGAAATTACGATAAGTTTTTAATCATTTAATCCGCACACATTATTTCATTATAAGGAGGTAAAAATAAATGGGAATTCTGTTAGCTCTTGCATCCCCCATCCTTGCCCTGCTTGCTCCTTTTAGAATGGTTGCCGGCATAATAGCTGCAGTTTTTGAACCTATATTGGATATATCTGGTATGTGGTTTGATTATTTTATCTAAAGTGAAAGGAAGTGCTTATATGAAAACTTTAAAAAAAGCTGTAGCGATCTTACTGAGTGTCGCTTGCCTTGCTTCGCTTCTTTCGGTTTTTTCCTGCGCAACCGATGCACAGGAGCCTGAAGAATCACCTGAACCATCAGTAATGCTCGGTTACGATTATAACCATGACGTCTGGCTGATGGTAAAAGCTTACGGTGTTTACCGTTCTCACTATAAAAGCATAGCTTTATGCCGCATAAATGAAAACGGCGAAAGAGAGGTTATTGAGAAATATACTTATCATGAATGGGAAATTGAGGGTGAAAAACACTGGACAATCAAGGAGTTAGATGGCTTTATCGGAGGCTTTATGTTTCTCTGTGACAAATCCCTTTTCTCTCAGGGTAACTCCTATTGTCTTTATTTCTCAGATGCTGAGTCTTTTACGGATGACGACGGCGAAGTGATTACTATTCCCGAAACAGTTCAGATTGATTTTACTTATGACGATTTGTTTGAGGGAAATCCGCACTTCCATAAAAGTTATTTACAGTTAGAGGAAGAATCAAGCGTTGATATGAGAGAATACATCCTTTTCCCCGTTGATAAGGATGCAAGTTTTAATTCAGAAGACAGATACGCATTAAAAAAACCCAATTATTCCGAACCTTACAACAGCTATACAATTACAATATGGGAATACAGCGACGGAAGATGGACTGAAAACGACCATTATATCTGTATCTATAACAAAGAAACAGGTGAAGAATATGGCACCACACATATAAGAGTGACAGAGAAAAAACCCGATAACTTCAAAGAGCTTATTGCTTTCACCTTTGAAAAACTGAGTGAAGGTATATTATCCTCAGCAGAGAATATAGGCTTGAGCGTTGCAAGCTCAATATTCGGAATGTTCCTGCCCGTGATTTTTGCAGTAGCTTTTATTGTTGCCCCATTTGTTAACTTATACTTATTCAGCTAAACAACTTAAAAGCGATGCATTACAGCCTCACGTAATGCATCGCTTTTTTCATATGCTCATCATATTTTCAAAACTTTTGTTTACAACCGCAACCGCCTGCTCCGCAAGCCTTGAAAGCTGGAAGGAAAGCTTGTAGAAAATCACGGTAACAGTATCCCTTGCCACAACGTTTCCTTTGCCGTCAACAACCTCAACGGTAACGCTTGCTTTTTTTGCTCCGAACAAGCCCTTGCGGGTTACCCTGCCGTTTTCATCAACCAACACCTTTGGATTATCGGTTTGCCAGCGAAGAGTACAACCCTCAGCGTTGGAAACTTCACAGTCAAGCTCAACCGAAGCTCTTGTATAAAGCGCAAACAGACCAAGCTTCTTATTGATACGCTCAACGGATTTTCCGTTCTGAGTTATGTCAGCCTTGCATCCGTCCGAGGAAACAGAAACGTCAAACATTGCAGTTTTGGTAATTGAACCGAAGGTGTAATAAACCGTAATCTTATGCACACCTACGCTGTTAAAACTCACCATGCCCACACTGTAATCGGTAATCTCCTTTTGAGTGCCGTCGCTGAACAACGCCTTTACTTTCAATCCTGCACAGTCAAGCTGTTCACCGATTGAGTATTGAACCTTCGCAGGCAGCTGAGTAATCTCAATACCGTCAAGCACGGTATCAACCTCTATAACCGCAAACTCGCTGAAATGATCGGTTTCAAACACAACGTAGTTGCCGTCAATGGTGTTTGCAAACCTCACAAGAGGATTAACAATATCATCTGTTACGTGATAGACCTTGCATTTGGCAGGGTCAACACCGTCAGCAAGCTTGATTTTAACCGTCACCGTGCCCCCGGGCTGAACGGTTTGGCTGCCAAGCACAAGATTAATCTCATAAAAATGCAAACTTCTTATTGAGCCGCCCACGGCGAAATTCGTGCCCTCATGTTCAGAGGAATCGACCATTTCAACCGCAAGCACGGTATCGGGACTTATTTCCTTCGCCGTTGCCGAAACTATAACGCCGCAAGCATCATGACGAAGCACAACCGTTGCATACTCAAGGCTTAAAAGAGCATCTTCTATCCTTTTCGCATATCCGTCAGCCGTTGACTGCTGTGTAATATTGAGGCTGTAATCAACGGCGTTTACCGCATTGTCAAGCACTGCAAGGGAAACAGCCGAGAAATACCGTCTGTCTATCGACTGCGCATTTTTTACCGCCTCGTTTACTTTCGAGAAATCGGCAGGCTTGTATTTGAGATTCTCAAGCGCTTCCTCAATCGCCGCTTTCCATTCGTTTACCTGTGACTGATTGTCAACTGTCAAATCATAGCTTACGGCGTTGATTACTTTATCAAGCTCTGCAAGACTTTCTTCCGTATACAAGCTGCGGTCTATCGCCTGCGCCGACTTTGTCAATTCCTTAAGTGATGAATAATCGGCAGGCTTGTATTTGAGATTCTCAAGCGCTTCCTCAATTGCCGCTTTCCATTCGTTTACCTGTGACTGATTATCAACGGTCAAATCATAGCTTACGGCGTTGATTGCTTTATCAAGCTCTGCAAGACTTTCTTCCGTATACAAGCTGCGGTCTATCGCCTGCGCCGACTTTGTCAATTCCTCAAGTGATGAATAATCGGCAGGCTTGTATTTGAGATTTTCAAGCGCTTCCTCAATCGCCGCTTTCCATTCGTTTACCTGTGACTGATTGTCAACGGTCAAATCATAGCTTACAGCGTTGATTGCTTTATCAAGCTCTGTAAGGCTTTCTTCCGTATACAAGCTGCGGTCTATCGCCTGCGCCGACTTTGTCAATTCATCAAGTGATGAATAATCAGCAGGCTTGTATTTAAGATTTTCAAGCGCTTTCTCAATCGCCGATGCATACTCTGCAATAACTTCGCTGTTGACAGCATTTTTATCCACCGCATTTATTGCCACATCCAGCTCAGCCAAAGATTCTTCGGTATAAAGACTGCGGTTTATTCCTTCAGCTTTTTCTATTGCTTCATCTACTGCAGAAAAATCACCGTATTTGCGCTCAACACTATTTAAAGCATCTTCAATTCTATAAACGTACGTATTGATTATTGTGCTGTCCGCAACGTCGCAGTGCCGCTCAACAGAAGAAACTGCATCATCAAGCTTTTTCAGCGACTCCTCTGTATAGAGCGAACGGTCAAGAGCTTTCGCTTTTTCAATCAAAGCATCAACAGCGGAAAAATCCGACCATTTGACACCCATATCTGCGAATATATATTCTATTTCCTGAGCAAATGCATCAATGTCGCTCTGGCAAGAGGCATCAATATTCCAGACAACAGTATCTACGGCATCATCAAGAAGCATAAGCCAATAATCAGTGTATCTGCTTGTGTTTATTGATTTTGCTTTGTTTACTGCATACGTTACTGCAGAGTAATCTCCGATATTATTATCGGTAATGTAAACGTAAGGATATTTTTCTTCAATCGCATAGACGTGCGCCGTTGAATCCTTGTAGCAATACACGGTAGGCTCATACCCGTATAATCCATCAAGTGCATGGGTTCCGAACTCAACGTCCTTGCTGAGGAAAACAACCTCTCTAAGCTGATGCCCCAGCGCACAATACTCAAGGAGCTTCACATTCTCCGGTATAACAAGGAATTCCAGCGTGGAGGTATTCATAATAAAATTGTCAGGCAAAACCTCAAGGCCGCTGCCAAGCTCCAGCTTTTTGCAGCCCGCGCCGGTAAACGTTCCTTTTTCTACGGTTTTCAGCGTGTCATTAAAAACAACGTGCTCTACGTCCGTGTATGAAAACGCAGAATAGGCAATATGCTCGGTTGTATCTGCAACCTTATATACACTTGGCTCAAGCTTACTCGGAACGTAATACAGAATTTTTTTATCCTTGCTGTAAACGGCGCCGTATTCATCCGACATCAGCTCAGGATGATCGGGATGAACGGTAAACCTTTTCATTTGTTCGCAGCAGGCAAAGGCTCTTTCATTAACTCTGACATGAGCAGGAATATAAATTTCCGTAAGATTCGTTGATCCCAAAGCAGATTTGCAAATCTCTTTGATATTTTCCGTTATTGTGAAACTTTCAAGCGCCGCTCCCGAAAAAACTGCATAGTTAAGTGTATCAACACCTGACGGCAGTTCAATCGATGTCAGCGAATAGCAGCTCGCAAATCCGTAATCACCTATCTGCACAAGTCTGCTGTTATCCTCGAATATAACTTCGTTCAAGCTTTCGCAACGGTGGAATGCATGATTTCCTATTATTTCAACAGATTCGGGAATCGTCAGTGAGGTGATCAGATTATTCTTGTAAAAGGCATAATCAGCTATACTCACCGTTCCTTCTTTTACTTTAAAATCCATCCCGTCAGGCAAAACCGCATTTTTGCAAGTGAGCAAAACCTTGCCTACATAATTCGGACCGTCAGGCAAATTATTGTACCACGCCGTTCCGTCAAATGCCTGATATCCGATGAATTCCACCGAGTCAGGTACGGTTACATCCGTCACGGCTGAGCAATTATATAATGCTTTTTCAAGCACGGCAGTTGTGCCTTCCTTTATCTCCAGAGCAGTATTTGCAGGCACCGTTCCCTTCCAACAGCAAAAAACCGTTCCAAAATAAAACGGAGTATTCTTTTCCCATCTTGCATAGAGATTACTGCCCTTATAAACGTTTTCGTTAATATCCGTTAAGCAGTTATCCTCAGGGATTTCAACAGTTTCAAGCCTGTACAAGCTGCTGTACGTTATATCAAATTTTCTCAGAGTGGACGGTAAAGAAATCACGGTTGCATACTGCAGCCAGTCAAGAGTTCCGGCACTTATCTGGGTTATGCCCTCTTCTACAACTATTTTCTTTATTGATTCTCTGTAAGAATACCAGGGCTGACCTTCATATGCATACGCATACGTTGCCCCCGTACCGGAAAGTGTAAAAACCCCCGTCACGGTATCAAGCGACCAGGTTACATTTTCTCCGCACTTAAAATCAACATCCGCAGCGCCCGCCCTTACAGCAAAGTCACCCGTTGCGGATACAAGCGACAAAGCAATAACACAAACCGCAAGTAATATTGAAAGAAACTTTTTCAACTCTACACCTCATCCGTTAAAAAAGATTAGCGAAAGCTTATTAAATAATATTATATTACATTTTATTTCCATTTTCAATAAAATCAGCATAAATAAGGTTCAGCACGGCAAAACAAAACTGTTCTGCCGTGCCGTTTTGTCCCCCGCGGCGCTTATGCCCAAATGCCGCAAGGCATAAGCACCGCTATTAACAAGTATCGTCGATAAAAATCAAATCAGTTACCACTCATAATCCTTTGTAAGACCGAACAAGCCTTTGAAGAAAGCGATTATTTTGTGGAAGAAGCCCGCTTTGGAGGCAACCTTCTGCGTATCTGAGCAAACAACATTGCCGTCCTTGTCATAAACAGTGGCAGTAAACTCCGTTTCACCGCTTGAAGCCGGCGAAATTGTGCACACGGAGCCCTTTCCAGAGATATCAACAGTAAAATGCTCATTATTTGTTGACCAGCCGATATAAAAATCCTCAGGCAACGTGCCCGTAACATCAGCATGCAGCATAAGCGAATCTCCATAGTTGACGGTTGCTATGGAAGGTGTGCGGATTTCAAACTCAAAATCTTCTTCATTTTCATCACCGCCGTGCTCTGAAACATGACGGTTGTACTCATCCTCATTATTAAAGCTCTCTCCACAATCGGGGCAAGCCTTATTAAAATCAGGCTCGTTTGGAAGCACATCAAACACTGCAGTAAAAGTTAAACCATACGCAGGCATTGTGTCGGGTATTGCAGGAGTCCAGTCTACAAATTTATATCCTTCTTTTGCAGGTTCTGCGGGTTCGTTTATTGTTGCACCAAATTTATAATTTTCTTCCGTAGTTTCATCATCAACTATCCATGTTACTGTATAACTGTTTACAGCCCACTTTGCATAAAGGGTTGTGTTATATGAAGGCATGGTTGACGGAACAGAAACTGATTCTCCGTTAACATCTGTCCATCCTGCAAAAGTATATCCCGTTTTTGTGGGGTTGGTAGGGGCAGAAATTTGTGAACCTTCTTCTGCAGTAATCGGATTAACTGCTGAACCGCCATTTGAATTAAATGTTATTGTGTAAACATCCTTTACGACGGGTTCGTTTTCTTTTACGGTAACATTGAATGTTGTTGACTTTCCTTCATAAGTTACCGTAATAGTTTTAGTTCCAACCGACGATGAACTGAATCCACCAACGGAATATCCGCTTGAAACTTCTTTTGTGCTGCCATCAGAATAGTTTGCAACTAAAATAAGTCCGCTTGTATCAAAACTTTCTCCCACAATATAAACGACTTTATTCGGGAGTGTTTTAATGGACACAGAGGAAAGTGTTACGGTTGCCATTCCGACGGTAACGGTAAATGTTGCCGTAAACTCTTCATAAGTAACAGTAAGTGTTTGTGTGCCTGTTTTAAGTGAGTTCATGGCAGAAACTGTATAACCTGTAACAGGAGCAGATGTACCATCGCTATAGTAACCGGTAACAACCATACCTGTTGGGTCAAATGATTCACCCTTGTTATATGCAACTTTAGACGGAAGTGTGGTTATTGCAATTGAAGTAAGTTTAGTTCGGTCATCAATTACTTCAACTGTAAACGTTACTTCCTTGTCATTGTAACTAATGGTTACGGTCTGTGCACCGTAAACATTGGGATCATAACCGCTGACGGTATATTCCGTAATCGTGTTCGATGTACCGTCGCCATAACTTGCAGTTATTCCGAGACCTGTTAAATCAAGTTCTTCTCCGTGTTTATAGCTTGTTTTGATTGGCTGACTTGAAACGGAGATAGAGTTTAAGGTATGAACATAAACATCAAAAGTATATTCAAGACCGCCTGTGGTGGTTGCGGTAACGGTTGCAGAACCGTTATTTTTACCGTAAAGCCTGCTTCCGTCTACGGTTACTATTGATGTGTCGTTCGATGTAAGAGTAATGACATCGGTCGTGTCAGCCGGAAGATATTCAAACTCGGGAGTTACATAATATCCTCTGTCAATTGTTATCTTTTCTTCATCATTATCCTTGAGAATCAGGCCGGTAATATGCTTTGTAATGTCAACAAATTCAAAACCATATTCATTTGCATATGTTTCTGCATAAGAACCTACACAACCATAAATAACTGTTCTGTCGGGATACGAAAGTGAAGTGCTGTCAATGGATGTAACCGTTACGGGAATTGTTATTTTCTTAAGAGAAACACAATTCAAAAATGCATTTTTGTTAATCTTCGTTACACCTTTTGGAATAACAATTTCTTCAAGTGACGAGCAATCAGCAAAAAGACTATCATTGATTGTTGTTAATTTAGAGCTAAGTTCTATATTAGTTAATGCTGTGCAACCTTTAAACGCTGTGTTGCCAATTTCTGTCACACTGTTTGTCATTGAAACTTGTTGAAGTGATGTGCAGTTTTCAAATGCACTTTCACCAATGTTAATTATGTTTTCGTGAATATTAATTTTAGTTAATGTAGAACAACCATAAAAAGCTTCTTTGGCTATATATGTAACATCTTTAGGAATCTCAATTTCAACCAAAGATTGGCAATTTCTAAATGCAAAGCTTTTAATTTCTCTAACATTGTTTGTTAGTGTTATTTTTTCAAGCAACAAACAACCAGAAAAAGTATCATCTCTGATACATTCGATCGGCATAGGAATATCAATCCTTACAATTGAAGCACAATTCAAAAATGATGCATTGCCCAAATACTCCAAATGAGATGGCAATGACACTGAGCTGAGGCTAACACATTCTGCAAATGCATAATTTGCAATAGTAACCACACTTTCAGGGATTGAAACAGACGTGAGATTATTACACTGAGCAAATGAGCTATCGCCTATTTCCACAACCGAATTAGGAATAGTAACCGAAAGTAAGCCTTCACAACTATTAAATAATTGATCTGGTATCTTAGTTATATCGTCTTCAAATTCAATTACATTTAAGTTTACACAACCATCAAACGGACCGTGTGCTGTGTAATAATAAAACACACCTACATTTTCAAGACTTTTGGGAATGAATATTTCTTTTAATGATGTACAATTTTTAAAAGCTCCTCCACCAAGAGAAAC
>JAFQKF010000046.1 GCA_017397105.1 Clostridia bacterium | reverse complement strand
GCCTCCGGACGTTCGGTAGATGTTCTTATGCAAACCGCAGGGAAAGGATGGCCTACGCTGGTGAAAAAGCTTGATTCCTCGGGCAGGGTTCCGCTGTCAGAAACAACCGCAAAAGCATTCATCTGCAGTTTATTATAATCATGGAATCCGAGCGGTTCATTCTTAATAACCCTTTTATCAAGCACAAATCCGCTCTTTTCAAGGCGGTTTTTGCTTCTCGGATGGCAGGAATACAGAATCGGCATATCGTATTTTTCTGCCATTTTATTTATTGCCGTAAACAGGCTTAAAAAATTCTTTTGAGTGTCAATATTTTCTTCTCTGTGGGCAGAAAGCAGAATATATTTTTTTGCTTCCAGACCAAGTCTTTCAAGCACATCACTTGCTTGAATTTCTGCAAGGTTCTGCTTGAGCACCTCTGCCATAGGAGAGCCCGTTACATAGGTTCGTTCTTTCGGCAGACCGCACTCGTGAAGGTATCTGCGTGCATGCTCACTGTATGCAAGGTTGACATCAGAAATGATATCAACAATACGGCGGTTAGTTTCCTCAGGAAGGCACTCATCCTTGCATCTGTTTCCTGCTTCCATATGAAATATCGGAATGTGAAGCCTTTTGGCAGCTATTGCAGAAAGGCATGAGTTTGTATCGCCCAACACAAGAAGTGCATCGGGCTTTATCTGATTCATCAGTTTGTAAGAACAGCTGATAATATTACCTACGGTTGAACCAAGGTCATCGCCGACCGCATCCATATAAACCTCAGGCTCTGCAATTTTCAAATCTTTGAAAAACACACCATTGAGGTTATAATCATAATTCTGACCTGTATGCGCAAGAATTGTATCAAAATACCTGCGGCACTTATTGATAACCGCAGAAAGACGGATAATTTCAGGTCTTGTCCCCACAATAATAAGAAGTTTTATTTTTCCGTTATTCTGAAATTTCACATCACTGTAATCAAGTTTAATACTCATAGATAATACCTCTCTCAGAGTTTAACTGTTCAAATTAATTATTCAACAACCTCAAAAAATGTATCCGGATGCTTGGGGTCAAACTGTTCATTCGCCCACATTACGGTAACGAGGTTTTCTGTTTGAGATAAATTGATGATATTGTGCGTGTAACCCGGTAGCATATGTACTGCTTCAATCCTGTCTCCGCTGACCTCAAAGTTTATAACTTCATCTGTGCCTATTCTGCGCTGCTGAATAAGGCCCTTACCACTTACAACAATAAAGAATTCCCACTTGCTGTGGTGCCAGTGCTGACCCTTTGTTATTCCGGGTTTTGAAATATTTACCGAAAACTGTCCGCATTTTTCGGTTTTAAGCAGTTCGGTAAAGCTGCCCCTTGTATCCTCATTCATCTTGAGCGGAAAACAAACTTTCTCTTTGGGCAGATATGACAGATATGTGCTGTACAGTTTCTTGGCAAAAGAGTTTTCAGGAATTTCCGGCATAACCAGAGTATTGGCCTGAGCGCTGAAAGTGTTAAGCAAATCTACAATTTCGCCAAGTGTCACCATATGAGTAAGCGGCACAAAGCAATACTTT
This sequence comes from Clostridia bacterium, assembly GCA_017397105.1. GTDB lineage: Bacteria > Bacillota > Clostridia > Oscillospirales > Acutalibacteraceae > CAG-177. Next base: position 2,603 of record JAFQKF010000046.1, on the reverse strand, counting down.
CCGTCAAGGTCCGGAACAGCTTGAGTACCCGAATACTCACAGCGCTTTTCTTTGCCTTCAAGAGCATCAAGCATTCCGTTTACAAGGTCATCAATATAAAGCAGCTCAAGCCTAACTGAAGGATCGCTTACCGTAATCGGCAAATCGTTGGCAATATTATTGCAGAAGGTAGCTACCGCACTGTTATAATTCGGTCTGCACCATTTGCCGAAAAGATTCGGAAAACGGTAAACAAGCACCTTTGCACCCGTTTCCTGTGCAAACTTAAACAAAAGCTCTTCGCTCGCTTTTTTTGAGCGTCCGTAATCACTGTCATAGCGTCCGATACACGACGCCTGAATTGACGAAGAAAGCATTACAGGGCATGTATTGTTGTGCTTTTTCAGAGTTTCAAGCAGCAATGACAAAAAGCCATAATTCCCCTGCATAAACTCCTCCGGATTCTGCGGACGGTTTACTCCCGCAAGGTTAAAAACAAAATCTGCTTCTTCACAGAATTTATCAACATCCTCAACAGGCGTATCTGTATCACACTCAAATATATTGTCAATTTTCAAATCCGGGCGAGTTCTGTCTTTGCCGTCACAGATATTTTTCAGGCTTTCGCAAAGATTTTTCCCTACAAAGCCTTTTGCACCCGTTACCAATATATTCATTGTTTTTTCGCTCCTTCAAGTTCAGCTTTTATGTACTCAAGAGAAGAGAGTACCGCTTTGGTTTCCTCAACCGTAAGTAGCTGTGTATTGTTGGAATCAAATTCTGTCAGAGGGTTACGTGCGGTATCGCCGATATTGAAATATTTATCATAATTCAGTCCCCTTTTATCGCAGGGTACACGGTAAAAATCTCCCATATCAACAGCATGAGCGCATTCCTCATTGGTAAGAAGTGTTTCATACATCTTTTCACCGTGACGTATACCGATAATTTTGATATTGTTCTTATCGGCACCGAACAGCTCGCAAACAGCCTCAGCCTGTGTCTGAATTGTACAGGCAGGTGCTTTCTGAACAAGAATATCACCCGACTGACCGTGCTCGAACGCAAACAGAACAAGGTCAACAGCCTCATCAAGAGACATAATAAAGCGTGTCATATTCGGGTCAGTAACCGTAACGGGATTTCCGCTTTTTATCTGATCAATCCAGAGCGGAATTACAGAGCCACGAGAGCACATAACATTACCGTAACGGGTACAGCATATTTTGGTCTTGTTTGTTGTGCGTGCTTTGGCAACGATTACCTTTTCCATCATTGCCTTTGACGTACCCATAGCATTTACGGGATAAGCCGCTTTATCCGTAGAAAGGCAGACAACGTTCTCAACGCCTGCTTCAATTGCTGCAACAAGAACGTTTTCAGTGCCGAGAACATTGGTCTTTACGGCCTCTATCGGAAAAAACTCACACGACGGCACCTGCTTGAGCGCCGCTGCATGGAATATGTAATTAACTCCGTGCATCGCATTTCTTACAGAAGCAATATCCCTGACATCACCGATGTAGAATTTTATTTTATCAGCAACGTCAGGCATTTTCACCTGAAACTCATGGCGCATATCATCCTGCTTCTTTTCATCTCGTGAAAAAATGCGGATTTCTTCAATATCGGTACCAAGAAAACGGTTAAGCACAGCATTACCGAAAGACCCTGTGCCACCTGTAATGAGCAAAGTTTTATTTTTAAACAAGGACATAATTATGCTTCCTCCAATATATCGGCTATCCGCTTGCAAGCAAAACCGTCACCATAGGGATTGCTTGCCTGAGCCATTTTATCGTATGCTTCTTTATTATCAAGAAGCTCCTTAAAGCTATTATAAATAACCGTTTCATCTGTTCCGACCAGTTTAAGTGTGCCTGCCTTTATTCCCTCAGGTCTTTCGGTTGTATCCCTCATAACAAGAACAGGTTTTCCCAGCGAGGGTGCCTCCTCCTGAATTCCGCCACTATCTGTAAGGATAAGATAGCTGCGGGCAAGGAAATTATGAAAATCAAGCACCTCAAGCGGCTCAATAATATGAATCCTGTCACAGTCTCCAAGCTCTTCATCCGCTGCTTTACGGACAACAGGATTCATATGAATCGGGTAAATCGCTTTCACATCAGGGTATTCATCCATCGTTCTGCGAATTGCGCGGAACATATTGTGCATAGGTTCGCCAAGATTTTCCCTGCGATGAGCCGTTATGATAATAAGGCGGCTTCCCTCTGCCCATTCAAGCTCAGGGTGAGTATAGTTCTCCCTGACAGTTGTTTTCAGAGCATCAATCGCCGTATTACCCGTAACATAAATCGATTCGGAATTTTTGCCCTCGTTAAGCAAATTCTGCTTTGAGAGTTCAGTCGGAGAAAAATTATACTTCGCAACAATGCCGACTGCCTGACGGTTGAATTCTTCGGGATAAGGTGAATAAATATTGTAAGTACGCAGTCCTGCTTCCACATGGCCAACAGGAATCTGCTTATAGAAGCACGCAAGCGCCGTTACAAAAGTTGTTGAGGTATCGCCATGAACAAGAACAACATCCGGTTTCACCTCGTCCAGCACTGCTCCGATTCTGTTAAGAATATTTGTTGTAATATCAAACAGCGTCTGCCCTG
>JAFQKF010000045.1 GCA_017397105.1 Clostridia bacterium | reverse complement strand
GGGTTTTGGGAATATCGAGAAGATTGTCAAACAAGGTATCATTCCACGCTTGTCTTGCAACCTCTCTCAAAACCTTATATTTGAGATGCTGAACTTTTGTATCAAACTTTCTCATATCATTTCTCCTTAAAAGTAACTCACTTTGATGCGTTTTCCCATCTTTCTGAGGCAAGCCGAAAGTTCCTCAACAAGATTCATTTTTATACTGAAGTTTATCGGCAGATCCGGGTTCTGATGAGCCGGATTGATAGCTCTGCCTACATAGAAATTTATATCAGTTGCCTCCTCAAAAAGCAAGCGGGAAATCAAGGAAGCACCGTCACGCCTGATACTCCAATGCTCATAATACTTGTTTTCGCCCAGATAATCATTTGCGTATTCAACAACCTTGTTAACGGTGATAACACCTTCCGTAACAAGGTCAACACCTTCGATTTCAGCTATCGGAGGCACATCGCTCTGCGTAAAATCAAGGCTTGCTTTTATAGGTTTGCCGAGATATTTTGAAGCAATAGAAGACGTTGTACCACCGCAGATAATGTGCTTACCCTCTTTTGAGAAGAAAAGTGACATCATTCGGTTGGCATCATCGCGGTTTGATGGCGGACCGAAAAGAATATTCATCGGCTCGCGCTTTCTTATCCTGACGATACAAGCTGTTGCATCATCACCGGGTTTACCGCCGTAAAGCTTAAAGCACTCGTCAACAAGAATTGTTGATAGAGTTTTAGCGGTATATCCCACGGGAGCAAGACCTTCCATAAACGAAACAATGTCTTCTCTTTTCCAACCGAAATTATAGGACATACCTATACCTGCGTGGGGACATCCGTCACTCATAGCAACAAAAATATCGTTCTCACGAAGCTTTATTATGCTTTTGAAAATCTTTTTGCCGCCTATATTCATTTCAGTTTTCGGATAATCGTAGTTTTCATCATCACGGATAACGATTACCTGAGGATTATCATACTGAATTATTTCGGCTATATCATTATTTTTCAGATGAATAATCGTAAAAGTTGAGTATGCAACACCTCTGACTGAACAAACGGGAAGGGTTGCGGCAATTGTCGAAACACATTCTTCAAGAGGAAGTCCCTCTGCCATCATTGTCGAAATTATCTTAGATGTCAGGGTTGAAAGTATGCTCGCTTTAACTCCGCTGCCGAGACCGTCTGCAAGAACGATAACCGTTGAGTTTTCGTCTTGCTCCACAACGTCCACATGGTCGCCGCAAAGCTCCTCACCATAGTGATTCACGCTTTTATAGCCGATATCTGCACACAAATCATTCATCGGTAATCGACTCCTTCAGCTTGGCAAGAGCAATTTTAGTTTCTGCGGCTGTTTCACCGAGAAGTGACGCTATCTCCTGAACGATACGCATCTGCTTTTCAACAACTCTGTCTGCAACTTCAACGGTCTGACGGCTGATATTTTCTTTCTTTTCACGCTCCGCTTCTTCATCGGTAACGTCACGCATAATGCCGATAAGAAGATGCGAATCACGGTCGTGAACAACAGTCTGTTCTACGTATCGTTTATACTCGGCAAGGTATATACGCTGGTCACGGATATCCCTGCCTGTCGAAAGAACATTCATAAATACAGTGGGGTCAAGGATACGGATAACCTGATCACCGAGAACATCGGATGCCGAACGGATATTCATAATCTTTCTGGCGGCAGTATTTATCTGCTGAACCTCAAGCTGCTCGTTGAGAACAATAAGACCGTTCGGGGTATTCTTGACAATTGTATCCGAAAAACTCTCGGCTTTATCTTTAAGATAAGGCAAGCACATTGAAAACTCTGCTTTGCCCTGAGAAATTGCAATTGCCTTTTCACGGCAGGTATTATATCCGCATGAACCGCAGTTAAGTTCATCAGAAGGCTTAAATTTGCCCATCTGACGCAAAATATTGTTAATCTCAATCTCCGTGGGCATAGGAAGCTTTCTTTCAATGTAGCTGAAATTCTTCTTCAGTTCAACAGGCTTGGGCATATCAACCTCAAAATCCTTGCTGCCGGCATAATTTGCAACCTCTATATAATCCTTAATATTTGAAGTGTGGTGATACTTTTCAATAACGGGACCGCCTACGCAGCTGCCGACACAAGATGACATCTCAATAAAGCACTTATGGATCTTTCCTTTTTCAATATCTTTAAGTACAGCTATACAATTCTCAACACCGTCAATGGCAACGTATGTATAGTCGCTCACTTCAGTCATTGTTTTTAGCACGCCGCCCGTTGTGGGGAAAAATCTTGCACGGCTGAATTCATCCTTATCCGAAACCGCCTCAAGTACAATATTTTCTTCCTTAAGCCATTCCGTAAGCTCTTCAAAGGTAAGAACAGCATCTGCTATTCCTTCGTAATAATCAGCCTCATCCTTCTTTGCAACACAAGGACCGACAAAAACGGTTTTCGCGTTTGGAATACGCTTTTTTATATCCTGACAGTGTGCCTGCATAGGCGACATAACATTGGCAAGATATTCGAGTGCTGCTGGATAATGCTTCTGGATAAGAAGATTTATTGAATGACAGCAGGAAGAAATAATAACATCTCTCTCCTCTTCCGCAAGCATTCTCTCATATTCATTTTTGACGATAGTTGCACCGATTGCAGTTTCTTCAACATCGAAAAAGCCAAGCTTCTGAAGTGCGGAACGCATAGAATTGATGCCCACACCGTCATAGTTTGCAATAAATGACGGTGCAAGGCTGACAACAACCGGATCTCCGCTCTGAATAAGAACCTTTACTTTTTCAACCTCGTTGACGATTTCTTTAGCATTCTGCGGACACACAACAAAGCACTGACCGCACAGAATACACTCGTTACCTATAATATGCGCCTGATTGCCCGAAAAACGGATAGCTTTGACAGGACAATGGCGGATACATTTATAGCAGTTTTTGCAGTTTGATTTTTTAAGAGTAAGGCAATTCATAAATATTACTTCCCTTCAACTGCTGACAAAATATTGTCGTTAAAAAATTCCTTGAAATTCTCTTTTGTTATGCCGACAT
>JAFQKF010000044.1 GCA_017397105.1 Clostridia bacterium | reverse complement strand
TTACGGCTTCAGTGTTATTTTATTCGCATAAAACTGTCCGAAGGACAATAACACTGTGCAAAGCACAATAAAACTGCGAAGCAATATCACTCGCCGTATGGCGAATAAAACTGCCGAGTGTCCTTATGAACACTCGGCATATGCGGTTGCGGATTTTTTATATACAAAACCTGTTGAAATTTACTGTGTTTGATATATAATAAAAAGGAAAAGGAGGGGTTGAAATGGCGGAGAAAAGCGGAGCAATAAAATATTTGCTCGGAATTGACGGCGGAGGAACCAAAACGGAGTTTTTACTCACCGACCTTGAATTTAACGAAATAAACAGAGTTGTTCTCGGTGCATCCAACCCCGTGAATCTCGGGATTGAAAACACATTCAAGGTCTTGGAAAAGGGTGTTTCGTGTGTATGCAACGGTGTTGATAAAAAAGCGATTGCCGTATTTGCGGGGCTTGCCGGCGGAATAAGTGCAGATAATCAAACGGCTTTGAGTGATTTTTTAATAAGCTGCGGTTTCGGTGCTTGCGGTAACGGCGGCGATACTGATAACGTCATTAAACTTGCCCTTGCGGATGATGACGGAGTTGCCGTGATTATGGGCACGGGAATAATTGCATTCAGTGTCTGCCAAGGCGTGCGTCACCGCATAGGCGGCTGGGGATATATGATTGACAAAGGCGCAAGCGGTTTTTCTTACGGCTCCGATGCGCTCGAAAATGCCTTGAGATGCGCAGACGGCAGAGGCGGAAGCGAGGCTATTCTCAAGCTTGTTGAGAAAAAACTCGGTGCACCTGTTACTGAGCGGATATCTGAGATTTACAGAGGTGGAGCGGCGTTTGTTGCATCTTTTGCACCGCTGGTGTTTGAGGCTTACAACATGGGTGATTTGCAGGCAAAAGAAATCATTGAAAGAAACGCACGCTATGCAGCTGAAATGATTGCCGCAGGTCTGAAGCTTCATAACGCAAAGAATGTTAAAACCGTGATTTGCGGCGGCTTGTGCGGACAGAGAGAGGTAATTGAACCGTTCCTGAAGAGATATCTTGGCGACGGATATGAAATTGAATTTTTGCAAAAGCCGCCTGTTTACGGTGCTCTTGCTATTGCGAAATCCATGTTAGAAAGCACGGAGGTTTAAAATGCTTAAAACGGAAATGAGAAATCCTCGCACCGTACACATCGACCGGATGCCGACACTTGAAATTGTAAAGATAATAAACGATGAGAATAACAAAGTGACACAGGCTATAGAAGCGGCTTTACCTGAGATTGCACAAGCCTGTGATGCTGCGGCTTTTGCAATAAAAAACGGCGGCAGAGTTTTTTATATAGGCAGTGGTACGTCGGGCAGGCTTGCGGTGTGTGATGCTGCTGAATGTCCTCCCACGTTCGGTGTGCCCTACGGTCTGTTTAAGGGTATAATTGCCGGCGGTGAGCAGTGTATGTTCAAAGCTGCCGAGAATGCCGAGGATAACCCCGAAATGGCAATAAATGATCTTAAAGAAAACGGCTTTTGCGACAAGGATATTTTAATAGGAATTTCTGCTTCGGGCTCTGCGGCTTACGTTATTTCCGCTGTTGAGTATGCTGAAAGTGTTGGCGGTGTAACTGTGAGCATTGTAAATAACCCTGACACGCCGCTCGGTAAAGCGGCAGATATAAATATATGCGCCGATACGGGACCTGAGGTTATAACCGGCTCAACCCGAATGAAAGCAGGCACTGCGCAGAAGATTATACTCAATATGATTTCTACCGCTTCAATGGTAAAATGCGGCTGTGTTTATGAGAATATGATGATTAATCTTCGCCCGACCAATAAAAAACTGCGCAGGAGAATGGTTGGAATTACTCAGGAGATTCTCGGCTGTGATGACGTGACGGCTGAGAAGCTTCTTGAAGAATCGGACTGGAGTATACGCAAGGCGGTTGAAATAGAATCGGACGTTTCCGATGAATAAAATGCAAAAATTATAGCGGTCTGCACAGTGCTTTGTGCAAACCGCTTATTTCTTTATAAGTTTATTCCGTAAGCTACGCAGTTTTTGTAATCTTTTATAAGCTTGAAACCGTATTTTTCGTAAAAGCCTCGTGCAGCCTTGTTGCCGACCCACGTTGTCAGCATAACGCCTTTCACACCCTTGTTTCTCAGGTGCGTGCAAAGAGTATCGGTGAGCTTGTGACCTAATCCCATACGCTGATATTCGGGAAGAATATCAATGTGAAGGTGCGCAGGGTAATCCTTGCTGTTGTTTTCCTGAGGCACAAAAGATTTCAAAGCGTGCTTGCGGCGCAGAAATTCATACTTTCTGAAGCGCTGAATGTATTCGCCCGTAAAGCTTTTTTTGAATTTATCAAAGTTTTCCGTGCAGATAATATAGCCTATTGCCTTATCATTTTCATCAACGGCAACAAAGCAGTTTTCACTCTCTTTTTCTATGAAATAATCACAGTATGTAGTAAGAATAAAATGTCTGCCTCTTTTTGAAAGGTCACATTCACCGTCGCTGTTGAGGCATATATAACGTACGTCATCTTTGTCTTTTGGAAGATAGGGTCTTACGGTCATAATATCGCTCCTGTGGGCTGTTTTACTTAGCTTATCATTAAAACCTACAAAAATCAAGGCATTTTATGTACTCATTTAATAATTGAAATAGGAATTAAAATGATGTATTATTATTTTATAATTAAGGGGTGATAGATATAATAAAGGGTGTTGGATTTGCGGACAGGCTTGAAGCAGCTTTCGGTAAAACGCTGAGTGAAAATTCAGTTGAAGTTACCGTGCAGTGTGTGGACTGCCGCCGTACCGTATACTGCGAAAAAATGCACAGACTCACCGATGAAAAGTATATTCTTACAATAAGCGGCAGGTCTGTTACCGTTGAATGTTCGTGCGAAAAAGGTGCGTTTTACGCTTTGTGTGACGTTACGAAGCGCCTTGAAGAAAACCGGTTTTCTGACGGTGAATTCATCTGCGTTCCGTCATTTCCCGTAAGAGGGTACATAGAGGGCTTTTACGGTAAACCGTGGAGTCATGAAAGCCGTAAATCCGTAATGGTGCTTATGGCGAAAAACAGGATGAACACCGTTTACTATGCCCCCAAGGACGATGAATACCACCGTGAGCTCTGGCGTGAAAAATATCCGGATGCAGAGTTGGAAAGGCTTAAAGAGCTTGTTGATACAGCTTCGGAATATCATATGAATTTTTACTGGTGCCTTGCACCGGGGCTTTCAATGAAATATTCGGATGATGCCGAGTTTGCGGCGTTGCTCGATAAAACGAAGCAACTTTATTCAATCGGTGTCCGCCGCTTCGGTCTGTTGCTGGACGATATAAGCGAAGAGCTGGAGTATGACGGGGACCGTGCCCGTTACGGCGAAACGGTAAATGCTCATATTGATCTTATTGAAAGATACTATTCAGCCTTGCAGTCAGTTGATTGCTCAATCAGGCTCACTGTTTGCCCTACGGTATACCACGGCAAGGGTGATGAATATTATATATCAAAGCTCGGGCGTAACGTTTCTCCGTTTGTTTCGGTGTTCTGGACAGGCAGAGATATCTGCTCAAGGGAGCTTACAAGCTTTGAGGCGCTCAGGTTTATTGAGGGCACACATCATAAACCGCTTTACTGGGATAATTACCCTGTAAACGATTGCTCCATGTTCAATGAGATGCATATTTCTCCCATAATAAACCGTGATGCGGATTTATATAAGTATTCCGAAGGAATAATTTCCAACTGCATGGAATATGCCGAGTGTTCGAAAATACCGCTTATAACCGTTGCTGATTATCTTTGGGACAGTGAGGGGTACAATCCTCAGATTTCCTGGGAAAACGCAATAAGGCAGGTTGTAGGGTGTGAGAATGCGGAAAGCTTCATCATTTTTGCGGATCATTTATATACTTCATGCCTTAAGGATGCGAATTCAAGGCGGATGTATGAGGCTTTTGATAAAATAGAGGAAGCTTTTAAGGCAGGAGATACAGAGCAGGCGTTTTCTCTTGCGGAGAGATACACGGATAAAATGAACGCTTGCCGTGAGTTCCTGGAGCGTGATTTGCCGCTGTGCCGTGAGCTTGCAAAATGGTCGGAGAAATTCTTCGTTTTTTGCGATATAGTCAGTAAGATATTCGAATATCTCAAAAGCAATGACGATGCTGTTGCAAAGCAGCTTCTTGAGCTTGCGGATGCTTATATTGCCTTGCCTGCAAGGCTTTCTAACGATTTTGATATTAAATCCGAGCTAAGGGATGAACTCGGTATAAAATTTTAAGGAAAATCGGAGGTAAAAATTATGGCAGTTGTTATCAGATGGGTTTCGGCAATTCTGGCGGTACTTATGGGTTTGCCGTTACTTCTTTCGTCGGTTTTTCAGAGCCTTCTGAAGGTTGGGTATGATGAAAGACCCACTCAGGCAATAAGCGAAAACTTCCTCGAAGGCAACGTGGATTTTATTGATGAAGCTGTTGCTGACAGTTGGTCGGCAGGATATGCAAAAAGACTTCTTACACCCGATGATATTGACAGCCACAGATACTTCCTTGGCGGATTTCTTAAATTCCCTGCTCAGGAAGTTACGGGTGTTATTGACGATTTGTACGTAAGAGCGGTTGTGCTTGATGATAACTCGGGCAGGGGAGCTGCGGCATTTGCGTGGATAGACGGCATAGGCTTCATGAATGCTGACGTTAAAGCTGTGCGCGAAAAGCTCAGCGACATAACGGGTGAAGGTAAGCTTATCAGCATTGATATCGGCTCAACCCATACCCACAGCGCCGTTGATACTCAGGGTCTCTGGGGCAATATCCCGAAAAGCGGCAGGGATGAAGCGTATATTGATGCGCTTGTCAACAAAGCGGCTGATGCAATTAGAGAAGCATATAATACGCGCACAAACGGTCAGCTTTATTATGCCTCTGAATATTGCCCCGTGATGTTCAACGATTCCAGAAACCCACGTGCTGTTGATGAGTATATTCATCTTTTCCGTTTCAAGCCTGACGACGGCGAAAAGAAAGAAATCTATATTTCTAACTTCGGCGCTCATCCCGTAAACCTTGCGTGGAGCAACAGTGAGCTTTCAGGTGATTATCCCTATTATGTAGAGCAGGCAGTCAACACAAAATGTAACGCTGATTTTATCTTCATTCAGGGAGCAATCGGCGGCGGAGTAGGCTGCAATCTTACCGAGGAAAACGGAATTCCTCAGATTGGCGATTCAAATTACGAGCGTATGCAGGCATACAGCCTCAAGGTAGCTGATATACTTGCAGCCCTTGCCGAGAAGAGCGAGAGGGTTGATCCTATACTTAACGTTGCTCATGCTCAGCTTGATTTTGTGGTTGATAACTTTGTTTTCAAGCTTGCTGAACGTGCAGGTCTGTGTAACGCAACCGCATTCAAAGAGAATGGCGATATCAAGCTTACAAGTGAAATCGGATATATCGAAATAGGTAAAAACGTTAAAATACTTGAAGCTCCCGGCGAGGTATTGCCTGAGATTGTTTACGGCGGATTCTATTCTGCGCAGGAAGCTTTCAACGGCTGTGAATATCCTTATGAACCTCTTAAGAACAAATTCGCCGCTGAGGATGAAATCCTTGTATTCGGTCTTTGTAATGATGCGGTGGGATATATAGTACCGGATAACGATTATTCCGCTTCAAATGAAGAGGGTCACTATGAGGAAACCGTTTCAACAGGCTCAACCGCAGCCTCTTCTCTCTCAAAGGCATTTGATAAACTTATAACAGAAAGATGTGATTAATATGGCAGTTCTTCGTTTTCTTCGTATTCCGAATCTTGTAAGAGGGCTTATCAGCCTGCTTTTATCGCTCATAATTATATGTGTGCCGGCCTCTGTTTTTACAACTGTTGAGGAATCTTCAAAATATATGCTTGGTGGCGATGAAACTTTTTCGTCAGTTGCGGGTGAGTGCTGGACTGCAGGCTTTGCAAAGGTAAAGCTGACCCCCGAGGATGTATCGGCTGATACTTATTATATTGCAGGCTACAATACCAACAATCCTGCGCTTGACGTGCTTGACGATATGTACGCAAAAGCCGTTTATCTTGATGACAACACGGGCAGGGGCGGCGTTATTATTTGCGCAATAGATTGCGTTGGAATAAGCCGTGCCGATATCAACGATATAAGACAAAAGGTTATTGAAAGCGGTAAGCTCGGCAACGTCAAATCAATCAACGTCTGCGCAACCCATACACATTCCGCTATTGATACTCAGGGCTTGTGGGGCAGTGCTTTCTATTCTGACGGAAAGAACGATGCTTTTATGCTCGGTCTTAAGGAAAAAACCGCTCAGGCAATAATAGATGCCTATGAAGCAAGGGAAAACGGTAAGCTTTATTTCGGTACGGCAGAGGCTCAGGGTCTGCAGGCTGATACGAGAACACCCATTGATTATGATGCGACTGTTACAAGCATCCGCTTTTCTCCCGATGACGGCTGTGATGATACATATATTGTCAATTTTGCCTGCCATGCCGAAATGCTCGGCGCCAAAACAACCGTTGTAAGCGCTGATTTCCCTGCATACATGGCAAAGGAAATCGATGAGAAAACAGGTGGCGCAAACGTTATGTTTATCAACGGTGCTATCGGCGGACTTATTTCGGGTGCAAAGCTTGACGACGTGCTTAAAAATCCCGAATTTGATTGCCTTGCCTATACAAAGCAGTTCGGTAAGGATGTGGCGGACCTTGTGCTCTCAACCGATAATGAAAAGGAGCTTGTTCCTCTTATCAATATCAAGAGTCAGGCTGTAAGCGTTGCCTGCGATAATACGGCGCTTTTACTTGCCCGTATTATCGGCGTTCTCAATAATGACGTTGAAAAGACAGCTTTCAATAAAGTTGCAATCATAAGCGAAGTGTCTTATATGGAGCTTGGCAATAATCAAATCGGAGTTTATATGATTCCCGGTGAATTATCGCCTGAGCTTGAGAGCGGTAATTTTTTCACAGCAGAGGAATCTCCGCTTGGCAAAGAGGCGGATTATAAGGTGCTTTCCGAAATGTCTGAGTGTGAACACGCCTTTGTTCTCGGACTGTGCAATGATGAAATCGGTTATATAATTCCCGAGAACGATTTTGTTCTTCATGAGTGGCTGCCGTATTTCAATATTCCTTATGATGAATCCGGCAGAAAGCACTATGAAGAAACAAACTCCGTAGGTCCGCAGACGGCAGGAATTCTGCTTGATGCTATGGATAAGCTTATTTCTTCGGCAAAGTAAATCAGGTATTAAATCGCTTTCAGGCGGTTTATATAAAATTGATGTCTGAATAAAAGAAAGGATGAAAAAAATGGGAAAATTCGTAGTGAAAGAAACAGCAACAGGTTTTAAGTTCGACCTCAAGGCAGGCAACGGAGAAGTTATTGCAACCTCCGAAGTTTACACAACAAAAGCAGCTTGCCTTAACGGTATTGCAAGCGTAAAAACAAACTGCGTCGGTGACGTTCAGGATCTTACCGTTGAGCCCGTTGCAGAGGTAAAGCATCCCAAATTTGAGCTTTATACCGATAAAGCAGGAGAATACCGTTTCAGACTTAAGGCAAAGAACGGCGAGGTTATCGCTGTGTCCGAGGGCTATAAGGCAAAAGCAAGCTGTGAAAACGGAATTGCAAGCGTTAAAAAGAATGCTCCCGAGGCTGAAGTTGAAGAATAATATCAGCTATTGAAGGATAATAAAACTGCAATGGCTTGCGCGGATATTGTCCCGCGCAAGCCATTTTTTACTATATGAATAATTCTTGATTTCTTATGAAAAAATTAATTATGAAAAAATATTTTTGTATATTAAAATTTAATATTTACATATCACAGTAAAAGGTGTAAAATAAATACAAAATAATGGAAAAAGGATGATGATATGGAAAAGGGTCTTAAAAAGCAATACGGTCTGCTTACTGCAATCTGTATGGTAGTCGGCACCGTTATCGGAAGCGGTGTATTCTTTAAGGCACAGGCTATTCTTGATAAAACCGACGGCGATATGCCTCTGGGAATTCTTGCGTGGCTTGTTGGCGGCCTCGTAATGATTATTTGCGTACTTGCCTTTGCTGTTATGGCTCAGCGTTATGAAAAAGTTAACGGTATTGTTGACTATGCTGAGGCAACGGTGGGCTCAAGGTATTCTTACCTTGTAGGTTGGTTTGTTACAGTTCTTTATGCTCCTGCAATGACCTCAGTGCTTGCATGGCTTACCGCAAGGTATTTTATAACCTTTTTATGTTCGGTTAATCCTGATTTTACCCTTTCCGTGCCTTACAGCGAGGGCGGAGCGGTAATGGGTGCGGAAACCCTTTGCCTTGCAGGTTTTATTCTCATATTTGTTTTTGCGGTCAATACTCTTTCACCCAAAATCGCAGGTAAGCTTCAGGTTTCTGCTACGTTTATAAAGCTTGTTCCTCTTATCCTTATGGCGATTGTGGGTATTATTTACGGCTTTACTCATAATATGGCAAATGAGCCTGTATCCATTCTTGCTTCAAACTTTGCAACGGGTACAGGAAACTTCTCAAACCTTTTCGGTGCGGTTGTAGCTTCGGCTTTTGCTTATGAGGGCTGGATTATCGCAACCTCCATTAACTCCGAAATCAAGAACTCCAAAAGGAATCTTCCCATCGCTCTTATCGGCGGCGGATTGATTATAATAGCTGTTTATGTGCTTTATTATATCGGCGTTGCAGGCGGTGCTTCTGTTGATACCCTGCGCCACGACGGTGCAACGGTAGCGTTTGTTAACGTTTTCGGTAACGTTTTCGGCAATATTCTTAATCTGTTTATTGCTGTTTCCTGCCTTGGCACTCTCAACGGTCTGCTTATCGGATGCATAAGAGGTATGTATTCTCTTTCGGTTCGCGGATACGGTCCTAAAGTAAACTTTATGAAGCAGCTTGACGGCGCAACGGGTATGCCCTCCAACTCCTGCATAACAGGTCTTGTTATAGTTGCTTTCTGGTTGGTATATTTTTATGGTGCCAACCTTGCGCCTGTAAAGTGGTTCGGAATTTTCAGCTTTGATTCATCAGAGCTTCCCATTATAACAATTTACGCCTTTTATATTCCGATTTTTGTTAAGTTTATGATTAAGGAAAAGGATCTTTCTGTTATCAAAAGATTCGTGTTGCCTTCGCTCGGAATACTCGGTTCTGTATTCATGGTGTTTGCCGCTCTTTATTCTCACGGCTACGTGTATTATGTTGAGGCAAAGGCCAATGGCGAATTCTCTTGCCCCGTGCTTTTCTATCTTATTGTGTTTGCGGCAATTATGGCGGCAGGTGCTTTGGTGATGAAGCCTTCCAAATCCAAAAAGAAATAAACAACAGACGTAAAATCCTCGGCTTCGGTCGGGGATTTTTGTTTTATTTACAAAAAATCTTGATATTTTTAATTTGGCATATTAATATGGAATTATAATGTTGCACAGGTTGATATTTTATTTGAGGTGATTATTTGAAATTTGCAATCTGTTTTATTATGAGCCTTATTGTTTCGGTTGCAGGCTATATTAATTCCTTTACTGCCACCGAATACGATTTGCCTGTTGACAGCGAGAATGGCGGCGATCCGTTTATCGTTGAGGATGAAACGGGCTGCTACTATACATTCACAACCGGCGGCTCGGTTGAAATAAGGAAAATTAAAAGCTTCACCGATACAACTGTTGTTGAAAAGAAAACGGTGTATACCGCAGGAAGCAACGGTATACTGAGGGATATCTGGGCGCCTGAAATTCATAAAATTGACGGTAAGTGGTATATTGTTTCCTGCGCTCTCTTTGATGAAAATGCCGTGCCGAGGGGCAGAATGCCTGAGGCTGAAAGCTATGTAGCGCACACGGATTATTACCGCTACGGCTTTGTGCTGGAGAGTAAAACTCAGGATATTTTCGGTGAATATGAGTTCAAGGGTATTCTGGCACCCGATTCGCTTAATAACATTGACGGTACTTACCTTAAGAAAGACGGTAAGTTGTATTATATATGCTCTGCCTACGTTGACGTTGCGCACCAGTGCCTCTATATAACTGAAATGGAAAATCCTTACACGCTTAAAACGGATGACAGCGGTGCAAATAATTCCGTTATGCTTTCCCGTCCCGAATTTTCCTGGGAAAAAAGAGGGTGGTGGGTAAATGAAGGCCCTGCCGTTCTTTATAAAGGCAGTGATATTTATATTGTTTATTCCGCAAGCGGTTACAGTTCGGGGCATTATTCGCTCGGTATGCTGACTCTTTGCGGCGATGACGTTACGAATCCGAAATCGTGGTATAAAAGCCCGTTTCCCGTGCATTGTAATCAACCTTATAAAGATATTTACAGCGCAGGGCATTGCAGTTTTCTTTACAGTGAAAACGGTGATATTTTTATGATATATCATGCAACACAAAAGGAAAACTTTTTTGAGTCACCCAGGCTGACTTATATAAAGCCCGTTAGGTTTTTATTTGATTTTCCATATTTTATGTAACAAAAAAGACTTTGGCAGCCGTTTTGACTGTCAAAGTCTTTTGCGTTTTTATGAATATTTTCTTGCCCAGGCATAGGGAGAGAAGAGCATAAGCATAGGTATAAGCTCAAGTCTGCCTGCAAGCATATCAAAGCAAAGCACAAGTTTGCTGAACATTGAGTAGTTGGCAAAGTTGCCTGCGGGTCCTACGTCTCCGAGTCCGGGACCCATATTGCCCAGGCAGGTGATAACAGAAGTAAAGGCCGTTGTGAGATCGTTTGTATCCGAGCAGATGAGCAACAGTGAAGCTGCCGCAACAACCATATACGTTCCGAAGAAAGTCGAAACACCTCTTACAACGGGTTCGTCAACGGGGCGTCTGTCAATTTTTACCGTTTCAATACTTCTGGGGTTTATAGCTTTTCTTATATCTCTTATACCGCTCTTAATAAGAATAATAACTCTTGAAATTTTGATTCCGCCGCCGGTTGAACCTGCACAGGCACCTATAAACATAATGATAACAAGTACAGATTTTGAAAGAATGGGCCACGTGTCAAAGTTTGCCGTGGAGAATCCTGTTGAGGTGACTAAAGAAGCAACCTGGAAGAAAGCATATCTGAATGCCTCCGCTACACCGTACTTTGTGGTTGTAAGGTTTAAAGCGATTATTACAACGCTTACTGCAACAATACCGATATACCAGTGAAGTTCTTCACTCTTAAGAGCTTGTTTTACTTGCTTGATAAGTATGAGGTAGTAAAGGTTAAAGTTTATACCGAAAATGAGCATAAATACAGCAATAACCATTTCGGCATAAAGGCTGTTATAGCCTGCAATGCCGTTGTTTAATATGGCAAATCCGCCGGTACCTGCGGTGGCAAATGAGTTTACGATACTGTCAAACAGCGGCATTCCGCCGGCAAAAAGCATAATCATTTCAATTGCTGTAAGCACGCAGTAAATTCCGTAAAGAATACGTGCCGATGCTCTGAGCTTT
The DNA here is from genome assembly GCA_017397105.1 of Clostridia bacterium. Taxonomy (GTDB): domain Bacteria; phylum Bacillota; class Clostridia; order Oscillospirales; family Acutalibacteraceae; genus CAG-177. Next base: position 3,408 of record JAFQKF010000044.1, on the reverse strand, counting down.
GAAACAAGCTTACCGACTGTCGGTCCGGGAACCTCTGCTTTCATTATATGCATAGATGCATTCTCAGTTTTCGGCATTATTGCAATAACAAAAACAAGTATGCCCATACCGCCGATCCAATGGGTAAAGCTTCGCCAGAAAAGAAGACTTTTGGGTAAAGCCTCAATGTTTGTAAGGATTGATGAACCTGTTGTGGTAAAACCTGAAACGGTTTCAAAGAAAGCGTCAACGGGATTCGGAATATATCCGCTTATTACAAACGGCATAGATCCGAAGAGAGAGAGAAGAATCCAGCTGAGTGCAACTATAACGTATCCTTCTTTAGCGCGCATATTTTTCTTTTCAGGTTTGAAGCTTGTTGCAATGGCGCCGGTAACGGCAAGAGCTGCTATTGTGAATAAAAATGCTGTTAAAGTGTCATCACCGTAGATTAATGCGCCGATGGCCGGTAAAACGAGCAAGGCAGCTTCAACCAGCAGAATTCTTCCGAGATTATGCGAGATCAATCTGTAATTCATAGCAAGACCTCCGTGAATCAAACGAAAATATCGTGCAAATCTTCGATGATTCTGTCTGCCGTAACAACGATTACACTGTCATTTTCCATCATTACGTCATCACCGTCGGGGAAAATAATCTTGCCGTTGCGAATGATACAACCGATAAGGATATTGGGCAGGATGCTTAAATCCTTAAAGGGGATGTTTGCATAGCCTGCATCCTCGGGTACAATAAATTCTGCGGCTTCAACCTTGCCGCCAACTAATTTGTAAAGGGTCTGGATTCTTGAATTTCCTGCAGAGTTCTGGAGTGCACGCACGTAACGGGCAACGAGGTTACCTGCAACAATCTGCGGTGAAACAAGAGTTTCAAGACCTATATCGTTAAGCAGTGAGAATGAGTGACGGTTGACCTTGGTGATTACTTTGTTTACACCCTTTGATTCGGCATACATGGAAACAATGATGTTTTCCTCATCTATTCCCGTAAGTGAAACAAGGGCATCCTGACCTTCAAGATTCTGTTCGTCAAGGATATCCTGGTCAGTGCCGTCGCCGTGGATTACGGTAACGTCGGGCAAAAGAGCGGAAAGCTCATAGCAGCGTTCTTCGTTTTGCTCAATAAGCTTAATGTTTCTGCCCGTGTCTGAAAGAAGCTTAGCAAGGTAATAAGCGATTCTTCCGCCGCCGATTATAATTACGTTTTTGATTTTCTGCTTATAAACTCCGCTGCGCTTCATAAAATGGGACAGCTCTGTTCTCGTACCTGTAATGCTGATAGTATCGTCGCATTTTATAACGAAATCACCGGAGGGGATGTAGACCTTGTCATCGCGCTGAACTGCGCAAACAAGTACCTTTGCCTTGCATTTTTTACGGATTTCGTGAATAGGCAAATCGCAGTAAGCATTGTCGGAATGGATGCGAACGCGGGCGATTTCAATTTTACCCCTTGCGAATGAATCGAGATTTGCCGCAGAAGGGAAACGGATTATTCTTGAAATTTCGTTAGCGGTTTCAAACTCAGGATTAACAACCATACTGATTCCGAGCTCGTTGCGCATAAACTGCATCTGCGCTGCGTAATCAGGATTTCGTACTCTTGCAATGGTGTTTTCCGTGCCCATTCTTTTAGCGATGAGGCAGCAAAGAATATTTAGCTCGTCAGAGGGGGTAACAGCAATAATAAGCTTTGCTTTGGCGGCCTCAGCTTCCTGAAGCGTTTCGCAGGCGGCGCCGTTGCCGCAAACACCCATAACGTCGTACGTGTCAACAAAAGACGTTACCTTTGAATTGTTGATGTCAACAACAGTAATGCTGTGACCCTCGGTTATAAGCTGCTTTGTCATTGTAATACCGAGCTTGCCGAGACCTACAACTATAACGTGCATAGTCATTACCTCTTTTGTGCTGAAGATTTATGAACTAAAGTTCAAATTCTGTTCGCATATTATACCACTATGTTTTTTAAAACACAATGATTAAAACTCATTTTAGCTAAAAATATAAAACTAATAGCTGAATTGTGTTAAATTACTGGGTATTATTGCTGATATCAATCCAGATTTTTATATATGCGTTGCAAAAAGCCGTGTTTTTTAAGGGGGTAATTCCAAGGTCTTCAAACTCCCTTGAGCTTTCGTAAGTAACACCGTCGGGAATATTGACGGCATAAACGGGAATATTGTTTTTGCGGCATTTTTTACAGAAATTGCAGAAATTACTGCTTGCCGTATTTAAAGTGCCTGAATGGTACGGCTTGATAATTACTGCTTTGCTCTCGTCGATGCAGTAATCAAAACTGTCTGCAGGGTGGGAGTCAATTACAAGAATCTGCGGGTTTTCAATAAGTGCGAGCTTGCCGTGCGGTGAAATCTCAGGCAGGGTATATTCGTTGTTGGTTTTAATGCTTTTTCCGTCATAGCTTGCGTAATTTGAAAAACCGAGGCTGTAAACGCAATCATCCATTTCACGGTGAGAGATTGTGTTTGTTCCGCAGTGAAAATAAACGTTGCCGTCGGTGTTTCTGTAAGATATATAAACGCCCTTACCGTAGCTGCCTTTGATAAAATCAACCGCTGCTTTAAAGTTTGCGTGACCGTTGGCACGGCTGTCGTCAAGCGGATAATTGCTTGAAACAAGGATGACGGGAGGGCTCGAAGAGCCCACGGCATAGCTGAGCGCGGCGGCGGAATATTGGAGAGTATCCGTGCCGTGAGTTACTATAAATCCGTCATATTTTCCAACGTTGTCGCAAACGCAGTCCGTAAGCTTGTTAAGGTGTTCTGCGCTCAGATTTTCGCTTAAAACGGTGTAAGGCTCAACGGTGTCAAATTCCACACCGCCGTTTTGCTCGGAATAGGTTTCGAGCAACAGATATTTTGATTTCTGGCTGGGAGAAATCCAACCGTCCCGAACGGTGCTTCCGATTGTGCCGCCCGTAAAAACAATAAGAATCTTTTTCATATCATCATTCCCGTATTTTAATGTAAAAATCATATCACTTTTTATTACTGTTTTCAAGACGGATGAAATTTATGATTGCTCAATTAAAGTTTTTTGGGATTAGGTATTGATTTTTTAAAAATCTTGTGATAATATACTTAGGCAAAGTTAATACTTTTGCTATGGGGGTGTAGCTCACTTGGGAGCCCAAAGCACTCAGAAACGCACCCTACAAAAATTTAATAAAAATCAATTACTTAGTGTCCTCAAACATGGGGGTGTAGCTCACTTGGGAGCCCAAAGCACTCAGAAACGCACCCTACAAAAATTTAATAAAAATCAATTACTTAGTGTCCTCAAACATGGGGGTGTAGCTCACTTGGGAGAGCGCTTGAATGGCATTCAAGAGGTAAGGGGTTCGATCCCCCTCATCTCCACCATCGGACACTAAGTAATATTTTTT
>JAFQKF010000043.1 GCA_017397105.1 Clostridia bacterium | reverse complement strand
GCATTATATTAATAATCAACAAATTTACCCTCTTTTTGAAAGGTGAACACGCCTTGAAAGATGACATAATAAAAGATTTTAAGGACTATCTTTTGCCTTTTTGGGAGGAAGAAGTTGAAAGAACCGTTGTTGGCGGAAAGACTAAATCCTTTTGTGTATATCTGGTTGATTAGGAGTGGCGCATAATGCAAAACGATTGGAGGCTCTTGAATCAGCAAGAGTATTTGATGAACGCAAAACTTAAAAAGATGCAATACACCAAGCCGTCAGAAAAGTGGGACCATGACCATTGTGCCTTTTGCTGGGATAAATTCAGCGAGCACGGCGAAGATTTGCAGCAAGGCTTTTGCACGCCCGACCAAAAGTGTTGGGTATGCGAAGAATGCTTTAATGATTTCAAAGAAATGTTTGGATTTAAAGTCGAATAAGTTATCATAATATTATGAGGCTGCTTGCACAGCAGCCTCATTTTGTCGTTCAACACTTGTGATTTTTCAAAAATTCGACTTGATTAATATAACCAACGCTTTTTATAACTCCGAAATTTTGATTTTTGCAACCGTAATCTTATAGGTTGATTCATAACACGGAGGATTGTTGACGTAGTAAAGCGTTGTTCCGTCTTCCGAGAAAAAGAGTGACGGACTGTAACCGCATTTTACGAAAGGTTCGTCAGTCGGATACGGAATGGGATTATCAATCGGTGCAAAGGTTTTGCCGTAATCGAAGCTGATGAACATATCCGCACCCGTGTCGCTTTCGCCTCTGATGGCGTGTCGACCCGTAACAATAAGTGTTCCGCATTCGCCGCCGACGGGTGTCCACGCAACGCAAGGAGATGAGCCGAAAGTTTTGCCGCCTGCAGAAACTATCTTGCCGTAATCCGAAACGTCGCCCCAATTATCGAGAGAAGTTGACCTTTTGCAATAAATCGGATTCATGAAAATACCGACCATCTCGTAAACCATTAAATATTCGCCGTTGCCCATTCTGGTAATTGAAACCATACCGGGTCTGAGTGATGAATCAGAGCAGGCAACACATTCGAACTTCTCGCTCCAGTTAACAAGATCGGTTGTGTATTTATAAACAAGCTTCTGCGAATGCTCGGGGTCGGAATCGTCTGAATAGAAACAGAAAAGTCTGCCCGTTTCTTCCTCGTAAATCAAATACGGTTCCCACACACCCCAATCTATTCCGCCTGCCCTGTCAACGTTGCAGAAAGCATTGAACGATTTACCCGCATCGTTGCTTGAATAAAGGGTTATGGTGCTGTCGGTTACACCTTCGCCGTATATTGACGTTGCGGCAAGAATGATTGTACCCTTTTCAAAATCGCCCATATCCGCAGGCAGTTCATAGAGAAACGGCATCCATTCATTCCAGTAACCCTCGTTCAGATTATCTTTTACCGTGCAGACATATTGCCACGTTTCGGCATCATCGTTGCTTTCATATATGGGATACGTGTCGCCCCACTTTTCAAAGGTTGCGAGCGACTTGCCGTTAGCAGCTTCGTTCTTCTGATGACGGAGCTTTATGATTGAGGGATATTCAACCACGTTTGCGTTGTTGTCCGCAGGAACGTATATATCGTTCACAGACTCAACCGCAAACTCAATCGGCAGATGCTTATATTCAAAATTCAGACCGACATTCGGAAACAGTGTTCCAAAAACCGTCAGCAATGCAAGCAAAAAACGAAAAAGAACCATTTTATCTCAATCCCATCGTCAAATTGTTATAAGCACATTATATCACAAAAGCATTTCTTTGCAACAGGTCGCATATTGACAGCACAAATGCTCCGCAGAGATTTTCTGTGGAGCATTTTATGTCATGAACCCTCAAAAGAAAGGAGGACGTAATTATCGTATAAATGTATCGTGTGTGAATTTTGCACCGAGACGAAAACCGGAAACAAAAGAATCGGTGAGGCTGCGGGCTGTGAATTCAGTATACTTGTCTGTGTAGTTCAGAAACATCGTCTTTTCTTCGCCGGACAGTTTATCGGAAATTTGCTTTTCAAACTCAGTCAGATCGTTGAGCTTTTTCTTCAACTGTGCACCGAATTCAGCGTTATACGCCTGAGCATCAATATTTCCGTAATATAAATCTTCAATAAATCCCATATAATCTCCGTTTCGACAATTAATGTTTCTTCTGTAGAATATTATATCAGGTTTCATGGCTCACGTCACGTTTCAAAGCGCACAATCTTTAACGCGAATTCAGCAATATGGCCTCTGTAGCGCACAAAAGGCTCACTTTTTGCCCGCAACAATAAACATTCAGAATTCCGAAAACTTCACTGGGAGCAATTGTGAAAGCATTTAGACTGTCAATCCAGCGGATTGCAGATGCAAAAGCAAAACAGCTTCCGCTCCCCCACCCCCACACACGAAAAGGAAACCTGAAACAGCGTTTTGTACGACAAAAGCCCGGAATGCATCAGCACTCCGGGCTCGTCGTTTTCTGATTCTTCTTTCGGTAATCTTTCATCTGCTTATCTCTTGCGTTATCCACGCCATAAGCAGATTTACAATCTTTTCTTGCTGGATGTCGGTCAGTTCTTTACCTTGCGGAACCCTGTACCATTTTTCAAGGCATCCGCGGCAGCAGCAGGCACAGGCGTGCTGCGCCACAAAAACGGGATGACCGCGCATCGGGGTTTGTCTGCCGTCATTGTGTGGGTGTGCGGGGGCAAGACGGGTACGAACAAACTCCTGAGCATGAGTTCTTATTGTGTCCATACCCTTTTCAGAAATATAAGCCCTGTCCTTTTCCGTAAGATGAAACCCCGAACGGAAAGAGGACTTTTTAAGTTTTGAAAGCGTTTCGTTAATGTTGGGCATATATGACACCGTTACTTTTATATTAATAGAATACACAACTCTCAAACTATGGTTCCATTTGTTCTTCTCGGAATGTAATTTTACTACCTTATGAAATTACGCTACTCTCAAACTGTGACATCTTCATTTCTCCTTTTGGTGTCGTTTTAATACCTTATGAAATTACACTACTCTCAAACATGAAGATATACTTTTAATCCGTATTTTTCATTTTACTACCTTATGAAATTACACTACTCTCAAACAACGTGGGTAAATATACCGCAATAATTACGATTTTACTACCTTATGAAATTACACTACTCTCAAACCGGGAGGATGGTTTGACAAATGAGTTACGAATTTTACTACCTTATGAAATTACACTACTCTCAAACACAGCGAAGCAGTAAGCGGCAATTACCACGATTTTACTACCTTATGAAATTACACTACTCTCAAACACAGCGGCGCAGTATGCGGCAATTATCACGATTTTACTACCTTATGAAATTACACTACTCTCAAACCCACGGCTTCTTTGATACCTATAATGTCAGATTTTACTACCTTATGAAATTACACTACTCTCAAACGACTCGGCTCGCTTATCCTTCCGAATTCCTATTTTACTACCTTATGAAATTACACTACTCTCAAACGGTCAGTGAAAAACTTTGTTGATTCTGTCAATTTTACTACCTTATGAAATTACACTACTCTCAAACGCAAAAACAAACGGCATCAGCAACTATATCATTTTACTACCTTATGAAATTACACTACTCTCAAACAAGGCACAACGGGTGATTGTGTTTGCAGGGATTTTACTACCTTATGAAATTACACTACTCTCAAACAATGCGGTTACTTTATGTTGTCAGAGCTTGATTTTACTACCTTATGAAATTACACTACTCTCAAACCATGATGTTGAGATACCCGCGGAATTAATAATTTTACTACCTTATGAAATTACACTACTCTCAAACGGTATCGGCAACCTTACATAAACGAGTACGATTTTACTACCTTATGAAATTACACTACTCTCAAACCGAAGCCCAATCTTTCGAATTCGTCATCCAATTTTACTACCTTATGAAATTACACTACTCTCAAACGAATTCCCTTCGATAAGCAGCTTGAATCGATTTTACTACCTTATGAAATTACACTACTCTCAAACTAACCACAGGAGTAATTAGTGCGATTCTTGATTTTACTACCTTATGAAATTACACTACTCTCAAACCCCTCAAGCGACATATAAAAGCAAGGTTTAATTTTACTACCTTATGAAATTACACTACTCTCAAACAATCTTGACACACTAAAACGAGCATTGCTGATTTTACTACCTTATGAAATTACACTACTCTCAAACTGAAATGGTAGTTGAAAGCACGGTAACAAGATTTTACTACCTTATGAAATTACACTACTCTCAAACAGAGATTTATCTTTAAAGTGCTTGCATTTAATTTTACTACCTTATGAAATTACACTACTCTCAAACTGACCCATAGAAGTGGCTCGGGCATCTTCCATTTTACTACCTTATGAAATTACACTACTCTCAAACAGTGCAGGTATGACGGTGATCCAAAACGTGGATTTTACTACCTTATGAAATTACACTACTCTCAAACCGAGGGGAAGAAAAAGACCAGTTTGGACTTATTTTACTACCTTATGAAATTACACTACTCTCAAACAGGACGTTGAGTGTGTTGGTCTGCGCCTGCATTTTACTACCTTATGAAATTACACTACTCTCAAACCTCAAATGAGAGTATACTGCATACACTACACTTTTGCAGGACATTCCATAAGACAGATATATTATATAACATATTACATTAATTTTCAAATATTTCACAAAAATCATTATCATAAATAATAAGATTTTCATTTATGCTTTTCTTGAAAACCGTTCTGCTCTCAATAACCAGCAGTTTTATATGATTATTTATCATATCACCATAAAACAAATCAAGCTCATTTTCAGAAAAATATAAATGCAAATTCATAAGAACAAAGCATTTTGGCGGAGCGTATTTATTAAGAATCAAAATGTAATCAATCAAAGCATTCAAAACATCATAATTATCCGCAACGGGTTTCATATTCATCAATTTGAATAATTCCGGAAGTGCAAATTCGTAATTGAATTCAAAATCGAAATCAAAGCCTTTCACAATCTGTTCCATATAACCTACAAGATGTGATTTTAATTGAACCGTTTCTCTTTCCATTTCACTGTAACAGTAATCCTCAATACGTTCATACAGTTTTTTCATTATTGAATTAGAATATGCAAGCCTGAAATAATCATCCAGAAAGCAAACATTACCCTTGAACTTAAGAGGAACGTAGTTTTCTGAAAAAACAATATTATTTTCTTCCGTTTCTCCCGACAGAAATGCATTGTAAATTCTTCTGAAAAGGTTATGGTTCTCAATGCATAAAACATCCACTTTCTTTTCATCCGGACAAATTGTTTTTGACAAAAAATCAAAACTTACCATTATCACAAAATCAGCAACCTTTCATCGGTATTAATAATGTTGGTACTGCTTTTGCCTGAAATATGCTCCATTTTTGAAAACTGTTTTTCTGTTACTGATAAAATCTGAACAGAACCCTTAGGAGGTTTACTTTTCTTCACTTCCGTTATCACCTGATCAACCTGAGTATAGTTTAATGCAAGCTTTGCATAAACAGACTCCTGAAGCATCATAAAGCCGCTTTTAATTAAATATTTTCTGAACTTCCTGTAGTTTCGCTTATCCTCGCCTGTTTCTGTTGGTAAATCAAAAAAGACAATAACTCTCATAAATCTATAACTCATAACTGTAAAATTTTATGTTTGAAATATCGTTATTTTCAATTGCATCAAAAACACTTTTTACATATATTCTTATTGCATTGAGCAAAGTTTGCCGCTTTCCGTCAACAAGCAGCTCGTTGCTCAGCAATTCCAATACCACCTTTTTTTCCTCTTTTTCAAATTTCTCAGGCATATACTCCTTTGTTTTCCGGTCAACAATAGCCCTTAACGGCTCCATTATATCCGACCCGAGATTAAACTGATTAAACATATTATCGTGAAACAATCCAATCTGAGTTACGTAACCGTTAGAAACGATTTCCCTGTTTACACACGACAGGATAATACCGTATCCGTAATTCAGCATTGCATTAATCGGGCAATCCTCAGAGCGAGAAAAATTTTTACCAAACATCGCATTAAAATAAACTTTTGCAGCGTGCCCTTCCCTGTTGGTTTCATCGTTAAACTCAAGTTCTTCAAGGTAACGGTCAAGCAATTGATATTCGGTAAGTTGAAAATAAACCAGATTATTTCGCTGATTTTTAATCTTTTCAGTAACGATAGCAGTCCAAACAGCCTGCTTTGATTCCGATTTCCACTCCATCTGGCTACGGACTTTCAACGAGCTATCGTGGCACCCGTAATATGAAACAAGTTCAGAGGAAGGGTTCCTTTTTTCATCACAGAAAATCACTTTGATTTTTTGCTTTGTAAGTTCATTCAGCAATGCAGCAGTTACGGATGACGCCGTGTTTTCAATTATCAAAACAGAAATCTCGCTTATATGTACTCTGACGGTTCCTTCACTGTCCCGCACAACCATATAGCCTAATTTCAAATCCAGTTTTGACGGTTTTGAAACAACAACCGTGCGCCATCCCATAACTGTCACCTCATTAATCCAGTAATTCTGTCTCCTGTTCAAAAAGTCCTGTTATTGATTGATTTATAAGCTTGAATGATTTGACATTTTTAGTGGGCAAAATTTTACTATTTGTTGTAACTGTTCCACTATTTTTTGCCTCACCAATTAAAGTTAAATCTCCCGTACGAACGTTTGAATGAACAATACTCAAGACCTCCATCAACACTTCGCACTGATTTTTAAGAGAAAGCTTTTCAAAAACGTTTCTTTTGGATTCCATAGCGTTTGCGGTATTGGAAAACTTAACCTTCATAATTGTATTGCCAAGCTTGTCAGCAAGAGCATCGTATAAAGAAAGGTTATTTTCAAGAGTTATTCCGTCAAACTTTGTTATCTCTTTTTCCCTGTTCAGTTCAACGCACTTCTTCAGATAGTTGGAAATCTTCTTAATGTATTCTTCCAACCCGGGAGATAAAACAAGCTGCATTGCGGGTTTATACACAATTTTTGCGCCTCCGCCGCTTTTACTGCTGATATGCATCCTGAAACCGTCAATGCTAACCAAGGCATTGTACTTAACACAAGGAATAATAACCTTTGCATCAACAGAAAGCTTACTGTCAATAAAAGCCTTCGGATTTTCGAGATATCGGATTTCTTCATGCAAATCAATCGGAATAAACTGCTTAACCGCCTCCCCTTTTTCATTAACATAAGAAACCAACGAGAAGCAAGTAGAAGTTGCACGGTTATATCCGCCGTATTTATCAATATCCTCCATAGGCGAATTCATCTTGACCGGAACCTGTCCTTTTCCTTTTTTCAATATGTTCTGGTCAAACAAACCGCCTTTTTGCCTGAATGAATAACGGGTGAATCTGATATTGTTTTTATCCATAGTCTTTTTTACAATATCAATGGATTTGTTTTCGTCGCTTACTGACCACGCATTATCAGTAGGATAAACAAACATCTGATTGAGGCTTACCTTGCCTGCCTGCAAATCAGAAATAAATGCATATTTGCTGTGATTGAATCTGGTATTATAAACATTGCCTACAACAATATTGAGATAAGCATCTTTTGCGTGATGTAAATCATTGACCTCACGGCATTTTACAAGCCCATACTGCTGCCTGAAATCAGAAACAAGACCCGCCTTTACATAAACTATTTCCGAATCATAGCGTTTGTTAAGAAGCTGAGCAACCGCCTTTGTGGACTGCCTTGTTTCAACAAGCTGACGGCTGATAAATGAAGAGAGTTCATCATCTGTAAGCGGAGTATTGCGGGTAAGTCTTTCAAATTTCTTTTGACTTATCAACTCTTTATCAAGCAACATCTTCCAGAAAGGCAACTGATTCTCTCTGATATTCTGCGCCACAGGGTAAACGTTACCCTTAGCTTCATTGGATTCTTTTGTAACCAAAACCCTGTTATCAATACTGTCATCCTTGAGTTTTGAACGCGGGAAGATATGATCAATATCATAAAGATTTCTGTTGTAAATCTCTTCCAGAGATATTGATTTTCCTGTATACATGCATTTACCAAACTGCGTATAATAAAGGAAAAGCGCATCTCTTCTGAACTCGTTTTCTTCGGTGTTTACTATTGCATTATACAAAGCTTCGTTTTCTTTTTTACAAGCTTTATATAACTCTAAAAGACGAGCCTTTCTTGAAACGGTACGTTTCTTTTCCTCTTCACCGCGTGCAACTTCAATAAAAATCTTTTTAGGTTGACGGCCATTGATTTTCACAAGTTCTTCAACAATCTTCATCGCCTGATATATAGGCCTTTTAACCTTCGGCGAAACGTAAAGCTCTTCAACCTCTTTTTTAAGCGTTGTAAACTTTCTGTCACCGTTAACTTCATCAATTGCCTTCAGGAAATCAAAATCATTGCTTAAAAGCTGCATAAGATTGTTATTGGTTTCCCACATAAAATTAATTATGCTATTGACTTCTCCTGTTTCAATATTCGTTGCTTCAATTTCCGATAAGAATTCACGTGAAAGCCTGCCCCAACCGGTATATTTTAATTTGCTGAGTTTGTAAATATCATCCTTAGAAAGCTTATCTGCGTACAAAGCTTTCAATCTCTTTTTCAACAATCCTTTATCGTCGCCAAAAATTGTGATTGCTTTTATAACTTCTTCTTTTTGCGCATCAGTCAAATTAAAAGATGATAAATCACAGTACGATTTCAGAGAATTTTTAAAATCTCCATCAATTCCTGTAATATCACCTTCTATGCCGTATGATTTCAGATACCTCTTCAACCTTGCAGAAGTAACTTTATTGTTGCACATAAAAAGCTCATTATAAATCTTTTGTTTCAACTCAACACTGATTTTTTCGCCGTCAATTTTCAAATTATTAAGCTCATTAAGAACGGCAAATTTGCTATACAGTAACGAACACTTAGGCAAAACTTCCGCAGCAAAGATATACGTACACTTACTCGTAAGATTCTCTATAAATCTTTCAGCACTTTTATCAACATCTACAACAGAAGCAAAATTCCAAGGATATATTTTATCGTTCGTTCTTTCAATCCAAGAGCGTTTGCTATGTCTGTTAAGAGGTCCTACATAATAGGGAATTCTAAACGAGAAAACATCCAGAATTTTATCCGAAACCGTTTTACCTGTTTCATCAATCTCATTTAAAAACGGCAAATATACGGAAGCATTCTTTAATATAGCCACTAACTCTGCCTTATTAACCTGCATAGGTATAACCGCATTATCTTTGCTTACAATTTTAGGCAAAAAAGTTCCCAAAGCAATTTCAGAATACATCTGATCATATTTTTTATCTTTATTCTCCTTAGGAAGCTGTTTTTTCAGAAAATCCAAAAAATCCTGCTGCTGACATCTTTTCTCAACAACCTCTTTTGTTGAATGACCCGAATATGCGAGATAATTGCATACACCTGCTTTGTTCTCACTGAAAATCAGTCTCTTCTTCTCAGGAGCATACGATTTAACAAACGATTTCAGAGTTTTCAAATCTGATTTATGCTTATTGTATATATCGCATTTTGCAAAAGAAATATATCTGTGATTGTTCAAAACATCTGCAAGTAATGCCCAATCATATACAGCTTTAATTCTTTCAACAAGTTCAAATCTGTCACCTAAAACAGACTCATAAATATCTGCTTTTTCATCATAACCGCTTGAGAGAACTATTTTGGACGCTTCGGAATCTTTCAAGTTTTCGTCCGAGAATAAATCTGCAGCCTTCGCTGTTCCGCCTGCTAAAAGTGTCACAATCGAATTAATCGGTTCGTCCTTTTTGCTTGCCGAAAACTCCTTGAGCAACGATATCTTTTTGGAGGTAATAGACAAGTTGCGATTTTTCAGTATATTACATACCGCTTCAACACTCTGACATTCAAGATGAACTTCAAATTCATCCGCAAGATATACAGTCAAATCACCCCAAACATCATCAAAACACGGAATTGCATTATCACCCAATGTCTCAGAATCAAATAAAAAATGGCCTCTGTTTTTGATAATATGACTTACTGCAAGAAAAACAAGGCGCACATCAACAGGCTCATCGCTATCAACAAGCCTTTTCCTCAAATGATAAATTGTGGGGTATTTCTTATGATAATCTTTGTCACTAAAATCAGAATCGTTAAACAATGAGTATTTGCCCGGAATTGATTTGTCTTCTTCCCAAAGATTGCTATCGTGTAATCTTTGATAGAAAGCAATGTCTTTCTTTGCAATTTCTTCGTTAAACAACATTTCCAGACATTGTATCCTGAACTTGTTGCGTTGAGTTCTGCGCCTTGAAGACCTGAAAGCGCGTCTTTCTTCAGCCGTCTTACATTCATCAAGAAGGCGGATTCCCCATTGAGCATTACCCTTGAATTTAAGAATATTGTAACTAACATCAGTTACAGCCCAACCAATTGAATCAGTACCAATATCGAGTCCAATGTAATAGTCCTTCGGATTTTTCATAAAATTGCCTCCATATATTGACATTCAAATTATTTCTGCTATAATAAAAACGATCTCAAACACCTTATGAGATTTACACTACAAGTTCAAATAAAAATTAATTCAAACCGTCGTTTTTACGACCTCACAGTGTGTGAACATTAAGCTCCGCTTTGCGGGGCTTTTTTGTTTTATAATCGAATATTAACACTTTTCAGGAACAATATCAACATATTTCGTTTAAATTCCGACAAAACATCATTCCCATAACAGAGCTTCGGGAAGTGTTTTATTCCGAAGCACAAAAGCGTACCGAATTAATTGGAAAAGGCATTTTTCAGCTGCATTTTCATAACCACAAGCGATCCCCCTCAGAGATGATTTTCGGGTCATTTCCGAGGGGGATTTTTTTGTTTTATTTTTTTCGTTTTTTTGCTTTACATTAAAGGTTTTAAATTTCTTCTTATTGTATTGGTCATTCTTACATACTATAGACGATAAATAAGAGACGCCTGGAGATAGCTAAAAAGCCCTGCAAGGGAGGACTTTTCAGCTGAAAAACCTGATATCTTATTGATTCTTTAAAACTATGCCAAATTACAACTGAATAACAAGGAGGAATGCTTATGAAACGTAAAATCTGTTCTGCTCGGAGGTGGTGTATTTGAAGCCTCCCTGACCGGACATCCAATTAAGAATTCTTGTTGTAGCGGCGGTCCCTTGACGCCGCAAGGCAAACTATTCTAACTGCCATTGTTGGCTATTAAAACCATCTCAAAAAGCAATCATCATCAGGAGGGGCAAAGCTTCTGCCCCTCCACCAAAACCGTAACTTGTACGGAATCGCTTTTTTCGTACGAAAATTAAAATTTCAGGAGGAAAAAATCATGTCAAAGAAAGAAAACCAGATGATCATTTCAACACAAGGAGAAAGCAAAGTTTTTACCGCAAAGCTCAGAGACGGAATTTCAATTGATTTCTTCAGTGCCGCTAATCCCGAAAAGCCCTTTGCCTCAATCGTTAATTACCTTGACGGCGAATATGTGTTTTTGAGATTTGATGAAAACCGTGATTTCCAGATGACTCAAAAGCCGTTCGAATATGGCGCCCGTTGGTTATATGGGTCCGTACCTGTCACGCTCGGTATGGAGGGACAGACAGAAATAAAAACGAATAACGGTAAAACATTCATCTTCCGTGAAAACGAATTTTATCCCGATCTCGGCAAGAGCGGTATGACAATCGGCTTTTTCGACAGAGACGCTGTAAATTTGTTTTGCAGATGTCTGGTTGAAAACGGCGAACTGAATCTGATTTTTGCACAAGGAGGAGAATCTTATGGCGCTTAAAAACTTCTTTTTAATGAACACTTCAGGCAGAAAGGTCGGTTGCTACGTAATAACTCTTATGGAAAACGAGCTGCGTTTCTTCAAATATGAAGACGGAGTCAAAACTCCCGTTTGCAGCATCGTAGACGTTGGCAGCAAGTTGGTTTACTTCGTGGCTGAAAATAGCAACTTCGGTTTTGCGGGTATCGAGTACCCGCCCGTAGTTGTAAGACAGCCCGATGGAAACCCGTTGCCGATCAGCCAGAAGAATCAGCTTGAGCTTACCTCAAGCAGCGGAAACATGCTGATTGTCCGAAGCAGCAAATACCTTGATGCTCCCATTTCAGATGCAACGATTTTTTTCAAGAAGAAGGAAGAGAAAGAGCTGCGTCTGCTGGCTACAGCTTATATCGACGAAAACACGCTCGAACTCAAAATTGATTTTATTTAAGGAGGAATTACTATTATTAAAAAATTTATTTCATTTATATTGTCGTTAATCCTTATGGTGACAGGTATGTTTACGGACAATCTCAAAAGCGAAGATCCCGTTGAGGAAACAACCGTTCCCGAAACCACGACATTTCAGGAAGTCACGGCGTACGCACCCGACGAAAACGACATTGCACTGTTTGAAGAGTGTAACCGCGCACGAACCGCTAACGGTTTGTCTCCGCTTGAACTCGATAACAGAATCTGCGAGTTGGCTAAGATCAGATGCAGCGAGCAATTTGTTTTGACGGGGCACACACGCCCACACCAGAATAAAGGATTTCATACAGTATTCCTTGAAAACAATCTCACTTACAGAGCGGTAGGCGAAAACATCGTTCTCATTCGCAGTGGAGGTTGTTATGAAAAAAAGGCTGTGGAATTATGGATGAACTCCCCTTCCCACCGCGAGAACCTTTTGGATGCCGAGTGGAAATATACCGGTATTTGTGTTTTGTTCTCTGAGGAAGGCTGGTATTATGCCGTACAGTTATTTGCTTGTTGATAAAAGGAGGAACTATGCTTAAACAGATTATAAAGTTTTGTGAAACCCTTCTGAAAGTAAAAGAGGTTTTCAAAAACGCTTACGGAAAATCACTCACACAAGACAGTGATTCGTATTGCGAGTGTTTTGATGTGTACGAAGACGATTATGACGAATACATAATCCTGTCTGATGCACAAGGCAGTTAAAATAGTGTTTTCGCCCCGCAAGCATTGCTTTGCGGGGTGTTTTTCGCAAAAAATCAAAAAAATTCAAATTTTGTAGACTTGCACAAATTCTTGTTCAGAAACGTGTTTTTTGATTGCTTTTCAAAATGTTGCACAAAATCCGCCCTCTTTTTCAAGTTTTATCGCTATAAAAGATGACCTTTCTTGTCGCTTTCTCAAAAAATTAGTTATTGGGAAAACATTTTAGCTGAAAAACTCTTACAGAATTTAAGTAGGAAGTGTTTTTTCATTATTTTTTTTGGGTGAACTATATGAAAAAATACGACTTAATTAAAAAGCTGAATAACCCGACAAAACCACATGAAATCTTCATTGATACAATCGAAGCCAAATGCCATTGCTGCGCAATGATAGGTAAAAAATACGGTTGGAAGCACGAAGACAACGGTGATTATTGGCAAAAAGATGTCAAGCACCTAAACGGTACAGTTTTGTTTACATTTAAACCTGACAAAGAGCAAAAAGGGGTAGAAGCAAAAGTTGGAACAGTAAAAGTTAGATTTTCTGTCCCAAAAGTTTTCTTCGGCGACAATGTCACGGGAGTATATCGTTCAGATTGCCACGATATATGCTGTTCTATAAACAAGTTAATAGAAGAAGAACAGATTTTCCCAACAGAAGCCGGCCCTAAAATAGATTTTGAAAATTTCAAAATCACTCGTGTTGACAGAAGTGTTTCCACCGACGCCGACAACCCTGAGCAAATAGAAGAATTTTTCAGAGTGTTCAAATCTATGTATTTCCCTTATCACAAGCCCGGCAGACGAGGCAGTAAAAAGTATGATTATAAAACATCATTTTGTCACGCTTCTGATTCAGAGGATATTGTTGTCTACGACAAGAGCGAAGAAACAATGAAGGATTCCACTGAGCACAGGGAAGACATACCTGAGTCCTGCGAAAGCAAGTGCGATTCTTTTGAAGTCGAGGATTCTTATTTCGACGACGATGAAGAGTTTTGGCTCGCTCTTTTAGAAGAGGACATGGAATTTGAGAAAAGCATCCCTGCTCCTCGTGAAAGCAAATCTGATTTTTCTGAATACGAACGTTCCTCTTGCGAAGACACCAGCGATTCTTCCCCAGATGATTTTTGGTACATTCCTTTAAAAGATGATATAGAACCTGAGGAAAGCACACCTAATCCTTGTGAAAGCAAATCTGTTCCCTCTAAAGACGAACACACACCTTGCGAAGACAAGGACAAGTATGTTCCTGACAAAGATGAGATTCGTCATTCAGATTTAGACTTTAATCCATTCTATACTGACATTGATTTTTTTGCTGACGAGGATTCTTATTTAGAAGATGAGGATGAATCTTACAAATACGAACGTGATTTTTACGAAGACGATGACGATTCTTATGATGAAGACAGTGATTCTTGCGATGAAGACAGCGGTTCTACGAAATACGACGGCAGTTCCACTAAAGACACTGCCGATTCGTATCACATAAAGAAAAATATATTTCGTATAGAAATATGTAGCAAAAAGCCTCTGAAATTCTACGATGATTTCGGAACCGTCAAGGATGTCCTTACCAGCAACAAAGATATTATCAAATTGATCACACATCATAAACTTCATTTAGACTTTGTTTCAGAGCAAGAATATTGGTCACTCTTAACCGCACACTTTGAAAAAGAAAAGAAAAAGTACCTTTCCGATCCAAATCGCGCATCACATGATTATCCACGCTATATTAAAAGACGTCAGCAAAACATCTTTTCTTTCTTGAAATACATAAACGAAAACGGTGCGCCTGCCGCCCATAAAAAAGACGATGAACTGTATTTCGACTGTGTCGAGCTTACAAGCAAACTTGGTATAAGCGTAATATACACTCGGCTCGATAAAAGAATAAACTTTTTTAAGAGCATATACAGGCGAACTGACACACACGCAATATTTCCAGATAAGAAACAAAAAAAGATTGTTTCTGTTGTCTCCCGCAAACCCACACACAAAATAGTAAAAAAACACAAGCAAAACATTTTTTTTGCAAAAGTCAATGCAATTTTCATCAATAGCATTCATCGTCCTCAGCCAAGATCGTTTGATCCGATATTGCACAACAGGCATGTTCGCAGTAAGAGAGAATAGGAACTAAGGGAAATATAAGAATACTATAAGAAGGCAACTAAAAAAAATTAAAATAACGAAAGGAAACACTTATGAGAAAACAAGGAAAACCAATCAACGCAATCAACCCCAACAAAAAGCTCAATCCCATCCCCTGCGATTGCTCCCGTTGCTTTTTCTGCGAGCGCACGCATTCGGGCAGCACGTACTGCAGGATCCTTGACAACCTGAACCCCAACGCAACAAGTTGCAGGTTTTTCGAGCAAGTTAATTCCAAAGACCGGGAGCAACATCCCAAGCAAAACTCGGTAAAAAACTAAAGAAAGGATTTATCTTTATGAGCTTAAAAGGACGTTTTGGCACACCGATGAACTCGGTAGAACACAAGAAAAAGCTTAACCCCATCCCCTGCGATTGCTCCCGTTGCTTTTTCTGCGAGCGCATGCATTCGGGCGGCACATACTGCAGGATCCTTGACAACCTGAACCCCAACGCAACAAGTTGCAGGTTTTTCGAGCAAGTGAATTCCAAAGACCGTGAACAAAGCCCCAAGCAAAAATAAAAACAAAATCAAAGAAAGGAATTACCTTTATGAAGCTGAAAGGACACATCGGAACACCAATGAACGCAATTGAACATGGAGAAATTAACCCCATCCCCTGCGATTGCTCCCGCTGCTATCACTGCGAACGCACATATTGGGGCGGCACGTACTGCAGACTCCGTAACGACCTGAACCCCAACAAAAAACGCTGTAGGTTTTACTCTTGCGAAAGAGGTCCTCAAACCCCAAAGAAAAAGTCCGGTAAGAAAAAGCAGAAAGGCAAAAGCAAACAAAAAGCAACTCAGAAAAAATAAATCAAGAAGGAGAAACCGCAAATGACAAATGCTAACACGAACAACCATCCGACTTATATGTCAATCAACGACGCCGCAAAGGCAAGCGGCATGAGCGCCCACTACATAAGAGACCTTGCCAAAGCAAACGAAATCAGCTATCACAAGTCCGGTATGAAATACCTCATCAACTACCCCAAGATGATGGAGTATTTCGAATCTCACGAAAACACCGCAGCATAAGATTCCGCGCCAAAGCTGAGTATTGTCTGCCCCTTCTGCTCAGAAGGGGTGGACGATTCAAGAATTACAAATGAAAGGATGAAAAAAATAATGGCAAGCGCTAAGGAATACAGAAACAAAAACAACGAATTGACAGGGTTCAGAATCAAGGTGTCCAGAGGCTATGACGTCAACAGCAAACAGCTCACTCCCTATTCAATGATTTGGAAATTGCCTGAAGACTGGTACAAGTGGGCTAAAAAGCGCCAGCAAAAAGAGCTTGAAATTGCAAAAGCTCATTTTCAGGCAGCTTGCGACAGAGGCGAAGTCAAAACGCGTGAAGAAATCAAAGCTTTGAAGCTTGAAAAGGCAAGGTTGCTGGCAGAGAAGAACGCCGAGAATGCCAAAAAGATAATTTTTTCCGACGGATTCGAATTCTATATAAATAAAACCAAGAGCAAAAAGAAAGTCAATACCATAATCGGTATCAGAACCACAATGAACCGTGCTCTGACGGTGTTCGGAAAAAAGAAGCTTGAAGACATCAGTGAAAAGGATTGTCAGGCTTATATTGATTCCCTTTCGTATGACTGCAATCTCAAAATTTCCACAGTCAGAAAGCATTATGCAACTCTGTCAGCGTTTCTTACGTGGTGCGTAAAGCAAAACCTGATTGTATCAAATCCGATGAAAAATATAGAAAAGCCCGTTGATAACGAAGGCGAAGAAAAAGTCGAAACGTTTACCGTTGAAGAGTTGAAAAATATTCTGATTTGCTCTGAAAAAGAGCCCTTGATGTGGCAGACAATGATTTACCTTCTTTCTGACACAGGAATGCGTCGCGGTGAAGCCTGCGGTCTCAGATGGGCAGATATAGATTTCACAAGCGGCAGAATTCATATTGTGAACAATGCACAGTACACAGAAGGCAAAGGCGTATACGACACAAAAACCAAAAACAAAAAGAAAAGAGTGGTTTTTGCCAATCCTCAGGTTATGGAAATTCTTGCAAAATGGAAAGAACTCCAGAAAGAGGTTGTTGAGGGGCAGAATTTGCCGACACCAAAACATATCTTCACACACCTTGACGGCAAAAGAATAAACCCTCAGGCGCCTACTGCGTATCTCAGAAAATTTGGTGAGAAGTACGGCATTGAAGATTGCCACCCTCATAAGTTCAGACACACAATGGCAACGCTTATGATTCAAAAAGGAGCGGATATCAAAACCGTTTCCGAAAAGCTCGGACACAGATCAATCGAAATAACACTTAAGTTATATGTACATAGCAATGAAGATGCTCAGAAAGCCGCAAACGAAAAATTCGCTTCACTTGTGTGGAACGGGTAATCAACAATCAAACAACAAAATCTAAAAATGAAAGGAATTAAATTATGTTTAGTATTATTAAAAACAGAGCAGAACTTGAAGAAATCCTGAATAGTGAGGACTATGCCAATAAAAAGTTGCATATACATGCTGCTGGACATCTTGCAAAGTTTGAACATCTTAATAAAAACGGCAATAAAGTTCAACATACCGCTGATTGGCGTTACTTTATCGTGGGCGACTCCAAGCACAGCGAAGAAACCATACGTTCAGAATTTTTCGATATGGTAAAACAAGATGAATTTACATCGAGAAAACATATGAAAATTGAAGCAGATGCGTTACATAAAGTTATAGAAATGTACTCTTCAGAAACAGTATCAACTCTTTATTATGGCTTTTGGGGCTCTCCTGAACTTGAAAAAGATGATATCAGAGATTTCTTGGACAATCTTTCAGTTTAATGGTAATGTTTCAAATAATATGACAGTTTAACTAAAAACACAGATTCGGCGGTTAAACCGAATCTGTGTTTTTTGCATAAAAATTCCTCTTATGGTCTTGCTGTTAGTGCAAAGCTATAAGAGGAATATGATTTTATCGAATCATGGTAAATAGGTTATGATAAAATTAGAATCCAAAGATGATTTTTGACCAGAATTTGCTTTATAATATAGTTTGTTCGCTACAATATCTGCTGCCCTAACTAATGTTTTTGAAGCGGAGTCGCAAAAATCCACCGTGACTGATTTAACTTTAGGAAAAACGGGAGGATAAAATGTATTCCATGAATAATTAAAAGTACCCCATTTAAGTTCTTGCTCTAAAGCCTCTCTTAATTCATATCGTCCATTCGTAGCTGTAGAATGTTCATCTATAAAAAAGCGAATATTCTCTACTTCTGAGGGATTTATGATTCCGTCTGAAATAACTTTCTCAAAAAATCTCTTGATGGCTATTTTATATGCATAATCTAAATACCTTTGTTTTGATTTCTTGTCTGCATATATTTTTTGGAGAATCCTTTTCTGCTCGATGACAACACCGAATTTATACGCCTTGTTTAATGAACGAAATAGTTTACCTTTATTTTTGTTTGATATCCCAGTTGCTTTTACTTCCGTTTCTTTGGCAATGCTCTCAGAAGTTCTTATATCTTTCTCTGCTTTTGTATACAGCCTGGTATATTTATCTTTTTCAGTTTTGCTCAGAAAAACTACTCCGGCAAAAACGAAATACTTATTATGTTTATAATCAAAAACTCCAGATTCATCTGAATATACAAAAATATCCATGTTTTTTCATCCACCTAAAACTTAAAAAAAAACCGCCCGAAGGCGGCCTCGTGGTCGACGATATTACATATCGCTTAAACGTTAATTCGATTACACGAGTATACAGCGTATTTCTACCTGCACTTTTATTATAGACATGAAAACGCAAATTTGCAACCCCTATTTTATAATTTTCTGTTATTTCGTGAAAAGCAACAAAAAATAAGGCTTGGTTTTGTGAGTTTGTATGTCAACATTAAGATTAAAATTTTTAAAAGATATATCAGAATTCTATGGTTTAAGTGTAAAAATATATTTTCATAAAACAAGTTGTTTTTCTGTGTTTTTTCTTAATTATTGACAAAATATTGACATTTTGGATTTTGAAATTATTCTAAAAAAGAAATGAACCCTTGGAACCGTTGAGATTCCAAGGGTTTTCGATAATCCCCATTCGGGATAAATTATCTCTTTGAGTTATAAGCTCGATGTTTTGTGTCGTTTTGAAGTGTGCCGAAAAGCGTTGATATATAACGATTTGCTTTTTGTATCATAGCATAATGTTTCGGATTTTGCAATACCGTTTTTTATCTTTGGACATCAAAAAGACATCAAATTATTGCAGCTTCAAGGATATCAAATCAGCAACCCTTGCTTTTGAGCTTTCAAGAACATCTGCATATACGTTGGCGGTTGTTGAAACATCGGAGTGACCGAGCAATTCAGAAACAATCTTCAAATCAATTCCGCTGTTAATTAAAAGCGTTGCGTTGCAATGCCTTAATGTGTGCAAGGTTGCAAAATCAAAAGATGTTCCCTTAACAAATTTTCTGAATTGTGTATTGATGAATGAACGGTCAACATAATTTCCGCTTTCGGTAGTGAATACCATTTCGGGGTGCTTGTTGCTCTTGCCGAGCTTGTCGGCTTTTTCATCCTGATGCTTTTTCTGTTCTCTGAATATCTCTGCCAATGTATCGGAAAGTCCTATATATCTGTTGCTTGTTTTTGTTTTGGGCGGCTGCAGCCAATGTTTTCCGCCGACATCGGTTAATGTGTTCTCAATATGAATTGTTCTGTTATCAAAGTCGATATCTTGCCAACGCAGACCCAAGCATTCACCCGAACGCATACCCGTATATAAAAGCACTTTGATTATTGTGTTAAACTGTGAATAATCGCTGACCATTGATAAAAGCTCTTTTGCTTGATGTTCGTCAAGAAAGGGCTTTTTTTCTTTTGCCTGTTTTGCTTTCGGTAAAATAACAGCTTTTGTGCAGGGCGTTTCTTTGATGAATCCTTGCTCAACGGCACGGGCAAAAACGCTTTGCAATATAACATAAACCTTGCGACAGGTTGCAGGGGCATATTCACGGGTTTTGAAAAATGCTGTTATCTTTGCAGGGGTGAAATCTTTCAATTTTATGTTGCCGAGTTCGGGCAAAAGGTGATTTTTAATCTGACTTTCATAATTATATGCGGTTATCTCTTTAAGCTCGTTTTTGGCGTAGTTTTCAATAAACCATTCAGCCATTTCAGAAAATCGCATATTTTCATTTAATGAGGTCATACCCTTGCATTTTCTTTCAAACTCTGCGGCATATTCGGCGGCGAGCTTTTCAGCTTTCTTCGGTGTAGTACCTTCGGGCGGTTTATAGGTTGTTGTTTTGCGTATTTTCTTGCCGTTGACATCAAGTCCGAGAGATACAACAATCTGAAATGTATTACCACGTTTATTTATCGTTGCCATTTACTTGCCACCCTTCGTAACATTTCGCAATCTCTTTTTGGTATTCATCCTTTGTGATTTTTCCTTCTTTATATGCAGTATCAGCTATTAAAAGATATCCTCTATAATCGCCATTTGTCTTTGCTTTTTTTGTCATTACTGTTTCAATTTCGCTTGCTATTTCAACGAAAGCATTCTGTGCTCTTGTAAACGCTATGTCTTTTGTGTCAATGCTGTAATAACTATGAGTTATTTTTTCTGATTTATGGGTTGCGTATAAGGATAAGTAGCCAAGAAAAGCTGCAAACTTTTCGTTTTCAATAAATTCATTAAAAACGAGCGACCACCAATCAAGATGACAAGACTTCATTATTTCGTTTAACTTTGTAATAGATTTTTCGGATAGTCCCGTTTCTTTCATGGCTATTTCTGTGTTTTTTCGAGGAACATCAATTTTTCCAAAAAGATAGTCCATATCGCAATCAAGCAAATTGCATATTTCAGGGAGTCTTGTCATCGGTATTTCTGTTTCGCCCGTTTCCCATTTACTAATTGTTTTTCTATCCAACAAGCCCAAAGCTTCAGCAAAGCTTTCTTGTGTCTTGTATTTCTTTTTTCTTATTCGTTGAAGGTTTTCACCGATTTTCTTTTTGTCCGTTATATAGTCCATTTTCAGTTACCTCTTTTGCGTATATTCGCCAATTATTCCCTTTATATTAACCATTCTATCATTTATAATTGAAATTGTCAAGAACAACCACAAAAACAATTACAAAAATGAAAGGGTGATTAAATGAAAAATCTTGACATCAGAACAGAAGCAAAAAACGCAGGGGTGAAGCTTTGGCAGATAGCCGATGAATTGGGTATGACAGACGGCAGTTTCAGCCGTAAGCTCCGCAAAGAGCTTAACCCCGAAGAAAAGGCGAAAATCAAAAGCATTATTGCAAAGTTGAAGGGGGCAAGTAAATGAGCGAAGCCACAGAAAAAACCTTTTTAACAGTCAGAGAAACGGCAGCAACGGGGATATTGAGTGAATATGCCCTGCGTTTGATGCTCAAATCAAAAAATCCGCCTCCGAGCATTCGCATCGGAAACAAAACAATGATAAACTATCCTCTTTTCCTTGAATGGATTGATGAAGAATCGAGAAAGGCGGCGATATAATGGCAGCATTAGATATTATGAGCATTTTATCGGAAGGTGAAGAAAACGCTGTTAAGGTCAGACAGCTTTCAAAAATCCTCAATATGAACGGTAGAGATATAACAATCTGCATAAACGCATTAAGGCGAAACGGCGAGGTTATATGCAGCAGTCATCAAGGATATTTCTTGCCCTCAACCGTTGACGATGTGAAGCGTTTTTACCGTCAGATGACATCAAGGCAGCGAGAGATTGAAAAGGCGAAACAATCAGCTAAAAGGTACATTGAAGCCCACGGCGAAACAGTTGACAGTTAAGAGGTGTAAACCGTGAGTAAAAATTACGGGTATGTAAAATTATATCGGGACATACAGGGGCATTATCTTTGGCTTGAAAAACCGTTTGACCGTGGCAGGGCTTTTCTTGACCTTTTATTACTTGCTAATCATTCAGATAAAAAAATATTGATTAACGGTAATTTAAAAATCATAAAACGGGGGCAACTGTTCACGAGCAGAAAAACCCTTGCTGACCGTTGGGGTTGGGATGTTAAAAAAGTAGATAGGTTTTTGAAGGTGTTGAAAGATGACAATATGGTCACAGCCAAAGGGACAGCAGACGGGACAACCTTAACCATTGAAAACTATGGGGTTTATCAATCTGACGAGGACACCACAGAGGGACACCAACGCCCCGACCAACGGGACAGCAAAGAGGACACCACAGAGGACAGCGGAAGGGACACAAACAATAAAGATAATAAAGAAAAGAAAGATAAAAAGGATAATATATATTCTTCTCCGTGCCGTCATAAATACGGCGAATATAACAATGTTCTTTTATCTGATGCTGACCTTGAAAAGCTTAAGGCTGAATTTCCTCTTGACTATGAGGAACGCATAGAACGGTTAAGCTGTTATATAGCAAGCACAGGCAAGAAATATAAAAACCACCTTGCAACCATCCGAAATTGGGCAAAGAAAGATAAAGCCAAACCGCCACAGAGTAAATCCACGAATGCAACAGATGATTTTATGTTGCAGCTGCAATCAATGTATGAATAGAGGTGAACTATGGCAAGTAAAAATAAAATTCTTGAGGTTATCGGAGCAATAAAAACAATATATCCGTACTACGCAAAAGAAACCAATGTTGAATTGCTCGTTAATATGTGGCAAATACTCTTTGCGGATTATGCGGACAAAGAATTAGAAATCGCTTTTATGATGTGTTTGAAAATCTGCAAAACGCCGCCGACACCTGCGGATATCATTGAACAGATAAACGATTTACAGAGGGCGGATGCTCCGACAGATGAGGAACTATGGAATAGTTTCACCGAATATTTGAAAGAAGCAAGGCGCTATGTTTATAACTTTGGTTATACAATGACGGAGAGCAACGGAAAAACGCAAGGTCAAAATGCAAGGGAAAAATTCCACAGCTTGTGGGAGAGTATGCCCGAAGATATCAAACAATTTGTCGGCGGCGAGGGCGAAATGATAAGAATAGCCCGTGCCGATGATGATGAATTGAAATTTGAACGCAACCGATTTTTCAAAAGTATTCCGACAATCCACAAAAGAAAAGAGCTTAAAGAAATGCGGAATATGATTGAAGCAAGAAGCGATTTACCAAAACAGCAAAAAATATGTGCTGAAACATCACATAGTAATTGAGCAAAGAAAGGATTTATAAAATGTCAGAAAACAGAATCACAAAGTATCACAATACGGTGAAAAACTACCGTGCAGAACTCCGGGCCATTTGGCAGACTTATGACGAAAAAATGCAGAGTTTTGAAAAATACAAAGGCAGCAACGGTTATGATGAAGAAAAGAAAAAGGCAGAAGCCGAGAGAAACAAAGCCATTAAAGAGCTGCAGGACAGAACACGCCCTGTTTTCACAGAAATTATAAACGGTATGAAAAGCAGTGCAGTTTCACAGAAAATTGATGCACCCACAGCCGAGCAGCTTGCAATTCTTCAAGCTCTTAAGATGCGTGATAAGGTATCATCCGATGAGCTGCATCAGGCATCACGAACACTTGAAGGGAATCCGCTTTGTTTATCGGTGCTTGACGAAATAGCGGCGAAAAACAATTATCACGGGCTTGTATTCAGTAAAGAAAGCACAGCAGCTATTCTTGAACATATTAAGGATTTACACGACAGCGCAAAAAGACTTTGCACGCTTGAAAAATGCAACAGCAGGGCAGAAATGGCAGAGAAAGCAAGCATATATTCGGTCAATCACAGCAATAATGCTCTTTATTCGTGGCAAGCTGACAAAGATTTTGACACAGAAAAGGATGCTATGAGAGATTTCGGCGGAGTTGCTGACTTTGAAACATTCGCACAGGCGGTAAACGGATAATTGAATAAAGTCACGCCAAAAACAAGAACAGAAAAAGCGACCACCTGAAAAGGCAGCCGCTTCGATGCGAAATGATTTATAATGACAATATAATTCTATTGCAAAGGGGCGGTTTTGTCAATGGCAAGGCACAGAACAAACATCTTATGGTGGGGATATGCAAAGCGAGTTGCGAGGGAATACGGAAATTTTCAAAAGAATCCTGAAGAATCTTGCATCAGACAATTTGAAAGTGAAGCGGTACAACGGGCGATTGAAAAAACAAAGTTACTCCGCAACGGTGAAGAACGGCTGAAACTGATTGATTTAGTATTCTTTAAACAAAGTCATAGTTTGCAAGGGGCTTGTTTAAAATGCTTCGTCAGCGACAGAACGGGCAGACAATGGCATACTGATTTTATCAGACTTGTAGGCATTGAAATGGGCTTGTGCAGGGATTGACCAAAAGTAAAAGGCTATAAACTCTAATCGGAGCTTATAGCCTTATGCGTTCATTAAAGGGTTTCGCCTGTATCGTTGAGAGTAAACAAAGCGTTGAATGTGCAATCAAGGGCTTCTGCGATTTTCTGCAAGTCCTTTTCAGTAAAGTTATCACGCTTCATTTTATTGTTGAGGTTTTGAGGGCTTATTCCTAAACGGCGTGCAAGCTCCGCTTCGGATATGTTCCCGCGTTTAACAAGCAATATTCTTATTTTTTCACTTAATGCCATTGTTACACCTGCCTTTACGCTTATTATACACAAAATAATTGATAAAATCAAGTGATATTTGAAAATATCATAAAATTAGTGTTGACAATATAAACTAATTAGTGTATATTGTTGTTATAATAATAAAAGAGAGGTGATGCGATGCTGACACCGATAAAGGCAATCAGAGCAAAATGCCTTGACTGCTGCTGTGACAGCAGAACGGCGGTTCGTTTCTGCTCTGTTGAAAATTGCCCTCTGTACCCTTACAGAATGGGTCACAGACCGAAGGGGTATAACAACCCCGAAGATGATGCAGAATGCGAAAAAACGCAGATAGCCCCACAGTTAAACGAAAAGAAAAGCCCTCATCCGACAGCCGACCAAAGCAACGGATAAGAGCCGAGAAAATCACCGAAGCCGTGACAAAGCCGTGAAAATCGGTGACGAGTTTATTATAAGCTCCCTGCTTCGGTATGTCAAACAAAATTAAAGATAGGAGTTTGAACAATGAGCGAACAGAGAAAAAAGTATAAGGATATGAGCAAAGAAGAAATCGAAAAAGAATATATTATGTGTATGCTTTCTAATTTATCGGATGAAAAGCTGGATTTGATGCTGATGGTTGCGAGAGCATTGACGGATAATAACTATGACAATATGCCCGAATCTGCTCTTGAATTTTTCGCATCAGATGAAAAGGCAAGCGAAGAAACCAAAGAAAAAGCAAGAATCGCTCTTGCAAAGAAAAGGGGTGAAGCTGTTGAGTGTTGCAGATGAACGAAAAGCAAGAGCCGCAGAAACCCGAAAGAAAAACCAAGAAGCGAGGAAACGCAGGCAAGCCGCCGATTTTGAGCTTAAAGTATTAAGGCTGAAAACGGCGATTGAAATAATGCAAAATCCCGATGCTACACCGTCAGAAAAGCTTGAAGCAGCAAAACAAGCGGCAGAGCTTCAATCAGATTACAAGGTTATGACAGCTATAAGTACAACAGCATAAGAATTATAAAGGCGTGGAGCTTATTGCTTCCGCCTTTTTCGTTTGCAACCTAAAAAAACCTGAAACATTTTGCTTTAACTGTCGACAAAGTGTCAAAAAGTGTGAACATAAAAAAGAAAGCTTATGCTTCATTTTCAATTCAACATAGAGCGAACAGAGAGAAACGAAGCGGTGAGGAAGCGGCAAGAAAAGCACCGAACAGGTGAGGAACAGGTGAACGAACTCCGAGCGAACGCCGAGAAAATAACCTGTCAAAACTTTACATTTGTCACGAAAAGTCAAACATAAAAAAGACGGCTGACAATGAAAAATCAGCCGCATTTTGAAATTTTTTGTTGTTCGGACATCAAACGGACATCAAAAAAGGCTTGCCACAAGGCAAAAACCTTGATAACAAGCCATTTTGTCGATAAAATAATTATCTCTTTGAGAACTGGGGTGCACGGCGAGCGCCTTTGAGACCGTACTTCTTTCTTTCCTTCATTCTGGGGTCTCTGGTAAGGAAGCCAGCCTTCTTGAGAGCGGTGCGAAGCTCTGCATCGTAGAGAAGGAGAGCTCTGGAGATACCGTGACGGATAGCACCGGCCTGGCCGGTAACTCCGCCGCCGCCTACGCGGCAAACGATATCAAACTTTTCG
Source organism: Clostridia bacterium (assembly GCA_017397105.1). Lineage (GTDB taxonomy): Bacteria > Bacillota > Clostridia > Oscillospirales > Acutalibacteraceae > CAG-177. Next base: position 29,866 of record JAFQKF010000043.1, on the reverse strand, counting down.
CCTGTCTCGGTAAGAACGAGGGGCTGACGAACGATGAGCTTAAGGGTTTCAAGACCGAAATAATCATCGATATCTCTGTCGTTGATTGTGATTTTGCCTGTGCCGGGGTAAAGGCGAACTCTTGCTACTGAGCTCTTTCTGCGGCCTGTGCCGTAGAAGTAAGGATTTGAATCGTACATTTAAACAGCCTCCCTTTCTTAAAATTCCCATGCTTCGGGCTTCTGAGCTGCGTGAGGATGCTCAGCGCCTGCGCATACGCGAAGTCTTGTGAGTGCCTTGCGGCCGATAACTGTGTCAGGAATCATACCCTTAACAGCCTTGGTAACAGCGAACTCAGGCTTTGTCTGCATAAGCTTGCCGTAGCTGACTTCTTTAAGATGGCCGATATAGCCGGTGTGATGATAGTACTTCTTCTGCTCAAGCTTCTTGCCGGTGAGAACGATCTGAGAAGCGTTGATGATGATTACGTGATCGCCGCAATCTGCGTGGGGAGCAAAGGTGGGCTTATTCTTGCCGCGAAGAAGGTTTGCGGCTTCAACAGCTACCTTGCCGAGGGTCTTGCCAGCTGCGTCAATAACATACCACTTGCGGGTAAGGTCTGCAGCCTTGGGCATATAAGTAGACATAACACTACCTCCGATTTATTTTTTTCGTGCCTGCATATATTATCATAAGGCGGCGATTATGTCAATAGGTTTTTTTGAGTTTTTTAATTTACATTTAGAAAGCTCGTTTTTTCTCCGTTTTCCTCCGTTTTTCATATCAAATGCTCATTTATTATTTACGAAAAAAATTTAAATTCTTCGTCAAAGTGATGTTTTTAAGAGCGTAAATTTGACATTTCAGACAAAAAAAGAGCCTGCTCCGTTACGGAGCAGACTCTGAAAAACAAGCCTGATTATTCAGCGTCGTCAGCGTTTTCCCAGTTGTGCCATACGCCCTGGATATCGTCGTTATCCTCAAACATATCGAGCATTTTGCTCATTGCGGTAATGTCATCGGGCTCGGTAAGAGCGGTGTATGTTGAAGGAACGTACTCAACCTCTGCTGAAAGGAAGGTGTAACCCTTATCTGTAAGAGCATCACGGACTGCGCCGCAGTCAAAGGGCTCTGTGCGGATTTCGAAAACACCGTCCTCGGTGAGGAAATCGGTAGCGCCTGCTTCAAGAGCGTCTTCCATAAGCTTCTCTTCGTCAACGCCCTCCTGCTCAAGCACGATTACGCCCTGCTTTGTGAACATGAAGGAAACGCAGCCTGACTGGCCCATATTTCCGCCGTATTTGTCGAAGTAATGACGAACGTCGCCTGCGGTTCTGTTGCGGTTATCGGTAAGAGCTTCAACAATAACTGCTACACCCTTGGGGCCGTAGCCCTCGTAGATGATTTCTTCGTAATCAGCTCCGCCGTTTTCGCCTGCAGCCTTTTTGATGATTCTGTCGATATTATCGTTAGGAACGTTGTTTGCCTTTGCTTTAGCAATTATATCCTTGAGCTTGGAGTTTGAAGCGGGGTCGGGACCGCCTTCACGCACCGCTACAGCGATTTCTCTGCCGATTTTGGTGAACACCTTGGCTCTGGCATTGTCTGTCTTTTCTTTTTTGCGCTTGATTGTACTCCATTTGGAATGGCCTGACATAATAAAACCTCTCCTTTAAAAATTTAACTTAGTTATTATACATCAATGTAACAAAACCTGTCAAGTATTGTCATATACTCTTTTTAAAGCCTTTACCGTGGATTTCATTGGCTTCGCTTACGATAATGAAGGTCTGCGAATCGATTTTTTCTATAATCTTCTTCATTTTGGACACCTCGTGCGCCCTTACAACGCATACAAGCATCTGCCTTTCGACGCCTGTATATCCGCCCTCAACGGGTATTATGGTAACGCCTCGCTGAGTCTGTCCCGTTATCGCCTGCGAAACCTCGGCGCCCTTATCGGTTATAACCATAAGCATCTTTCCGTTGCCTGTGCCGTAGTTGATTGTATCAATCACCTTTGTGCTGATAAATATTACTATAACCGCATACAAAGCACTCTCAAAGCTTCTGAACACAACGGCTGCAAGAGTTATTACGAGCGCATCAAACGCAAGCATCACCTTGCCCAGAGGGATGTGCGGAAACGCTTTATGCAAAAGCCTGCCAACGATATCCGTACCGCCGCTTGTAGCACCCGTGATGAGCACCATCGCAAGCCCTATGCCCGAAAGCACACCGCTGAAAAGGGAGGCTAATATTCTGTCCCCTTCATAAGCAGGAAGAAGCGCCCACACGTCAAGCAAAACGGAAAGCATTGAAACAATCCAGAGCGTTTTGCCGACGAATGCCTTACCTATGAATATCCACGCAAGGATAAGCAACGGAATGTTGAGCAGAAAGTTCCATACTCCGAGAGGAATTGCATCAACAAGATGATTGCCTACAATGGCGAGACCTGCTATTCCGCTTTGTGCGATATCGTTGGGCACTGCAAAGGAATTGATTGAAATAGCGTAGATTGAGCAGCCGACAAACCACATAAAGTTATCCTTTATAAGCTGCCACACCTGTTCTTTATCGGGCTTTTTAAGTTTCATCCTCTGACGCCTCCTTGCTTATAAACGCATAGAGCTCATGCACTCTGTCAGCCCTGCCCTTGAGATGAAGCCAGCCGAAAAGAGCCTCAAGCCCTGTTGCGGCATGGTATTCGCCGACGGATGCATTCTTGGGCACCGAGCCTACGTGAGCATTGCGCCCTCTTTTGTAAATCTCCGTTTCCTCCTCCGTAAGCACGGGAGCCACGGCACGGGCGGCTTTCGCCTGAGCCTGAGCCTTCACCCTCTTTACGGACAAGGAATGAAGGTCCTTAACGGGTCTTTTGCCCTGCAATGCAAGCTCTTCACGCACAAGCAGACCGAAAACCGCATCGCCCACAAACGCAAGGTCAAGCGGGCTGAGAGTATCGGGATTTACGGCGCACGCGCTGTCGCCGTTAAAATACGAAGTCAAATTCCAGGTCATATATTGAAACGGTTTCTCCTTCTTGAATTCCTTTTTCAACGAGCGCCTCTATGATGCCTGAGGACTGAAGCACTCTCTGGAAATACTGCAACGATTCATAATCGTCCAGGTCTGTTCTTTGCAGAATCTTAAGCAGCCATTTTGCTTCCACGAAATACACGCCGTCCTGTACGGAGATGTTGAAGCTTCTGTCCTCAACCTGTCTTTCAAAGAAGGTTGCGGGGATTTTTTCGGTTTCATATCTCTTGATGGGGGGAAGCGTGCCGAGCATTTCCCACACGGCGTTTATCACTTCCTTTGTGCCCTCGGTAATGGGAGCGCACATTGTAAGGAATTTATAGCCCTTGCCTTCAATATAACTGCGCAGTCTTTCAATCTGCTCATCCTCGGCAAGGTCAATCTTATTGGCAACAACAATCTGCGGCCTCTGAGCAAGCTCAGGGTTAAACTTTTCAAGCTCCGCATTGATTATTTCAAAATCCTCAATGGGGTCTCTGCCCTCGCTGCCTGCCGCATCAAGAATGTGAACAAGCATTCTGCATCTTTCAACGTGGCGCAGGAACTCGTGGCCGAGGCCTATGCCCTCGCTTGCACCCTCGATAAGGCCGGGAATATCCGCCATAACGAAAGAGCTGCCCTCACCCATACTTACAACGCCGAGCACGGGAGTAAGGGTTGTGAAATGGTAATCCGCAATAATGGGTTTCGCCTGGCTTACAACGGAAACAAGAGTTGACTTGCCTACGTTGGGGAAGCCGAGCAGACCTACGTCGGCAAGAAGCTTTAACTCAAGAGTTACTTCCCATTCCTCGCCGGGAATGCCGTCCTTGGCGAAACGGGGAGCCTGACGGGTCGGGGTTGAAAAATGGTCGTTACCCCAGCCGCCTCTGCCGCCCTTTGCGGCGATGAAAGGCTCGTCATCACTCATATCAGACATAACCGCGCCGCTTTCAACCTCACGGATAACAGTACCCCTGGGCACTTTGATGATAAGATCCTCGCCGCGTCTGCCGTTTTTTCTGCCGCCTGAACCGGGCTCACCGTTGGGAGCCTTATACTTACGCTTATAACGGAAATCGGCAAGGGTGGAAAGGTTATCGTCAATCTGGAAAACGATGTTGCCTCCCCTGCCGCCGTCGCCGCCGTCGGGTCCGCCTGCGGCCACGTACTTTTCCCTGCGGAAACTTACGGCACCTCTGCCGCCGTCACCGGCTTTGATTTTAATTTTAGCAATATCTACAAACATAATTCTACCTGCCGTCAATAAATTTCTTTTAATATTATACACATATATTTCCAGATTAATTATAATGCAAAGCATTTGATTTTACAAGACGTTGATTAAACAAATATCCCGCACCCAAAGGGTGCGGGAATGTTGAATTTATTCAATTTATACGCCCGAATAAGCGGAGAAGCCGCCGTCAACGGGAAGAATAACGCCCGTGATGAATCCCGAATACTGCTCGTCACAGAAGAAAAGGAGAGAACCGCTCAGATCCTCGGGGGTGCCAAAGCGGCGCATGGGAGTGTGGGAAATAATCTTATCCGAACGGGGAGTAAGAGAACCGTCCTCTTTAAAGAGGAGAGTCTTGTTCTGATTGGTAGCAAAGAAACCGGGAGCAATGGCGTTAACTCTGATGCCTGCACCTGCAAAATGAACCGCAAGCCACTGAGTGAAGTTTGAAACGCCTGCCTTTGCGGCTGAATAAGCGGGGATTTTGGTGAGAGGCTTGAAGGCATTCATGGAGGAGATGTTGAGAATGCTGCAATTCTCCCTGCCTATCATATCCTTTGCAAAGCACTGAGTGGTAAGAAGAGTGCCGAGAATGTTGAGATTGAAAACAAACTCAATACCGCTTGCATCAAGGTCAAAGAAGGTTTTGAGCCCCTCTGCTCTTGCGTCAAGGTCGCCGTCCTCAAAGAGCTCTTTGTCGGTTGTGCCCTTGGGATTGTTGCCGCCTGCACCGTTGATGAGGATGTCGCAGGGGCCGAACTCTTCGTTTACGGTTTTTCTTGCGTTTTCAAGGCTTTCAGCCTCAAGAACGTTACAGCCTACGGCAATAGCCTCGCCGCCTGCCGCATTGATTTCATCAGCAACGCTCTGTGCGGACTCCTGACGAAGATCAAGCACCGCAACCTTTACACCAACCTTTGCAAGGTCCTTTGCAAATCCGCTGCAAAGCACTCCGCCACCGCCTGTTACAACGGCAACCTTGCCTTTTAAATTTTCATGATTCATAAAGAATTCCTCCGTTTTATTATAAATACACTTTTTCGCCCGTCTGCGATGAACGGTATGCGGCAACAACTATTTTTGCCGCATTGCCGCCGCTGAAAGCGTCAATCTCAAATTTTCTCCTGTTTGCAATGCAATCGTAAAAATCGTTGATAAGAGCAGAGTGACCGGAGCCCCAATACTGCTTACCCTTTGCGGTACCTGCCTTGGCAGACCTGCTTATTATGTCACCCTCGCGCGTGATTTCAAAGAGGCGTTCACCCTCAGCCCTGAGCGTTCCGTTTTCAAACGCAACCTCGATAATGACGGGAGCATTTGAAGAATAAGCGGTGGTGCCGTAAAAGACGGCTGAAGCTCCGCTTTCAAGCTCAAAAAGGATTGATGCGGTATCCTCACCCTCAATAACATCCTTCAATGCAAAATTACCTACCTTTGCGGTAAGCGCCTTGCATCTGCCGCCGATTTGTTCAATCAGATCAAGGGTGTGAATTGCCTGATTTATAAGCAGACATCCGCCCTCTTTTTCGAGAGTGCCGTGCCAGTCATCAACGTAGTAGCCGCTTCTTCTGTCCCACGTAACGAAGGCTCTTATGCCTTTGAGCTTACCCATTGAGCCGTTTTTCACAGTGTCGATAATCTGACCCACGCAGTCATTGTATCTGTTCTGAAAGCAAACGGCATAGGCTGCCCCGGATGCCGACTGAGCGGCACGAAGCTGCTCTACCTCTTCATCGCTTATTGAACAGGGCTTTTCGCTGAGCACGTTAATATTCTTACCCAAAGCTGTTACGGCATACGGAGTATGCAGATAATGCGGAGTGCAGATATGAACGGCATCAGGCTTTTCCTTTTCAAGCATTTCCTCGTAAGAGGTGTATGCGTTTATGCCGTATTGCTGCGCAAATTTCTCAGCCCTTTCAGGTCTGATATCCACCGCCGCCACAAGCTCGGTTAACGGATTTTCATCCACCGCCGCAAAATGCAGCCTTGAAATGTTACCGCAGCCAACTATTGCAACCTTCATATCTTTTCCTTTCTCAGCTTCCGAAGGTACTTGACATATCTCCCTGAACCTGATTGCTGACAGTCTTTTTATAGGTTGAATTGTTTATTTTTTCCTGAAGCTTAGCAAAGTAAACTTCTTCATCTACGGGAATTTCTACCGCACAGCCGAGCCATGAGGAAAGATGAGCCGCATTGGAAATCGAAAGACCGTTGATGCCTTCCTCACCCTTTGCCACAAGCTCTTCACCCCTGAGGATGTTAGCAGTGAATGCGTTTGTAACCGCACTGTGCTGCTTGTTGAGGCCATCAGTTTCAACGTCAACCCATTCGCCGTCAAGTCTTCCGAAGCCTTCCTCGGCATTAGCGCAATGCTCCTTGGTGCTGCCCTCAAGCTTATACATTCTAAGCTTGCCGTCCTCACATACGAGCTTTGCCTTATCAAGAGTTATTTCAAAACGGTTTGTACCGGGGCAGTCACCCGTTGTGGTAACGAAAACGCCCGTTGCACCGTTTGCATACTCAGCGTAGATGCTTACGTCGTCCTCTACCTCGATATCGTGCCACTTGCCCTCGTGGCAGACTGCCTGCACCTTAACGGGAAGTCCGCAAATCCACTGCCATAAATCAAGATTGTGGGGGCACTGATTGAGAAGCACTCCGCCGCCCTCGCCTGACCAGGTTGCACGCCATCCGCCTGAATTGTAATAAGCCTGAGTGCGGTACCAATCGGTGATAATCCAGTTTACTCTTCTGATTTCGCCGTATTCACCGCCCTTTACGATTTCGCGCATCTTACGGTAGAGGCAGTTTGTTCTCTGGTTATACATAATGCCGAAACTCAGTCCGCTCTTTGCAGCAGCTTCGTTCATCTCTCTTACCTGCTTTGTGTAAACACCTGCAGGCTTTTCGGTAAGAACGTGAACGTTCTTGCTGAATGCATACTGAGCAATGGGGGAATGGTCATAATGAGGAGTTGCGATGATAACGCAGTCACACTCGCCGCTGTCAATGAGTGCCTCTGCGCAATCAAAGGTCTTTACACCGTAAAGGAGCTTCTTTGCCGCATCAAGCCTTGCAGGGTCGATATCGGCAACAGCAGTGATTCTCATTTCACGGTGCCTTCCCTGAAGATTCATGTTGATATGCGAAGTGCCCATATTGCCTACGCCGATTATACCGTAGCGTACGGGCTGAACCTTTGCAAGAACGTCCTTGATTGCGCCGCAAGCTGCGCCGAAGGAAGCGTTTCTGTCAGGATAAGTGAACTCAGAATTCATCTTGCTTGTAACCTTATCATCGTGTTCAAGGTCCTTAACGCCCTCAAACACCATAAGATGAGGCTCAACGGAAAGGATGAAAGCCTGTTCCTTTTTATCAACGTCAGCAAGGATTTCGGGAATTCTGCCGTCGCCCATACCTGCGGGTACTATAGTTTCGCTGGCAGTGCGTACATCCTTGATGTGGAAATAAGTGATATATTTTTCAAGAAGCTTGAAGCCTGCATAGGTTTCAACGCCGCAAAGAAGATAGTTTGCAGGGTCAAAGATGCAGCCGAGCTTCTCGCCGAATTTTTCCGCAAGCACAAGGCAGCGCTCAGGGATATCACCGTAGATTCCTCTTTCGTTTTCGTGGCAGCAGAGCACGCCTCTTTCGTAAGAATACTCAGCCATTGCGCCGACTCTGCGGATAACTTCATCGGTATACTGATTTGCATCCTCACCCTCGGGGATGTAGAAGCTGAACATTCTTATATATTTTGTACCGAGAACCTTTGCAACCTCAACTGTGGTTTTGAAAGCTTCAAAATGAGGCTCAAAATCATCGGTTATCATAATCTTGCCGTAGTGAGAGCCGATTGAAGAAACCTTCAGACCGCCCTCATCAAGCCTTGCTTTGAGAGCCTCTGCTTCTTCAACGGAAAAATCTGAAATATTCTTGCCGTCACAGTTTCTCAGCTCAACAAATTCTATGCCATTCTTTTTACAAGCCTCAATCTGCTCGCTTATACTCTGTGATGCTTCGTCCGCAAAGGCAGACAGGAAAAACTTTGCCATAAATTTTGCCTCCTTAATGCTTTTTTTCAGTATAATTTTACCACACCTGTTATAAAATGCAATAAAATAATTATATTTATTTTTAAAATGAGGATATTTTTGCTCGGTTGAATAATTCTACCGACTGTTGAATCCGCTTCAAGAATCAGGTTATTGTCATCGGCGGAAAAAGTGATATTATATAGATGCAGGCAGCGCTGCGGCAATTAAAAACGGAAGGTGACGGTATGACAGTTTATTTTGGAGAAAACGTTAAAAAGCTCCGCAAGGCAAAGGAACTTACTCAGGAAACTCTTGCCGATTTTCTCGGCGTATCCTTTCAGGCGGTCAGCAAATGGGAAAGGAACGAAAGCTACCCCGATATAACAACGTTACCCGCAATTGCCGCTTTTTTCGGCGTTTCGGTTGACTTTCTGCTTGGCATTGATATGATGGAAAACGATAAAAAAATAAAGGATTACTGCGATAAATACTCCCGTCTGTGGAACGAGGGGAAAGTAGCTGAGGTAAGGGACGTTATGAAGCAGGCAGTTGCTGAATTCCCTGGTAACTTCGACCTGCTTGCAAAATATATGAACGCCCTCATTCAGGCACAGCATAACGATGAGTACGTCATAAGCATCAGACCCGAGGTGCAGAAAATATACGACAATATACAGAACCACTGCACCGTTGACAGTATAAGAATATGGGCAAAAAAGCTTATGTGCCGCTATCTGCGCGACTTAAGTCTTATTGACTCCAAAAGATTTGACATTGCCGATGCGGAGAAAATTCTTGAGCAGATGCCGATTATGCAGAACACAAGGGACTATGAAGCGATGTATATGTATCCGCACGATGACGAGAAGCGTGCGGCAGCCTGCGCAAACGGCATTTCCGAAATGCTCCGCCTTTTCGGCGAAATCATGAACAGAAAACACAAGAACTTCCTTGATGCTGACGGTGATGTTTCCGAAGCGTATATAAACCTTGTTGAAAAAGTTATGCCCGACGGTGACTACGGCAAAAGCCATTATCTTATGGTAATAAATCATCAGCGTCTCGGAGTCAAAAAATATCTTGCAGGCGATGAAGAAAGCGCCCTTGAGCATTTTGAAAAAGCCGTTAAGCTTGCAAAAAGCTATGATGAAATGCCCGATATTCTCATTCACACCTCAAGCGCAGTAAAAGGACTCGAATTCAACAAAACAAAGGCATACCGCTTCTGGGAAGGTTCGTTTTACGAAGACGTAAAGGAAGGCCTTATAAACAGGCCTCAGCTTTCGGACGAATTCAGGAACAGCGAAAGATTCAAAAAGATTTTAGGTTAAAAAAACGGCTTGCAAAGGATATAATCCGATGCAAGCCGTCATCTTGTTTTCAGGGATTAATAATTGTCAGCCTTTACCTCAAAGTATGCCTGAGGATGAGCGCAAACGGGGCAAACAACGGGAGCTGTTTTGCCTACGTGGATGTGACCGCAGTTTCTGCAAAGCCATACAACCTCTTCGGTCTTTTCAAATACGATGCCGTCCTCAAGATTCTTAAGGAGAGCCTGATAACGCTCCTCATGCTCCTTCTCGATAGCGCCTACCATCTTGAAAAGAGATGCGATTCTTGTAAAGCCTTCCTGCTCGGCAACCTCTGCGAATTCCCTGTACATTTCTGTCCATTCATAGTTTTCGCCTGCTGCTGCGTCCTTAAGGTTGTCCATTGTGCCGGGAACTGCACCGTCGTGAAGCTCCTTGAACCAGATTTTTGCGTGTTCCTTCTCGTTATCAGCGGTAAGCTGGAAGATAGCCGCAATCTGCTCATATCCTTCCTTCTTGGCCTTTGATGCGTAGTAGGTATACTTGTTCCTTGCCTGCGACTCGCCTGCAAATGCCGCCATAAGATTGGCTTCTGTTCTGCTGCCTTTGAATTCCATAATTTTATTTCCTCCTTATATTTTTTACCTTTCGGTTAAATGAATGAATTGATATTGCTGATAATATATTCCGCCGCGGGAGCAAAAATATCCGTATTTTCAGTCAATTTTTTAAAGTCTGCATCCTCTTTGGCAATTTTATCGGCGATAAGGGATGCCGTTTCATTGTCGGAATCGTATGCATCGTACTCGCTTTCAAAAATTTCCGAAAGCTCGGAGGAGTATATTTTTTTAACTATACTCAGCGCATACTCCGTAAGAGGCTTTCCGTTTATTTTAAAGAACTCGCTCAGGGTCTCGCCGCCGTCTTCAAAAACGAAATAGAGCGAATAAATCTCTTTTTGGCAATCGTTGAGAGAATTGAACTCCTCAAGAATATTCTCCGATTTTTCTATTCTTCTGCAAAGATTGAGCGCAACGCCCTTGAAAAGCCTTTCGGGCTGTGCGGACCCTGCAAGCTCGGGGGTGAGATTTTCAAACTCTTTTCTCAGCTTTGTATCAGCCTCAAGCTTTGCTATTATTCTGTTGTTCTCGGCACTGCGCTTTGAAAAAGCCCTGCCTGCCTTGACCAGCACAAACAGCGCTAAAACCGCAAGCGCCGCAAGCAAAAGAGCAAGCCCTATGTGCTCGCTGAAAAACGCAAAAAATTCTCCCATATTTTAACCTTCCCTGCATTACATATTTTTGTAAATATCGCCTTTTTTTATTCCCGTGATTTTTGCCGCCTGCTTTGCCGCTTCGCTCCTCGGCATACCCTGAGCCGCCGCTTCACGGGCAAGCTCAACGGCATCCTCAACGGTATATTCCTTTTCCTCTTCGGGCTGAGCGCCCTCGATTACAAGCACGATTTCGCCCTTAAGCGAGCCGTCAGCATATTTTTCACACGCCTTTGCAAGGGTAGTTCTTATAACTTCCTCGTGGATTTTTGTGATTTCCCTTACTATTGCAAGATTACGGTCACCAAGAGCGGCATATAAATCCTTAAGGGTTGCAGGCAGCTTATGAGGCGCTTCGTAAAACACCATGGTGCGCTGCTCGCGGACGATTGATTCAAGATGATTCTTGCGGCTGAGCTTGTTCATGCTCAGGAATCCCTCAAACGTAAACCTGCCCGAAGGCATTCCCGATATTGCAACCGCCGTTGAAAAAGCGCACGGACCGGGTACGGCTTCAACCTTTACGCCGTGCTCATGGCACAGCCTTACAAGGTCCTCTCCGGGGTCGGAAATTGCAGGCATACCCGCATCGGTTACGAGCGCACAGCTCTGACCTTCAAGCAGACGGGCAAGGATGTTTTCACCCTTTTCGAATCTGTTGTGTTCATGGTAGCTCACAAGCGGCTTTTTTATTGAAAAATGATTAAGAAGCTTTAATGCAACTCTTGTATCCTCAGCGGCAATAAAATCGCAATTCTCAAGAGTTTCAAGCGCTCTCGGCGACATATCGCCAAGGTTGCCAATGGGAGTTCCCACAACGTAAAGCGTTGCGCTCACTTATCTTCACCTCTGTTTTCAAGCAGATAATCGGCATAAATCGCCTTCATCTCATGGGAATACTCCTTCCCCTCATATACGGCAAGCTGAGGCTCTACCGTCATACCCGGTTTACCTCCGCGCCTGCCCTCAACAAGCACAAGCCACGGCTTGCTGGAATGATTTTTGCAAACGGTTCTCATGCGTTTCGGCTCAATCCCCGCCTGCCTCATTGAGCAGAACAGCTCGCAAAGACGCTCAGGGCGCAGGCAAACGCAGAATTTACCCGAAAAATTAAGCAAAGATGCTGCCGCCGTGCACACGTCATCAAGCGAGCATTCAATCTCGTGTCGTGCGATTTTCTGAGCCTTGCCGGTGCTTTCAATGCCGGCACCTGCCGCTTTATAAGGCGGATTCATCGTTACAACGTCAAAGCTGCCAAACGGAAGCTTTCCTTTAAGCGAACGCAAATCCGCATTGAGCACAGTCACACGCCCTGCAAGCGAATTAATCTCTATAGCCCTTTCAAGCTGACTGCACGCCTGAGGCTGAATATCAACACCGGTAATCGCACCGCCCTCTTTTTTACACCACAGAAGCGGAATAATTCCGCATCCCGTGCCAAGGTCGCAGCAGACCGCCCTTTTTGACGGGGCGGCAAAATCGGCAAGCAAAACAGCATCCGTGCCGAAACCGTGCTCAGGCGAAACAACCGCAGTTATCCCCGAGCCGAGATATTCATTGCGCCAAGACTCCATTTTACCCTCCGATAACTTATTTATTTTATAATTATAACAGTTAAAATCAAAACTGTAAACCACAAAATTAAAGAAAACCCTTGAAATTTCCTGCACAACGCGTTAAACTGTACCAACAACCCGTAAGCACACGGGGATATTCACACAATGAAAAGGCGGAATTGATTATGACTTACAAATACAAAACCAAAGGCACCTGCTCTATGTGGATTGATATTGAGATGACTGGCGACGTTATTGAGAGCGTACGCTTCCACGGCGGATGCGACGGCAATCTCAAGGGAATCGCAAGCATGGTAAAGGGAATGAACGCTCAGGACGTTATAGGCAAGCTTGAGGGTATACGCTGCGGCTTCAAGCCCACCTCCTGCCCTGACCAGCTTGCAAAGGCTCTTAAGGAAATCGTCAATAATCAGTAAACGCAAAAACACGGCAACGTCAAAAACGTTACCGTGTTATTTTTATACGCTGTCAGCCCCGTAGCAATAAATCGGGATGGGGAACCATGCCGCAATTTCGGGCCTGAGCTCGCCTCTTCTCTCCGAATAAACGGAGGCAATAAGCCTTTGTGCCTCGCGGTGTTCAAGCTCAAGGTCAGCTTCATTTTCACTCTCGCAAACACATACTTCGTTATCCTTAACGCTGATTTTAAGCTTTTCGTCACAGCGTTTGCCGTGAATAAGCAGCGTAACCTTACCGTCGGCAAGGCGGCTGACCTGCGCTTTAAGCTTAAGAAACGCTTCAATAACGTTCTTGTAATTGAACACGCACATTGACTCAACGTGGGTTGAGTGCACGCCGGCGCAGGCATCACTGAGCAGTTTTGCAAGCTTCGGATTAAAATCGGGAGCGCTTATATTGAATTCTTTTCTTCCGCCAAGGCGCATGGCGCAAAGGATAAGCTTAAACCAATCCTCAGGCTCAGCAGGCACGAAATCGCCTATTCCGCCGTCATTGCCCATAGTGAAAAAGCCCCTGAATTCGCCGTTTTCCTCTACCGCATAAGGCTTGTTGCACCACGAGCTGAGAATATCAACCAGCTTTTCATCCTCACGCACGGGGTAAAACGGCTGTCTTCTGAGAAGATTCTGAATTTTTTCAATTCTCGCAGTATCGCCCTCTTTTACCTCTACCGCATCGCATTTATAATCCATATCGATGCCGCTGAGTTTAAGGCTTCTGTCAGTCATACGGAATCTGAGATTAACTCCCATGGGCTCGTAGCCGAAAAAACCGTAACGCTGACGGTCGCCGCCGAGCATTGAGATATCCGCACCGTCATTGATTGCGCTTTCAAGCGCCGCCTCAAGACACTTCGTCATGTTGCCGTTGCCTCTTGAATCCCTTGTGCAGGCAACGTTTCCTATACCTGCAACCCTGATTCTGCTGCCGCATACCATGAAATCAAAAGGAAAAAGCCCCACCGCCCCTTTTATTTCGCCACCATATTTAATGATGAAATTATTGTAGCAGGGGTCATATTCTTCCTTGTAAAGCTTGGGAAGAAGAGAACGGAAATCCCTTCTCGGCTCTTCATCCTCAGCAAAGAAAACGTCATCGAGCATATCCATAAGCTGCTCATAGTCTTCCTTCGGCGCTCTGCCTATGTAAATATCCGCCATAAATGCCTCCGATTATTTTCTGGTCATATCCCTGTAAGAAACGACCTTGAAGTTTCTGTTTTTGCGTCTGCGGACTCTCGCTCTTACGATAACAAACGCATAAAACGCCGCAGCAGCCACTATAATTACAGCGATAATCTTAACAATTGTATTTTCAAAAATCCTTGCAAAAAACGAGAACACGTAAAGGATAACGCTTCTGTCCGCATCAGAAGATGCAACAAGGTCAATCTGTGCTATCGCTTCGCCTGCGTACATAACGTTCGCCTTGCATATAACGTCACCCTTTTTGACGGGCGCTTTGATGCTCTTCGGCACAGTGTCTGCAACGGGTTCAATGAGAACGCTGCCGTCATCGGTGCCCATGGGTACGAGCTCATAACTGTCCTCACTCGGGGTAAGAGTGACAAAATCCGTTGACCACGAATGCTCAACAGGCACCTCCGCCACCGCTCTGCCGGAATCGGAAATCTTAACAAGCTCAAGGGTTTCAATAGCCCAGGTAAGCATTGCCTTTGCATCAATGAACGCACAGTTTTCAAGCGCAGAATCATCGTCAATATTGAGGAACTCCGCTCCCATTACCACGCAGAGGTAGTTATAGCCGTCCTTAGATGCGGTTGAAACCACACACTGACCTGCCTTGGAGGTAGAGCCTGTTTTCACACCGTTTACATACTTGCTGTAATAATCCGAAATGCCGGGGTTGAGCATCTTATTCGTGTTGTAGATAGTACGCTCTTTTCTCATATTGGATTCGGGCACCTGATACGTAAGCCTGCTTACTATCTCCTTGAAAACGGGGTAAGACAAAGCATGAACGGCAAGAGTTGCAATATCCCTTGCGGTGGTAAACTGATAATCGTCATCAAGACCGTGAGGGTTTACAAAGCTTGTGTTGTTACAACCGAGCTTTGCCGCAAGGTCGTTCATCATCTTTATAAACGAATCAATGTTGCCGTTACCTACATAATCCGCAAGCACAAGCGCCGCATCGTTCGCACTTTCAACAAGCAGGCAGTAAAGAAGGTCGATAATCTTCATCTCCTCGCCTGCCTTAAGACCGTCAACGGAGCTGCCCGTGCCCTTAAGCATTTCTATGCAATACTCAGGCACGGTTATGACCTGCTCAAGATTTTTACAATTCTCAAGCACGACTGCGGCGGTTACGATTTTGGTAAGCGAAGCGGGAGCCCTCTGCTTATCCGCATTGCTTTCAAAAATCACCGTTGAATTATCAAGGCTGAGCAAAAGATAAGTATCGGCGTGCAGACCTAATTTATCCGTTAAAGAATTATAAGACGCAGAAGACGGCACGCTGAGCAACGACGAACAAAAAATAATGAACGTTAAGAGTAAAATTAAAAATTTTTTCATAGACTTTACACCGTAAATGTAGTATTATATATATGCACAGAGTTTGATTTTGTGCACCGTTTTTGATTATATCACCTTTCTTTTAAAAAATAAATAGCAAAATCCTTAATTTATACACAAATTCAGAGGGGCAATGCAATTATGATATACGTTACGGGCGACACCCACGGCGATATAAGCCGTTTTGAAAGTGCGGCTGCAAAAACGCTCAAAAAAGGTGACACGCTCATTGTTTGCGGCGATTTCGGCTTTATCTGGGATAACAGCAAAAAAGAGCAGAAAATCCTTAAAAAGCTCGGCAAAAAGAAATACAGCATCTGCTTTATTGACGGCACTCACGAAAACTTCGAGCTTCTTAATTCTTATGAAACCGTTGATTTCAACGGCGGTAAGGCGCACCACATCTGCGGCAATCTTTATCACCTGATGCGCGGCCAGATTTATAATATCGAGAGTCTTTCGTTCTTCACCATGGGCGGCGGCGAAAGCCCCGATATCGATATAAGATTCGAGAACAACTCATGGTCAAAGGCTGAATTTCCCACAAGGGATGAGCTGCTTTTCGGCGCAGAGAATCTTGAAAATCACAACTGCACGGTTGATTACGTTATCACCCACGAGCCTCCCGTTAAAATCAAAAGCTTCTTAAGGCTCAAGGACAGTGAAAGCGCAAGCGTCACAGGCCTTAACACCTACCTTGAAGAGCTTTCTGAGGTCTGTAAATTCAAGCGCTGGTTTTTCGGCTCGATGCATCTTGATAAATATATTTCAGGCACGCATATAGCAGTTTATCAGAATATCGTAAACATTCTTACAGGCGAAATCATAAGGTAAAACTGAAAGGAGACATTCAACATGAAAAAGAAAATCACATCAGTTATCAGCCTCCTGCTCTGCGCAGCGCTTGCTCTCTCCCTTACCGCCTGCAGCGGTGTAAGCAGAGATGACAAAAAGATGCTTGAAGAAGCTTTCAAGGACACTGTAATGGGCGGTTACTTTGATGACAAAGCCGTTGAAAAGGTAACGGATTTTGAAAGCGACAGCGAGGATATCGAATTCTTCTACGATTCACAGAAGAACTTCACCTACATACTCAACAAAGGCGTTGACGATGCCGAGGCTCTCGGCTACGAAGTGACCGACGCAGAAATTATGGATATCGACAACGACGGCGTAGAGGAAGTTTTCATCGTTGGCTACGGCGACGTAGAGGGTATGAAGACCGTTGCCTGCTGCGATTACATGGAGCTGCCCGAATCTCTCGGCGGCGGCTCTCAGTTCACCGTAGTTGCAAAAACAGACTTTGATGAAAAATTCGAGCTCTCCCTTGAAGTCAAGGACGGCAAGGTTCACCTCGTTGCTCCCGATTTCGATTTCGGCGTTATCGCCAAAAACGGCGCAGCACTTGAATTCTCAAACTATTCACCCATGTCCGTTGCAACCGAAGAAAAGGATATGTCCATCTTCCTGAGTAAAGACGATCTTGCTTACAAAGTCAACGGTAAAGACGTTGTTCCCGGCGAGGATTTCTGCTACTACATCACCCTCTCCGACCTTTATTTCAAGATTTCCACTCTTGAGGAAATAACAGGCGTCAAAATTTCAGAGGATTTCAAAAACGCAGGCACTTTTGAGCGCATGACCATTTACGGCGAGGATTATATCCACCTGCTTTACATCCCCACCTATTTTGACCTTGTTGCTCACTTCGGCGGCAACGCAAGCGTTATGGTATTTATGACCGAGGATTATGCAGCCGCTCATCCCGATGAATAATAATTTCAAACAATCAGCAACGGGCTGTCTCTTACGAGGCAGCCCGTTATCTTTTTATCACTGTTAAATTTCAAAATCGGCAGCATCTGCCTTGGGAAGCTCAGGCGGAACCTGAGGCTCTCTCTTTAATGGGTCATAGATAAATTTACGGCACTTGCCGTCAGGCTTTACTATGCCTTTTCTTACGCACAAAACGGAAACTCCGCCCGGCGAAAGTCTGCCGTACTGGCAATAAACGCAGGAAGCAGGATGCTCCTTTGCATTGAAAAGCTTCTTTTTCATTCCTTACACCTCACAGATTATCTGCCTTTATGTTATCACACTTTTTGCTTTGTATCAAGGTCAAAAATCAATATTACGCATAAAATCATAAGCATCACCGCCGACGCCACGCTGTGCGAATACGGCATAACCGTATCAAACGAAGCGTTGACATTAACCGCCGCCTCAACGGGAAATATTTTCAGCAGCGCTCCTGTCACCGCATAAGCAACGGCGGCGGAAAACGCCCTCGTTATCAATATTTCACTGAGTTTGACTGCACTCCTTTGAGCAATCGAAAGCACCTGGCACAGCACGCACACTCCGCCAAATGAAACAAAAGCCGCCACCGCAGGTAAAGAAAGCCCTGCCGCTCCCCTTGCACAGCCCTGAGTTATCTCAAGCAGCATAACCGCAACATCCTGCACTTCCTTTTTAACGGGGAACATCAAAACAAGGGAAATCAGCGCAGAAAAAAACAGTACCCATGCGCATATGCCCAGCATATTCCTGCCTGCCGTGTAAACTCCCTGCACCACTGCCTGAGCCATGCCGTCAGCATTTGTATTATTAACAGTTTTACCAACCCTTAAATCCGGCTTATAAATCCTGCCTGCAACAGCTCCCGTCAGCACCGCCGCAGTGCATACCCCGGCAAACACCACCGCCCCTGCTTTTTTTGAGCCGAGCATTCCCATCCCCAAAGCATTTATAACAAACGCCGGCCCTGCATTAAAGCAAATCAGGGTAAGCGTTTTTGACTGCGGCGCAGTGATTTCTCCCCTCTCAAGCAGTTGAGCGCTCATGGATGCACCCACGGGATAACCGCCGAGCATTGAAAACGCCCACACCCCCACCGTGCTTGCAGGGATGCAGAATACCTTGCTGAAAAACCTGCCAACCTTTCCGCTATTCCCCGTTGCACTCGCCGCCCCTGCAATGCAGGTAAGTGCCATAAACGGAAAAACCGAGGGTATCAGCACGTCCGTGCAAAGTAAAAAAGCCTGCCTTATCCCCTGAGCGACGTTGCCTGAAAAAGCAATCAGCGCCACGCAAAAGCACGCCGCCGCAAGCCATACCGTTTTTTTCATACACTTCACCTCTTTTCATGATAATATGCTGAAAAAGTCATTTTAATGGCAAAAGCGGCATAATCTGTTTGAGAGGTGAAAGAATTGAACAGAAGAAGGCAACGCAACTTACCCGACGGCGACGAGATAGTCGAAAAAATCAGCGAAGCGCTTGAAATTCCGTTGGGCTCTATCCCGGGCTACACTCATATTGAGCTTGAAAGCAACCGCACAGCAACCGTAGACGGCTGCATCGGAATACTGGAATACGGCGAAAACAGTATAAAAATCAACACGGCAAAGCTTGTTGTCCATATATGCGGCTGTGACCTTACCGTTATATCAATGCAAAACGGTCAGGCGGTTGTGACGGGCTGTATTACGGGAATAGATTTTACTTCATAGGGTGCACAGACTATGTTTATTTTAAAAATCATACGCTTTCTTCTCGGCTACGTGCGCTTTACGGCTACGGGCGGCTTCCCCGAAAGATTCATAAACCTCTGCTCACGCAACGGCATCAACATATGGGATTTAAAATCAAGCGGAGGAGTCATAACCGCCTGTGCCGACGTGAGAAGCTACAAAAAGATAAGACCGTGTGCCAGAAAATCGGGGATGAAAGTGCGCATTGCCGAAAAGCACGCATTCTCCCTTATAATAAAAAAGCGCCGCCTGCGGCTCGGGCTTGCGGCAGGGCTGATAATCTTTGCCACCGCAATGAGCTTTCTTTCAACAAGGATATGGAGCATCAGCGTTACGGGTAACAGCACTGTTGAAAGTGAAAGAATCCTTGAGGTCATGCAGGAGCTTGACGTTACCGTAGGCGCTTCAAACGATATCTCCGTTGCCGATTACAGGGACACCGCACTGAAAATGCTGCCCGAGCTTACCTGGATTCACGTAAACATATCAGGAAGCAAGGCCGTGATAGAGGTACGTGAAGCGGACCCGATACCGGACAAATCCGATGCAGAAAAATGCGACCTTGTTGCCTGCGCCGACGGCACGCTCACCACCCTGCGCGTCTTTAACGGCACGCCCATGATACCAACCGGCAGCGGCATACTAAAAGGTGACATTCTTATAAGTGGCTTTGAAGAGAATAAAAATCTCACCACAGACCTGAGCGGTGCACAAGGATACGCGGAGGCTTTGACAAGCCGCACGTTCAAAGCGTCCGTTGATAAAAATCCGAAGGTTACAGTGCAAAGACCTGCTTACAAAACGTATTCCCTCAGTCTGCTTTTCAAAGCAATCCCTCTGGGGATAACAAAAAAAGGAGATTTCAGCTCCTTTGCCGACACCTCCTTTCTGCTTATCAACTGCGTTTCTCTGCCTTTCGGCATTATCAAAACCTGCTATTACACCGAGGAATTGGTTTCTCAGCCGCTCACTGCATACGAATACTCCGCAATGGCTAAAGCCGAGTTCTTCTCGCAGCTTATAAAAGAGCTGAGGTATGTAAAAATAGAATCCTGCGATATTTCTTTCGTTGACACGGGCAAAAAAGGAAGCGTTACGGGTTATTTTACCTGCCTTGAAAATATCGGAGTTTTGCGCCCTATGCAGATTGAAGAACAATTTTCACAGGATGATTGAAAAACATTTTTCTTTTTGCTATAATCAAACTACCGAATGTGATTTTGAAAGGTGGAAGAAAAATGGAAGTTTTACACGAGTTTATTTTTACCGAAAGACCCACCCCCGAATGCCACGCTTCAACCGTTTTGCCCCTGCCCGACGGCAGCATAATGGCTGCATGGTTTGCAGGCAAATACGAAAAATCCAAGGACGTTGACATATGGTATTCCCACCGTGTGGACGGAAAATGGTCCACCCCCGTAAGTGTAAGCGCGCGCAAGAATCTTCCCCACTGGAACCCCGTATTGTTCCTTGATAAGGATAATACCGTTTGCCTTTATTTCAAGGTAGGCGGTCACATCTACTCCTGGCGCACCTTCGTTTGCTTCTCTGAGGACCTCGGCAGAACGTTTTCAACCCCCGTTGAGCTTGTGGAAGGCGACAGATGCGGCGGCAGAGGTCCCGTTAAAAATAAAATAATCCGCCTTTCCGACGGCAGACTCCTCGCCCCTGCTTCAACCGAGAAAAAGGGCTGGAACTGCTTTATCGATATGTCCTTTGACGAGGGCAGAACGTGGCACAAGCAGAAAAGAATCAAAACCGACACCATGCCTGCAATTCTCAACTCAGGCAACCGCTACACTACCAACGTTGTGCCCATGATTCAGCCCACCTTGTGGGAATCGGCACCCGGTAAGGTGCATATGCTCACCCGTACCGCTAAAGGCAGGGCATACAGAAGCGATTCCGACGATTACGGAGTCACCTGGTGCAAGGCTTACCCCACGTGCCTGCCCAATAATAACAGCGGGCTTGACCTTGACCGTACCCCCGACGGCACTCTTTACCTTGTTTCCAACCCCGTAAGCGAAAACTGGGGAGACAGATACCCTCTCACCCTTCAGCGCTCAACCGACAACGGCGAAACCTGGGAAACCGTGCTCACTCTTGAAAGCGAAGAGGGCGAATTCTCCTACCCCGCTATTGTTTATTCAAACGGAAAGCTTCACATCACTTACACGTATAACCGCACTGAAATATCCTACTGGGAAATAACACTTTAATAACACTTTGATAAAAAAACGGCTTGCTGATGCAAGCCGTTTTTGTCATTATTTTACCAACCGAAGTTGTAATAGAAATCTCCGTAGCTGTCAAAAGGATAAACTACCTGAGGCTGGGTGGTGGTTTCCTGAGCACCCGTGCCCTTATCCTCGATAAGAGTTATATCCACGTCAAAGCGCTCAAGGCTGTAATCACTGTTGACTCTGCAAAGGGTAAGCTTCAGCTTGTCGCCCACCTTGCCGTTATCTATCTTTTCAAGCAGAACGTCCGCCGTGGTAAGATTCTCACCGTTTACAGCAATAATCATATCGTACTGCTGAGCGCCCGTGCCTGCAAGAGCACTGTCATCATCAATAGTGTTGATGATAAGTGTGCCTGAGGGAAGCTGATTGAACTGAGCAATCATGCTGTACTGAGCGCTTGCATTGAGTGAGTAATAGGTTATGCCAAGCTTTGCTCTGTTGGGCACGTAGCCGTAGTTGATAAGAGCTTCCGCAATCTCAAGAGCATCCCTGATAGGAATGGCAAAGCCCATTCCCTCATATTCGGTGGATGCAATCTTCTGCGAATTTATGCCGATAATCTGACCGTAAACGTTTACAAGAGCACCGCCTGAGTTGCCGGGATTTATAGCCGCCGTGTGCTGAATGCACTTCATGGTGTAGCCTATTTCACTGTCAATCGGGCGGTCAATGGCAGAAACGATACCGTCGGTTACCGAGCCGAAGAATTCAATTCCGCCGGGGTTGCCTACCGCATAAACAGCAGAACCGACCTGAAGAGCGCCTGAATCGCCGAAATCGGCAACGTTAAGGCCTGTAGCCTTGATTTTTACAACGCCTATATCCGTTCTTGTGTCGCAGGCAACAACCTCTGCATCATAGCTTGTGCCGTCCTCAAGCTGAACCTTTACGTTCATACCGGCATCGTCAATAACGTGAGCACAGGTGATTATATAGGTTATGCCGTTTTCCTTGTCCTCTTTTGCAATAACGCCCGTACCCTGCCCCGCAGCGGTGGATGAGCTGGAGTTTGCATAAACAAGGATTCCTACGCAGCTCGCTCTGCCCTTTTTGGCAATCTCAACTGTTGTAAGAGCACCGCTCTCTGCAACGGGAGAAATAGCGAAATCAACGTTGGGATTGGTTGCGGACTCCTCTGAGCCTTCAATAACGTTACCCGAATGGTTGGTTGATATTTCGGGATCGGTGGACTTGCCCTTCCTCATAAACACAACCGTACCTACTATTACACATATAAGTATAATCGCAATCAGCGCAAAGAAAACACGCTTGCCCGCATCCTTCTTTTTGGGCGGAACGGGATTGTTGGAATATCCCTGCTGAATGGGAGGCTGTGTATAAGGGGTATAGCCTGTATTCTGAGCATTATAAGGACGGTAAGGCTCCGAAGAATACGGATTTGCCTGATTCCTGTTATAAGAATAAGCGCCGGACTGATATCCCTGGCGGTATGCCCCCTGCTGCGAATAAGGATTCTGCGTCTGAGCGTTGGGCTGAGAATATCCCGTGCTCTGAGGCTCATTGTTTACGGGAGCACTCTGAGGCTCACTGTTTACGGGAGCACTCTGAGGCTCAACCTCATTCTCGTTGGGAACGGCATTCGGAGCCTGAGTTTCTTCGCTTTCCGACGGTTCATTTTCATTCTGCGGAAAAAGACCCTTGTTCTCATATTCATCCATAATCTTCTACCTCCACTGGTGTTGCTGTGCCTTTCACATATCTTTACCACAAAGATATGTACAAATTATTAATTCGGTTAAACAATATTGTAAAATCAGATTTTCGGAATCCAGAAAATAAATTCGGTATATTCGCCGGGCACACTGCTTGCCTTTATTTTGCCCGAATGAAGCTCAACGATTGTTTTTACAATGTAAAGGCCCATACCTGCACCCTTGGTGTCATAGCTTCTGGATTTATCCACCTTGTAAAAACGCTCAAAAATCTTATCAGCCTCTTCAGGCTCGATTCCCTTGCCGCTGTTTCTGATTTTAATAATGGTTTTCTCGGAATCAGCACCTGAGGAAACCTCTATATATCCGCCATCGGGCGTAAACTTGACTGCATTGTCTATCAGGTTGTAAACCACCTGATTTATCATATCCGTATCAGCCTTGACGAAATTCTGAGAGATTGTTTCAAGCCCTCTTATCTCGAGACCCCTGGACTCTATAATCTGCTCAAAGCTGAGCAGGGTGTTTATTATCATCTGTGAAATATCAAAGCTCGTCATGTTGAGATTGTACTCACCGGATTCGATTTTGCTCATATTGAGCATACCCGTAACAAGCCTTGAAAGCCTCTTGACTTCATCGGACACTACCTTGAGATACTGCGTATGCTTATCCTCGCTGATGGTACCGTCAAGAATTCCGTCAATAAAGCCGCCGATTGTGGTCATAGGCGTTTTCAGCTCGTGCGAAACGTTGGCAACAAAGCTTCTCCTTGACATTTCAAGCGTTGAAAGGCTCTGTGCCATGGAGTTGAACGCCACAACCAACTCCTGCACCTCGTCATTCTGCTTTGCAAGGTAACCCTTTTTAACAACTATACGGTTTGAAAAATCACCGTTTGCATACTGCTTTGCCGCTACCGACATTTCACGCAGAGGCTTTGTAAACCTTGCTACAAATATATAAGTCAGTATAAACGATGCAAGTATTACCGCAAGGGATGCAAAAAGGAAAATACGGAATATCGCCCACACGTAGGGTGCAAGTCCGTTTGAAAAAGACTGGGTCATGAATACAACCGCCACGGTTTCCCCCCTTACAATTACGGGAGCGCTTACAATGAAGCTGAGCTCACTGAGAGCACCGTCAAGGGTGCCCGTGTCAACACAAATGGACTCGGTTGCAAGGCTCATTGTTTCAGCCGGAATATGATATCCGCTGTGCACAAGGCATGAGCCCGTGTAAATCGCAAGGTCAGACTGCAGAATTTCCTTGCAGTAAACAACGTCGCCGTGAACGTTGGCTATAAAAATATCCGCATCAATAGCATTTGAAATCTGCCTTAAATTATTACATATTACTATAATGGAGCCACGCCCGCTCTCACCCAGATAATCGGACGAAAGAACGTCACGCGTATTCTGAGCTACCGCCACGGTATTCTCCTGCAAAAGCTCAAGCTTTTCATCCATCCAGAATTTGGAAACAAGCAACAGCAATGCCGAGCCTACGAAAACAAAGCTTATGAGAACAACCGACGAGGTGAGCACAAAGAATCGCTTGAACAGCCGCGAACGCCGCACGGTGACTCCCTTTACTTCTTTAATACCCATACTGCTCCTCTGAAAAAGCTTAATCCTTTGTGGCGAATTTGTAGCCTACGCTCCACACGGTTTTAAGCTCCCATTTATCGGAAACGCCCTCAAGCTTTTCACGCAGACGCTTAACGTGAACGTCAACCGTTCTTGAATCGCCGTAATAATCAAATCCCCACACCTCGTCAAGAAGCTGATCCCTTGTGAAAACTCTGTTGGGATTGCTTGCAAGGTGGTAAATAAGCTC
The DNA here is from genome assembly GCA_017397105.1 of Clostridia bacterium. Classification (GTDB taxonomy): domain Bacteria; phylum Bacillota; class Clostridia; order Oscillospirales; family Acutalibacteraceae; genus CAG-177. Next base: position 5,133 of record JAFQKF010000043.1, on the reverse strand, counting down.
CATCTCTTTGGGAGGAGTATCAATTTTTTCGCCGTTTACCATGAGCTCATAGTTGGTAAGATTGATAACAAGCTTATCAAATTTTACCTCTTTCATATCCGTGGTCTGGCTGCCGCCCGTTCTGCGAAGCACGGCACGCACTCTTGCAATAACCTCTTTTGCATCAAAGGGTTTAACCACATAGTCATCCGCTCCCAGCTCAAAGCCGAGCACCTTGTCGAAGGTTTCGCCCTTGGCGGTAATCATGATAATGGGCTTGTCCGAAAACTTTCTGACCTCGCGGCAGACCTGCCAGCCGTCAAGCACGGGAAGCATTATATCAAGAAGCATAAGCGAAGGATTTGTATCGCGGAAAAGCTTAACTGCAGTTTCACCGTCGTTTGCTATGGTTACCTCAAAGCCGTCCTTTTCAAGATAAAGTCTGAGCAGTTCGCAGATATTGGTATCGTCATCAACAACAAGAATTCTTTCTGCTGCCATATTTTTGCCCTCCTGTTTTTATAATAGCCGATTTTACAATCAACCCTGTATAAATTATATTCAAGTTTTATAAAGGATTTGTGAATTCACAAATAACTTTTTGTTACCAAAGTTGCCGCATTTTGTGAATTCAGGCAATTATTTCTTGATATAGAACTTAAATACCGTGGTTGATCTGAACTCCTTGCCCGCCTCAACAGTGCACTGGGGGAATTCGGGCTGATTGGGTGTGTCGGGATAAAACTGAGTTTCAAGGCAGAAGCCTGCGTGCTTGATAAGAGGCTTTTCATCCTTGCCGAGATTGCTGCCGTCAAGGAAGTTGCCCGTGTAAAGCTGAACGCCGAGAAGGTCTGTATACACGTCAAGTGCTCTGCCGCTTTCAGGGTCATACGCAGTAACCGCCGCACCGTCGCCTTCATTGAGGCAGAAATTATGGTCATAACCCTTGCACATAATAAGCTGCTCATCCTGAGCGCCGATATCTCTGCCGATAGCCTTGGGCTCTCTGAAATCAAAAGCCGTGCCCTCTACGCTGCGAAGCTCGCCCGTGGGAATGGAATCGGCATCCGTGGGGGTGTAATAATCCGCATCAATCCTGAGCACGTGGTTGAGGATATCGCCGTTTGACGCGCCTGCAAGGTTGAAATATGCATGGTTGGTCATGTTGATAACCGTCTTTTTATCTGTCTTTGCGTAATAATCGATTTTCAGCTCGTTTTTCTCGTTGAACACGAATTTAACAACAAAGTTTACGTTGCCGGGGAAGCCGTGAGAGCCGTCAGCGCTGAAATAGGACATTTCAACAGCGTTGTCATCCACAATAATTGCATTCCATACAGCGGTGGAAAGCTCAGCGCCGCCGTGAAGGCAGGTTTTCTCTTTTTCATTCTTTGTTACGCTGTACTTAACACCGTCAAGCTCAAACTCACCGTTTGCAATGCGGTTTGCATATCTGCCGACTGTCATGCCCTGATAATCCGAGTGCTCCTCGTGGCCGCTGATATCAGAAAATCCCGAAAGCACGTCCGCAATAACGCCGTTTTTATCGGGCACGTTTATGCAGTTAACGGTAGCACCGTAGGTGATAAGCCCCACGGATGCGCCCTGAGAATTTGTAATGGTATAGGAATGAACCTCTCTGCCGTCCTTTGTTACGCCAAAAAGCTTTTTCTCTGTCATTTTAAAACATCCTTTCAATTAACCTCTTACGAAGTTATTATTATTCATAATACATTATATTATGGATAACTTTTTATGTCAACAAACCTGACAGTACAATTTATTTATCAATTGATTTTAAAAATATTGTGTGATATATTTATTTTTGTAAATTGACAAAGGCGGCGATACTTTGGCAAAGCACGAATTCGGTATTATGCAGACTGCACCCGAGTGTGGCAGGCGGTATGACGACTACGAGCCGCAGAAATATGACTGCATCAGCGTTGATGACGATTACGTGGAGATTATTGACGCCAAATTAAGCCGCACGGATTTTTATTGGCATACACTTGACGTGCCTGCAAAAGGGCTTGCATACACGGGAGTCACGCTTATTCCGCCCGCGTCGGTACAAAGCCTTGCAGACGTTATCGAAGATATCCACGGATTATCGCCGCTAAGGCAGCTGTGCGAAAAAGCGATTGAAAACGATAAGTGGATAATACATTTCGGGTTGTAAAACAGGAGGATTGTATGGCAGAAATTCTTGAAGTTGTTATGATTGTAAGCTTCGGTGCTTCGTGGCCGATGAACGTAATAAAATCCTACAAAGCACGCACGGCAAAGGGCAAAAGCCTGTGGTTTCTGTGCCTGATTGTCTTCGGCTACATAGCGGGAATCATTTCAAAATTTCTCAACGAAGCTTATATGGCCGAGTTTTCGCAGAAATGGTACGTGCTGTTTTTCTATTTTCTCAATCTTATAATGGTAAGCGCGGATTTGATTCTGTATTTCAGAAACAGAAAGCTTGATAAAGAAAGGGAATAACAAACACAAAAGCACCCCGTGGGGTGCTTTTTTCATACAGTATTGATTTTACATCTGCTCCAGGATGTACTGCTTTACGTCCTCAAGCTTACTCTTTTGCCAGTCTTTTTCTTTTTCCTTTTCTGCAAGGGGGCAGAGGATAAAGAAATCCAGCGTTTCGCCCGGCACTCGTCCCGTCCTCAGGGGCTCCGCAAAGTGCTCCGCCCACTCCTCCTCGGTTGCGTTGGCAAAGCGAGCAGGGTTGAGGTACGTCATCTGGCGTCTGGTAGCGGCAATATGCATCTTTGCCGAAAGCGGCGAGAGAAGATTGAACTCCTCCTCCTGCACGTCCGTGAAAATCACGGGCAGCGGCGCTTTCACAATATGCTCGGGTCCCCTTAAAATCTCAAGTCCCATAGGCTCCCAGGTGAATTGAGTTTCAGTAAAATTTATCTTCACAATAAGGCCGAGCTCCGTTTTATGCTGCGAGCGCTGATAATCGGTATCAAATATAAAATTGCCAAGCGAATAGAAGATAACCTTATCGCCCACCGTTTCGTAATTCATAGGCACGTGAGGGTGATGACCCACCACCATATCCGCACCCATTTCAAGGTAAAGACGGTAACGCTCCCTTGTGTAGGGCGAGGGCAGAGGAGTAAATTCCTCGCCTGCGTGGGCAATAACCACGCACCAACGGCAGGTTTTCTTGATTTCATTTATTGTATTCTGAATTTCATCAAGGTCGCTCCAGCTGTAGCAGCCCGCCTTGTTTTCATCAGCCTTTCTGCAAGCGCGCTGATAACCCACCGCAAACATCCCTATTCCGCCTGCTTCGTTGAGAATAACGGGCTTCCTTGCCTCGTGTATATCCATACCTGCGCCAACGGTTACGGCGCCGTTTTCTTTTGCAATCTCAAGCGTGCTTTTAATGCCGTATTCGCCCGCATCCATAATATGATTGTTGCAGATGCTCCATATATCTGCGTTCATTTTGTTGAGCACCTTGACCGCTTTTGGGTCTATAGTGTGAAGCAGCTGAGCCGCACCGCTTGTGGTTGTATTCTGCTCAACGGACGCAACAGGACCCTCCACGTTTACAACAACGTGGTCCGCACTGTGGAGAAAGTCAAGAATCTCACCCGAAATGAGCTCCTCATCGTTCCATTTGCCGTACATATATCTGTCAAAACCGATGTCACCCGTGAACACCAAAGAGGATTTATCTTTCATTTTATTATCCTTTCATCATAAAGGTAATATAATGATATCACAGCAAATCAAAAAGAGCAAGGCACAATAACGCCCTTTTGTTTATTAAAGAAAAATAGGCGCAGTATTTCTCCCGTTTGTGGCTAAAATCCCCGATTTTCCTTGACAAGCAAAGCAAAATCCTGTTATCATTTTATGGGTGATTAATATGAATATCAAAAGATTTTCCGCAATTCTTCTTACTTTAATTATTGCTTTTTCCTTCGCCTCCTGCCATGACGGCAGTAACGAAGCGCAGACCTCAACCGCCGTTGCAGGCGAAGAAACAACAAGCGAAGTTTCAACAACGGTTTCAGAATCCGCAATGTCCGATGAAGATTTGGAGGCATCTTTCCGGCCTGAGGAAAGCGAAATCCCCTCTGAAGCCGAAAGCACGCAGGAATCCGATAACCCTGTTGCATGGTCAACGTTGCAGATAGTTGAAGCATACAAAATCGCCGCTGAAAAATCCAACGCAAAGGCGGTATCAAACCACAGCATTGATCTTAAAAGCATAAGCGTCAACAACGGGCAGTACGAGGGGCTTTTCGAATTCATTACCCCCATTATGTCAAAGCTGATTGCCAACAATTCCAGCGATAAAAAAGGAATCACGGGCGGCTACAAAAATCTTTCCGAAGCGGACGTTGCAAGCGCAAAAGCCTACAAGGTCGGCAACAATATCGCTATTGAAATGATTATGAAAGAGCAGGTTGCAGGTGCGCGTGACGATGCACTTTCAGGCAGCGTGGGTCATGCAATCACCGCCGTTGGTGACATAAGCGAGGTAACAAAGCAGCTTACGGACTTGGGGCTGCCCCTCGAAATCTCAGAAAAGGACACGAAAATTTATTACACCAATCCTACCGTAAAGGTGCTCATAAACAGCAACGGCGAAATCGTAAAAGGCACGTGGCGATATACGGTTGAAATAAGCCTTAATAACTACAAGGCTTTCGGCAAAAAGGTAGACACCACGTCGGTTATCATGGATAATACTCTTTCCGTCAACGGCGGATTTTAAGGCAAAGGGGAAGTAAAAAAGCGCAGACCGCATAAAACAATATATAGCAAATATGACAAGGGGTTCTACAGGAATCAATATCCTGCAGAACCCTGAATTTTTGCTATGAATTTAAAAATGAAGAAAAAGCAGCGTTTTATGCTACGAACAAACTTCGCCACTCGGCGTACCTTTGTAGGTCTATATGAATTAAGGATACCAAAAAAATAACCCACGTTGAAATACTTTCAAAACAATAAATCTTGGAGGTATCCTAATGAATTATATTAAATCCTGTGGATTCAATATCGACACCGCTTGTGTTGAAGTACAACTTACCGATGGTTCGATGGTGTCAATCGACTGCATTGCTGTTGAAAACGAATATGCAAACAATATGTACGAAACATCCGAACTTGACTTTCTTATAT
>JAFQKF010000042.1 GCA_017397105.1 Clostridia bacterium | reverse complement strand
TCAAAGAATACTTTGAACACGCTCTGAATTTCATTCTGAAACACGTTCCAAAGGAAAGAATCATATCAGCGGTGATTCACGTTGATGAAAAAACGCCGCATATGCATCTGTCGTTTGTTCCGATAACGGAAGACGGCAGACTGAGTGCAAAAGACATAGTCGGCAACAGAAAAAAGCTGACCTGGTGGCAGGATGAATTCTGGAAACACATGGTGAAGAAATACCCCGATATGGAACGGGGCGAAAGTGCAAGTGAAACGGGCAGAGAACATATTCCGCCGAGGCTTTTCAAACAAGCCGTAAAGCTGAACAAACAAAGAGAAATGCTGATGAACTTACTGACGGAAATCAATCCGCTGAATGCAAAGAAAAAAGTTGCAGAAATCGAAGCGTTGCTTGATGAATATATCCCCGGTGTTGAGCAGATGAAGACAAAGCTGAAAAAATACGATGCAGCGTATAAGACACTAAAGACAGAGAATGCAGAGCTTGAGAAAAAGCTTGATGACAGTAAAGAGAGCACCCTCAAAAAACTTGAAATTTCCCGCAAACTTCAGGAATACGAAGAACTCAAAAAAGCAGTTGAAAACATACCGCCCGAAATTCTCGGTGCGTATAAAAATAGAGGCAAAATCTCAACGCAGATTCATAAGACAAATTTAGAATAAAGTTATCGAAGAAAGGAGAAAATTTTATTGGATAACCTCAGCACTGATTATTACATTTCACCTGATGAAGGGAAAGAAATAATCGCTTTGTGGCTGGATATGTGGATAAAATATCTTGAAGATTAAAATCTCACAACCATACATAAAAAGACGGTAGTAACAGAGAAGAGTTACTACCGTCTTTTTGCTGTTTACTTATTGATAAGAAAAAAAGATACCCAAACTAAACCATCTTCATAGATTAGTTCGGATATCAAGTGTTTGGTGATCCATCGGAGATTCGAACTCCGGACACCTTGATTAAAAGTCAAGTGCTCTGCCAACTGAGCTAATGGATCGTTTTTTCAACGCCTAAACATAATACAACATCGTTTTAATATTGTCAAGTGTTTTTTGGAAATGTTGTTTAATTATTATTACTCTTTTTTGTAAAGTCATACAAATACAATGAAAATATATGGCAATTAAAACAATGTCAAGAGTAAAAACTCTGCGTATAATGTAGTGACTGCCTTTCAAAGGAGGGAGAAATACGGCAGAGTTTTCTATGCTTGATCATACGTTACAGGCGCTGCTTGCCTCGCTTTTTACTTGGGGAATGACTGCGGCAGGTGCGGCTGTTGTTATATTTTTTGTGCGCATAAACAGTAGTGTTATAAATTCAATGCTTTCGCTTGCGGCAGGGGTTATGACCGCCGCATCCTTTTGGTCGCTTCTTGCTCCTGCAATTTCACTCGCCGTGGAGCTTCGTATGAATGCGTGGCTTGTGTGCCTCTTGGGATTTCTGACAGGCGGAGCGGTGCTTATGGCAGGTGATTTTTTCGCCGATCGTTTTTGCCGTATCAAAAGTTTTCGGGATACTGATAAGCGCAGCCTTATGCTTGTGTCAAGCGTAACGTTTCATAATATCCCCGAGGGGCTTGCGGTTGGCGTTGCGTTCGGCTCTCTTGCTCATTCTATAGAGGGTGCAACCCTTGCGGGCGCTGTGTTGCTTGCCTTTGGAATAGGAATTCAGAACTTGCCTGAGGGTATGGCAGTGAGTGTGCCGCTGCGTTGCGACGGGATGAAGAGAGGAAAAGCTTTTTTTATCGGTCAGTTAAGCGGTGCTGTTGAACCGATTTCTGCAGTGCTTGGTGCGTTGCTGACAGTCAGTATGAGAAGCTTGCTTCCGTTTATGCTTTCGGTTGCGGCAGGCGCAATGATATACGTTGTGGTCAGGGAGCTTGTGCCCGAAAGTCAGCAGGATTCAAAAAAACCGCTTATGGCAATTATGATGCTTTTCGGATTTTCGCTGATGATGGTGCTGGACGTAGCGTTGGGATAAAATTTAAAGCTCGGCAACAAAGCCGAGCTTCATTTTTATAATTCATAATATTCTTCTTCAAGCTTACCTGAAGCATTGTATGCCTTTACGCACATGGATTTATTTTTGCAAAGGGTGGCTACGCTTGCCACATAGCCGAGTTTACCGTTCCTGCCGCCTTCGATAACGGTATAAAACGGGTATTCCTCGTTAAACTTGGAGCGAAGGTCAAGGGTGTGGGTGTGTCCGCTGAAAAGAGCCTGCACACCGAGCCTTTCCAGCTCCTTTGCCCAGTTGCTGCCGTGTCGGTCATCAATATCAGGCATATGAGAAAAAGCGAGCCTGAAATCCGAGCCTTTGCCGATATCGGAACTGAGAGAAGAAAGCCAGTCCGTTTGTTCACGTAAGTAAGTTTCAAAATCAACAAGACCGTTGTATTCCTTGTGGTCGTCGGGTTTATCCTCACCGCTGTCAAGCACAGCTGCCCACAAGGGTCCGTAATTGAACGTGAAATACATACCCGTGCCGTTTATGCGGAAATTCTGAGCGACGCAGGATGCGTATTCGCCCCTTGTTTCGTGATTTCCTCTTGTGTATACCACAGGGATTTCGCCATTTGAAAGCTCATAAGCGTAGCCGAGAATCTTCTTGGTAAAATCCTTTTTGAAAACAATCGTGCTTGAAATGTCGCCGTTTAAAACGATTATATCGGCAGGCACATCGATGTTTTTGATTGAATCAAGAGCTTCTGCAAGGTTGCCGTGAATATCGGAAAGGGTGTAGACGTTGATTTCATCCTGATTGTGATAGCCTTTGAAATACACGAGGGAAGAGGACAGCGTTTTGCCTTTTATTGCATCGTAGCCGTATTTCATACCTACAAACTGCGAATGAAAGCGATAGGTGTTATTATCCAGATGCTCTTTCGGTATTCTTACGCTGTGAATTGTTTCGTGGGTGCGTATGTTGCCGCAGACCTGGTCGTAGACTGTATATTGCTTTGAATTGTAGGTGTAGGTTACGTATCCGTTTGCTTTGAGGTTGGTTTCCCACATAACGGTATACATTGAATCGCCTGTTTCAAAAACGCAGGCTTTCTGAGTGAATTTAAAGGGAAGCATAAGCGAAAGCTTTGCTGTTGCCGACGTGAAGGCCTCTGCAAAATCCATAGTATTACTCCTTAAATTCTTCTGTCACCTTTTTCTCCCATAATATCTCTGGTGTAAATCATACGGGTTTCAAAATTGGCGGCATCGTTTTCATCAATTTCAAAAAGTCTTGCGCCTCTTATATCGTCATCCTGATAACCGTCATAGGTAAGTCCGCCGTCGTAGCCGAGCATTATTCCCATATACCTGCCCGTGAAATCGTTCACATGGTCGTGGCCTGCGAAGATTCCTTTTACGTCGCCTCTTTCAAGGCAAGCGCCGAAAAATCCGAAATTGATATCGCCGCAGCCAAGGTCTTCACGCTGGTTGCCTTTGTATCCGCAATGCTCACGGTTCCTTACTATTACCATAAATTCGGGTATGGCAATATGCATGAAAGCGATAGCCGGGATTTTTTCGCCGTTATATTTTTCAAGAGCCTTTGAGGCGCTGTAATACCAGTGAATCTGGTCGGGATGAATTGAATCGTAATCGTTTCCTATGTAAGTGGGGGTACGCATTTTAATGCGTGTGTTTTCGGGCAGACCGATTTGCTTTGCAAATTTCGGAATATTACTGTGGGAATCAAAGCCCCACACGTTGAATCTGATTTTATCCGACGAATTGGAAAGCACGGGCAGCACGTAGTTGCCTGTACCCGAAATGTCTTCATCGCCGCTTTTTGAGATACAGTATTCGAATTCTTCATACACCTTCTGCTGAACGCCAATCGGTAAGCCGTAGTTATCATCGTGATTGCCGAAGGTGTGAGCCCACGGGATTTTTCTGCTTTCCATGGGACGGGTGATTTCTTTCAATAAATCCCTTAGCTCTTCGCAGGTTTCGCAGTGAACGTCATCCCTGCAGCCCGAGGTGTCGCCGTTTATAAGAACAAGATTCGGCTTTGTGTGAGCAACGGTTGCCTCAATTGCATCGGTTAACTGGGGGTTGAAGTTTTTGCCTGCGTGCAAATCGGACATAAGAAGAATTCTGAATTTCCCGTTTTCGTCAAATCTGAGTGTGTGCTTGAGATAAAGGAGTTCATTGATATTCATAATTATCCGCTCCGCTTAAGAAAATGTTTCGGGTTCTTTTTCCTGCTTGGTATTTTCGGATTCTGAATTAACTTCACCGTCAGCCTTTTTCTTCTTTTTGGCTTTGGGCTCGCGTACAAAAGCGGGCTGAGGCTCTCCGCCGATAAACATGGAGCTTTCGGGGGAGTAGATGTCAATCGCTTTTGAAAGAACGCTGAATCGGATATCCTTTATTTCGCCTGCATATTCTCCGTCAAGAGTCCATGCCTCGGGTTCGTCAAAAGTGAGCCTTGCACGGGACGTTTTGAAATAAAGCAGAGTATCGCCGTCATAATCACGCTTCTGGATTTTTCTGAACATTCCTACCGCTTCAAGGGGATTTCTGAGCTTGCGCACAAGGAGTACTTCAAAAAGTCCGTCATCAAGCTTTACGTCGTCCCTGTCATATTTGAAAACACCGCCGACCGATGTGGAATTTGAAATAGCGCAGAAGAAGAAATCATCTTCAATTACGCCGCCGTCATATTCAAAAACAATGTGCTTGGGTTTAACCTGGCTGAGCATATGGAAAAGCTGGAAGAAAACTGCGTAAATTACGTATGCGTTGTGGCCGAATTGATTCTTGAGCTTCTGCGAGGTGTTGTATGAAAGGTCAGAGCCCGGGCCGAAGGAGGCAACGTATGAAAAATAACGGTTGTTGAACAGGCCGATATCGTAGCCGTTAGTGTGACCGTCCTTTATAATATCGGTTGCCTTGTCAACGCCTGCAGGCAGGCACATCGTGCTTGCAAGGTCGTTTGTTGAGCCCATGGGAATATAGCCCAGAGGAACACGTTTCTCAAGTCTCATAACTCCGTTTATCGTTTCGTTAAAGGTGCCGTCGCCGCCGCAGCAGATTACAAGGTCACAGTCATCACCGTGGTCTTTTACAATCTGAGTGGCATCGCCGGGTCCCGTTGTTTCCTTAACGATAAAATCAATATCCGTATCGTTCATCTTTTCAACTACTTCCTCGGGGCGCAGTCTGGATTTATTTTTGCCCGAGCAGGGGTTTACTACAAGAAGAGCTTTTCTTTTTTTCATATTTTTCACCTTTTAATGTATTTAAAGCAATTATACTTTATTTTATAAAATACTGCAACCGCAAGATATTGAGAAAAATGTGACATAATGCGGCAGGTTTAGATAATTTACAAAAAACTGCACGGCTTTGTGCCGTGCAGTAAAGAGCCACAAATCAGGGGCGTTTTATAAAGATGTTGTCAATAAGACCGATTACGGAGAATACCGTAAGGATGATGAAAACTACAAGGAATCCGCCCGTTGAGTCAACAATTGAGCCTGCAACTGTCGAATAAAATGCGGAGGGGATAAGAATGAGATTGAGGATGCTGAAGTTGAGTGCGAAATTCTTTCTTCCGTAAAAAGCGCCTGCAAACGCGGCGGAAACCGTAGGAGCAAAGCCGTAGGAAAATGCACAAAGACAAACGCCGATAATTGAAAGCACGGAGCTGTTTACGGCAATGCCGATTGTTGTAAGAGCGGATGCGCCAATAACAACTGCACTTGTTACAAACTGGGTACGGCGGATTCCGAGGGCATCGAATATTGCGCCTGAGCAAAGTCTGCCGACCCCGTTGAATATTGCGAGGAAGCTTGCAATTGTTACGGCAAGTGTGCTTTCAACGTTAACGGAAAGGAAGATATCTTTGCCGAAGCTCAGCGCAACGCCGCCAACAGCTGTAAGCAAAACGAAGAAAACGAAAAGCTTCCAGAAAGAGGAACGCTTTAACATTTCGCCTGCGGTATAATCCTTTTCTTCGGCAGCAGCGGCACCTGATTTTTTGGATTTTACAGCGGCAAGGAACGGAGCGATTTCATCCTCTTTCGGTCCTCTTATAAGCAGACCGACAACGAGTGTAACTATTCCTATTGCAATTCCGAGGATTCTGTACGTATTGCTCCAGCCGATTTCGGTTGAGAACATATAATCCGCAATTTTGCCGAAAAGCAGAGAGCTGAATCCGAATGTCATCATAAGCACGCCGGAAGCAACACCTTTTTTATCGGGGAACCAGGCATTTGTGAGCGCAACAACTATATTGTAAACAATACCTACGCCGAGACCCATCATAAGTCCGTATCCAACGTAGAGCAGGGCGGGATTTGAACCGTCAAGCAGTGAGGTGATAAACATACCTGCGGCTATAAGAACTGCGCTTGCGGTCATACGCACTTTAACAGACACCTTTTTTGCAAGCAGACCCGAAAACAGACCGCCGAGGCAGAACATACACATTGTTATTGTGTAGTTGAGACCAAGTGCCGAGTTTGACCAGCCGAAGCCGCCGCTTCCGAACGGGGATTTTATTACTGACCAGGCGTAAATAATTCCTGCAAAAAGAAGCGAAATTGCTCCCAAAAGAAGTCGGGGCCATCTTGTGACGGTTTTTGTGTTGCTCATAGGATTACCTCCGTGCATTGATAATTAGCGATTGAAAGCTGTAGCACTTTTAATCGCTAAAGTTTACAAGTGGATTGTAACATAAGCGGATTATATTGTCAAGAGAAAAAAGAAGAAAAAAGTTGCAATTTACCGCTTTAAGTGGTTGAAATATGTTTGATAATATGTTATATTCATTTAGTTTGAATTTCAAAAATCTTAAAGGATTTTGAAACAGGTGATGTGTTATGGAGAAAAAACCTTTAAAAACAGTTATAGTAGGCGGCGGTCACAGAAGTATAGTGTATTCACAGCTTGCCTCTGTTAAGCCGGACAAGCTTGAGATTGTTGGTGTTGCGGACCCTGATGAGGTGCGCAGAAATGCTATTGCCCGGATGTTTGATATCCCTGCCGAGCATTGCTTTAAAACCGCTCAGGAGCTTGCAAAAGCGCCTAAGTTTGCGGATGCGGTAATCAACGGCACAATGGATGATATTCACGTTGAAACTACCGTGCCTCTGCTTGAGGCAGGCTATGACGTTTTGCTTGAAAAGCCCTTTGCTGTAAATGAGAGTGAAGCCCGTGAGCTTGTTGAAGCGGCGAAAAAATACGGACGCAAGGTAATGGTTTGCTTTGTTTTAAGATATACTCCGTTTTACAGCGAAATCAAGAAGAGGCTTGTAAGCGGCGAAATCGGCGATATCATCAACATTCAGACCTGTGAATACGTAAGCTACCATCATATGTCCACAAGTCACGTCAGAGGTAAATGGAATAATTCTGACAGATGCCACAGCTCAATGCTTCTTGCAAAATGCTGCCATGACGTTGATTTGATGATGTGGCTCATGGGCGATGACAAGCCTGCTTTTGTTTCAAGCTTCGGATGCAATCAGCAGTTTGTGCCTGAGAATGCTCCTGCGAATTCGGGAACAAAGTGCCTTGTTGACTGTCCTCTTGTTGATGAATGCCTTTACTCTGCAAAAAGAATATACATCGATCATCCCGACCGTTGGTCTTTCTATGTGTGGGATGCTCTTGAGGGCAAGGAAAACGTTACCATAGAGGATAAAATCAATCTTCTTAAGGGTGACAGCCCTTACGGCGTTTGCGCATTTAAGAGCGATAATAACGTTGTTGACCATCAGAGTGTTCTTGTTCAGTTTAAAAGCGGTGCAACGGGTACCCACAATATGGTTGGCGGCTCGAGTACCGGTAGAAGAACCATACATATCGTAGGCACGAAGGGTGAAATTGACGGCGATTTTGAAAGAGGAATATTCAGAGTTTCGCTTATTGACCCTTCGCCCGAATGTGAATTCAGGAGCAAAACTGTTGACGTAAACGTTGCCAATGACAGCCACGGCGGCGGTGATCTGGCACTTGCGAGCGATTTTGTCGATTACGTCAGGGGAGATGAAACCACTCTTTCCTGCACCTCCATTGAAGATTCCTTTGCCGGCCATCTTGTTGTTTTTCTCGCAGATACTTCAAGAGAAAACGGCGGCAGAGTTGAAAAGGTGATTTTGTGATAAACGGGTTACTCGGTAAAAAATCCTCGTGGGAAAAGCTGGCGGAAAGTAAAAATCCCATTGTCATTTACGGCATGGGTAACGGTGCCGATAAAGTGCTCGATGAGCTTTACCGCCTTGGCATCAGGGTTGAAGGCGTTTTTGCAAGCGATGCTTTTGTAAGAGGTCAGAGCTTCAGAGGCTTCAAGGTGAAGAAACTGAGCGATTTTGAGCAGGAGTTCGGAGCTCTTACCGTAGCTGTTGCTTTTGCCACCTGTATTGATGAAGTGATTGAAAACGTGCTTTCAATAGCTGAAAGGCATACCGTTATCGTTCCGTGTGTTCCCGTTTACGGGGATGAGATTTTTAACCGCAGTTTTGTTGAACAGCATATCGGAGAGCTTGAAGCGGCATATTCTCTTATGTGTGACAGTAAATCCAAAGAGGTTTTTGAGGGCTGCGTGCAGTTCCTTTTCGGCGGAGAGCTTGATGACCTTGTGCGGATTACAACCGATAAGGACGAAGCGTTCAATGGTATACTTAAGCTTGGCGACGGTGAGGATTATCTTGACCTCGGCGCATATAAGGGTGACACGGTAGAAGAATTTCTGCATTATACAGAGGGACGTTATTCTTCGGTTACCGCGGTTGAGGCGGACAGAAAAACCTTTGCAAAGCTTGAAAAGTATCTTGCAGACGTGAAAAACTCAAGGGCAATCAGAGCGGCTGTTTGTAAAAAAGACGGCGTTGTATGCTTTGATTCAGCGGCGGGGCGTCAGTCTGCAATAAGCAAAAGCGGCGAAGAAACTGCTGCGGTTTGTGTGGACTCGCTTTGTGAAGGCAGAGGAGTTTCTTATATAAAGGCGGACGTTGAAGGCGCTGAGAGCGATATGCTAGACGGCGCACGCAAAACTCTGGCAGAACTAAAACCGAAGCTTAACGTTGCCGCATATCACCGCTCGTGCGATATTTTCTCCCTCGTGTTGAAAATCAATGAAATCAATCCTGATTATGAAATACATCTCAGGCGTCATAAATACATCCCTTGTTGGGATATGAACTTATATTGCATATAAAAAACGACCGATTCTGCTGAATCGGTCGTTTTTGACTGTTAAAATGAATTTACGGTTACTGTTTGCTTATTGAGCAGCTCGATAGGATGATATGCAAGCTTTGCCTTGCGTAAGCCCTCGTCGCCCGCATCATCTTCTCTGTTTACAAAGAGCACTTCAGGCTTTAAAAACGTCTGAAGGTATGAGTTTGTAAGCATCTGATAAACTCCGTCATAGGCAATGTTTGCTTTTTCAATATGAACAACAAGAGTATCGCCCATTGTTTCGCCGCAGGAAAATCCGACTATTTCTCCGCCAACCCTGAGAATTCCCGAATCGAAACCGTATGCATCAAAGTTTTCAAGCACTTCTATGACCTTACGGCGCTCCTCAAGGGCGGATTCGGAATCTTTAAGAGCGATTTTGTTGAGAAGAAAATCAATGCAGTCCTTTGCTGTTTGAGCGGTCATTTTTTCAAAGCTGCTGTCGGGATACAGACGCTTGAATTTGTTGATGTGGTTTCTCTGTGCGCTGTATTTTCTGCCCGCAAGGGTTCTGAGTGCTTCTGCAGAGTAGATGTAGTCAGCCCAGTCACGCTCGCTGTGTGCCGAATAGTCGGGGAAGAGCTTTTCTATCTTTTTAAGATTTGAGTCTGTAACAACGCAGAAAACCGGCGCTATGGAGTGAGCGGAGCAGTAATCTTTTATTTGCTCGCAAGCGCCCTCAAAATCCTCACCCACGGGGCAGGTGAAGGCAACCTGAGAATCAAGATAGTCAACCTTGAATATTAAAGTATTATTGAATATCGCATACTCACTGCCGAAATAATCACGCCACATAAAAACTCCGCCGATTGTTGCATCGCAGGAGCGGCAGGGATATTTAAGAAAATATTCTCTTATTACAGGTATATCCTCAAGGGAAAGTTTTTTGAATTCCAGCATAATTTGTCCGTCCGTTTATATTTCTCAGTAAATATTATTACCTTTAATCCCCGGTGTCAAGCGAAGAAACAAAAATCCGTTGAAATTACCAAATTTGTTATTGAAACAAAGTAAGGCTTCTGTTATAATCATAGTACTTATATTAACAGGAGAAGTAATATGAAAAATACTTACACTCTTAAACCCCATTTATGCAGATTTTCAAAGTTTTACAAGAAAGACAGTGCCGAAGTGCCTTCAGCTCTTTTTGAGGTGAAGTGCGAAGCACCCGATCTTTCCGATTTTCCGCTTCCTCTTCCTTCAAGGAAAAGCGATTACTGTTGCTATGTTCAGGCGGCAGACGGTGCAATGTGGTACGGTGCATCCAACGGTCTTACAAGGTATGATTCCAAGGCCGAAAGAAAAGCTGACGCCGTTATGTATTTTTCGGCGGACAGAGATTTGCCCGACAACAGCGTAAAGGCTCTTTATGCTGATGAAAAGGGTGTGTGGGTGCTTACCGAAAACGGCGTAACTCTTATTGAACTCAGGATGATTTCTGCCCGTGAAAAGGCTGACATCCTTCTTGAAGAAACCACGAAATACGTTGACAGAAGAGGTATGATAACCCAGAAGCATCTTGCCGTTCCCGGTGACGTAACCTCTGCGTTCCCTTACGGACATTCCGATAATGACGGCTGCTTTACCGCATCTTTTACAATGGGCGAGCTTTACAGATATGCTGTCCTTAAAAGGGAAAAGGGTGCCGACCATCCTGAAACCTTGAAGGCAAAAGCGGTTGCAACCCGTTCGGCTGAGGCTGTTCTGCTCCTTACCTATATTCACGGCAGAGGCAACGGATTTGTTGCAAGAACGTATCTTTGTGCGGATGAACCCCTGCCTGATGACGGACTTTTCTTCAGAAAAACAGGCGGAAAAGCAACGTGCCTTAAAACTTCTTTCGCCGAAAAGAAGGGTATTTCAGGGCTTGAAATTGATGCAAGCGCCCCCATTCCCGACAGACTGGCTCATCTTTATAAAGACCTCGGCTATACGGATGACGATATAGTTTACAAGGCAGACACAAGCAGTGATGAAATCAGCACCCATTACCTTTTCATGCTTGTGGCTCATGAAATTCTTGGTGAGGACGATCCTGAACTCGATGCCATTATTAAGGAAACCGTTATACGTATAACGGATTTCATTATCGACAACGGCTATCAGCTTCTTGACTACTCAGGAGAACCCACCACCTGGGCAAAGTGGAATACCGAATATTTTGAAACTCCGTTCGGCTGGGTAGATGCCTGCCTCAATTCCGCTGAAATGCTTATGTATCTCAAAGTTGCAATGGCAATTGCGGGTAAAGAGGAAAGATGGCAGAAATCCTATGAAGAGCTTATTGAAAAAGGTTATGCCGATTTGCCCATGAAGCATTTTGACCGTCTTTATCAGTCCTGCCTTTCAATGGGCTGTGCATTTGAGGAAGAGATTATGTACGGTGACCATATGCTTGCAACCGTATCTCTCTTCGGTCTTTGCACCCTTGAAAAGGATGAAGAGCTGCTTGCAAAATACCGCAAGGCATATAAGACCTGGAGAACTTCCATTGCAAGGGAACATAATCCCGGCTACGATTTCCCCTATGCCGTTGCTTGCCCTGATGAAGAGCTTGATATGGACACGATTGCAACCTGGTTCTACAGAACGAACGCAAGCCGTCTTGCGGCAGGTGTTTCCCTTGTTGGCAGAAAGGATGTTGCGGTAATCCGCCATTCCGAGGAGTACAAAGAGGTTGCCGGCGTGCTTCCTCCCGATGAATGCTTCATTTCCAAGTATGACAGAAATACGCTTGAATACAAAAACGAGGATTCTGGCGGATTGAACGTTGTTGAAAGCTGCTACGTTTACAGCTATGCCTACTGGATGGGCAGATATTACGGATTTATAAAAGACGAAGGAGAGAATATCAATGGATAAAAAACTTCATCTTATCGGAAATGCTCACCTTGACCCAATCTGGCTTTGGCGTTGGCAGGAGGGCTGCGGCGAAGTGCTCCAGACCTTCCGCAGTGCGCTTGACAGACTCAACGAATATGACGATTTTGTTTTCACCTGTTCCTCGGCCGCTTATTACAGATGGGTTGAGGAGATTGACCCTGAAATGTTTGCTGAAATCAAAAGAATGGTACGCAAGGGCAGGTGGGTACCTGTAAACGGCTGGTGGGTTCAGCCGGACTGCAATATGCCCAGCGGCGAAAGCTTCGCCCGTCAGGCTCTTTACAGCCAGCTTTACTATTATGAAAAGTTCGGCAAAATCTGCAACAGCGGATATAACGTTGACTCTTTCGGCCACAACGCAATGATTCCTCAGCTTCTTGTAAAGGGCGGTATGAAATATTACGTTATGATGCGCCCTGATTTAAGAGAAAATCCCGATGCGCCTTCACCCCTTTTCTGGTGGGAAAGTGCAGATGGCTCAAGAGTTCTTACCTACCGTATTCCTACAGGCTATGCAGGCGACGGTAAAAAGACCCTTGATTATAAAATTGAAACTCTTTCTGATATTTCTGAGAAAAAGGGCCACGATTGTATGCTCTTCTACGGCGTTGGCAATCACGGCGGCGGACCCACCAAGGGCGATATCGAGCATCTTATAGAAAAATCGGAAAACGGTGAGGCGGAGCTTGAATTCTCATCACCCGATGATTACTTTGAGTCAATCTGCGCAAGTGCGGTTGATTTGCCCGTATGGAGCGATGAGCTTCAGCACCATGCAAGCGGTTGCTATTCAGCAACTTCCATGGTAAAGCAACTTAACAGAAAAGCCGAAGGCTGGCTTGCTGCTGCTGAAAAGTGGAATACCATTGCTTCCAGAACTCTCGGTATTAAAGCGCAGACTGAAAATTTTGCCGAAGCATGGAGAAACGTCTGCTTCAATCAGTTCCACGATATTCTCTGCGGCTGCTCCATAATGGAAGCATATGAGGATGTGCGTGACACTATGGGCTACGCCATGACCGTTGCCGCAAATGCCGAGAATAACGCTCTGCTTAAGATTTCGTCAAATATTGATACGTGGATTGACGGTGTTTCCGATTCCGTTTCATGCAATGACCGTCACCATTGCCGCAATCTTAAATATCCCAGACCTGTTGTTGTATTCAATCCTCATTCGTGGGAGATTGAGGTGCCCGTACGCACCTATCACCCCTCCAAAAAGGTTGAGGATTGGCAGCATAACGAAGTGCCTTATCAGAACGTACGCTCATCCCGTTCAAACGACAGTCATATGGACACTCTTTTCGTTGCAAAGGTTCCTGCCATGGGTTATGCCGTTTACTGGCTCTGGCTTATTGATTTCGACGAAGACGATGAGTATGATTACACCAAGGAAACCGACGTTAAGGCAAGCGAGGCAAACGGTGCAATAACTGTTGAGAATAAGTATATAAAGGTTACCTTTAATTCTGCAACAGGCGGCATATCAAGCCTTGTAAATAAAGAGGACGGCGAAGAATACGCAGGGGCTGAGAATTTCTGCGTTCCCACCGTTTTCGATAATACAAAGCCCGATACCTGGGCTCACAATATTTTCAAGTTTGATACGGTAGTTGATACCATGAAGCTTGAAAGCATCAGGCTTGTTGAGGAAGGTCCCGTAAGAAGCGTTGTAAGAACAGTACACAAGTATAACGATTCCGCTCTTACTCAGGATTTCATCCTTGCATCGGAGCAGAAGGAGCTCAGAGTTAAGTGCAAGGCAATCTGGCAGGAGCCTCTTACAATCCTTAAAATGCCTTTCCCCATGAAAGGTGAGGACGGTATCTCAACCTATGAAATTCCTGCAGGCTTCATAAAGCGTCCCTGCAACGGCGAGGAAGAGCCCGCACTCAAGTGGGGAGACCTTACCGTTACGGATAACGGAGTGCGCAAGGGTATTGCGGTAATGAGCGATTCAAAATACAGCTATTCCTGCCCTGAAAACGAGCTGAGAATAACTCTTCTGAGGAACTCCATTTTTGCTGATCATTATTCCTACAGACCTGATGCCCTGTTCAACTATACCGACGAGGGACTTCAGCGTTTTGAATATGCAGTTTATCCCCATTCGGGCGACATAAAGCCCTGCGAAGCAACCGCTCGTGCAGAGGTGTTTACTTATAAACCCGTAACCGTACCCGCAAGCTACCATAAGGGCACTCTGCCTCAGTACAAGAGCTACATCACGGTTGATGCCGCAAACGTTATTGTTAACGCAGTTAAATTCTGCGAGGACGGTTCAGGCGATGCAATAATCCGCTGCTCCGAAACCTGCGGCAAGGTAACTAAGGCAATGATTAAGTGCGATATATTCGATGCCGCATTTTATGCCGAGTTCAAGCCCAATGAAATCAAAACCTTCAGAGTTGATTCAGAGGGATTTGTTACCCAGACCGATTTCCTTGAAGGAATTCCCGAGGACTGATAAAAAACAAGAACGCCGCAAGCGAAAGCTTGCGGCGTAATTTTTATGCGAGTGTTTAAGCGGCTTTAGCAGCCTCTGCAAGAGCTTCTTCCTTTGCTTTGGCAAGTTTTCTGGTTGTTTCACGGGCGTCAACCCAAACAACAACTTCAAGCTCAAGGAGAGCGCCGAGCATATGCCATGTGGAGTGACCGTGGAAGTTGCCGAGTGCGAAATCAGCGATTTCATTGTCGCCCCAGATGGAGGTGATGATGAATGCAATAAGAATTGTACCGATAAGAAGAAGGAAAAGAGAAAGCTCTGTTTTGGTCATCTTCTTTAAGTTTGCGAAGAGGAGATAGAGGATGGGGAGAGCGGTGATGAAGCAGCCAAGCTCTGCGATTGAAAGGCCGCCGGTCTTACCGTCCATGGGAGCTCCGCCGCCGCCAAAATAAAGGGGGCGGTTGTGAACAACAAATACTTCGTATGTAAGAATTCCGATAACAGCCAGCATAATCACCGTGTCAAAAATCAGGAATTTGTTCCTGAGCTTTTTGTTATCCTCATAGAATTCAAAAGCAAAGCAGCAAACGCCGGACCATGCAACGAGCTCTGTAAAGGACATATCAACGTAGCTTGCAAGAAGCTTTGTTGTAAGCACGAAGGGCTGGAATTCGCCGTAGTTAGCGGTGTGCATTCCTACGGATGTTACGGACATGATCATGAAAAGTGAAAGGAAAATGTACCAGTACCACTTCTTGTTCTTTTTGAGAAGAAGAATAATGATACCGATAATGCCGGCATAGGTGTATGCCCAGTTGGTTTGTACAGCGGAATACTGAGCGCAGTATTCTGCAAGTGACATTGCGCCGTCAAAAAGCGGAATGTCCTTGAATGAGAGCCAATCAATGAAGTTGATTGACAGCATCGGGAGATGAAGCATCTTCAAAAGACCCCTTCCTTAAATATTAGTATGTTAATTATAAACGCATTTTTCAAGTTTTTCAATACTAAATCACTAAAAAAGTAAACGGTTCTGATTGTTGTAATTAATTGGGAATTTTGGCTTTTTGAAGTAAAAAACGGAACTGCCTTTTGCGGACAGTTCCGTTTTGTTGCTATTTATTTATTGTGCCGGTTATTCTGTAAAAATCACGTTTTCTGCCGAAAGCGAGACGCTTTGCCCACATAGAATCAAAGCTTTTTACGTATTCGTTGCCGTGAAGCTCAACGTTCTCAATTTCAAAGCCTTTTTCCTTGAGAATGTTGCGGTAATCGCCGTTGAAGTATTCGATACTAAGCGGCGGCAAGCCTCTGTTTTCAATGGTAGCCTCTTCGCAGGAGTCGGAATAGGTGGTTATGAATTCAAAGTCTGCCTTATCCTTGGCGGCAAAAGAAACCGCGCCGAGAATCTGTTGAGTCGGCTTGACTATTCCCTCAAGCAGAGTGCCCCATGGGAAAAGCACGGTAACGCAGTGCGCAATGCTTTCCAGTTCGCATGGCATATTTTCTGCGCTTGCAATTACAAGCAGAACGTTTTCAAGTCCGCCCTTTGCAGGCTTCTTTTTTAACTTTGAAGATATTTCAAGCATATTGTCCCTTACGGGGTCAATTCCTATAAACAGAGTGTCGGGGTTTAGCTTTGCCTTGCGGTAAACGTTTCTGCCGTCGCCCGTGCCGAGGTCAACCACAGTTTTTTCATACCGTGCCGCAAGGTCGCTGAGCTCCTGCAAGGTTATATTTTTTTCGTTTTTACCATCGAGAACAGTCATATCTTATACCTTGGGAAGTCCTTCTTTATCATACATACAAACGGTTTCAACAAGTATCTCTATACCTGCAGCAAGAGCATCTTCACGAAGATTTTCAACGTTGTCAAGCCTTGTGTGGTAATACTTGGGGGGAGTGGGGTCCATAGCTGCAAAGCCTGTGGCAGGGATACCTTTCTGAGTGAAAGCCGCCGCATCGCAGGCACCAAGGTAAATTGAAGCAAAATCAAGCTCGTAGCCGCAGTTTGCAGCAGCGTTTTTAACGAGATTCTTTGCGCCTGCATGGTGCTTTACAGTACCGCTGAGGTCACGGTCATAAACAGCCATATCCTCAAGGTCACGGAATGTATCGCAACCGATAACAACTGTTTCAATTTCCTTAAGCTCTTTTTCGTGAGCCTTTACGTAAGCCTTTGCGCCTCTGAGGCCCGCTTCTTCCGAACCTGAGCAGATGATTACAACCTCTGTATTCTCAAAGCGGACGTCAGCCTCTTCAAGAGCCTTGGGGATGCTCATGGAAACAAAGCAGCCTGAAAGGTTGTCCGATGCGCCGGGAACGCTCTTGGTGTAGCTCTGGAAGAAAAGGAAAGCAATCTGGAAGGGGATGAAAACGCAACCTACAACGAAAGCGAAAATCATAAATTTATGTATACCGCCTTCGGTTGCGCCGAGAGCACCGCTGTTGCCTGCAAAAATGATGCCGAGGATTGCTATGATGAGGTCTGCTACAAGACCTACAACCGCAGGAATAAGCACAAGCTTCATTCCTACGCCGCCGAGGAGATAGTTAAGAGTCCATTCAAACTGGCTGTCAGCGTGGCCGACAAGGATTATTCTCTTTTTGATTTCGCCCTTGGGAGCTCTTCTTGCAATAACGTTATGGCTGGGATGACCTTTGAAAAGAGGGTCGCAGAACTGCTTATACATAAGGAACTCAAGAATAAGCGGAACGAATCCCGCAACAACGATAACAGCCGAAACAATGGGGCTGACGAATGCGAACATAAAAACGCTCAGGATAGCGCAAGCAACGGTGAAGGGGATAAATCCCATAAATGCCTGACGGTGAACTGTGAAATCTTCAATATCAACCTTTTCGCAGTAGTTGGAAAGGTCTTTGCCCATCCACTGCTGAGCTCTGAGCTCTTCGGGCGAGCCGGGCTTGCGGGGGCCGATCTTTTCACAGATTTTTGCAATGCCTCTGTAAGCGTATCTTGCCTGAGCGGCAATGTCAAATTTTTCGCTGTACTCCAATGCAACTTTCATTTTAAAACAGCACCTTTCTTAATAAACTAATTATTAAAATAACACAAATCATTTAATAAATCAATAGGCACACGGACTAATACCGTGTGCCTTTTTTGATTATGCAATATTCCAGTTGAGCGCTTCAATATCGGCTTTTGCTACGGTGATTCTCGTTTTGCCGCCGATTGAAACGATATAATTGCTTTCGTCGTATTCGTAAAGCTTAAATTCCGTTATGCCCGAATCGGAAACAACCTTTGCGCTCATTACGGCGTCGCCTGAAACGACATAATCTTCTGCGAGATACTCTGTGCCTTTGATATCAAAGAATGCATAGAAGAAATCGTCACAAGCGGAGGAATCCGCATCTTTTGAATTGAGTGTGTATACGTCAGACGGGGTGTTTTCACCGTTTTCGTCTGTTGCTATATCACGGACCACGCTGAAGTTGTATTGCTTGCCCTTGTAGGTGATATCAAGCTCTGAAACGTTGTAGTAAACCGCTCTGCACATATCAAACGAGTAGATTTCTTCTGCGTTATCAATGAGAAGCGAGGATATTACCGAATCGGATACGGTGTAAATCATTCCGCTGCCCTCAATGCAGGCGTAGTAGCTGCCGTCATCGGTTGCTGTGCCGATAAGAAGTGTGAGCTTGCTGTCTTTTGCGTCGCTGTCGGTATAAGAAATACCGATTTTATACGAGGGATTGTCAAGCCCGAAATCCTCATATTTTCCCGTATAGTCAACGCAGGTGCTCCATGCAACGGAAGAAACGTCGGTTTCTATCGCATAAGCCATATCCGAATCAACGGGGATATAATCTGCGCCGTCAACAACAAAATATTTATACAAATCCGTGTATGAATACTTGCTGCCGTCAAGAGCCTCAATAACCGTGGATTTATTGCCTGCGGTGATTTCAAGTTTTGAGAAATCGGATATTGAAGGAATTGCTTCGTACTCGATAATGCTGAGAAGCTCGTTGTTGAAAAGAGTGGGCAGGGTATCGTCAACAAGATAAACCGAATCCGAGGCAGAGGTTTTGAAGTAGTAAGCACCTGCAGCGGAAGAATAATTGCCTATATAGTATTCGGTACTACTGCCGTCGGAGAACTGCATTACCGCTCTGTATGCAGGGGGCTCAAGTCCGTACTGTGCAAGATCCTCTGCTGCTTCGCTGACAATTCTTGAGGCGGTAACCTCGCTTACAGCCTTGAGTATTTCCTCGGGATAGGTCTGGTCAACGGGGAAGCCGCTGTCCTCAATATACTGCCATTCGTTTTCTTTGAGAACGAGGTTGATTTCGGTGTTGCTGTTTTTCCAGCTTAAAGAGGTGACTGCGGATGAATCAAGCGAAGCAGCGATTATCAGCTGTTCCTCCTGAACCTCATCCGTGTTGTTCTTTGCCGTATCAAAATATCTGACAGCCGCATAGCCTCCTGTTAAAACCGCAAGCACAAGCAAAAGAATAAGCAGTTTTACGGATTTTTTCATCAGCGCTTTCTCCTTTTGATGAAGATTACAAAGCCCACAACAAGAAGAATTGCAGGGATGATGAAAATAAAGAGAATTTTCAGGATGTTTGCCGACGCCTCGTCAACGGTGAGGGTTTCCATCTGCATGCTTTTGGCGGGGATGCTCAGCGATGCTTCTTTTTCGGTGAGCCAGCCGAATGAGTTTACGAAAACCATGGAGTTTGCGCCCGTAACGTCATACTCGGCGCTCATGAATGCGCTTGAAGGGAAGTATATAAGCATACCGGGAGCATCGGAATTTACGGAAGAATCCGTTACCGCAAAACCGAGTCCGAAGCCGAGCTCGGGAGCAAGAATATCGTTTTCGCCTGCTTCAAGGCTTTCCTTGGTTTCAAAATCAACTGTGGAGTATGCTTTGCCGGAGGATGAAAGAAGAGTGTAAACCGAAACACCGTCACGCTTTTCTTCAGCAAGAGTTGCACCCTGTGTGCCGGGGAGAAGCACGTCATAATTTTCCATACCGCTCATGATTTCGTGAGTGCCGAAATCAGGCAGAAGGAAGGTGTAGTACATATAGCACATACTGGTGTCGGTTTCAACCACGGTGCCATCAACGGGCAGAATGCCGTAATGCTCAATAAAAGAGTAAAGATTGGGGTGGCTTTCCTTGGTGATATTATCCGTGGAAAGGAAGAGCTTGCCTGAGTTTGCAACGTAATCTTCAAGGAGCTTTACGTCATTTTCAGAAAAGTCGGAAGCGGGGGAAACGATTGCCACGCAGTCAGCCTCTTCGGGGATACCCTCTGATCCGAGAAGGCTGAATTTTTCGGTAAGATAGTTTGCACTCGAAAGGGCGGAGGCGAAAGAAGCTTCAAGCTCAGCCTCTCCGTGGCCGGTTACAAAATATACTGAGGGAAGATTGTCGTTTGTAACGTAGTCGATTGCGTTTGTGAGTGAGTTTTCACCTTTGAATGCCGTGGTCTGGTATGAGTATGATGAGTAATCCATCTGATAATCATACATATCGTTGTAGCTTACGCATTTTGAACGCTCGCCGTTTACAACGATAAGGCTGTTGTCGGTAAGTTCACCGTCGGTGTATTTTGAGGTGAAAGCAGGATTGACAACGGGGTCAACTGTTTTAACCGTGATTTTATCAGAGAGTTCATCGTACTGCTCAATAAGATTGGTGACGTAGGAATCTTCGTTTCCGTCCTGGCAAACGTGGTAAACAGTGATGTCACTGTCAACAGTGCTCAGGAAATCCACGGTCTGGGAGCTGACAGAAAAAGTATCGTCAAGCGTGAGGTCAAAGCTTGTATACTCAGAGGGGAGGGCGGAGATTAAAAGGTTGGCAACAACGATTATTACAAGCACTACCGCTGAAACAGCAAGGCTGAAGCCGCCGGCTTTTGATGCCTTTGAGGTGAATGCGTCTTTAAAGCCGACCTGCTGAGTGTTTTTCTTTTTCTTCATCATGCCCACCTCCTTTTTTCAAGTGAAACAACGCTCATGTGATTGAACAAAACAACAACGCTCAGGAACATTACAACCGTGCCAAGGTCAAACAGACCGTAAACCATGTTGTAAAATCCGTCGAAAAGAGCGAGTCTGTTGAGAATTTCGGGAGCAACGCCCTCAAGGAGCGAGGGGTCAATAAGGAAAACTGCAAGCAATGCCGCAAGCAGAACAATTGCAACGATTTCTGCAAGGAGCTTGTTTTTTGTAAGATAATTAACGATAAGCGCAAGGGCAACGATTACCGCCATCAGGCACAGGCAGGAGGCGAAGCTTGAGCCCGAAACGAAGCCTGAAAGGTTAGCGATAAAATAATTGATAAATACAACGATAAAGGAAATGATTGCGGCGAGAATCTGATTCTCGGTAAGTGAGGATATAAACATACACACTGCAATGAGTGCCGCACCGAGAAGGAAGAATGCCAACAGGGAAACAAAAACAATTTTGAAATTAACGTTTCCGTAAAGTGAAAGAATGAAAGGATAAATGCCCGTTATTGCGCAGGGGACTGCGAGCACGGTAACGGCGGCGAGATATTTGCCTGCAACGATGGAGGACATTTTTAACGGCAGACAGTAAAGAAGCTGCTCTGTTTTCTGCTTTCTTTCTTCTGCAAAAATTCTCATTGTGAGGATGGGAATTATTATAAGATAAATAAAGGAAACTGCGCCGTAAACGTATTCGTAGGTTGCGTATTGATAGGAAAGATTGTAAATCATGGTGTAAATACCTGTTGTTACAAGCAGAACAGCCATGAACACGTAGGCGATAGGCCCTGTGAAATAGCTTTTGAGTTCTTTTCTGAAAATTGCACTCATGCTTCTTCATCCTCCTTTTCTTCATTCTCTTCTGTGCAAGCTTCGGCTGTTTCTTCTGTGCCGTTTTCGGTGCTTTCTTCTGCACTTTGTTCAGCGGTTTCCGCTTCCCTTGTCAAAACACCGATGTTTTCGCTTGTTACCTCAAGGAAAATATCCTCAAGGCTTGCTTTTACGGTGTTCATGGAAAGCATAAGCGCTCCGCTTTCTACGATTTTTTCTGCAACCTTCTGCCTTATATCCTCGTTGCTCGGTATGTGAAGGAAGAGCTTGACGGTGCCGTCTTCGGCTGCGTCGTCAATTTCGATTTTTGAGATTTCGTCAATTGCTGCAAGAGCATTTGCGCAGGCCTCAACGTCACCTGAGATAACAAGCTCGGTAACTGTTTCGGGGTTGAATTTCTTTATAAGGTTTTCAGCTGTGTCGGATGCAACGAGCTTTCCGTTGGAAATAATAAGGATTTCATCGCAGATTTCGCTTACCTCGGGCAGAATGTGGCTGCTGAGGATTACTGTGTGCTCCTTGCTCAGCTCTCTGATAAGTGAACGGATTTCCACAATCTGAATAGGGTCAAGGCCAACCGTGGGCTCGTCAAGTATAATTACTTTTGGATTGCCGAGGATGGCCTGGGCAATGCCTACTCTTTGCTTATAGCCTTTTGAAAGATTTTTGATGAGTCTTGAGCGTACGTCGAAGATATCCGTTTTCTCCATTACGGATACTACGGCAGATGAAAGCTCCTGCTTCTTAAGACCCTTCGCTCTGCCTACAAACGTGAGAAACTCAAGGGGAGTCATGTCTGTGTAAAGAGGGGGAATTTCAGGCAGATAGCCGATGCATTTTTTTGCGCCGATAGGGTCGTCAAAAATATCGTGGCCGTCAACGGTCACAGTGCCTGAGGAGGCGGAAAGGCAACCTGTTATTATATTCATGGTGGTTGACTTGCCTGCTCCGTTAGGGCCGAGGAAGCCGTAGATTTTTCCTGCTTCAACGGTGAAGCTGATGTCGTTTACGGCAACAACGTCGCCGTAGTTTTTTGTGAGATTTTTAACTTCAATCAAAACAATTCCTCCGTTCGGTTGAAACTGGTTTTATAATACAACTAATTGTGAATTATATCATAAACAAAATATAAAGTAAAGATTAACAAACTGTAAATTGAAGATTACTTTAGCTTAGTTCAATAAAAAAGCCGGATGAAAGAGCGGCAGCTACGGAGCGGTTGACATTAAAATGAAATCAATGTATACTAAACTGTAAATATTATTGGCTTTTAAAAAGGAGTATTCAGTATGTTTAAAAGGTTGCTGAGTGTTTTTCTGTGTGTTTGTGCCGTGGTGTCCGTGTGCACCGCGATGCCTGCATCTGCGCAGGAAGCTTGCGGCTTTAGTCAGAACGATATGCTTACAACCAAAGGCAGAAGAATCGTCAACCAAAGCGGTAAAAAAGTAACCCTTAAGGGTGTTAATCTCGGCAGCTGGCTTGTGCAGGAAAGCTGGATGAGTCCCGTTGAGTCGAGTGAAGATAATCTTACTACGTTCAATGTCCTTACACAGCGCTTCGGTGCGGACGGTGCATATGCTCTTATTAACGGTTATCAGGATAACTGGATTACCGAGGAAGACTTTGATACAATTGCTCGGCTTGGCTATAACTGTGTAAGGGTTCCGTTCTGGTACAGGAATTTTTACAGTGACGAGAAGGGAACTAAAATTCTTGATGAAAACGGCGAATGGGATTTCAGCCGCCTTGACTGGATAGTTTCCGAATGCTCGCAGCGAAGGATTTACGTTATTCTTGATTTGCACGGCGCTCAGGGCTCTCAGAATGCGGCTCAGCATTCGGGCACAAGCGGCGTTTATGAGCTTTATTCGGATTCCGCATACGGCGAGCTTTGCAGGAAGCTTACCGCCGAGCTTTGGCGATACGTTGCAAAAAGATATAAGGGTAATCCTGCGGTGGCGATGTTTGATTTGCTCAACGAGCCTTTGGGCGACGTTGACGGATTGAGTGATGAGCAGAAGGATAAGTATATAGCCGATATGTACGCATATCTTTATGATGCCGTGCGTGAGGAGGATTCCGACCGTATTATCACCATGTGCGGGATATGGAGAATAAATAACCTGCCTATGCCCTCAAAAATGGGCTGGGAGAACGTTATTTATCAGCTCCACCTTTACGATTCTGCCAACATCAAATATTTCTTTATAGCGCTTGCAACCCGCTTGCATCCTTCGGCAGTTCCGGTCTTGATCGGCGAGTTCAAGCCTATGGGCGATGCAACGTGGAACAGCGTGCTCGGTATTTTCAACTTTTTCGGATTTTCGTGGACTACATGGAGCTATAAGGGCTCGGGTAACGGGGCCGATAAATCCGACTGGTTTGTTTACGGCTCGTCGGGCATTGAAAAAGCCGATGTAAAAAACGATTCTTATGAAGAAATCCAACGAAAATGGGGCGAAGCCCTCCGCACAGATAAAAGCTTCAGTTATACCGGACTTTGCGATACAGTTCGTAAATATTTTTAAAGGAGAAAAACAATGAAAACTGTAAAAAGAATTACCGCACTCGCCTTATGCGTGACGATGCTTGTGCTTTCGCTTGCTTCGTGTTCGCCAAAGGGATTTGACGTAAATAATACCGTTGTTCTTACGGGTAAGGTTACGGATATGAAGGGTAATCCCGCAAGCGGCAGGTTTATTGTATTCTATTCTGATTACAAAACTCTTAAGAGTGAGATTGCCGAGGATGGCAGCTATACGGTTGACGGTATTATTATTAATGACACGTCGGCTGTTGTGATTGAGGATAAAGCAGGTAACATTTATAATGAAATTACGTATTTGGCGCTTATTGAAGGGGAGAAAACGGGCTTCTCCGGCAAAAACGGCAACCACGTTTCCGGCTACGTAAATCTTTACGTTGAGGATGACGTTGAAACCGTTTACGTTGATTTTGCACGCGGAGCGGATGATTATATCAACTGCAGTTACGCATCCGAAACACCCAACAAATAATCCGAAACGGCTGACCGTTTTACGGTCAGCCGTTCTTTTTAAATACTGATTATTTCGCTGAATTCTTCTAATTTAACAGGGATTTCAATTGAACCGAGATAATTCGGTGCAACGCTTCCCGTGGGGAATATAACCGTAAGAGTTTCGCCGTCAAGAGTCCAGAAAAACTCGTGGGAATTAATCATGTTCAGTGCATCGTCGGTTGATACGCCGGCTATTTCCGAGTTGTTTTCCATTTGCGTAAGCGATGCCGAAACGGTCTGCGCAAGCTTTGAGTTGAAAGCGGTGACGTCGCTTGTCAGGGCTTCAAGCTCAAGCTTTTCTCCGCTTTCCTTCAGGAAGCAAATCCCCGATTTGTATTCGTAACTGCTTATTGCGCACGCCTCATGAACGTAGAAATCTGCAGTGAACGATATAATCTTATCGTCCGAATAAAGATTGGTGATCACCACGGATATTTCGGCGTTGCTGAAATAATCAAGCCCGTCTGATTTGTAGCTTTCGTATTCAGCAACGTAGTCTTTTTCAGGGGATAGAATTTTGCTTGCTTCCTGCTTGAAATAGCCGTTGATTTTTTCTTGCGACGGTTTATTATCGGTCATTGTAATCTCGGGATATACAACGGAGGCTTTGTATACGAGAGTGCCGTCGTCTGCGTGAACTTCCGCTTTATCGGAGATGCTGTTAAAAACGGTTTTTTCCGGATTTGTTTTGTTTTCTTTGGTGTTACCTGCACTGCAGGAGCAAAGTGAAAGTACAATCAATGCAATTGTGCATAATATCAATGCTTTCTTCATGGTTTACCTCCGACGTATTTATACTTGAATCATAGCAGGTTGAAAAATAAAAATCAACACCGCCAAAGTATATTCACATAAATAATATTGATAAAACAGTTGAGATATGATACAATAACAGCATACATTTTATGGGAGGAAGAAATATGCCGAATATTGATAATAACGCAATTTACAAGCTTTCTTACGGTCTTTTTGTGCTTACCGCAAAGCAGGGAGATAAGGATAACGGCTGTATAATCAATACCGCCATGCAGGTGACTGCAACCCCTTTGCAGATAGTTATTGCGGTAAATAAAGATAATTATACTCACGGTATGATTGCAGATACGGGGGAGTTCAATCTTTCCGTTATCAGCACCGCCGCAAGCTTTGAGCTTTTTAAGCATTTCGGATTCCAAAGCGGCAGAAATACCGATAAATTTGCAGATTTTGCGGCTTTTGAACGCGCCGAAAACGGCGTGGCATACGTAACGCAGGGCACAAACGCCGTGCTTGGGGCAAAGGTTGTTTCAAGTGTTGATTGCGGCACCCACACTCTTTTTATGGCTGAGGTTACCTTTGCGAAAGAGCTGAGCAAGGATTCTTCCATGACTTATGAATATTATTTTGCAAACGTTAAACCCAAGCCTGCGGCAAACGGCGGCTCAAAAAAGAAGTTTGTGTGTAAAATCTGCGGCTACGTCCACGAAGCAGAAGAGTTGCCTGCCGATTTTACGTGCCCGTTGTGCAAGCATCCTGCATCTGATTTTGAAGAGGTGCCTGCCGAAAAGAAAAAGAAAAAATTCGTATGTAAAATCTGCGGTTACGTACATGAGGCGGAGGAATTGCCTGCCGATTTCACGTGCCCGTTGTGCAAGCACCCCGCATCTGATTTTGAAGAGGTTTAACGGAGGATAAAATGAGCAGAAAAACAAATGAAATAAGGCTTAATGAGGACGGTAAGCTCGTAATAATGCAGGTCAGTGACCCTCAGGATATGGTTTACGTACGCAAGGCGATGGTTAAAATGCTTGACAGTGCTTACGACAAAGTTAAGCCCGACCTTGTGCTCTTTACGGGCGACAATATCCTCGGTAACCACTTGCTTGATGCAAGATTCGGAACCCGTCAGGTGGCTTCGGGTTGGCAGGCTACTTATGACAGAATTGAAAAATCCCTTGCGCATATTCTTGATCCGCTTGAGAGAAGGGGAATTCCTTTTGCAATGGTTTACGGCAACCATGATGACTGTAACTGCGTAACAAAGCAGGAGCATATCGAGGCTTACAGAAAATATTCAATGTGCCTTCCCATGAATGATTCTGACCACAGAGTGGATTGCGATACTTACAATATTCCCGTTTTGTCAAATGACGGTTCAAAAACCGTGTTTAACCTCTGGATGCTTGACTGCGCATGGCATGATCATCAGGAGGACAGAGGATATGCGGCAATAAAGAAGGAAACCGTTGAGTGGTATAAGGAAAAAAGCGCTCAGTTAAAGGCGGAGAACGGCGGCAAGCTTGTTAAATCCCTGCTTTTCCAGCATATTCCGCTCAATCAGACTCTTGAACTTCTTAAAGAATGCAAGCCGACTAAGCGCGGCGCTGTCAAGGCTTATGACAGTAACAAGTATTATTGCCTTGATACTGAAAAAGCAAGCGGATTCCTCGGCGAGTATTTCAACGGCTGTGACGATGAATTCGGTCTGTTTGAAGCAATCAAAGAAACGGGCGACGTTATGGCTGTGGTTACGGGTCACGACCATTGCAATAACTTTGTGGGTGAGGTTGACGGCATAAAATTCGTTGCCACTCCTGCCGCTTCGTTCAGATGCTACGGTAATGACCAGAGGGGTGTCAGGGTGTTTGTGCTTGATGAAAACAAGCCTGATGAGTTTGAAACATATACTCTTGATTATACAGATTTATGCGGAGATTCGCTTGGCGCAAATCTGCGTTACATCTGGGATGCGGATGATAAAATTCTTGAAAAAGGAATTCTTATTGCAGGCTCGGTCTGTGCCGCAACTGCGCTTACATTCAAAACCGTGAAGGCATTAAAAAAGATTTTTGATTAAAAAAATCCCAACTCAGGGCAAGATGCCTTGAGTTGGGACTTTTGTTTTTAGTCAAGTGCCTTTATAAGCTCGGGAAGAACGGGTTCAAATCTTGCGCCGTACCAGTGGCTTTCATCGCCCTGGGTCATTTCAATGCATTTTACGGCGTAGTCGGCGGCGATTTTTGCGGCATCAAATGCGCTTTTGCCTCTCATAAGAGCGCCTGTGAAGGCTGAGGCATAGATATCGCCTGTACCGTGGCAACCCTTAGCAAGCTTCTTGTGCTTGTAGTAGCTGTATTCGCCGTTTTCGTATACAACAACACCGGTGCTTTCGCAATCGTAAGCAATGCCTGTAAGCACAACGTTCTTTGCACCGAGTGCACAGAGCTTTTCAAGAATAGTGTCAATGAATTCTCTGTCATATTCGGCGGTGTAGGGGGTGTCGGTGAGAAGGCAGGCTTCGGTGATGTTGGGGAGTACGTAATCGGCTTTTGCACAGAGAGATTTCATGGTGTTTGCGAAAGCGGCATCAAAGCCGGGATACAGCTTGCCGTTGTCTGCCATAGCAGGGTCAACAATCTTAAGGCAACCGTCTGCAGCTACCGAATTGAAAAGGTCATCAACATATTCAATCTGTTTTTCACTGCCGAGGTAACCCGTGTAAATTGCGTTGAATTTGATTCCTTCGCTTTCCCAATGCTTACGGATAAGCGGGATATCTTCTGTAAGGTCACGGAAGGTGAAGCCCTTGAATCCGCCGGTGTGAGTGGAAAGCACGGCAGAGGGAAGCACGCAGGTTTCAAGTCCGCAAGCGGAAATGATGGGCAGAGCAACCGTGAGGGAGCACTGTCCGTAGCAGGAGATATCCTGAACGGTGAGAACTTTTTTGTTAGACATATCTTTTTGCTCCTTTACAAATTTTCTGATTTCAATTATAATACAAATTGGTGATGTTTAAATAGTCAAAAAAGGAGAATTTTATATAACCAGATGGCTGATAAAAAATATTTGGAGCTTTACCGCAGGGAAAAGAGAAAAATAATAAGCGGTGAATATAAGGCAAATGAGCGCTTACCCTCAAAGCGTGTTGCTGCCGATAAAGCAGGGTGCAGCACCGTTACAGTTGAGGCGGCATACAGAAGGCTTGCTGATGAGGGGTTCATTACAGCAAGGGAGCGCAGCGGTTATTACGTTAATGCTGCATCGGATTTTTATGCACCGTCAGAGTCTGCGGCTGTTTCGCCTCTTGTTTTGCTTGAAGATGAGTCTTCGGGTGAAAAAACAGATTTTGAATACTCGGTGTGGTTTAAAACAATCCGTAAGGTTATTGCTGATAACGGCGAAAGGCTTTTTGAAAAATCTCCCAATAAGGGGTGTGCCGTGCTGAGAAATGCGATTTCAGAGTATCTTCTGCGTTACAGAAGTATGCTTGCTCAGCCCGAAAGTATAATTATCGGATCGGGCTCAGAGCAGCTTTATGAATCCGTTGTAAAGATTCTGGGCATGGATAAGGTGTTCGGGATTGAGGATCCGTCATACCGTCAGATTGAAGCGGTATACACTGCGGCAGGTGTAAAGACGGTAAAGCTTAAAATGGGAGCGGACGGAATTGAAAGCTCGTGCCTTGAAAAAGCTGATATGGACGTGCTTCACGTTACACCGTTTCACAGTTATCCGTCAGGTGCTACCGCAAGCTTTTCCAAAAGATGCGAATACCTCGGTTGGGCAAAGAAGAGCTCGGGCTATATAGTTGAGGATGACTTTGAAAGCGAGTTTTTTATGCCCGGCAATCCGATTGAATCTCTTTATTCTCTTGATAAGAATCAACGTGTAATTTACATGAATACTTTTTCAAGGAGTCTTTCTCCGTCAATGAGAATGGGATACATGATTTTGTCCGAAGAGCTTATGAAAATATACGATGAAAGGCTGGGGCATAACTCCTGCACGGTTCCTGTGCTTGACCAGTATGTGCTTGCGGAATTCATAACGAGCGGAAGCTTTGAACGGCATCTTAACCGCACCCGCCGAAAAATGAAAAGAATGGAAAAAGATTTGTAAGGTGTATATAAATATATAAGTTTGTTTTTGGATAAAATGACAGTTAGTATGCATCTGCTTGAAAAAAGCAGAGAATATATGGTATAATCAATTAACAATAAAGTAATCGGGAAAGGTCTGATTCTATGTCAAATGAACCCCGTGTTATACCGGATGAAGGCGGATACGTAAAAACGAAGAATCTTTTTTCTTACGCTGTCGGTCTTGCAGGCCAGAATATGACTTACAGTTATATTTCAGGCTGGTTGTTTTATTACTGTGCTTCAGTGCTTAAAATAGCGCCTAAAACGGTTGGCTACATAACGAGTATTACCAGAGCGTGGGATTCCGTAAACGATCCCATTATCGGCGCTATGGTTGACAAGCACAGATTTAAAAACGGCGAAAAGCTTCGCCCGTATCTTGTTTATCTGCCGCCGGTTATCGGCATCCTTTCGGCGCTTATGTTCATCAATTTCGGCCTGAGTCCTATGGCGACTGTTGTGCTGATTTTTGTTGAGTATCTGCTCTGGGATTTGTTTTATTCCGTGCAGGACGTTGCTCTGTGGGGAATGGTTGCCGTGTCGTCACCCAGTTCAAAGGAACGTGCCAAGGTTTCGCAGTGGGTAACAATCGGCGCAGGCGCAGGCTCGATTATCGCGGGTGCGTTTCAGATGATACGCTCCTTTGTATCGGGAACGTTCGGCTGGGATGACGTTACTGTTTTTGCCGTGTTTGCTCTTGTTTTCGGCCTTGGCGGCGAGCTGTTATCAATGTCCGCTCACTCCATGAAGGAGATGGTGGAAACACCCAAAACCAACGAAAGTATATTTGAGGCGATTTTTGTTCTCAGGCATAATAAAACGCTGCTTCTTATTTCTCTTGCAAGATTCCTCAGCAGCGTTACCTCTTCGCTTCTGCCCTGGGCATATTTCTTTGAAAGCAGAGAGAGCTTCGATTTCGGCTTTGCAAGCTTTGACGGCGGTACTTCTCAGGTTGTTTACGGCATTCTTATGGGGGCTCCCGGTGCCATTGCTATTTTCTTTGCCACCAAGATTTCGGATAAGGTTGGTGGAATGAAGAGGATTCTCATCATTGCGCAGGGTATCTCCATTGTGCTCAGAACAATCAGCTATTTCGTCGGATTTGAAAGCGTTGGCGCCATTTACGTTGTCTGCGCTCTCATGGCGATAGTTGCAATTCCTTCAAATATGATGGACGTTGCTCACCGTTCGCTTACCAGTGACTCCATTGATTATGTTGAGTACAAAACGGGTAAACGCACGGAAGGCATTTCGTTCTCGATTCAGAACTTCATTACCAAGATTGCTTCAGCTGTAAATCTCCTGCTCAGCGGTCTTATACTTGATTGGATTAAGTATGACGGCTCGCTCAAGAATCACCAGCAGGGTCCTCTTTATATGAAATGGCAGTGGCCCATTTTCATGCTCGGCCCCGTTATCGGTCAGATTCTTTACGTTATCGTTATTATGTTTGTCAAGGACGATAAGGAGCAAAGGGCTTTCATTGAATCGGAGCTTAAAAAACGAAGAGAGCTCATGGCGCAAAAAGAAGAAAAAATCAATGCATAAAAATAAGGCTGTATCAGCACCTGACAGTTGCCGATACAGCCTTTAGAATTGTGTTCAGTGAGTTTTTGAGAGAATGAAGCAGGTCCAGAGAGCGATTACAAAGAAACCCTCTGCAGGGATTGCAAGCTTGGTGTAGGGGCATTTCCAGCCCTTGTCAACGCAGAGGAAAACCGTTCTTGTAACGAAAACGGTTGTTGCGAAGAATAAACCGCCAACGAGTGAATAAAAGGCAGTGCCGAGTGATACGGTCAGGAAAAGCAGAAATGCGCCCAGAGCAAAGGATATTCCGCCGTAATAGACACGGATTTCCGTTTTGCCTGCGTTGTCAACAGGCTTTACGGAGAAACTCTCGGCATTTTTGATGGGGTTTGTGATGAAAACGATTGCCATGCCGAAGAAATATCCGATAAGGCAGATTACCGCAAAAGCGGAGTAAGGGTCAGCGAACCAGATTTGTTTGAATAATTCCATAAAAATCTCCTTTTATTTTTCGCTTTTCGCAATAGCGATAATTGACAGAATAATGTTTTCAATAAATACTGCAAGGGATACAAGGGCGCTGGTTACAAAGGCATCATAAAACCTTTCAAGCGACCACAGACTGTCCCCGAAATAAACGTGACCGGGAATGATGATGCTGAACATCCCGAGTCCGTCGTTTTTTGCAGGGTCAATATTGCCGAGAAGATTAAAAAGCAAGTCGATGCTTATGACGGTTGTGATAACAAAAAGAATCAGCGAAGCTATGCGGATTTTCTTCAATAAACCGACCTCCCTTGTGAAACTGTCGGGATAATTGTACCATACAGGTCTGCGTTTTTCAACAAAAAAGTAAAAGCATTGACAAAAGCGAAGCTTTACTGTATAATACGGTGGATATTTAAAAATAATTATAAAAGGAGAGAGGAACAGAAATGAAAAAAGTAATTTCAATTTTACTGGCAGTAGTTCTCGTGCTCAGCTTTATGCTGCCCGCTTTTTCATGGGTAAACATTGATGAAACCCAGAGTCAGATTCCCGTTATCCGTATTTCGGGTGACGGTGAGGCATTGTATGATGCTGAGGGAAATAAAATATTCCATTACAATGATCTGACAAAGCTTTTCTCAAGCAACAACACTGAAGAAGGCGGTACAGACAACAGCGAGCTGTACAAATCAATGGCAGAAACTCTTTTGCCCGCTCTTGCAAAGGGTCTGGCTCTGAACAGCTGGGATGACCTTTATGAAGGTCTTGAAACCGAAATCGGCAAAATCTTCGCCAATTCCTTGCTTGATAAAGACGGAAACGTTCCAAACGGCTCCGGCTTGTCTGAGGCCCGCAAGCTTGAAATGGAAGATAAAAGACATAATGACAGAAAAGGTGCAAAGGGTTATTATTCATGGATTGATTACTGGTTCTATTATGACTGGAGATTGGATCCCATGGAATCAGCAGATCTCTTCCACGAGTACATTCAGGATCTGAAAGCATCAACCGGTTGTGAAAAGGTCGGCGTTACGGCAACCTGCCTCGGCACCAACGTTTTCCTTGCTTACGTTTCAAAGTACGGTGTTGGAGATATTCAGGGTGTCGGCATTGACGGCAGCGTTGCGGGCGGCGCTGAAATCCTCAGTGAGGTTATCTGCGCAAAGTTTGACATTGCTCCTCCCGCTCTTATGAGAATTCTTAAGGACGTTGAAGGCCTCGGAATGTTCAGCATTGATGATTTCATTATGGAAACCATCGATATGCTTGTTCAGACCGGTCTCCTTGAAGGTGTTATCAGTACTACCGAGAATATTTTCTACGACAAACTTGTTGAGGGCGTAACCTCTGCTCTTGCTCTTTCAACCTTCTATACATGGCCTAACTATTGGGCATGCGTTTCTCCCGAGGACTATGAAGACGCAAAGTATTACGTTTTCGGTGAAGAAGGCAGCGAAAAGAGAAAAGAATATGCAGGTCTTATCGCAAAGCTTGATAATTATGACAGAGAAGTTCGTCAGAGAATCCCCGAACTCCTTAAGGCAATCAAGGACGGCGGCGCTAACTTGGGTATCATTTCCAAGTACGGTTATCAGATAATCCCCATCTGCGCAAGCGCTGATAAGATTGGTGACCAGTTCGCTTCCGTTGAGCGTTCATCCTTCGGTGCAACAACATCGAGCGTTTATGAAACTCTTTCGGATGATTATATCGCCAAGAGAGTAGCGGAAGGTAAGGGTAAGTATATTTCTCCCGATAAACAGATTGACGCTTCCACCTGTCTGTTCCCTGATCTTACCTGGTTTATCAAGGGCTCAAGCCATTCCAACTGGACTACATACGAGCTGAAGATGCTTTATGACATTTGCTCTTCTGACAGACAGCTGACCTTTGACGACTTCCCGTATTCACAGTTCATGGTATATAATACTGAAGAGGATTTACTTTTCCCGATGACTGAGGAAAACTGCAACACAGAGTTCTGGGATGCAGACCCCGACGTTTATACACCTAAAACAATTTTTGATAAGATCAGAGTTGCAATCAATTCATTTGTACGCTGGTTCAAGCTCTTTATTGAATTTATTCAGGAAAATGCAAACAGCGGTGAAGTTCAGCAATAATGTTCTGATTTGCAGAAAATTATAAAACTCCGATAAAACAAATAAAATCCGAACCCGTCTTCTTTACTGAAGATAAGGTTCGGATTTTTTGTTGTCATTGGAGGCTGAAATTTTTGTGTTGAATCAATAAATAGGTAACGCTGATTACTGCAGTTGCTGCTTCTGCAAAGAATACTGCCCACCATATTCCGTTTCCTCCCATGAACAGAGGGAAGATATACAGAAACAGACCGTTGAGCACAAGCCCTCTTGCGGTTGAAATGACGGATGCCATCCTGGAAAGCGTAACGGATTGCAAATAATAAGTGGCAAAAGTGTTGAGTGCCAACGGCACGAAGGAAAGAGAATAAACCCTCAGAATGTAGGGTGTTATTTCTGCAACCTCAGGCGTCATCTTCATGAAAATTCCCGTAATCTGAACAGGGAAGGCTATGCACGCAATCGCAAACACAGTTCCCAGCAAAAGCGCGGTTTTTATTCCGAGATGCTCCGTTTCACGGCAGCGCTCGTGATTTCCGGCGCCGTAGTTTTCAGATATAATGGGCTGTGCGGCTTGGCCGACACCTGAAAAAATGCTCAGGAACAGCGCTGATACCGTGCCAAGCACACCGTATAAAGCAAGGGCCGGTGCACCGCAGTATTTCATAATCTGATTGTTTGCAATGAAAGATATTGCAATAAGTGATAATGAACCGAAGCCTGAGCCGAATCCCACAGCTATGATTTTTTTTATTGCCGGAAACCATTTGTGCGGTTTTACAAATTTTAACGACGTTTTCTTGCGCAGAATAAATGCAATAAGCAAAGCGGTCTGAACTATCGAGCCCAGAACGGTTG
The DNA here is from genome assembly GCA_017397105.1 of Clostridia bacterium. Taxonomy (GTDB): domain Bacteria; phylum Bacillota; class Clostridia; order Oscillospirales; family Acutalibacteraceae; genus CAG-177. Next base: position 1,543 of record JAFQKF010000042.1, on the reverse strand, counting down.
CTATTGCTGCGCCTGCCATGCCCATTTTAAGAGGAAACACAAACAGCCAATCTCCTATAACGTTTATAACACCGCCAATCATAGTGCAGTACATAACGAAACGGGGAGCACCGTCCGTGCGGATAAACGCACCTAAAAAAGTCGTAAGAACAAACGATGGCAGGCAGGCAAAAATCCGGATTCCGTATTCTGCCGTATAGAGAAGCAGTATCTCGTCAGCGCCGCACGCTCTGTATAAATCCTCTTGCGTCAGCGTGCCTGCTACCCACACAACAGCGGTTATTATGCCCACAAGAACTGTTGCGGCGGTGAAGTAAGCGTTTGCTTTTTCTTCATTTCCCTGACCCTTTGCCCGGCTTTTTAAAACACAACCGCCTATGCCGCATAAAAGGCCTATGAAGCTTGCAATTGAAAACACCGGCAGAAGAATAGCGCACGCTGCCGTGCCGTCTGCGCCAACGCCTTGCCCGATTGCGATAGTGTCTATGAGGCTGTAAGCCGCAACAGCTATGGCACTGCTGATTGCGGGGATAAGAAACTTCATAAAAAGCTTTATGACGTTACCGTTTAATAAATCCATATCTTTTCTCTCAATCAAAATATCATTCAAAAAACGCACCTTTGTCATTAGACAAAAGTGCGTTTTTGCATGGTGCGGGTGTTCATAAGGGATTTACTCAAAATATAAGTAAAACCGGCTTCAAACATGGTATTCTACGCTCCCTACCTTGTTTAAACAGAGTAAAAAGAAAGGATAAATACTATGAAAACTAAAAATATCACTTATAGACGAGTTGGAGACTACAATATTCCTAACCTTGTATTACCGCCCGAAGAAACAAATATCAGACTAGGCAAATGGGGAATGATGCACAAGGATTATCTTTTGAAACATAAAAAAGTGCTGTTTACAACACTGCTTACTCAAGGCAAACTTTATAAGCACTGTGCCGAGGTAGAAAATCAGGCACAACAGATGTTTGATACTCTTATTGAACAGATGAAACATGCAGAATGTGTAACCGAGCAACTGAAAGAAGAAAATCAAATGGAATGGATATGCCATATGCAAAATATTGAAGCAAGGGCAAGAGAAATTGTAAATAGTGAAATAGTATTTAACTAGTGAAAACGGAGGCAGGGTGAAAATTTCCTATCGCCAATAATTTTTGTTCGGATTGATTTTTTATGTAGAAAATAGTATAATTATTTTACAAACATACCGAAAGGAACGATTACTATGCTCAATATAGCTGTGTGCGATGATGAACTGATTGAAATTGAATATCTGACATCGCTCACGCAGGAGTGGGCAAAGGCAACCAAAACCGCCGTAAACATTTCGGGTTTTGCGAGTGCGGAAGCGTTTCTTTTCAAGTATGAGGAAGATAAAAACTTCGATATTCTTCTGCTTGATATTCAGATGAAGGCGATGGACGGCATTGAGCTTGCCGAGAAAATCCGTGAAACGAACAGCAGTATGCAGATTGTTTTTATTACCGGTTTCCCCGATTACATTTCACGTGGTTATGATGTTTCGGCG
>JAFQKF010000041.1 GCA_017397105.1 Clostridia bacterium | reverse complement strand
GTCTGATGATTATGAGCAGGAGCAGGCAGACCTGAGAGCCAAGATTGAAATGCTTGAAAACGAAATACAGAATCAAGAAGATCAAGCGGAGAATGTTGATAGGTTTATCCGACAGGCAAAGAAATACCTGTATCTGGAGAAGCTGACACCCACGATTCTGAACGATATGGTCAACGCCGTATATGTTCATACACCGGACAAGTCCAGCGGACACCGAGTGCAGGATGTGACGATCAGCTACAACTATATCGGCATACTCCCCGCCAATTTACTCTATGACATTATGAACGGAAAAGCGGCATGATTAAATCATGCCGCTTCCCGAAAACATTATTATACTGTTTTATTGGACCGCTCCCCAGTGGTGTGCTTTTTTCTTCCACAAACAATATTCTCCGTTAACCAAAAACCTTTCAACTCTCAGACTCTGTATCAGAAATCGTAATTCGGCTTTACGATTTTGCCTGTTTTTGCAGCCTCAACTATCGCAAGACATACGGCAACAGTCTTTGCGCCCTCACGTGCATCTGTTGCAACGGGCTTATCGTTAATTATTGCATCGGCAAAAACTTCAAATTCCTTGACTGCATTATGATTATTAACCTGAATCTCAATTGTCTCAGGCTCCTTGGCGAGTTCATCCTCACCCACCACGAAAAGAGTCATTGTGGGCGAAGTGTTATCACAGATAAGCGTGCCCTTTGTGCCGTAAATGACGGTACGCATAGTGTAATCACGCTTGCAGCCGGTTGAAACAAACACCTTGCCTGCAAGATTATCATCAAATTTCATAATAGCGATTGTTGCATCGTCATACTCAACCTGGGGCAGAAGCTTATGAGTGCCGTATGCAAAAACCTCCTGAGGGTCGCCTGCAAGCCAACGCAGAAGGTCAACTGCGTGGCATCCGCCGCCGATTACGCCGTGACGCTTGGGGTCAGAGCGCCAGTTATCGATAATATACATATAATCGTGAGCGTATTCGGATTCAACAAAATAAAGCTCGCCGAGTGTACCGGCTTCAATAATCTCCTTTGCCTTTTCAAAAGCAGGAGTAAAGCGGCAAATCTGGCCAACCATAAATTTGCTGCCCGATTCATCGGCAACTTTTACGATTTCTTCAACATCCTCACGGGTAAGAGCAAGAGGCTTTTCGCAAAGCACGTGCTTGCCTGCGCGAAGTAAATCGCAGGATACCTTTTTGTGAAGCTGGTCAGGAATGGCAACGGTAACAACATCAATATCCTTATTATTCACAATATCCATGTAATCGGTAACCCATTTTTCCTCAGGGATTCCGTATCTCTCGCCTGCTGCGCGGAGATTTTCCTCGTCGCAGTCACATATTGCGGCAATCTCAGCGCCGTAATTCATTGCGCCCTCAACGTGGCACATACCGAACTTCATACCTATATTTGCAACAACCAGTTTGTCCTTCATAAATAATCTCCTTTTGAAAAAGTACTAATATATTATAACAAATGAATCAAACTGTCAATCTTACAAAAACAATATACCGTTCAAAACATCATACACCTTTTAAGCCGGCTGACAGCCGTATCTAAAAGACCTTTTTCAAATTCTTTTGTATTTTGTTTTCAACATAACCTTGTGATTTATAGAATTTATGGGCATTTTCACGCTCAACACCCGAGCAAAGTCGAATCCCATGTGCACCGTTTTCTTTTGCCCAGATTTCACCTTGCCTTAATAAAGCAGAGCCTATCCCCTGACGCTTAAAGTCATTATCAACCGCAAGTCCAAGGCAATTCTTAAAATTATCAGCATAAATCACATCATAATTTTCAAGATGAATATAACCAACAACTTTATCACCTGTATCGGCAACAAAAACAGCCTGGGTACTGTCATTCAATATCAATTCAAGCTTCTTCTTTTGCTTAGAGTGACTGCATTCGAACTAAATACGCCGCAAAGGTCGGATTTCCGACCCATCGAAGCGTTTTTTTCTTCGCCATACGTCAGTATGGCTTCATAAAAGAAACGCTCCGCTGAATCAAAACTGCGACCTTTTCGGTGCT
>JAFQKF010000040.1 GCA_017397105.1 Clostridia bacterium | reverse complement strand
CGCAGTTTTGAAAGAGCAGATTTTTGTCACAGCAAGGCGAAAATCTGCAGGAATACGAGGTTATTCCAAAGGTTTTTAACGCAGCTGTGGCGGAAAGTTGCCTTTCAAAACCGTATGGAGTTCGAATGTAGTCACTCTAAGAGCCTCAACAACAGGTTCTGCTATTCTTTTGGTTCTTGATTCAGTATCTCTGATACAAGCATCGATATAAAGCAGTTTTTTCATAAAAGCTCTCCTTTGAACAGGAAATATAAAAGGCTAAAGAAATAGCCTTGAAATCCTTATTTATCAAGAATTCCAAGGCTTATTCTTTGGTTGCGGAGGCAGGATTTGAACCTGCGACCTCCGGGTTATGAGCCCGACGAGCTACCGAGCTGCTCTACTCCGCGATATCTCTTGTGTGCTTTTCTATTATACACATTTTTCTGTAAATGTCAAGCATTATTTGTAAAAATATTTAAGTGCGTGTATTTTTGAAATAAATCGTTAAATATTATGAGCAAACAACCGTAATTTATTACAAAATCGGGCAAGGTTTCCCCTGCCCGACCTGATTAATTTATAACTGCGCCTTCAGTTTGCTTTTGCGCAATTCTTTTGCTGACAATATGAAACGCAACGTAATAAGCGGGAATAAGAAAAACGTCCGCTGCAATCCATGCGCTCGGATGCGCAAAGCACACTGCGCTGTATCCGAATGCAGGGATAACGAAAAGACCCATAGAGCCTCTTGCAAACAATTCAAATACACCTGCCAGCATAGCAGGAATACTGTAACCGAGGCCCTGCAAAGCGTTGCGGTAAATATAAAGAACTGAAAGAATCGGATAAAAATATGCGCAGGTTTTAAGAAATCTGCCTGCAAGTGCAATAACCTCACCCTGGCTTGAATCAAGGAAAAGAAGCGAAAGACTTTCGCCTGCAAAATATGCCAAAAATGCAGCACCGACACAATAAACAAGCGCAATTATTATACTTTTAACCATGCCCGTCTTTATTCGGTCAAGCCTCTGAGCGCCGAGATTCTGGCCGCAATAAGTTGCCATGGTAAGCCCTACCGTTTCGCATGGCAAAACGAGCATAAGCTGAATTTTACCTGCAACGGTTACTGCGGCAATGGCATCTGAGCCAAGTCCGTTTACCGCACTCTGGAGCATAATTGAACCCACTGCCGTTACGGAAAACTGCAAAGCCATGGGCAATCCTATATAAAGCAATCTGCCGCAAAGCTTTACATTGAGAGCTTTTTCATCTTTCTCCGCATGGAGAATAGGGAATTTTTTCAGAATAATTATAAACACAAGCAACGCCGAAACAGCCTGAGCAATTACCGTGGCAACCGCTACACCGAAAACCGCCATTTTAAAAACAACCACAAAAACAAGATCAAGAACAACGTTGACCACAGACGAGAAAATAAGCAAATAAAGCGGAGTACGGCTGTCACCGAGAGCACGCATAATTCCTGCAAAAAAATTATAAAAGAAGGTTGCAACAAGGCCTGCAAATACGGTTGAAATATAAGAATACGCCATATCAAATATATCATCAGGCGTATTCATTATTTTAAGCACGGGACCCGTAAGCGAAACGGTAACAAAAGTAAGCACAACGGAAATTATAAGAGTAAGATAAATTCCGTTAACAAAATACCTGCGCAGTTTTTTATAATCGCCCTCACCGAAGCTCTGAGAAACGGGAATTGAAAATCCCGAGCACATTCCGAGAACAAAGCCTATTACCATAAAGCTCAAAGAGCCCGTTGAGCCGACAGCCGACAGCTCCTGAGTGCCTGCAAATCTGCCGACAATTATACTATCCACCATATTGTACAGCTGCTGAAAAATCTGCCCTATCATAAGCGGCATACAAAAGCTTAAAATCATTTTTGCAGGGCTGCCGCGTGTTAAATCCTTTACCAACCGAAACACTTCTTTTTTCAAAATTTCCATAATAATATACAGTATTCTTTGTTGCATTGTCAATACAAACACCGCATTTAAACAATTTTATAATTCTTGACAATCAATTTTGTATATATTAAAATTATAACGTATAGGCATAAATGATGAAAGGGATTGATTCAATGAGCAAAATAAAGCAGTTTCTTGACTCAAAAATCATAAAAGAGGACGTAGGCGAAGAAACCGTATTAACCTGGAAAGAAACAATTTCCTACGCTCTCGGAAGAGGCGCTCAGGGAATGAGCACCTCCACTATGTCCGCAAGCACGGTAAACTACTTTCTCACTAACCTTCTCGGCATAAAACCCGGTACAATCGCAAACGTGCGTTTATGGAGCGGCTTGTGGGATGCATTCAACGACCCGATTATGGGCGTTATGGTTGATAAAACCCACACAAAGGACGGTAAAATGCGCCCTTACATAAAATACGCCCCCTACCTCTGCGCACTGTTCACCGCCCTCACCTTCTTCAACAGCTCGGGGTTTCCTTATATTCTCAGGCTGATTTTTGCAATAATCGCTCTTGTAGGCTGGGACATGACCTACACGGCATTCGATATTCCCATGGGCGCTCTTGCTTTTTCAATCACCTCAAGCGGCGTTGAAAGAACAAAGCTTTTCGGAATAAGCTCCATTGTGCGTGCCGTTGCCGGCGCTCTGCCTGGAGCAATTATCCCCGTTGCCCTCATGTTCCCGTACTTTGAAACTCACACAAAGGGCGCTTATATCACAGCGGCAGTAATTGCTTTTGCAGGCATTATTCTTTTTTCAAGGCCCACTTATTACTGCACCAAAGAACGTGCACGGCACAGCGAAAACGAACCCACAATAAAACAGTGCTTCAGCCTTTTGCTCAAAAACAGACCTCTTTTCATGCTCTTCCTTTCCAACATGGCATTTCTTCTTGTTACGGCAAGAACCTCCGCATATATGTACTTTGCAATCGACCTTGTAGGCAGTGCAAAATTTTACGCCATACTCGGCGTTGCAGGCGCACCCGCTCCGTTCATTGCAGGTGTAGGCGTGCCCTGGCTTGTTCAGAAGCTCGGCTCAAAGGCTGATTTCAAAAAGCTTTTCATTGGTTGCTGCCTTGCCGCCGCAATAATGCACGGCTTACTCTTTGTTGTCTGCGGCAAGCCTCTTATGGAGCTTGAAGCGGGTGAAACCCCTTCGATTTTCGTGCTTATCCTCTGTATGTTCTTCATTTTTGCTTCAACAATTCCCATCGAATTCAAAAATCTTCTCTGCAAGGAAATGGAAGCTGAAACGGTTGACTACGTTGAATGGAAAACAGGCGAAAGAGTTGAAGGCATCATGCTTTCACTTATGTCCTTTACAGGCAAGCTTACCAACTCCGTTTCCTCCACCATCGCCCTTGCAATACTCGGCATTGCAGGCTACGTAACTCACGAGGATGCCGTTGCCACCGCTCAGAGCATGAATGCAAAATTCGCTCTGCTTTCACTCGAATCACTCGTACCCATGGTCGGCTGCCTGCTTATGCTCGTTCCGATTTTCTTCTATAACATCTCAAGAAAAGACCACGATAAGATGATGAGCGAAATCGCTCAGAGAAGAGCACTCAAAGAAAACACTCTCAAGGAAGAACTTGAAGACGTCAGCGAGGTTTGATTATGAATAAGAATCTTAAACTTACTTTTTTAGCGGACACACACCACTATTCACAGACACTCGGAATTACCGGAAAAGCCTATGAACTCAGAAGCGGTTCTGACCAGAAGTGTCTTGCGGAAACAGGCGCAATAATCGATGCAGCTTTTGAAAAAATCGCAAAAAGCGACACCGATGCCGTGCTTATAGCAGGCGATTTATCCAACGACGGCGAACTTGTATGCCATAAAGAATTCAGAGAAAAGCTCTACGAGTTACAGAAATCAAAGCCTGTATACGTAATCTATGCCACTCACGACTGGTGCTGTGACGGAAACCCGAGAAGATTTGACGGTGATAAAGTATCAAACGACGTTGAAACGGTATCGCATGAAAATCTGCGTGATTTTTACCGTGATTTCGGCCCTGACAGAGCCTTTGACGAATTCACAACCCATCTCGGCACAACCTCTTATGCGGTAAACCTTAACGAGCACGTTATTCTTCTCGGTCTTAACGACGATCAGAACGGCAGAGGCGGCTCAGGTTTTTCCGAGGAACATTTTAAATGGATTGAAAAAACCGTTGCCGATGCAAAAGCTCAGGGCAAGCTTGTAATTTCAATGCAGCATCACCTTCTTATTGCCCATATTCACAAGCTTATCACCGGCGGCGGAACAAGCGTTCAAGATAATGAAATTGTTGCAAACCGCATGGCTGATGCAGGAATCAGATACAGCTTTGTAGGCCACTCCCATATGCTTGACACCGCAAAAATAACGTCACCTGCAGGCAACACTCTCACAGAGGTCAATATAGGCTCCCTTTGCGGTTATCCCGCTCCGATTGTAAACGTTACCGTTAATGACGATGACACTCTCACGGTTGACGTGGATTACCTTGATTCTTTCACTTACAACAATCAGCCTGTTGACGCTCAGCAGTACCTCAAAGAGCATCTTTACGCAATGGTTGACAGAATCCTTGAAGGTGCAGCTTACGGCGACAAACAGACTTTTATTGAAAGATTCGACGCTATGCAGCTCAAGGGTGAGAAGCTTGTAAAATTCCGCATTCCGATAAAGCTTGTTGCAAAATTCCTGCTTAACGGCAAAGCTAAAACCGCTTGCAGAATAGTCAATCTTATAACGCTCGGCAAAGCAGTTGATAAAAAAGCCGTAAAGTCACTCGGCAACAAAAAAATTGTTGATTTTATTCACGAAGTTCTTTTAAGCGTATTTGACGGCGCACGTTACCGACATTTACCTGACAGTGATTACTACAAGGCTGTTACAGGCGTTATACGCACCCCGTCAATTTTAGTTAAGGATAATAAAATTCTCAAGCAAATCAATGAAATTATTCATATACTGGTTGCAGGTACCGAGCTCAACGTTTACCCCACGGTTATTTAAAGGAGTTGATTTTTAATGAAACCTTACGGCCTTGTTCTTGCAGGCGGCGGAGCAAAAGGCGCATATGAGCTTGGGGCATGGAAAGCGATGAAGGAAATCGGCGTTACGTTTTCCTGCTCTGTAGGCACATCAATAGGCGCCATAAACAGCGCATTTATTGCCGCTGACGATTATGACGGCGCTCTTAATTTCTGGAACGAGATTTCACTCGACAAAGGCGTTAGAATCAATGTTGCTCTGCCCGACCCCGAGAATCTTTTCAGCGCAAAAAATCTGCCGAGTCTTTTCAAGGAATTCATCAAAAACGGCGGAATTGACGCTTCACCCACAAAGGATTTTCTGGTAAAATACGTTGATGAGCAAAAGGTCCGCAACGGTAAAACAAGATTCGGCATGGTAACCGTACAGCTTGCAGGAATGAATCCTGTTGAGATTTTTATTGACGATATACCTGAAGGTCAGCTTATTGATTATCTGATAGCTTCCGCAAAAATCCCAGGCGTAAACAAAACGGGACCGGGAACCGACGGTTATATTGACGGCGGCGTATATGATAATGCCCCCAGTGAAATGCTCAGAAAGAACGGCTACAACCGCCTTATTATAGTTGATATTTCCTCTATGAAAGGAATCGGTCACACGAAGGATTTTTCCTGCTCCGAAATCGTCTATATCCGCCCCCACAATATTGACGAACTGGGCGCGGCTTTCGATTTTGATAATGAGCTTAACGAAAAGCGAATACTTCTCGGATATTACGATACACGCAAAGCTTTCGGATATCTTAGCGGAAGAATTTATTACTTTGAGGGCGACGATTTCACAGAATTGGTACACGAATTCGGCGCAGATGCCTGTGCACAGCTTGAGAATCTTGCCTATGAACTCGGACTTGATAAACTCAAGGTTTATAACAAACTTGAATTTATGCTTTCATTGAAGAAACTTTACACTGACAAGGAATCCGAACCAAAACCCGAGGAAGAAGCAGGAGGATTTTATGAAAATTTTCTGCGCCGCGTAGGTAATTACAGAACAGAAAAAGAATATTCTCAGGCAATCGCCGTACTTGACAATCTTATAGTCTAGAGTGACTGCATTCGAACTAAATACGCCGCAAAGGTCGGATTTCCGACCCATCGAAGCGTTTTTTTCTTCGCCATACGTCAGTATGGCTTCATAAAAGAAACGCTCCGCTGAATCAAAACTGCGACCTTTTCGGTGCT
>JAFQKF010000039.1 GCA_017397105.1 Clostridia bacterium | reverse complement strand
CGCAGTTTTGAAAGAGCAGATTTTTGTCACAGCAAGGCGAAAATCTGCAGGAATACGAGGTTATTCCAAAGGTTTTTAACGCAGCTGTGGCGGAAAGTTGCCTTTCAAAACCGTATGGAGTTCGAATGTAGTCACTCTAACGAACCGATTGCCGAACCGCTTGTGTGACAGTGGCAGATAGCCATAGCAAGAGCATCCGCAGCATCGTCAGGCTTAGGAATTGAATCAAGCCCAAGCATGATTCTGGTCATTTCCTGCACCTGCTTTTTTTCAGCCCTGCCGTAGCCTACAACGCTCTGCTTTACCTGCAAGGGTGTGTATTCGGCAATATTCAGCCCTCTTTGCTGAGCGGCAAGCAGAAGCACTCCTCTTGCCTGCGCAACGTCAATAGCCGTTTTCTGGTTTGTATTGAAGAACAGCTTTTCAATAGCCATTGCTTCAGGCTTGCAACGCTCCATAAGCGCCGCTGCTTCGTTATATATCTGCTCAAGGCGGATATTGAACGGCACCTTAGCCTGAGTTGTGATTGCACCGTAATCCAACATCCTGAAACGGTTGTTGCGGTATTCCACAATTCCGTAACCGACTATCGCATAGCCGGGGTCTATACCGAGAACTATCATTTTCTGTTTGATTCCCTTTCTCTTACCACAATCCTTGTGGGAGTACCTTCAAGGCCGAATACCGAGCGTATCTGATTATCAAGATAACGCTGATAGCTGTAATGGAACAGCTCGGCATTGTTTACAAAGAAAACGAACGTAGGCGGTCTTGTGGACGCCTGAGTAACGAAATAAATCTTAAGCCTTTTACCCTTATCTGTGGGAGGCTGAACTCTTGCGGTTGCATCTGCAAGAATTTCGTTGAGCTTACCTGTAGGAATTCGCATTGAATTCTGAGTATCAACAAACTTTATAAGCTCGAAAAGACGGTCAAGCCTTGTACCCTCTTTTGCCGAAATAAAGATGATGGGCGCATAGGACATAAACGCAAAATCCTTCATCAGCTTTTTGCGGTAACTGTCCATTGTTTTGCCGTCCTTCTCAACTATATCCCACTTATTGACGGCGATTATGCAGGCCTTGCCCATTTCGTGAGCTATACCCGCAACCTTTGAATCCTGCTCGGTAAAGCCTTCAACACCGTCAATCATAATAACGCAGACCTGAGCTCTTTCAACCGCCATTTTCGCTCTGATAACGGAATACTTTTCAATCTGCTCATATACTCTGCTGTGGCGGCGCAGACCTGCAGTATCAATGAACACAAACTTACCGTGCTCGTTTTCAACGTAGGAATCGGTGGCGTCACGGGTGGTACCGGCAACAGTGGAAACAATCATTCTTTCCTCGCCGAGAACGGCATTTACAAGGGAGGACTTGCCTGCATTGGGTTTACCGATAACGGCAACCTTGATACTGTCGTCATCCTCCTCGTCATCATCTGCATCGGGAAGATATTCGCAAACCGCATCAAGCAAATCGCCCGTACCCATGCCGTGGACTGAGGAAACCGCAATCGGGTCACCGAGACCGAGGTTGTAAAACTCATAAAAATCTGCAGGAGGCTCGCCAACCGTGTCACACTTATTTACACAGAGCACGATGGGCTTGCCGCTCTTCTGAAGCATTGCCGCAACCTCGATATCGGTTGCAACAACACCGCAACGCACGTCCGTTACAAGGATGATTACGTGGGCACTGTCAATAGCAAGCTCAGCCTGTCTTCTCATCTGAGAGAGAATAATATCATCTGAAAAAGGCTCAATACCGCCTGTGTCAACAAGCATAAAGCTTTTGCCGCACCATTCGCAATCGCCGTAAATTCTGTCCCTCGTAACGCCGGGAGTATCGTCAACAATAGCCATTCTGCCGCCTGTAAGCTTATTGAAAAGAGTGGACTTTCCAACGTTAGGGCGACCTACAACAGCCACTACACTTTTAGTCATTTTATACCTCCTGCTTTAAAAAAGCATCTCATCAAGAAGCACTGCGCCGTCGTTTTCAACGGGAACAACCGCAACGCCTACGGTTTTTCCGAGTTCTTCAAGAGTCATATCATCCAAAAATATATCTTCATCCCGTTTGAGAGCAACTGCGGGAATAATCAGCTTTTCTCCTAATTCCTTGCCCTGCAAAGCAAAGGCTATATCCTCGCCGCACAGCAGACCCGCCACGGTAACGCTGCTGCCGAAAAGTCGGTTTTCTGCCTTTACAACGTCCACCTGAAGCCCTTTGAACTTTTCATTAGCTCTGTCTGCAAGTTCTTTTATAAGAGCATAAGCGGCAGCACCCGTTACGCAGGTAACGTGCCTGCCCTCTTCAAAGCTCCTGCTCTGCGAATTCTCAAGCGCATCAAGGAATTCACTTTTAAGCAACGCCCACATTCCGACACCGTTTTCAAGCTGCGGATACGAGCCGTAATAATCCTCACCCGGTATTTCTTGGCTGGCTTTAAGGAAGAATTCATCCGCTGCATATGCAATGCTTTCGCCGTTTTCCTGCGCAAAGCTCCAGTTGAAATGCTCAATTGCTGCTATAACAGCCTGCGCTTCCTGCCCGGTAAATCCTCTCAGAGAAGCAAGTCCCTCTCTGTGGCAGGTAAGGCCTACAGGCACAGCGGCTATACTCTCCACCGCAGGGTACAGCTTTCCCAATTCTTCAAGGCTGAATTGAAGCTCCTTACCGTCATTTATCCCGGGACAAAGCACAAGCTGAGTGTTAAGCTTTATCCCTGCATCTGCAAGCTTTTTAAGATACCTTAATGACGTTGCCGCCGCAGGATTCTTCATCATCTGCACTCGCAGCTCAGGATTCATCGTGTGTACAGAAACATTGACGGGGCTTATATGCATTTCAATAATACGGTCAATCTCGCTTTCATCAAGATTGGTCATGGTTATATAATTACCGAAAAGGAAGGAAAGGCGTGAATCGTCATCCTTGAAATACAGACTCTCACGAAGCCCTTTCGGAAGCTGGTCAATAAAACAGAAAACGCATTTATTCTTACAGCACCTCTGACGGTCCATAAGATAGGTTTCAAACTCAAGTCCGATATCGGCGCCCTCATCCTTGCGCATACGCACTTTGCGGTGTTTTCCCTTGGCGGTTTCGAGCTCAAGCACAAGCTTTGAATCATTGAGATAAAACCTGTAATCAAGCACGTCGGTGACAGCATGCCCGTTTATGCTTATAAGACGGTCACCTGCACGGATACGCTTTTTCTGCGCCTTGCTTTTTTCACTTACATTTGCTATAACAACAGACATACTTACACCTCCCCATATTAATTCAATCTACATTATAACACAAACTTTTTAAAAAATATATAATTAATATAAATTTATTTTAAATAAAAACAAAAAAGACAGGGAAGCAAATGAAAAGCTTCTCTGTCTTTTAAGCACTTTCAAGCAAACAATTAGTCTGCTACCTTAACCACAACCTGCTTGCCGTTGTAGTATCCGCATTCGGGGCAAAGTCTGTGGGACTTCTTGAGCTCGCCGCAGTTTGAGCACTTTACGAGTGTGGGAGCGTCCATCTTCCAGACATTTGAGCGTCTTGTATTCTTTCTTGTCTTAGAAACTCTTCTCTTGGGTACTGCCATCTTAAGCACCTCCTTAATTGGTTTTTAACAAACCTGCCGGTTCTTTTAACTTAATTATCCAAAAGCTGTTTGAGGATATCAAGGCGGGGGTCCGTCTGAGCCTCACAGCTACATGGTCCTTCATTGAGATTCTTGCCGCAGCCCGAACAAATTCCGAGGCAATCTTCACTGCAGAGGAATTTATACGGCATGGAAAGGAAAACGTCTTCCTTAACAAGCTCATCAAGCTCAAACTGCATATTCTCAACACACAGCAAATCATCATTGCTTTCGTTATTGAGCTCACGCACGAGGGTATGACCCAGATGAACCTTCATAGGCTTTGACATTTCTTTTGCGCAGCGGCTGCACGGAATATTAAGCTCAAAGCAAGCATCCGCATTAACCTCAACTATTCCTGTTTCGTTGGCAACCTTGCCTTTGACTCTTACGGGAGTTCTGAAAGGATAATACCCGTAAAGCTCTTCCGAGGACATATCGACCTCATAATCGAACTGTTTGGAAAGGCCTTCAACATTAAAAATAGATTCAAGATCAATAATCATAAGCCGTCTTTCTCAAATCATGCACGGAATATTATATATTCCCCGAGCCGATTTGTCAACCTTTAAAATAACTTTTTTCTCAGATTTTCTCGCAAATATCGAAAATTTCTGCGGGCAGTTCGTCTTCATCAGCAGAAACAGTGAAAACCAAATCCTGCTCGGTAATCTTGCTGAGTGAATCAAGCTTCTTTATGAACTCAAGAAGCTCGTCATAATTTCTGCCGCCGATTCTGAGAGTTGCATCAACAAAGATATCGGTAATATCATAATCCCCTGCAATAATTCCTGCAAGGAAGCCGTAAAATTCACCGTAACCGGAAACCTTATAATGGTCAGTTTCTACAAGACGGGCTCTGTAATTTACGTCATGAGTAAGAAGTCTCTGCTTCTCAACACATACAACGTTGCCGTTTGAGGACTCAACAGCAGCATTTACAAGCTCAATAAGTCTCTTTGTTTTGCCTGAACCCTTGCGTCCGATAATAAGTTTAATCATTTTTTATCCTCCTGAATGTTTATTTGATTCTGGCTTCAAGCTGAGCCCTTGCATCTTCATAGCCGGGCTTACCAAGAAGCGCAAACATATTCTTCTTATAGCTTTCAACTCCGGGCTGGTCAAAGGGATTAACGCCAAGAATATAACCCGAAATTCCGCAAGCCTTCTCAAAGAAGTAGATGAGCCAGCCAAGGTGATATTCGTCAGCCTTGTCCATTTCAAGAACTATATTGGGAACACCGCCGTCGGTATGAGCGAGAACGGTGCCCTCGAAAGCCTTGCGGTTTACGTAATTAACGGTTTTACCTGCAACGAAGTTAATACCGTCGGCATTGTCTTCATCAAACTTGATTTCAACGTCTGCCTTAGGCTCGTTAATCCAGAGTACGGTTTCAAACAGGAGTCTTTCACCCTGCTGGATATACTGACCGAGAGAATGAAGATCTGTTGAGAAAATTGCGGATGAGGGATATATACCCTTGCCGTCTTTGCCTTCGCTTTCGCCGAAGAGCTGCTTGAACCATTCGCACATCATGGTCATTGAAGGCTCGTAAGCTGCAAGCATCTCAATCTTTTTACCGTCACGGTAAAGGAGATTTCTGAGCGCCGCATACTTGTAGCAATCGTTTTCCATAAGATCGGGGTTCATATATTTTTCCCGTGCATCGGCTGCGCCGAGCATGAGAGCATCAATATCAATTCCCGCAACAGCAATGGGAAGAAGACCAACTGCCGTAAGTACGGAATATCTGCCGCCGATATTATCCGGAACTACGTATGTAGGATATCCCTCAGCATCGGCAACGCCCTTGAGAGCGCCTCTGCATTTATCGGTTGTTACGTATATTCTTTCCTTTGCGCCCTGCTTACCGTACTTATCCTCAAGAAGCTTCTTGAAAATCCTGAAAGCTACGGCAGGCTCGGTAGTTGTACCTGATTTTGAAATAACGTTAACTGAAAAATCCTTGCCCTTGCAAAGTTCAACAAGCTCTGCTACTGCGTTTGAGCTTATAGTGTTGCCTGCAAAATAGATGTTAGGTGTATCTTTATCAATAAGATTGTAATTATTTGACTTGATATATTCGATAACAGCTCTTGCGCCGAGGTAAGAACCGCCGATTCCCAAAACAATAAGCACCTGAGAATTCTTCTTTATTTTTTCAGCCGCAGCCTTGATTGCTGCAAATTCCTCTTTATCGTAATTCACGGGGAGGTCAACCCAGCCGAGGAAATCGCTACCTGCTCCGGTACCGTTATGTACCTTATCATGAGCTTTTGCTACCTCCCCCGCAATACTTGCGAGGTTTTCATCACCGGCAAAGTCACCGGCATAAGAGAGATTCAGTTTAAAAGACATTTCACTACCCACCAATAAGTTAATCTAATTACTATTATTTTAACCTATCGGAGCTTGTATTGCAACCTCGCAAGCGAATTTTTTTGTAAATTTATTTTGTATTTTTGATTAAATTTTGCCTAATGCACTGAGAATTCTTCTGAAAACAACCGAAAACGTGAGTTCTGATATGTTATCTGGAGCGGTGATTTCGCATACGCCCAGTTTTTCACCGTTTAATGAAAAAGTAACGGTGCCCAACACCTGCCCTTCTATAACCGGCGCCTGCACGTCTGCCGCCAAATCTACACTCTGAACAACAGAATTTTCATCCCCTTTCTTTATAAGAACAGCCTTCGCCGGAGCAAGCTCGGGGGTTATGCTTTTACTGACGCCTTTTATTACCGTAACGTCGGGGATAAGAGAAATATCAACCTGCGGTACAACAGTTGTGAAATTTGAAAAACCCCAGTTAAGCATTCTCTTTGCTGTTTCAAATCTGTCCGTGCTGTTTTCACTGCCCATTACCACGGCGATAAGATGAGTATCTCCTCTTTTGGCACTTGCCGAAACACAGCATCCCGCTTTACTCGTAGTGCCTGTTTTAAGACCTGTTGCGCCCTCATAGAATCTTACAAGCTTATTGGTATTCACAAGCTCTGTTTCGCCGTTTCTCAGGCTATCCATCCACACGGTTGTGTACTTGGTTATATCTTCGTGGCTGAGCAATTCTTTTGACATGACCGCCACGTCCAGTGCGGTTGTAAGATGAGTGGTAGTTTCATCATCAAGACCCGTACAGTTATCAAAATGAGTGTTTTCCATGCCCAGCTGCCGCGCCCTTTCGTTCATCATGTCAACAAAGGCTTCACTGCTTCCTGCAATATATTCCCCGAGCGCTGTACACGCATCATTTGCGCTGTAAATAGCTGTTGCTCTGAGCAATTCATCTACCGTCATCGTTTCGCCCTCTTCAAGCCATATCTGCGAGCCGCCCTTTGAAACCGCATTTGAAGAGGCTGTCACGCTGTCGGTAAGAGTTATCTTCCCTTCGTCAAGCGCCTCCATTATAAGCAGTAATGCCATTATTTTTGTGACCGATGCAGGATAAAGCTGCTCATTTTCATTATAAGCCATAAGCACTTTACCCGTTGAGGCATCCATGAGCACGGCGGATTTCGCTCTTATTTCAACAGGCTGTGCTTCCTCGGCATTCACAACCGATACGGGTATAAGCAAAATCAGCGTAACAAGAAAGACAGAAACGGTTTTCAACATTATCTTTTTCAATTTTCTCACACTCCTTGCAAAAATATATGCCGTCAATATGCAAGGATATGATTGATTATCGTGGCAAATTGTATTATAATAATATAAAATTTCAGGGAGTGATGATGTGAAAGCGGCATTTATTACCTTAGGCTGTAAAGTTAATCAATATGAATCCGAAGCTGTTGCCCAGAAGCTTCAGGCAATCGGCTACGAAATTGTTGACAGCAAGACTGATGCCGACGTTTACGTTATCAATTCATGCACCGTAACCGCAGAAAGTGACAGAAAAACAAGGCAGACCGTAAGACGCATAAAAAAGCAACACCCCAATTCAGTTGTTGTGCTCACGGGATGTATGCCTCAGGCTTTCCCCGATGATGCAATCAACCTGCAGGAGGCTGATATAGTTACGGGTAACAAGCTCAATTCAAAAATCCCCGATCTTCTCCGACAGTATAGCGGTGAAAGAATCTCACTTCTTGAGCCCCATAAAACCGGTGAGCCGTTTTGCTGTGACACAGTTTCATCCTTCAGGGAAAGAACAAGGGCAACGCTTAAAATTGAAGACGGCTGTAACCGATTCTGCTCTTACTGCATAATCCCCTATGCAAGAGGCCGTGTGCGCTCCAAGCCGATTGATATTATTACTCAGGAGGCGCAAACCCTTGCAACGGCAGGCTACAAAGAGATTGTGCTTGTAGGCATTAATCTTTCCGCTTACTGCGATAACTCGGGCGCAAAGCTTGCGGACGCTGTCATTGCCGCCGCTAATCCGGAAGGAATTGCCAGGGTCAGACTCGGCTCGCTTGAACCTGACCATATTACAGATGAGGTGATTTCTGCGCTTTCAAAGGAGCCCAAATTCTGCCCGCAGTTTCATATTTCATTGCAGAGCGGTTGTGACTCTACGCTTAAGCGCATGAACAGAAAGTACACCTGCGACGAATACCGCACACTTTGCAGCAAATTACGCAGTGTTTTTCCTGACGCAACAATAACAACAGACGTTATGGTTGGTTTTGCAGGAGAAACCGATGAGGATTTTGAAGCATCGTTGCGGTTTGTTGAGGAAATCGGATTTGAAAAAGTACACGTTTTCCCCTACTCAAGGCGTGAAGGCACCCCTGCGGCAAGAATGCCGAATCAGGTTGAAAAAGCCGAAAAAGAGCGCCGTGCCTGCGTAATGGCTGCAAAAGCCGAGGAAATCAGAAAGGCTTTTCTTGAGGCTCAGGTTGGTAAAACTCTTGAGATTCTTCCCGAGGAATTCGCAAAGGACGGATTTATTCACGGTTACACGGCAAACTATACTCCCGTAAAAATCAAAGCAGACATCCCCTGTGACGAACTTATCAAAGTTAAAATAACTCAAGTTGACGATGACTGCTGCGTTGCAACATTATAAAACACAAAAGCCGCCGATATGGCGGCTTTTTATAATGAAATAAACCCCGTCAGCCCTTACGGGCTAACGGGGTTAAGCTTTAAGCGGTTAAATTAGTCAGCGCAATCGATAACAACGCCTGAACCAACAGTTCTGCCGCCTTCACGGATAGCGAAGCGGAGACCCTTTTCGATAGCGATGGGAGTGATGAGCTCAACGTTCATGTCAACGTTGTCGCCGGGCATGCACATCTCAGTGCCTTCGGGAAGGGAGATAACGCCGGTAACGTCAGTAGTTCTGAAATAGAACTGAGGACGATAGTTGTTAAAGAAGGGAGTATGACGGCCGCCTTCTTCCTTAGTAAGAACGTAAACCTGGCCTACGAACTTAGTGAAGGGATGGATTGAACCGGGCTTGGAAAGAACCTGTCCACGCTCGATTTCGGTTCTCTGAACGCCACGAAGGAGGCATCCGATGTTGTCGCCTGCCTCAGCGTAATCGAGGATCTTTCTGAACATCTCGATACCTGTGCAAACAACCTTTCTTCTTTCCTCGGTAAGGCCAACGATTTCAACTTCTTCGCCGGTCTTAAGCTGTCCACGCTCAACTCTACCGGTAGCAACTGTGCCACGGCCGGTGATGGTGAAAACGTCTTCAACGGGCATAAGGAAGGGAAGGTCTGCCTTACGGTCAGGAGTGGGGATATAGCTGTCAACAGCTTCCATAAGCTTCCAGATAGGAGCAAGCTCGGGAGCGTCAATATCGTCGCCAGCATATTCAAGAGCCTTGAGAGCGGAGCCCTGGATGATGGGTGTATCATCGCCGGGGAATTCGTACTCGTCAAGAGTCTCACGGATTTCCATTTCAACAAGCTCAAGAAGCTCGGGATCGTCAACCTGGTCAACCTTGTTCATGAAAACGATGATGTAGGGAACGCCAACCTGACGAGCAAGGAGAAGGTGCTCCTTGGTCTGAGCCATGGGGCCGTCTGTTGAAGCGATAACAAGGATAGCGCCGTCCATCTGAGCAGCACCTGTGATCAT
>JAFQKF010000038.1 GCA_017397105.1 Clostridia bacterium | reverse complement strand
GGTCAGAAGCTATGCAACCTTTGAGGTTATTGCCTACGGTTATTCACCCGATGATGATTTTGATGACGGTATGGGTATAGCCGTTCACAACGATAAATCAAGAGAACTGTCCTGTTTTCATTTTCTTGAGGGCAGATATCCGGAAACCGAAAATGAAATTGCAATAGAGAGTGATGCGCTTTACAGAATGAATATTACCGATGCGAAGGTTGGCGATGAAATAACGCTTAATCTCCGCACAACAAACATCGGTGAAATTCTTGAAAAAGAAACCCGAAAAACTTATATTCTTTCAGGCATACTCAAAGACAGACGCTATAATTATGAGGAATGGGCAGGTCTCGGTCTGGGAAACAAATGTCCTGAATATCCTGCCGCTATTGTTTATGACGGCGCAGAGGTCGAAGTCGGAGGTAAGCCCGAAATAATTGCCCTCGTTGATTTTAACCACGAAGAAAGAATAAAAATTGGTTTTCACAATGCGTACAGAACCAACATTAAATTCAATGATGCATATAAAGCATATCTTTATCAGAGCGGAATCAAGGCGCTTTCACCTGACGTTACCATTGATTTCGACGGTAAACCTCTTGTTTTAGAGAATATAGATGCCGGATATTGGATAGGAACAAGAGGTAACTCATTTTTGGACAACTATGTATATTACGGACTCCAAAGCGTTACAACTCTCGGAACTGTTCTTGCAGTAGTGCTTGCAGTCGCCTCGTGCTTCGGAGTTATAAATTCATTCAACACCAATCTGCAGGAAAGAAGGAAGCAAATCGGTATGCTCCGTGCAGTCGGTGCAACAAAACGTCAGATAATTAAGCTTTTCGGTAGAGAAGCACTTTTAATCAGTTTAATCTGTGCTCCGATAAGCGTTACAGTTGCTTATCTTGGCTTGAAGTTTTTCTCGTATATAATGGGTGAGGTTTTCATTTTTGAACCCGAGTGGTATTTGATAATCATCATCGGTATTTTCGGGATTCTTTTTGTTATGGCGGCGGCAATTATCCCTCTGTTTTATGCCGCAAGAGTAACCCCGATGCAGGCTATCAGAAATACCGAACTCGGAAGAAAAATGAAGAACAAAAAAATAAAGTCTGTTAAGGACTTCAATGCACAGAAACTTATTTCCCAAAGAAGCCTTACTTTCCACAGATTCAGGCAGGTAAGCGTTAGTTTTATTCTGATTGCAACGATTATCACAAGCTGCTTCTGCGTTTCGCTTCTCGAATATTCGGTCAATGGATATTCATATGACTATGACTATAGAATTTTCAAGGATGATGCACGGAGTTTCAACAGCGCTTTTGCAAATTTCTATTATGATTATGACGATATGCTAAACGATAGCGATATTGATATGATAACCTCAAATCGCTATATAGGAAGCGTAAAAGGCAAAATGCAACTCGCCGTAAATTGGCTTGTGGACGGTGCCTACCCCGAATATTTAAAGGTTGCAGAGTTTAACAGACCTAAAAATGATGATAAATATGAGTATATGCTTGAAACTCATAAGGAAACACCCCAAGAAATAATTGAGATCTATAATACTATGGATTATTCGGATTCATACAAAGAGTTGATGAAGACTGTCGATTATGAAACAGAGCCCTTCGGCACGGAAATTATAACAGAGAGCGAAGAAAATATCAAATCGCTTGAAAAGTACCTGCTTGACGGCAAAATCGACATCGAAAAGATAAATTCAGGCGAAGAAATAATCCTTGTTGCACCTGAAGAAATTGTTTATGAAATAGCATACAGCAAAGACGGGTATCATATGAGCGCAGGGCATCATCATATTAACAACGGACTGCGGTATTACACCGACGTCAGCGATTATGTAGAAATCTTCAGAGAAAAAATGCCGTTCAAAGCGGGTGAAACTGTAAAATTAAGCATTCTTATTAACACAGACAGAGATGACCGCGAGCTTGTTGAATATCAGAATGCTTATGACTACAAATATGCAAGATACGACCGAGAGATGAAAATCGGAGCAATTGTTTATCAATCATATTTCGAGCCTGCAATATTAAGTTCAAGACCTTCATTCATAACGACCAACGATGGCCTTTCTGAATTCGGATGCCCGCTTCGATATGAATTCATTGATGTTACCGCGGATCAGGAAATAACACCCGAAATTGAGGAGTCGCTTGATGCCTTTTTCCGTGCGGCAGATTATGATACAGATTCGCAATACCGTCTTAATGAGTCAAATAAAACAGAATTAATTGCAACAGTTGCAGGTATTGCTTCAATCATTCTGCTTCTTTTCTGCATTGCGGCAAGCCTTGTCAATAATGCTCTGACGGCAAAAATCCGTGAAGGCAAGCGTGAAATCGGAACTCTACGTGCCGTCGGTGCAAGTGCAAAAGAACTGACGATGATCTATATTCATCAGTTGCTTTCGACATTCGGAATGGGCTGTGGACTCGGATTCGGAATCTACACAGCAGTTTTCTTCTCCGCAAAGCTGGTTTGTTTTTACGGTCTTCATATGGAGTTCCCGTTTGAATTCCGTATTCTTACAGCGGTAGTGATATGTCTTGTTCTGTTTGCAGTTTGCTCACTCAACCTTTATTCAAAAATCAAAAAGCAGATGAAATACAGCATTGTTGAAAATATCAGGGAGTTATAATTTCTATGAAAAAAATATTCAGTATAATAATGTGTTTGCTGTTTTGCTTTGTACCGCTGACCACAGCTTTCGCAGAGGAATTACCCTCACAACCGAAAGTTATGGTTACGGATTACAAAACCGATGCTGAACTCAAAGCGGGCAATACGGCGAAAATTTCAATCACACTCACAAATAAAAGCAAAACCGATTATGTAAATAATATGAAGCTGACCTTCTCCGATTCAAGCGGAGATATTGTTCCTGTCGGGGTTGCATCGGGTTATGTTGACAGACTTAATGCAAAAAGATCTGTAATGTGGGATATTGAAGTCAAGATTTCAGAAACTGCCAAAGACGGAAACCACGCTGTTAACATAATGTGCGAATTCGAAAGTGAAGCAGGCAGTGGTTCATCCTCTGACGTGATTAATCTCAATATAATCGGTAAAAAAGAGATTGAAACAACTACCGCACCGCAGGACACATCTCAGCCCCGACTTATGGTTACGGGTTATACCGTTGAAAATGATAGTATCATTCCCGGCGAAAGCCGAAAAGTGAACATCACAATTAAGAACACAAGTCCTTCAAAGTCGGTAAGTAACATAAAGCTTTCACTTGCCGATGAAAGCGGTGAACTCAAAACGGATGGCATGGGCACCGCTTATGTCAAGAGCATTTCTGCAAACGGCACTTACGTATGGACTGTCGGATTGACTGCCGTTCACACAGCAAAAACGGGTGAACATCCTCTGACTCTTTCAATGGAATATGAGGACTCAAATCATTCGGGATATTCTGCAAGCGATACAATCAGAGTTAATATCAAACAGAGCGTGATGCTGAAATACGATTCCGCTAGGCTTCCATCAAAATCAATTCAGGGCGAAACCGTAACTGTCAGTATAAATCTTATGAATACGGGCAAAAGTACAATTCATAACGCAATGATTGATGTTGACGTCAAAGGTCTTGACAGCGGCGGAACGGTTCTTGTCGGTGAAATCCCGCAGAGCGAAAGCAAAACGGGAAGTGTAAATCTTCGTGTCAGCAATGAAATTCTCGGTAAGGTTGAAGGTACAATCACAATAAGCTATGAAGACGATTTCGGCGAAACCTACACCGAAACAGTTGACGCTTCAACCGTTATCGAAGAAAAAGTTGTCACGGCAGATATTGAAGAAGAGGAAGAAAAGAAAAATCCTCTTTGGTGGCTCTTTATGCTCATCGGTGCAATCATCGGCGGTGCACTTGGTTTCGGAATACCGCACGCAATCCGTTCAAACAAACAGCGCAAAGAAGATGAAAAAAGATTGTGATGATCGCAGGAAATAAGCATTTCTAACTTTTGAGAATCAGGTTCATTCTGTAATAAAAACATAAAATAGAGAAGTCTTACAACTTGTTTTAAACATTTGTAAGATTTCTCTTATTTTGTATGTAATGATTTGTTGCTCGGAAGCGTTGATATACAAGGGCGTTTTTGCAAGTTTTTTGAATCTTAATATAAGATGACCTTGATGGTAAAAAACGGGGTTTATGCATTACACAGCTTTTAATTACACATAAAGCAATTCTGCGAAGACGATTTCTTCGACTTTGGTTTTGCAGGTATTCATCAGACCAACCAATTTCGTTTGTACAGTTTCTTTTGTTTATGTGTTATGCCTGCAGTAGTTATTATTTAATACACAAGGTAGATATTTTCCATAACAGACACAGCAATTATTTCGCTGTTATAACCAACACACAAATGTCAAAAGGCGTATCCGAAACGGATACGCCTTATTTTTACGCCAAAACCATTGCGATTCTGCACAAATATAAGTGTCGAGTTTTGTTGAAAAAGTAGAAACTTCAAAAAACTCCAATTTTCTTAAAATTTTTGCGTAACATTTCGCGATTTTTGTCATATATATTTATAAACATTTTTTATTTAATTATCAGGAGGTAAAAAATATGCGTTGTCAAAAATGTAATTTTGAAAACAAAAATAATACCGGATATTGCTCTAAGTGTGGGGCTGAACTCAACACAGTTAATCCGTCAAACGATGAAAAATCCAAGAAACAAAGGACAATATTAATTGTTTATTTGGTTGTTCTCACTATTTTAATTGCAATTCTTTCAAATCCCGTTACAACCGTTCTTGGAGTTGTGTTGATACTGTTGCCTTTCATTATTCGCATGAAGAAGGAAAAGGAACATATCGACTCTCTGAAAAATGATTTGGAAAAACAAAAAGAAAACCTGGATTTATGTCAGCGAGAGAAGAATGAATTAGAAGAACAAGCAGAAAAGCTGGGATTTAAAGAATACACCCAAACAAAAGCAGAGGTTGACAAATTAAACGGTGAAATTGCGACTTTAAATTCTGAAGTTGTTAACTACCAAAACAGAATCACCGGTTTAAAAGAAGATTACGAAAAATCTCAGAAACAGCTAAAAACGGCTACTAATAAACTTAACAAATCAAAAGAGTTATACAGAGCAATCGACTATTCCATAAATACATATTTCGGATATGTGCCGACGTTTGAACAGTGTAAGTTACCTGAATCTATCGTAAATGATTTGGAAGAACTTGCTCCTACAGTTACTCTCAAACTTCACTGTATGGATATGAGGGAACTTCGAAAAGCGTTTAATGATAATAAAAAAGAGATTGACAAAGTTAAAGAACAGTACAGGGGCAGATATACAACAAAAGTCAATCAAGCTCTTTATGATCTGATCGTTGTTGCACTTGATTCTGAGTTGCAAAACGTTCTTACTTCACTCAAATATGAAAAGCTTGATGTTGGTGTAGATTCAATAAAAAGCATGACTTCAAAATATCTCGAAATGGTAAGCAAGGCAAATCAGAATATGGTTGGCACGCTTTCTGCCTTTATCGGTACTATGGAGTACCTTTATATCAACGCCGTAAAAATCGAATACAACTATTATGTTAAAAAAGAACAGGCAAGACAAGAACAAATTGCAATCCGTGAACAGATGAGACAGGAGGCAAAAGAGCGCAAAGAACTTGAACTTCAGAAAGCAAAATTTGAAGCTGAAGAAGAAAAATACCGTAATGAAATCAGTAGTGTTGAGTCACAAATGAGAAATGCTTCTGCTGATGAGATTTCTGCATTAGAAGCCAAAATTGCTGAACTTCAGGCACAGATGTCTGACATGATAATCAAGAAAGACGAAATTGTTAAGTTGCAGAACGGTAAAGCAGGCAATATTTATGTTATCAGTAACCTTGGTTCATTCGGAGAAAATATGTTTAAAATCGGTATGACAAGACGCCTCAATCCTCAAGAAAGAGTTGATGAGCTTGGCAGTGCCAGTGTTCCGTTTGAATTTGATGTTCATTGCTTTATTTTCTCAAACAATGCGGTTGAACTTGAAAGTCAAATCCATACTCAACTGAACGAAAAACGAGTAAACAAAGTTAACCTGAGAAAAGAATTTTTCTATTCAAATGTCAATGAACTTGAAGCACTTGTACATCAGATCGATCCTACCGCCGAATTCACAAAAACAATGGCAGCGGAAGATTACAGACAATCGATCTCAAGTGACACAGTATATTCAACCGATTATGTTTCTGATGATAATTATGAAGAAGATTCTTGATTAGAAATTTGGCAACTTTTAATGCAAATATAAAATAAAAGAAGAAAGGTGAAACTATGATTAAAAAATATGATGAAGCCGTAAAAAATGTTTACAGTGAATTAAATGATTGTATTATTCTAGGGCTAACCGGTAGAACCGGTTCAGGCTGTTCAACGGCATCAAATATTCTAAGAACGGAAAATTTTGCAGGGTTGACACTGCCTACACCTAAAACATTTGATTTCAAAAACGCTGAAGAAAGAAAGTATCAAATTATTCACAAATTCATGAAAAGTAATTGGTGTCCTTTCACGGTTATTGAAGTTAGCAGTGTTATCTTATCTTTTGTTCTTGAAAAAGAAAAAGACGAATTTATTCAGTTTGTTGAAAACTTAAAATCAGAAGGAGATATGTATAACTTTCGTATTGGTGGAAAAAAAGACTTGATTAATAGGCTTAAAGGCTTTGAACATTTATTTGGTAAAAATTACACTAAAATAAACAATGAAAGTATAGAGCTTGAAGATAATGAAATTGATGAATATTACAAATATTTTGTCAAAACAATAAATGGTTACAAGAAAGCTTTTTACGGTGTATTAAGTGAATTTTCATGTTATGAAAGCCAAAAAAGCAACTTATATAAAGCCAAAGAAAAGAAATCACAACTATATACCTATCTTATGCAGCTATTCGGAAATAACATTAGAAGTTCTGGTGATCCGTTCAACAATCAATTTAGTCAAGATAAATTTTATTCTGTAGCAAGAAGATTAAAAAATATTGTTGAAATCATAAAGAAGTATAATCAAAAGTATGGAATAAAAACGCGTATTTGTTTAGATGCACTTAGGAACCCTTATGAAGCTTATTTCTTAAAAGATATATACAAGTGTTTTTATTTGGTTTCTGTAAGTACAGATGATCTTGAACGAAGATCAAGGCTGTCAAAATTCGATGAAAATGAACTTTCTTCTCTAGATGAAATGGAATATCCCGTTGATTATGATTCGGGTAAAATATTCTTTCAACCTAGTATAGCAGAATGCTTGCAAATTTCTGATATTCATTTGTATAATCCTCATTCAAACAACAATAGATACGAAATGCTTACAGTAAACCTTGTGCGTTATATTTCGCTCATGTTGCATCCAGGATTAATTACACCGACCGATATAGAAAGATGTATGCAGGCTGCATTTAATGCGAAGTTTAACTCTGGTTGTCTTTCGCGACAAGTAGGCTCTGTTATTACTGACAATAAGTTTTACATTAAAGCAATCGGATGGAATGATCCACCGCAAGGACAAGTTCCTTGTTCTTTAAGGACAATTCCTAATTATTTTTCTGATAATGATAAAAATACATTTTCGAAATTCGAGTTAGATAATCCGCAGTTTTGTAGTGCTTTAAAAAAAGTATATTCTTTTTATGATGATTTTATAAGAAACGATAGTTTGTCACATTATTCAATTCCTTACTGTTTTAAAGACATATATAATGGACTAAAAAACGACAAAAATCAAGTATATACTAGAGCTTTACACGCAGAAGAAAATGCATTTTTACAAGTTTCAAAATTTGGTGGAGAAGGCATTTTAGGTGGCAAACTTTTTGTAACAGCGAGTCCTTGCGAATTGTGTTCAAAAAAATCGTATCAATTAGGGATTAGAGACATATATTATATTGATCCCTATCCCGGCATTGCAACGTCACATATATTAAAAATTGGAGAGAAAAAAGAAAATCCTAATCTTCATTTGTTCTATGGTGCTATTGGGAATGCATATGTTTCTCTTTATATGCAACGTTTTGCTATAAAGGATGAGTTGAATTTGGTTTCAGGAATTAGCATGAAGCAAGCTGTGAAGTCAAAAGCAAACAATAATAAACCTTCTTTTAATGAGATTGAATATAATGATATTGAACTTGAACTTATATTCAAAACACGAACAGAAATCGAATTTGTCCAAAGGGCCACCTTAACACCTAAAAAAGAAGAATTTAAAACTTTAACAAAATCACTGAGTTGGAGTGGCAGCTCATATGATAAAACTATTCGAAATTCTGATAAAAATGATTATAAAATAGTCGAAAGAGGTTTGGTTGACGGAATTGTTACTTTTGAAATTAATCCTTTAATGCCAATCTCAACAGATAATACGTTTAGTTATGATGTTAAAACCATCGTAAAAGATGAATTGGAGATAATGAACCCCATTCTTTCACATCATGTTAAAGCAATAACTAAAAAGTTAAATTTAAGTGTTAAATTTAACAAGAAGTGTTTTGAAAACAAGAAACCGCAGAACATAAAAATAAATCTATATGCAGATATAGAAAAAAATGCTATATATAAAACAATTCAAGCAACAGAATACGAACAAGATGATTACATTGTTTTCTCTGGGGAGTTTGATGATCCTTGTTTATTCTATACGTATTCAATTGAATGGGATTTTAATTCAGAGCAAAAATAGTTGTTGCAATTGTTTTGAAACTGTGTTATATTATATAAGCATTACAAATAATTTAATTGTTAGGAGATATCATTATGGAGTGTGACTAGTCGCCTATTTTGATAATGTAATTTAAGCAACCATATTATTTTCACTTTGTTGTGTCTATAATATGGTTGTTTTGCTTCAGAAAGACACTTTGCGTTCGATGAAACATTAAACTATGCTGTTGTTGACAAAAATGTATATGTGTTGTAAAATTAACCTGTCAATCATATTGTATACCAAACGATTATCGATGAAAGGAGTTGTTTGAATATGAAAACCGCTGCAATATATGCCCGATACAGTTCGCACAAGCAGAGAGAGGAAAGTATCGAAGAACAGGTTGATGAATGCAGAGAATACGCTCTTCAGAATGATATGAATGTTGTTGAAGTATATTCGGATTCTGCTATAAGCGGTAAAACCGAAAACCGTGACGGTTGGCAGCGGATGATGAGCGCTGCCAAACTGAAAAAGTTTGAAGTGCTTCTTGTTTATACCATTGACCGAATGGGTAGAGACCGTTATGCGCTTGCGGTTGCAAAGAAAGCATTGAGAGATTGCGGAGTTTCAATTATTCCTATCAAACAACCCGTGATTGATGGACCTGAAAGTATCATTCTTGATTCGCTTATGGAGGGTTTAGCAGAGTATTATAACGCTGACCTTGCAAGAAAAGTTGACAGAGGTATGAGCGACAATGCAAGAAAATGTCTTGCTAACGGAAGTAAACCGCCGCTTGGTTATGCAGTTGATCTTGCAACAAAAACATATATTATTGATGAGTCAGGAGCAGAAATCGTAAGGTTTATTTTCCAATCGTATCTTGACGGAATGCAGATAAAAGAAATTGTTGCTGAATGCAAAAAACGTTGTTATAAAAATTCTAACGGCAAACCGATTGACAACAATGTAATCAGCAGAATGCTCCGTAATATTAAATATACGGGTGTCTATAAATGGAAAGACATCGAAGTTCCTGACGGAATGCCGAGAATCATCAGCGATTATACCTATCATCAGACACAGTTGAAATTGGCACAAAAAGCGCACACGAATGCTCACGGCAAAGCAAAAAGAGAATACTTGCTGTCAGATAAAGTGTTCTGTGGCAATTGCGGTGAAGCTTGGGTCGGTGAATCGGGATATTCTGCAACGGGTGCATTTTACACATATTACAAATGCCGCAAGGCAAAAGTGAGAAAATGCAAATACAAAGCAATAAGTCAAGAAAAACTTGAAAATCAGGTTTATGAAATGCTGATGTTTAAGTTGTTCCCGAATGAAGAAGCAATAAGATCATATGTTGATTTTTATGTTGAGAAAAAATTGAATGACAGTTATGAACAAAAACAGATTTCTCAATATGAAAAACAACTGAAATCAGTTCAAAAGAAAATTGACAATATTATGATGGCTGTTATGCAGGGAATAGGAATTGAAACCGCAAAAGATTATCTTGCTCCGCTGGAAGAAGATAAAAAGCAGCTTAACAAGTTAATTGACCAAGCAAAACACAGTATTAAGATTTTAGACAAGGAAAGACTTTTTAATATCATTAACAGTTGGCTTGATATTGCTTCACTGATTGCAATGTCAAAACAACTTGAACCTGAATCCGAAGATTTTGATGCAGATGATAAAAGAGCAAAGCTTTATTATCGACACATGAGGGCAGTTCTCAAAAGTCCTATTTTACAAAAGGTTTACATTTACTACGGCGATGACGGAAATCCCGATCCGAAAGTTAAAATAGGCATAGATATTTCAAAAGGTTCAGAATCAAGTGGCAATGAAATCACCCACTCCGCTTCAGACGAAAGAATTACAGATTCGTTCGATTTGAAAAGCGATAGGGTCACCAGAAAAACTCCGAAGCAACAGCTTCGGAGTTTTTATTTTTACCGAGGAGATTCGAACTCCACAGTCCATGCGTGACGGTTCGCCGCCTGTTCTCTTCCATATTTCCTTAAAATTATAATTAAGAAAAAACATTCAAATAAATCTGATTTATCTATTGTTTATCCTCCGCTTTTTTGCTAAACTGAAGTTGACTCTTCAGGAGGTGTTTATTATGGATAAAATCAGAATAGGCATATTCGGCGCAGGGCGCGGAATCGATATTGCAGAAAATCTTATGCTTCTTGACTGCAAAATCGTCGCCCTCTGTGATTTCAACGAAAAAAGACTAAACAAAGGTCTCGAAAGGCTTGGCGCAGACATTGCGGCATTTGATAACTTTGATGATTTTATTGAATGTGACATGGACGCCGTTGTACTCGCAAACTACTTCCACGAGCATACCCCTTATGCCGTCAAATGCTTTGAGAAGGGAATTCACGTTTTCTCCGAATGCATCAGCAACGGTACTATGGCAGAGGGCGTTGAGCTTATTCGTGCATATGAAAAAAGCAATTCAATTTATATGCTTGCAGAAAACTACCCTCAGATGATTTTTAACCGCGAAATGAAGCGTGTATGTGACGGCGGCACCCTCGGCAAAATCATTTACGCTGAAGGTGAATACAATCACCCCGTATCCGCCGACGATATCGGCTTCTTCAAATCCAGCGTATATTTTTTCGAGCATTGGAGGAACTTCCTACCCCGTTCATATTACGTAACTCATTCGCTCGCCCCACTTATGTGGTCAACGGGTGCAACCCCAAAAAGAGTAAGTGCTCTACCCGTTTACGTTCCTCTTTATGAGAACGCCACCGCAAGGCAGGTAGGCGACAGAGCGGCAATAATAACCACCTTAAACGATGATGAGTCGGTTTTCAGAATAACGGGATGTTCCGCATTCGGCGCTCACCACAATGCATACAGAATTTGCGGAACAGAGGGACAGATAGAAAATCTCCGCGGTATGGGCAGTAAAATTATGCTGCGCTACAACGAGTGGTCAATCCCCGAAGGTAAGGAAGAAGTAAATCTTTACGAGCCCTCGTGGAACGATAAGGATGAGGATTTCATAAATCAGAGCGGTCACGGCGGCGGTGATTACATAGTCGCAAGAATGTTCCTTGACTGCATAAAAAGCGGCAACCAACCCGAGCATCCTTACGATATTTATTCTGCCGTAACAATGGCGAGCGTTGCAATTCTCGCTCACCGTTCCATTCTCAATAACGGTGTGCCTTACGACATCCCCGATTTCCGTTGCGAAGAAAAACGCAAGGAGTTTGAAAATGACAGGCAGACTCCATTCCACGGCACCGACGGCAGCAAGCCGAATATCCCCTGCTGCTCAAATCCCGACTATAAGCCTACCGACGAACAGGTTAAAAGATATCTTGAAGAAATGAACAAATAGTTTTACGGAGATAATTATGGAAAAGAAATTTTTTGATTTTATTATCCACGGCGGCGACTATAACCCCGACCAATGGATCAAAACTCCCGAAATATGGGACGAAGATATGCGCCTTATGAAGCTTGCTCATATCAACAGCGCTTCAATCGGCATTTTTTCCTGGTCCATGCTTGAACCTGAGGAAGGCGTTTACAACTTTGAATGGCTTGATAAGCTTATGGATATGCTGCACGAAAATGGTATCTCCGCCATTCTCGCAACCCCTTCCGGCGCAAGACCCGCTTGGCTTGCACAAAAGTATCCCGAGGTATTGAGAGTTGCCGAAAACGGAATAAGAAACGAATACGGCGTGCGCCACAATCACTGCCTCACCTCTCCCGTTTACCGTGAAAAGGTGCGCAATATCAACCGTCTGCTTGCCGAAAGATACAAAAACCACCCCGCTCTTAAGATGTGGCATATATCAAA
Source organism: Clostridia bacterium (assembly GCA_017397105.1). Classification (GTDB taxonomy): domain Bacteria; phylum Bacillota; class Clostridia; order Oscillospirales; family Acutalibacteraceae; genus CAG-177. The sequence continues at coordinate 66,255 of JAFQKF010000038.1, read as the reverse complement.
CGAATACAGCGGCGAATGCCACTGCGAGCTCTGCCAACAGGCTTTCAGAGATTGGGTGAAAGAATATTATCACAACAGCCTTGACGAGCTTAATGACAAGTGGTGGAACGGCTTCTGGAGTCACATCATAACCGATTGGAGCCAGATTAACTCCCCTAAAAGAAGAGGCGAAAATCACGTTTCCGCGATGGAGCTTTGCTGGAACAGATTTGTTTCAGAAAGCCACATTTCTTTTTATGAAAACGAGATTGCTCCCCTGCGTGAAATCACCCCCGATATTCCCATAACAACAAACTTTATGAGAATGCACAAAGAAATCAACTATCAGGATTTCGCAAAGCATCTTGATTTGATTTCATGGGATAATTACCCCTTCTGGGACAAGGGATATAACCGTGATGAAGCTGCGGAAACCGCATTTGTGCATGACGTTTTCCGCTCCATGAAAGACGGTCAGCCCTTCTTTATGATGGAAAGCACTCCCTCAAACGCCAACTGGCACGAGGTAAATAAAATCCCGAAGCCCCGCAGGCAGGCGCTCGCTGCAATCCAGGCAATCGCTCACGGAGCAGACAGCGTTCAGTATTTCCAGTGGAGAAAGAGCCGAGGCGGTCACGAAAAATTCCACGGAGCGGTTGTTGACCATTGCGGTCACGAAAACACAAGGGTTTTCCGTGAGATTTCCCGCCTTGGTGCAGAGCTTGAAAAGCTCGGTGACGTTGTAGGTAAATACAGCAACGCAAAGGTTGCCATAGTCTACGACTGGGAAAACGGCTGGGCAATCGACCATTTCTGCGGCTACAACAACGTTGAACGCAACTACGTAAAGGAATGCATCAAGTGGTACCGTCCGTTCAGAGATAAAGGAATTTGCGTGGACGTTATTTCTGCCGACGGTGATTTTTCAAAATATAATCTTGTTATCGCTCCTTTCCTCTATATGCTCAAGGACGGTCTTGACAAAAAGATCGAAAGATACGTTGAAAACGGCGGTAAATTTGTTGCAACTTATCTTACGGGAATAGTTGATAAGGATGATTTGTGCTACCTCGGCGGATTCCCCGCAAACAATCTTAAAAACGTTTTCGGCATCTGGTGCGAAGAAACGGATTCTCTGCCCAAGGGAATGAAAAACAAAGCATCTTATGCAGGCAAGGATTATGACGTTGTTCACGTTTGTGATGTAATCCACTCAAACGGTGCTGAAATCCTCGGCAAGTATAAAGAGGATTTTTATGCAGGAATGCCTGCGGTAACGGAAAACAGCTTTGGAAAAGGCAAGGCTTATTACGTTGCATTCAGAAACGATGATGACTTTGCCGCAGATTTCTGTAAAAAGCTCATTGACGAAGCAGGAGTTGATAGCGATACCGAAATCTCCGTGCCTCAGGACGTTTTCGTACGCAAAAGAGGAGATTGCGTTTTTATCATGAATTTTGCAGACTGCGAAAAATCCGTGATGCTGGATAAGGAATATGCAGACCTTATAAACGGTTTAACCGTAAGCGGAGAAGTTACAATCCCTGAGTGCGGATATCTTGTTATCAAATAAAATTTTAATCGCCCAACCTCGTATAAGGTCGGGCGATTTCTTTCAGTCAGCTTTATTTATACCGTAAAAGTGGATTACGTTCATATCCTCCTGCATATCAAGCCCGTGCGAGCCGCAGTCGCCGTCTATGGCATGGCAGCCGTGGTCAGGCAAGAAGCCGTAAATGGTGTTGTGATGCTTCCACTGTGCCTTTATCTTTTCAACAAGAGTTGAGTAAAAATCAATATTGGCATCAAGCTCTGCAAGCGCCTCGACGGACTCGGGCGAAAACTTGTGCATCCTCGAATCGTAGTTACCGTTATAAATCACGATAAGGCTGTAATTATCCTCATCAATCAGCTCAAGAGCCTTTTTATTGACTTCATCAATACTGTCATAAATAAAATAATCCATTTCCCTTTCAAGGAAGATTTTTGAAATACTGTCCCCTTCGGTGGATACTATTGCGCATTTAAGCCCGTTTTTAATTAAGGTATCGAAAATGGTTTCAACGGTAAGCACGGGTTTTTCGTATTTCTTGATACCGTGAGTTTCAGGCATTACACCCGAATACATCGAGGCAAAACAAACAGGCGTAACGCTCGGCATAACAGAAAGCATAGGCACTGCTATATCCGAGCAAAGCATAGCCTTTGTGAATTTATCCGTATATTTCTGATAAAGCCAGAGGGCAACCGCATCAGGATTATATAATACAGCACGGTCTGCCGCCTTATCGGCAAGCTTTGCTTTGGCGAGGTCAATGAGAGGCTTATTCACAGGATTAACGCTGCCTGCACAATCTATACCGAAAAGCTTCTGCACAGTTTCTCTGACTGTTGTAATACAAATTGAGCTGTATAACTCGGACATGACATCATCTTCTTTCATATTTCTTGCTTTTGTTATACTACGGTTTTTTAAAAAAATCAATATGCCTTATAAAATGAATAATATGATTACTTTATAACTTGAATTTTAATGATGTTTGTAATATAATTATTTTGTTTAAATAAATTTCCATTTGGTGAAGGGAGAGTTTTTATGAAGCTTACAATGTCACAGGCACTCGTAAAATTTCTTGATAACCAGTACGTCAGCTTTGACGGTATCGAAACCAAGTTTGTTGACGGTATTTTCGGTATTTTCGGTCACGGCTGCGTAGTAGGTATCGGTCAGGCTCTTGAACAGGGCGGCCACAACCTTAAATTCTATCAGGGTCATAACGAGCAGGGTATGGCTCACGCCGCCATTGCCTTTGCAAAGCAGAAAAACAGACGCCAGATTATCGCCTGCACTTCTTCAATCGGCCCCGGTGCTCTTAATATGGTTACTGCAGCAGGCACCGCCACCGCAAACAGAATTCCTCTTCTGCTTTTGCCCGGCGACACTTTTGCCTGCCGCCAGCCCGACCCCGTTTTACAGCAGATTGAACAGCCCACAAGCTACAGCACCACCGCTAACGATGCATTCAAGGCTGTTTGCCGTTATTGGGACAGAGTGGTAAGACCCGAGCAGCTTATGACGGCTTGCCTCAACGCAATGAGAGTGCTCACCGACCCTGCGGAAACAGGAGCAGTATGCCTCGCTATGCCTCAGGACGTTGAGGGTGAAGCTTTTGATTATCCCGATTACTTCCTTAAAAAGAGAGTATGGTACATTGACCGTCGCTCTCCCGTCAACCGTGAAATCGACGCTGCGGTAAAGCTTATCATGCAAAGCGAAAAGCCCCTGCTTATAGTTGGCGGAGGCGTTACTTATTCAGAGGCATGGAGCACCGCTCAGTTCTTTGCAGAAAAATTCAACATCCCGATTGCCGAAACTCAGGCCGGCAAGGGTAATATCCGTTGGGATGTTCCTCTTAACCTCGGCGGTATCGGCGTTACAGGCGGACCTGCCGCAAACGCAGCAGCCAAAGAGGCTGACCTCATTATAGCAGTAGGCACAAGACTTACCGACTTTACCACCGCTTCAAAATGGGGCTTCCAGAATCCCGACGTTAAGATGCTCAGCATAAACGTATGCTCCTTTGACGCTTTCAAGATGGATGCGGTTTCGGTTATTGCCGATGCAAAATCCGCTCTGCTTGACATCATGGGCGCTCTCAGCGAAGAAAATTATTATTCCGACTGGGGCGAAGAGCTTGACGATATCAAGAGCGCTTACAACGCTGAGATTGACCGTTGCTACAGCGTTTATCTGCCCGACGGTCTTTCTCAGACCCGTGCCCTCGGCGAAATCAACAAGGCAATTGCCGCTGATTCCATTGCCATAGGCTCCTCCGGCAGTCTTCCCGGCTGTATGCAGAGACTGTGGCGCTCAACATATCCCAAAACCTATCACATGGAATACGGCTTCTCCTGCATGGGTTACGAAATCTGCGGCGCTCTCGGCGTAAAGCTTGCTGAGCCCGAAAAAGAAGTTTACGCCATGGTTGGCGACGGCAGCTTCCTTATGCTTCACAGCGAGCTTTACACCGCTGTTATGGAAGGCGCAAAAATCAACGTTATGCTCTTCGACAACTCAGGTTGGGGCTGCATTGAGAATCTTCAGAATAATCAGGGTACAGACACCTTCGGCACAAGATTCCTTGCCAGAAATCCCCTTTCGGGTATGCTTGACGGTCCCGTTGTTCCCATTGATTTTGCAACAATCGCTGAAGGCTATGGCTGCAAGGCTTACAGAGTAAGAACAGTTGAAGAGCTCCGCGAAGCACTCGAGGATTCAAAGAAGCAGGATGTTCCCACTCTCTTTGATATCAAGGTTGTTCACGGCAGCATGAGCGACGGTTACGATGCATGGTGGCGCGTAGGCGTTGCAGAGGTTTCCACAAGCGAAGCCGTTGCAGAAGCTTACGAAAACATGAAAGAAAACATCGAAAAAGCAAGACTTTATTAATAAACGGAGGAATTAACTATGCTTAACAAAGATAAGGTAAAGCTCGCTATCGCTCCGATAGCATGGACCAATGACGACCTTCCCGACCTCGGCGCAGAAAACACTTTTGAGCAGTGCGTGAGCGAAATGGCTCTCAGCGGCTTCAAGGGCAGCGAAATCGGCAACAAATATCCCAAGGACGTTGAAACCCTCAAGCACAAGCTTGACGTAAGAGGTCTTCAGATTTGCAACGCATGGTTTTCTTCTCTCCTTCTCTCTGAAGGCTATGAAGCAACCATCGAAGCTTTCATCAAGCACAGAGATTTTCTCCACGCTCTCGGCGCAAAGGTAATCGGTGCTTCCGAGCAGGGCAACTCCATTCAGGGCACAAGCCTGAGTATCTTCGGCGCTAAGCCCGTTTACACTGACGAACAGTGGGCTCTTATCGCAAAAGGCTTCAACGAAATGGGCAGACTTGCAAAAGAAAAGGGAATGTATTTCACCGTTCATCACCATATGGGCACAGGTGTTCAGACCGCCGAAGAAATCGACAAGCTCATGGAAATCACCGACCCTGACCTTGTTTACCTTCTTTTCGATACAGGTCACCTTTCATTCTCAGGCGAAGACGCTGTTGCTGTGCTTGAAAAGTACGTTGACAGAGTTAAGCACGTTCACCTCAAGAGCATCCGCCAAAGCGTTATTGATGAAGGTAAGGCAAAGGATTACAGCTTCCTTGATTGCGTACGCGCAGGCGCTTTCACAGTCCCCGGCGACGGCGACTTTGATTTCACTCCCATTTTCGACATCCTTGCAAAGGCAGATTACGAAGGTTGGGTAGTTGTTGAAGCTGAGCAGGATCCTGCAAAGGCTAACCCCTATGAATACGCCTGCAAAGCAAGAGCATACATTGCTGAAAAGACAGGTCTTTAATTAAAAAATGCGGTTTGCACCGGCTGAACAAGGCTGATGCAAACCGCTTTTATTTTTATTTGAATTTTTGCTTTTTCCTTATATTTGCCGCAGTTATTCCGCCAACTGCAGCAGCCGAAGTGAATATCAGCAACAGAATCAGCACGCCCAAGGGCGAGCTTGCTGTGTTAGCAAAAAATACGGCAACCATTGCAGGTACAGCACCGAGCGCACCGCAAGCCGCACCCGTAACGAGTCCCTTTTTTCTCACGGGCAGAACACTCACAAATCCACCCGCAAACCCGGACACAATTGCAACCGCTCTGCCGGCAGAAGCGTAAGCACCCTCGCCCATATCACTTTTGAGCGCCGCAAACGAAACAATACACAGAATGACAAAAAACAGCCCTGCGGTAATTGCCGCACCGATAAGAATTCTTTTTATCAGAATCGAGGAGGCGTTTTCCTCTTTTTTCCTTATTTCTTTGCTCTTCATAAAAATATCCCCCTCATATCATCTTGCTCAATGATATGAGAGGAATTTTGATTTTATGACTGATTAATCGTCAAAGGTGCTGTCCTTCTTCTTGGACTTCTTTCTCTTTGACTTGCTCTGCTCGGCAGCTTCTTCCATCTTCTTTGCCTTTTCTTTTTCAGCAGCTTCCTTTGCAGCAGCCTTTTCAGCCTCTGCCTTTTCAACTGCGGTGTTGTTGGTGGAAACTGCCCAACGGGTAATCTTCATCTTGTTACGGTCTGCACCGGTTTCGATGATGAGAGAATCTTCTTTAACTGTAACAACTCTGCCCATGATGCCGCCGATGGTAGTAATTTCATCGCCAACCTGGATGTTGTCACGCATTTCCTGCTCTTCTTTCTGCTTTTTCTTCTGGGGTCTGATCATTACGAAATACATAACAGCGAACATTACAACGATGAGAATAATCATCGAGTAGGATGAACCGCCGTTTGCAGAAGTTGAAGCAGCTGCGCCTGCTGAGGGCATCATAAGGGGAATAAGATTAATCACTGTAAATAACCTCCAAAAACAATTTCATTAATTATACATTATTGCAAAACATTATGCAAGAGATATTTTGCATTATTTTCATATTCTTTTATCAAGCACTTCAACATTTTCCTCACGGAAGCGCTCATAGCGTCCCTCTTCGATTGCACAACGGATTTCCGCCATAAGGTTGTTGTAGAAATAAAGATTATGCATAACGCAAAGACGCATGGCAAGAATCTCCTGACACTTGAAAAGATGACGTATATAGCTGCGTGAAAAACCGCGGCAGGTCGGGCAGTCACACTCAGGGTCAATCGGCAATGCATCACGCTCATACTTTTTATTGTTGAGATTGATAATTCCCTTTTTAGTAAAAAGATGACCGTGCCTTGCGTTGCGGCTGGGCATAACGCAGTCAAACAAATCAACGCCCCTCCACACGCCTTCAATTATATTTCCGGGAGTTCCTACGCCCATAAGATACCTCGGTCTGTCATCAGGCATATGAGGCTCTACGGCGGAAATAATACGGTACATATCCTCCTTGGGTTCACCTACAGCAAGGCCTCCTATTGCATAACCGGGCAAATCAAGCTTTGCAATTTTTTTCATGTTTTCAACTCTTAAATCATCAAAAGTTGCGCCCTGATTTATACCGAAAAGGAGTTGATTCTTATTGATGGTTTCAGGCAGAGAATTGAGCTTGCTCATTTCAGCCTTGCAGCGCTCAAGCCAGCGTTCTGTTCTTGCGCAGGATTGCTTTGCATATTCATATTTTGCGGGATTTTCAACACATTCGTCAAAAGCCATGGCAATGGTTGAGGCAAGGTGCGACTGAATCTGCATACTTTCCTCGGGACCCATAAAAATATGCCTGCCGTCAACGTGGGAATTGAAGTAAACACCCTCCTCCTTGATTTTGCGCAAAGAGGAAAGGGAGAAAACCTGAAATCCGCCGCTGTCGGTAAGAATGGGGGCGTCCCAGTTTGTAAACTTATGAAGACCGCCCATGTCGTAAACAAGGTCGTCGCCCGGTCTTACGTGAAGATGATAGGTATTGCAAAGCATGACCTGACAGCCGATTTCCTTTAAATCAAGTGAGGAAAGGCCGCCCTTTATTGCGCCGCAGGTAGCAACATTCATAAACGCAGGGGTCTGCACCGTACCGTGTACGGTAGTGAATTCGCCACGCCTTGCGTTACCGTCTTTTTTAAGAAGCTTGTACATAAAAATCTCCGTATTTTAAAAACTTTATTCTTTAAAAATCACCATACTGTCACCAAAGGAGAAGAATCTGTACTTCTCTTCTACGGCAATCCTGTATGCGTTCATCGTATTCTCATATCCGCAGAAAGCACTTACCAGCATTATGAGCGTGCTTTCGGGCAGATGGAAATTAGTGATAAGGCAATCTATGCATTTAAATTCATAGCCGGGGTAGATGAAGATATCCGTCCAGCCGTCATCCTCCTGTATCCCGCCTCTGAAATTGGCAACGGATTCAAGAGTCCTGCAGCAGGTTGTACCTACCGCAAAAACCCTGCCGCCGTTTTTCTTCGTTTCGTTTATGAGGTCAGCGGTTTCGGCAGGAAGATGATAATGCTCTGAATGCATATGGTGATCTTCGATATTGTCAGCCTTGACGGGTCTGAAAGTGCCGAGACCCACGTGAAGCGTTACAAATCCGATTTTAACGCCCTTTGCTCTGATTCTTTCAAGCAGGTCGTCAGTAAAATGAAGCCCTGCTGTAGGTGCGGCGGCACTGCCCTGCTCTTTTGCATAAACGGTCTGATAACGCTCTTTATCCTCAAGCTTTTCGGTTATGTAATGAGGAAGCGGCATTTCTCCGATTTTGTCAATCACCTCAAAGAAATTGCCCTCAAATCCGAATTTTGCTATACGGTTGCCGTCATCAAGCACTTCAACAATTTCCGCCGTCATCAATCCGCCGGCAAAGGTGAACTTGTGCCCTACCCTCGCCTTTTTACCGGGACCCGTTATAACCTCCCACGTATCGGCACTTTTCTGGCTGAGAAGCAGGAATTCAACAACCGCTCCCGTATCAACTCTTTCGCCGTACATTCTGGCAGGCAATACCCTTGTGTTATTAAGGATAAGACAGTCTCCCTCGCGTAAGAAATCAAGGATATCCCTGAAGGTTCTGTGTTCAATTTTTCCGCTGTTCTTCTCCATTGCAAGCAGACGGGAGGAATCCCTCGGCTCAACAGGAGTCTGCGCTATAAGCTCAGGCGGTAAATCGTAAAAAAAATCGCTCTTCTTCATTAAAAAACCTCAAATTTCCCGTTTTTTGATAAATCTTTGTATTTACACCTTAATTTTAAAAAATAATTTGTATATATTATTGTTTGACATAATCAACTATAAATGATATTATAATTTATCAGTGTTGTACTTATACCGCATTTATAAAAGCATTATAAATCAACCGAATGAAAATTACAACCATAACTTTCAGAAAGAAGGCCGTATCAATGAAACATTACAAAGTAGGTATCGTAGGCGCAACAGGCATGGTAGGCCAGCGCTTTGCAACTTTGCTTGAAAACCATCCCTGGTTTGAGGTTGTTGCTCTTGCTGCAAGCTCACGCTCAGCAGGCAAAACATACAAAGAAGCTGTAGGCGCAAAGTGGTGCATGTCCACCCCCATCCCCGCAAACATGGAGAATCTTATTGTTATGGACGCTACCGCAGATATCGACAAAATCACAGCTGCTGTTGATTTCGTTTTCTGCGCAGTTGATATGAAAAAGGATGAAATCAAGGCTCTTGAAAAGCAGTACGCTCTTGCAGAGTGCCCCGTTATTTCCAACAACAGCGCTAACAGACACACACCTGACGTTCCCATGATGATTCCCGAGCTCAACCCCGATCACTCCGAAATCATCCACGCTCAGAGAAAGCACCTCGGCACAAAGAGAGGCTTTATCGCTGTTAAGTCCAACTGCTCACTTCAGAGCTACGTTCCCGCTCTTTATCCTCTTGATGAAAAATTCGGCGTTAAGGACGTTCTCGTTTGCACCTATCAGGCAATCTCCGGCGCAGGCAAAACCTTTAACACCTGGCCCGAAATGGTTGATAACGTTATCCCCTACATCGGCGGCGAAGAAGAAAAGTCCGAAATCGAACCCCTTAAGATCTGGGGTAAAATCGAAGGCGAAGAAATCGTTCCCGCAACCTCTCCCAAGTTCACCGCTCAGTGCCTGAGAGTTCCCTGCTCTGACGGTCACATGGCTGCTGTTTTCGTACGCTTTGAGAAGAAACCCACCAAGGAAGAAATCCTTGAAATCTGGAAAAACTTCAAGGGCTATCCCCAGGAAGTTGAGCTTCCCAGCGCTCCCAAGCAGTTCCTCAACTACTTTGAAGAGGACAATATGCCCCAGACAAAGCTTCAGCGTGACCTTGAGGGCGGTATGGCTGTTTCCGTTGGCCGTCTTCGTGAGGATTCACAGTATGATTATAAGTTCGTCTGCCTTTCACACAACACCCTGCGCGGTGCTGCAGGCGGCGCAGTTCTTATGGCTGAGCAGATTTGCAGCCAGGGATTTATTGATTCCAAGTTTTAATTTCAACCTTTCAGAAAGGATCTGATTATTATGAAGCCCGTACTTTTCACAGGCGCAGGCGTTGCTATCGTTACCCCCTTCAACGAGGACCAGAGCGTTAACTATGACCGCTTTGTTGAGCTCATTGAGTATCAGCTCAAGAAGGGCACAGACGCTATTGTTGTATGCGGTACAACAGGCGAAGCAAAAACTCTTTCAACCGAAGAGCACGTAAACCTTATCAAGCTTTGCGTTGAGGTTGTAGACCACAGAGTTCCCGTTATCGCAGGCGCAGGCAGCAACGATACTCACTATGCAGTAAAGCTTTCAAACGAAGCAGAGAGATGCGGCGTTGACGCTATTCTTTCAGTTACTCCTTACTATAACAAAACTTCACAGAGAGGCCTTATCGCTCATTACAACTATATTGCTGACCGTGTAAGCGCCCCCATTATCCTTTACAATGTTCCCTCAAGAACAGGCGTTAACATCAAGCCCGAAACCTATGCCGAGCTTGCAAAGCATCCCAGAATCATTGCTACCAAGGAAGCAAACGGCAACATTTCGGAAATCGCTCAGACTGCTGCTCTTTGCGGCGATGAGCTTGCTATCTACTCCGGCAACGATGACCAGGCTACCGCAATTATGGCTCTTGGCGGCAAAGGTACAATCTCCGTTCTTTCCAACGTAATTCCCGGTATTGCTCACAAAATCGTCAAGAAGTACATTGACGGCGATTATATCGGCAGCCGTGACCTTCAGCTTGAGTACCTTGACCTTTGCAACGCTTTGTTTATCGACGTTAACCCCATCCCCGTAAAGGAAGCTATGAATATGATGGGTCTTAACGTTGGTCCCTGCCGTCTTCCCCTCATTGAGATGGATGATGCAGCAAAGGCGAAGCTTCGTGCGGTGCTTCTCAAGCACAACCTTATTGAAGCATAATTAACATAACTCGCACCGAAAGGATTTTTAATATGGCAGGAATTTTATTAACAGGCGCCCTGGGCAAGATGGGCAGAACTCTCTGCTCTCAGGTGCTTACAATCGAAGACCTTGAAGTGGTTGCTGGGGTTGACATAGTTTCATCCGACGATTGCTCCTTCCCGGTTTTCAGCAGCTTTGACGCTATCGACAGCGCAGTTATAGAAAAGATTGACGTTATCATTGATTTCTCAAATCCCGCTGCGCTTAGCAATCTTCTCGCATTTGCAGTAAAGCATTCGCTCCCTGCTGTTATTGCTACAACAGGTCTCAGCGATGAGCAGATTGCATCCCTTCACCTTGCCGCAGAAAAAATCCCCGTTTTCTTCTCCGCCAATATGTCGCTCGGCGTAAATCTTCTTTGTGAGCTTGCAAAGAAAGCGGCGGCGGCACTCGGCGCAGATTTTGACATTGAGATTGTTGAAATGCACCACAACCAGAAAATCGATGCTCCCAGCGGCACGGCTCTTATGCTTGCCGATGCAGTTGCAGGCGAGCTTGATTACGATGCAAAGTATGAATACAACCGCCACGAAAAGCGTGAAAAGAGAACAAAGACCGAAATCGGTATTCACTCTCTCAGAGGCGGCACAGTAACGGGCGAGCATCAGGTTGTTTTTGCAGGCAACGATGAAATAATCACCCTCTCCCACAGCGCAAGGAGCAAGGCTCTGTTTTCCACAGGCGCTCTCAACGCAGCACGCTTTTTAACAAAGAAGCAGCCCGGTATGTACTGTATGGCTGATTTGATAGACTGAGGAAAGGATTTGAAAAAATGAAGATTATTGAAACAGTTTCGGTATGCGATGACATCACTCTCATCAGTATAAGCAATTTCTCTTCCGACATTGCTCATATTTCCAAGGTTTTCAATATGATTTCAGAGGCAGGAATCAACGTTGATATGATTTCCCAGCTGCCTCCCAGCGGTGCGAACTCCGCTTTCTCCTTTACCGTAAGTGACGATGATTTTATCTGCGTGCTTGCCATCTGTTCTGAGCTTCGCAAGCAGAATCCCGATATTAAAATCAGCGTAAGCAGCGGAAACAGTAAAGTTTCTGTTTTCGGCGCACCTATGCGTGAGGCAGCAGGCGTTGCAGCTAAGGTTTTCACCGCAGCAGCAAACGCTCAGGCTGACGTAAGAATGATTACAACATCTGAAACAGACATTTCTCTGCTTGTTGTAAAGACCGATGCAGAAAACGTTGTTAACGCTATTGAGAACGCATTCAACGACTAAAAACAAAAAAATGGCGGCTTGTTTTAAACAAGCCGCCTTACTTTTTTATTATAACGTTTCAACGTCGATGCCGAGGATTACAACGTCATTGAGGGGTCTGTCTCTGTTATCGGTTTCAACCGCTGCGATTGCATCAACGGTATCCATGCCTTCAAAAACCTGGCCGAAAACGGTGTGTCTGAAATCAAGGTGAGGAGTGCCGCCCATTGCTTCGTAATCGTCTACGATATCTGTGGGGAAGCCTCTGTCAGCAAGCTGACGCATCTGAGAAACAAGACGGGGGTCAACTTCCTTTGCCTGAACAATGAAAAACTGGCTGCCGTTTGTGCCGGGGCCTGCATTTGCCATTGAAAGAGCACCTCTGAGGTTGTGATACTCGGGGCTGAATTCATCCTCAAAAGATTTACCCCAGATGCTTTCACCGCCGCAACCTGTGGCTGAGGGGTCACCGCCCTGAATCATAAACGAATCAATTACTCTGTGGAAAACTATGCCGTCATAGTAACCGTTCTTTGCATGGGTTGTAAAATTCTCAACTGCCTTGGGTGCAGCTTCGGGGAAAAGGAGAATTTTAATATCGCCCATAGTTGTTTTCATTGTTGCTACGATGTCTCCCGCAGCAGGAGTTCTGGTCTGCTTACTCATTTGTTTGACTTCCTTTCAGGTTTATCTTTTATTTCGCCCGTGGGAAAACTGTCACACAGCTTCATGAAATCAATCTTTGCCATCTTGGTGCGAGGCATTTCATCAATGATTTCAATTTTCTTGGGACACGAGAATTTTGAAAGCTTCTTCTTGCAATAAGAGTTAATCTGTGATATTGCCTTATCCTTATCCGTGCCTTCAACAACAGTTACGCAAAGCTTTGCAAGGGGTTTACCCTTGTGATAGCCCTGCACTGCGCAGGCTTCTTTTACAAAATCAAGCTCAAGAACAGTATTCTCAATATCAGTGGGATACACGTTGTAGCCCGAAATAATAATCATTCGCTTCTTTCTTCCCGTAAAGAAGATGAAGCCCTTGCTGTCTTTATATCCGAGGTCGCCCGTTAGCACCCAGCGTCTGCCTGAAGCATCGGTATACACGCCGTCATTGAGTGTAGTTTTATCGCCGTTATAATAACCCTCCATAAGAGTGTCACCGGAAACAACAATTTCACCGATTTCGTTTGCAGGCACCTTGCGGCGCATTTCATCCCAAATCTCAATCTTGATGCCCTCAAGAGGCTTACCGATAGATTCGGGGCAGCATTCATCATAAGTATTAACGCAGCATACGGAGCTCGCCTCTGTAAGACCGTAGCCCCTGAAAAGCTTACCTTCCGAACCGTATTCAGCAAGCTTATCGTTGAACTGCTCAAGGAATTTTTCCGCTACAAAATCGCCGCCGCAGAAGAGCAAACGAAGATTCTTGAGATGCTTACCCTCAAAACTATCCTCTTCATACATCTTTCTGAACATATCGGGAACACCTACGATAAAAGAAACGGGATAATCCTTGATAAGCTTATTGCACTCCTGCGCACTGAACTTGGGCACGGGAAGGCAGGTAAAGCCATGGGTAAGGCTGTAATGCATCGCAATGGCAAGTCCGAAAGCGTGGAACATAGGAAGAACCACAAGCGAATACTCCGAGCCGGGCTTGTGAGGTTTATCAAGATTCTCAAGCTTTCTTGCAATCGCATTTATAGCATTGCTGCTGAGCATAATCGTTTTGCTTTTGCCGGTTGTGCCTCCGCCGTGAAGATATACCGCAATCTTTCTGCCGTTATGAGCCATATCGGAATGCCCTGCACCCCTGCCCATTTCAAGCGCCTTGCGGTAAGGCACGCAATACTGACCCCTGCAAACTCTCATATTACTGTTTTTGCGTTCATAAATCCTGATAAACGGACGAAGCGCGTTACCGACATAATCGGAGTTTGAGCAAATAACGCAGGGAATTGCAAGCTCTTCAATTACGTCACTGTATTTTTCTGCAAGCAAGTCAAGTATAAACAGCACTTTGGCTTTGGTCTGCCTTGCGGTTTCAAGCAGCTGCTCAGGAGGCGAGAGCGGATGAACTATGTTTGCAATTGCGCCAACTTTGTTTATGGCATAAAACGCAGCAAAACAATGAACGGTAGTGGGCAAAAACACGGTTACAACGTCGCCTGCCGTAACACCGCAGCCGGTAAGGTAATCCGCAATACTGTCAATATCGGACATAAGGGTTTTCATGCTTATTTTGTGCTTGAAAGTAACGGCGGCTGTGTAATCACCCAAATCCGCTACGCACTTTTTTAAATACTCATAACAAGTCAGATTTAAATTCTCTGCCATTTCAATTCATCCTTTATATATTTTAACCGAGATGTAATGTTATCATTTAAATATTACAAAGTCAACATTTCAGGTGTTAAATTAATAAACTGTTATTAAATCAATGTATATTGCCGAAAAGAGAGATTTCTCCGCTGTCACCAAACAGAGCAATAAGGCCGTTATTGTCATAGGTTGCATAAATCGGACACTTGGCGCTCATTGTAAGATTCCACTTGACGTTGGGGTAAATCTTGCCCAACTGATTGGTAACAACCGCAATTTCGGGCTTGAGAACGTCCAGAAAAGACATTGACGATGAGCCATAATAACCGTGATGACCGATTTTGAGCAAATCAACATCACCGATTTTATCCGCAAGCAAATCTTCAAGCCCTGTTGAGGCGGTGATATCCGCAGCAAGAAAAGCAGACAGTGCACCCTTGGTAACCTTTACTCCCACGCTTGCGGCGTTTTCGCCTTTTCCGTAAAGAGCTTCATTATTCACGGTGTTGTAAAACTGCAGGGTAAAATCACCGAATTCAAAGGGCTCGGTGGGAAGCGCGCTGACAAGCTCAATGCCTCTTGCGTGAATATCCTGCTCTATCTGAGCGTAGATTTCACCAAGCATCCACTTTTCGGTTTCATAATCCTTGCCTATTCGTTCATCATATCCTTTGAAATATGCTTTTTTAATATCAATATTCTCGTTTGTTATAATGGCGTGATATGCGCCGATATGGTCATAATGGCAATGAGTGCCCAGCACAAACTCAAGCTGAGCTTTGCCGCCCTTACCGACGGTTTTGATAATATAATCCACAACCTCCTGCTCATAGCCCTCGTATTCAAGCTTTCGTCTGGGGTTACTGTCCCCCTCGCCTGAATCAACAAGCGCAAACATTCCGTTGCTTTCAATAAGAATAGCATCCGAATTGGCCGTGTTAAGAAAATGGATACGGTCATCTCCGTCGCCTGCTGTTTCAACGGATTGCGTGCTCACGGGATATCGCTTGCAGTAATAATTGCAAAGCTCAACAGTGATGATATCAAGAATAAAAATCGCCGCCATAAAAGGAACGATTATCCATGTAGCTATTTTTTTTGCTCTTTTCTTTTTCATCTGCTTCTCCATGATTTTAATAACCTTAATATTTTAACATATTATAAGTGCTTTTTCTATAGCAAAAATATAAATATTTCGAGCGTTTCCTCTTGTATATAGAGTAAAATTAATGTAAACTATACAAAGTAACTTTTGAATTCAATTTCTGCGAGGTTTCTATGACCGCTTTTAAAAAATCAGATTTCAACACGGCAACCATGCTGAAGGATGCCTTTTTCGGCTTTTCCTTTGCTTTGCCGCTGTCACTTGCCGTCGGAGTATGCTCCCCTCTCGGGCTTATGAGCGCCTTGCCCACTGCAATAATCTGCGCTCTGTTTTACGCCCTTTTCGGATTCAAGCCTTCGTATGCCGCCTTTGCGGTAGTTTGCAGTACTGCGGCTTACTCCGTTTTTGCGGCACATCTCGGCTCTTTACTGTGCTTTGTTGCTGTATTAATCACCGCATTATGCAGGAGCGATAAGTTTAAAATAAAAATATATCCGCCCATCGCAGGCGCCGTAATGCTCGGCTTTGCATTATGCGTTACCGTGATGCAGACCACCAATTACTTCGGAATTGGTGCAACAGGCAAAAACGTAATTGAAATGCTTTCCTCTTACCGTTCACTCGGATTTCACGGTAACTGGCGCGGTGTTCTGTACGGCACGATAGTTCTCGTTGTAATGATAACTTACCCGAGGAAATTCAAAAAGCTCCGCCACAACATCCCTGCGGCATTCTGGGCATTGCTTATAACCACACTTCTCAACCTACGCCTTAATCCATCCACTCAGATAACCGCCATTAACGAAATCGGCAACTATTCAATAAATGCACAATCCTTGCTTGACGCAACTGCTTTCAGTTCATTTAACCCTGATTTATACGTTATTATTCATTCTGTTTTCTGCGCCGCTGCACTTTTTATAATAATTATGGGCTCCTCACAGGCCGGCGAGTGCGCCACGTCACGTGCTCAGTTAGCCACCCTCGGCATTGCAGGAATTGCAGGTTCAGTAACAGGCGCAATGCCTTTTTATTCCGACTACAAAGAAAAGAAGCCCGTTCTTCAGGCACTTGCAAGCGGATTGATATCCTGCGCTGCGTGCTGTGCGGTTATGATTTTTGCCAACGGTTTGATTGCAAGAATTCCCGTTCATTCGCTGGCGGTAGTTCTTATACTCGGAACATGGCAGGACATCAAGCCGAAATATCTGAAAGCGGCTTTCACAAGCGGCCCTCTCGCAATTGCCGCGTTTATCGGATGCGCTGTTCTGATGCTTGTTCTTAACACGGAAAATGCAGTTCTTGTTGCAGTTTCTTTAAGCGTTATTCTTATGAGCATTACGAAAAAATCAGCCTGAGGATATTATTATCCCCTTTATCGCCCAAGCGGCGTCATCCGCGCAACAACCGCACTCTTTAAGCGCACCAAGAGTCTGACAAAGCGCTGAAAATTCAGCAGTCGAAACTCCGCTGACGCATTTGATATAATCGTTATTTATGCCGTGCATTAAACCGCTCACCTTGCTGACGGTCTGCACGGCATTTTTCATTTTTATGCTGCGCGAAAAATCCTCGGTAAAGCTGCAGATTATTTCACTCTGCTTCAAAACGGCATCGGCAATCTTTACTAAAGACGCATTCCTTTTAATGCTTTTCATCTGCATAAAGCTTTTGCAAGAATCGTCAACGGCGCATATGCAACGAACCAGTGCTCTGTTGAGGGTGAGAATATCCCCTCTGTCAAGCGGCGGCAAAAATTCATTGCTCAACCGGCAAGAAATTTCCGTTTCTCTTTGCATTGCACCGTAAGATATTTTTTCCGTTTTCAGCGCAGTTTCGCCAAGAACGAATACATCCGATTTATCGAAGCAATTCTTCAATTCTTCTGCCGAGTTGCGGAACATAAGCCCCAGCTCTCTGAAGCAATCAAAATAACAATTCTTATTCTTCATATCACATTACCCTCAGAAAAATCAAAGCGGTTATCCAGCCTGCAACAGCGCATCCGGGAAAAGTCAGCACCCACGCAAGGCACATCTCAACCGCCACCTTCCAATTAACGTTTTTAAGATTTTTTGCAGCCCCTGCGCCTATTACCGCAAAGGTTTTGGTATGCGTTGTGCTTACGGGCAAGCCGAAAACACACGATACAACAAGAGCAGCAGCGGCGGCAATATCAGCCGAAAAGCCTCTGTATTTTTCAAGCTTTACCATATCCATGCCAACGCTTTTAATGATTTTGCGCCCTCCCACGCAGGTGCCAAGCGCCATTGTAACAGAGCAAAGGAGCATCAGCCATAAAGGAATATCGAAACTGTTTTTGGAACTGCCTCCTACAAGGCTGACGCCAAGCATAAAAACTCCTATAAACTTCTGCCCATCCTGCGCGCCGTGCAAAGCCGCCATTATCCCTGCCGTAAAAATCTGAAAGTGCCTGAACATTTCATCGGATTTTTTATAATCCATTTTTACAAAAACTTTTTCAACAGTTTTCACTGCGAAGAATCCGCCTGCCGCACCGATCAACGACGAAATAATCAGACCGTAAATCACCTTTTTCCACTGTGAAATATTTACGCACGAAAAACCGCCCTCAAGAGCTATTGCCGCTCCGGTAAGCCCTGCTATAAGCGCATGACTTTCGCTTGTAGGGATACCGAAAGCCCACGCCGCCACCGCCCAGAGCACAATGGCCACCATTGCCGCGCAGAGCGCAATTAAAGCGAATCGGGCGGTACCGTTAAAATTGACAAGCATAAACACAGTTTGTGCAACTGTGGGCGTTACCGCAGTCATAACGAGCACTCCGAAGAAGTTGCACACCGCCGCCATGGCAATGGCTTGCCCGACCCCCATACTTTTTGTTGCAACGCAGGTTGCAATGGCATTCGGCGCATCAGTCCACCCGTTTACAAACACCACAGACAGAATAAGAATAACCGTTATACAAAGCGGAAGATTCCCCTGCAAGCTTGATATAAATTGCGCCAACGCCATTCTGACACCCCAATAAAGAAAGCCGTTCCACAAAAAGTGAAACGGCCTTAGTTTTTAACACACTATATTATATTAAAAGCTTTCGGAATAAATTCTTATTTATTAAACAGATTTCCGCCCTTGCAATCGATTGCAACGATTACGGGAAAATCTTTGAAGCACAGTTTCTTTACGCTTTCACATCCAAGGTCATGAAAAGCAATTTCCTCGCAGGAAACGATGCTTTTGGAGCAAAGCGCGCCTGCGCCGCCTATTGCACAAAAATAAACTGCCGAGTTTCTTTCAATCGCATCGCACACCTCGGCGTTTCTGCCGCCCTTACCTACCATTGCGGCAAGACCCAAATCAAGCAGACGGGGTGCAAAGCAATCCATGCGGCAGGATGTGGTAGGCCCACAGCTGCCAATAACTCTGCCTTCGGGGGTAGGAGTGGGGCCTGCATAATAAATAACCGCGCCCTTCAACTCAAAAGGAAGCTCCCCTCCCTCATCAAGCAAAGTGCATATTCTTTTGTGAGCGGCATCCCTGGCGGTATATACCGTGCCTGAAAGAAGGACACTGTCCCCTGCGCAAAGCTTTGGTATGTAATCTGCAAGAGAAGCGGTATCTATTGTATACTGTGCCATTTATTTTTCCTCTTTATTGAGCTCTTTATTTTCCGAAAGTCTGTTTTTCATTTTTAAATATATTTCATCAAGGAGAACAAGACCGTCCTCATTAAGGCGGAACTGACCCTCCTCTTCATCATCCTGCGGTGCATCAAACCGAGAGGTAAGCTCACCGATATTCTTTGAAAGAGCACCGAGTTTTTCCGACAAAGCCGTTATGACTGAGCCGAACTCACCCGAAATACGGGTTATCTGGGCAGAAATTGAATCAATTTCGCCCGTAGTGTCAACAATGCTCTGCTTTGCATCCTCGGAAACAGCCTTTGCGGCATCCCTTGCCTTGCCGATAATCTTATCGGAATACATCACGGCATCCATAACAAGGCAGTTTATCTGCTGCTCGGAATCACTTATATCCGCACAGCTTTCCTCAAGCTTTGCAAGCTTTTCCTCGAGAGAGGCGAGATTTTCATCATAAACACGTATACGCTCAAGATTCTGAGCGTTCTTTTCTTCAAGGGCTTCAAGCTGCTTCTCAAGCTCCGCTTTTTCCTCTCGGGACTTTGCAAGCTCTGCACTCAGCTCATCGCATAATGCGGCGGCATTCTGCGCTTCGGCAAGCCTTTCCTCAAGCTCGGCAGCCTTTTTTGATTGCTCCAGCCTTGCGGTTTCTATTTTTTCAATGTAATCAATTACATCAGTTTTTTTGAAGCCGCCAAAAGCCGATTTCCTTAAAATCTTTTCAGAAGCCATCAAATCACCCCAAATCAATAAATATACAATATTCTGTATGCCTCAGGGCATACGGTAAAGCATTTGCCGTTATCACAGATTTTTGCGGCGGTTGAGCCGTTTTCCGACGAAAGAAAAGCAAATCTTCCGTTCTCACTGTGCATAACGCTTTCAATAAAAACATTCTGCGCAACAAGGCTTTCGCCCTGAGCGGTGCAGTAATAATAATCTGCTGTAAGCCCCTCTCCCGTGCTGCTGTAATTCTTCAGGGAGAGAACGTTTTCCTCCTCAGCGCAAACAAAGGCATAGGATTGCCCTGAAAGCTCCCTGCGCTCACCCTGCTTATAGGTGAACACACTGCCGTAATTCTTTCCGTCCTCAAGCTTGAGGTAGGTAAGTCCCGATGAATCGACTTTATAGCTTGAAACACCCGAATCAACGCTTTTAGGCTTCTGAAGCTCACGCTGACGGGAAAAGGTGCTTGAATAAACGTTGAGCACTTCACCCTCAGACTCACGGCTGAAGGCAAAAACTCTTTCTCCGTCAGGACTGAAGGAAAAATCAGTATCCCCTGCGAACCCCTCAACAGGATAAACACCCACGCTGCCCGAATAGTAAACCGCAAGCATAACATCTCCGCCGACAACACTGTCATTCACTGCTTTGCCTGCGTATTCTACGGTAGCGTTGATACCCTCTTCATTATAAATATCCTGAAGAGATGCAACGTCAAGCTCGCTCTCTTTTATCTCTTTGCTTTCAAAGATAAGCTTAGGCTCACCAACGGGAGCGCTTGAAATCACGCTTTCGGGGTCAACACCAGAGCAGAGCTTTTTATTACACTCACTGTTATAAACGTAAACGTCATAAATAGGAGCCCCAAGGCTTCCCGAAGCAAAAGCAACGTCCAGCGCCTGCCTGATTTCATCCCTTTTAAGCTTCTGAGAATATTCAAGCTTTGCCCTGGAATATCCCAAAGATATTCCGAATAAAGAGAAATAATCCTGCTCCTTCGGCTCAGTAAGCGTTGAATCGCTCTCATAAAGAGAATCCGATATAACCTGACGCCATGAGGCATCCTCACCTGAGCCTGTGTAATAATAAAGATTGCCGCCTGCGGTATAAGAATCGTAATCTGCCTTTACCGCCGCATCACATATAAGCACAGGTCTTTCTCCCCCGCGCACCACGTTAAGCCCTACCGCCTGAGAGCCGCGCACTGCAGACTCAAAAAACAGGCAGGTATTCTCCCCACCGTCAAACAGCTGAACGTTTACAACGTTTCTGCTGATTTGCTCGGGAGTCTTGCCGCCCATAGAATAACGGTAAAGAACGCTTTCTTCGGAGTGAAGACGGGTAAAATAAATCTCCTGCGAATATTCAGGCACATAAAGAGTCTGTACACTGCCGCTGAAAACGGTTATACTTCTGTTTTCAACGTCAAAGCTGCAACCCTCGAGCGCATCGCCCGACTCACTCTGCCTGGTATAGCAAAGGTAGTTGCAAGAATCACAAGCGGAGTAACCGCCCTCTATTCCGTAATCAACAAGCTTTGGCTTGCAGAGATTTCCGGATAAGCCAAGCTCGGTATAGTACAAATCAAAGGTTTCGTTTCTGTATGCGGAATCAACCGTGTAATACATTCTCCTGCGATTATTATCATACAGAAAATCCCCTGCGCCGGTTGCCTCAATCTCAACCGTGTTGCCTCCGATATCAATAACCGTTTTATTTCCCGTTGAATAAACCACGGTATAATCCTGCGTACTGACTCTCGTTACAACAAATTTTGCCAAAAAATAACCGGCAGCTGCAACCGCCGCCGCTAAAAGCACGGCGACTCCTATCCTTACGGTTTTTGACCGGGTAATATTAATTGCAGCTGCCAATTTTCATTCCTCCGATGTTTCTTACTTCTTAAGACCGACAGCAATCCTTGCCTTTGCAGCAATGTTTTCAGCATCAAGGCCGTAAATGTGAAGCATTTCAACAGCAGGACCTGATCTTCCGTAAGTGTCCTCAACACCTACTCTTACTACGGGTACGGGTACGCTTTCGCATACAACCTCTGCTACCGCAGCACCGAAGCCGCCAATAACGCTGTGTTCCTCAGCGGTAACAATTGCGCCGGTTTTCTTAGCTGCTTCTATTATTGCCTCTTTATCTATAGGTTTAATCGTATGGAAATTAATAACTGCGGCAGAAATACCTTCATTTGCAAGAATTTCCTTTGCCTTGAGCGCTTCGCCTACCATAAGGCCTGTTGCACAGATGGTAACGTCGCTGCCCTCGCAAAGAGTAACAGCCTTGCCGATTTCAAACTTATAGGTATCGGGGTTGTTGATTCTTTCAACAGCAAGTCTGCCGAAACGAAGATAAACGGGGCCGTCAATCTCAGCAGCTGCGAAAACTGCAGCTCTTGCTTCAACGTCATCAGCAGGGTTTATAACAATCATACCGGGAACAACTCTCATAAGAGCGATGTCCTCACAGCACTGGTGGCTTGCGCCGTCCTCGCCGACAGAGATGCCTGCGTGAGTAGCGCCGATTTTAACGTTGAGATGAGGATAGCCTATGGAGTTTCTTACCTGCTCATAAGCTCTGCCTGCTGCAAACATTGCAAAGGAGCTTGCAAAAACAGTATAACCTGTGGTAGCAAGACCGGCTGCAACGCCCATCATATTTGATTCAGCAATACCTGTATCAAAGAATCTTTCAGGGAAAGCCTTCTTGAATGAGCCTGTTTTGGTTGCCGCAGCAAGGTCGGCATCAAGGACTACTACCTTATCATTCTTTCCGCCAAGCTCTACGAGCGCATTGCCGTAAGCTTCTCTGGTTGCCATTTTAACTGTATCAGCCATTGTTCGTTTCCTCCTTATGCCTCAAGCTCTGCAAGAGCAGCCTTAAGCTCGCTCATTGCCTGCTCGTACTGTTCTGCATTGGGTGCTGCGCCGTGCCATGAAACCTGATCTTCCATGAAAGAAACACCCTTACCCTTGGTGCTGGTTGCAACGATAACCGAGGGCTTGCCCTTGAATTCAGCTGCCGCTTTGAATGCCGCATCAATCTCATCAAAGCTGTGAGCGCAGATTTCAATTACGTTCCAACCGAATGCCTTGAACTTTTCGGGGATGGGATAAGGAGAGTTTACGTCGGAAATCTTACCGTCAATCTGAAGACCGTTATTATCAACAACAGCTACAAGATTATCAAGACCCTTTGCGGAAGCGTACATGGCTGCTTCCCATACCTGACCTTCCTGGATTTCGCCGTCACCGAGGATTGCGTATACTCTGAAATTTTTGTTAGAAAGCTTTGCGCCGAGAGCCATGCCGCAAGCAGTGGAGATACCCTGACCGAGAGAGCCTGTGCTCATATCAACGCCGGGAGTAAGCTTCATGCTGGGGTGACCCTGAAGCATTGAATCGCTCTTTCTGAGAGTCTTGAGCTCTTCAACGGGGAAGTAACCCTTGAGAGCCATAACCGCATAAAGAGCGGGAGCAACGTGACCCTTGGAAAGAACGAGTCTGTCTCTGTCCTCCCACTTGGGATTCTTGGGGTCTACGTTCATGTGCTGGAAATAGAGATAAGTGAGAATATCAACGCAGGAAAGAGAGCCACCGGGGTGACCTGACTTAGCATTGAAAACCTCCTCTATTATTCCCATTCTGGCTTGACAAGCTTTAATTTTTAACTGTTTTCTGACAACTGCATCCATTTTGCAGCCACCTCCTGTATATATTAGCGGCAAACACCGCAAGTTTTACTTTTTTGATACTGTTTTTTCTATATAGCCGAGGAAATCCGCAACCGCTCCGTTATTACAGTGGCAGGCTACGTAATCCACGCTTTCCTTCAGCTTTTTGGGCGCCTGACCGCAAGCGGCTGAAATCCCGACGGTTTTAAGCATTGCCTCATCGTTGAAATAATCACCTATTGCGCAGGTGTGGGAATGCTCAATTCCGAGGATATCCGCAAGCTTTAAAACCGCGGCACCCTTGTTTGTATTTTTTGCAAGCACCTCAAAGCTCGCTATTGACGAGGACATAAAGGTTGCATCGGCATCCTCAAGAGAAAGCAGATATTTTTTTAACCTGTTAATCTCCGAAGGCACACCTGAGAAAACAACCTTGCCCCAATCCCCTCTCGGGATATCTTCAATGCTTCTGTAATGCTTTCCTCCGCTCTTATCCGCGAAGATAAGATACTTGGAAAAAATCGCCGGACCGCAGCCGTAAATGATATCCTTGGTGTATACCACAACACCGATGCTTTTGAATCTTTTAGCCGCATCGCAGACCACGTCCGTTGTTTTTTCACTCAGCGCACTGAAATGAAGCATCCTGCTGTTTTCATAATCATAAAGCCCTGCACCGTTGAGCACTACAACGGGAGTTCCCTTCATGGCAGGAAGGGCATCGTAATGAGTTTTCAACGAGCTTACGCTTCTGCCCGATGCAAGAGTAAAATGCCCGGAGCATTCGGTAACAAAGCGTGTAATGGCATCAAAATTTACTTTAGGCAGTCTTCTGAGCTTGCTGTTAAGCGTGCCGTCAATATCAGAGGCAACAAGCCACGCTGACATATCAACACAATTATTACACTTCACGTAAACCTGCCCTCCTTAAGAAATCCGTAAAATATTCGGGAAGTTCGGATGTGAGCACCACCCTTTCACCGCTTGACGGATGCTCAAATCCGAGCAAACCTGCATGAAGGCATTGACCGTGAAGTACGGCGGTAAAGGAATCATTAGGACCATATAAAGGGTCGCCCGCAACGGGATGACCGAGATGAGCCATATGAACTCTTATCTGATGAGTTCTGCCCGTTTCAAGCTTCAGGCGGAGGAATGAAAAATCCCTGCCCTCGTCAAGAACTTCATAACGAGTTCTCGCTTCCCTTGAATTCTGCTGCGTTACGCACATCTTTTTTCTGTCCTTGGTGCTTCTGCCGATTGGGGCATCAATAACACCCTGCTTTTCCCTGAGCCTTCCGTGGATTACGGCACGGTACTCTCTGTCAAGCGAATGCTCTTTTATCTGCCTTGCAAGCGAAATATGGGCGGTATCGTTTTTTGCCGCTAAAAGCAAGCCGCTTGTATCCTTATCGATTCTGTGAACAATTCCGGGACGGATTACACCGTTAATGGCGGAAAGATTGCCTTTGCAATGGTAAAGCAACGCATTCACCAAAGTAGAATCGGGATTACCTGCAGCAGGATGAACAACCATCCCTCTCGGCTTATTGACAACAAGCAAATCATCATCCTCATAGCGGATATCAAGAGGTATTTCCTGCGGCTGAGCGGAAAGCTCAACAGGCTCGGGAACAATAAACTCAATCCTCTGACCAACGCTCGGTTTGTAGCTCTTTGAAACAGCCTTGCCGTTAACGAATACGGCACTGTTACCTATAAGGGACTGCACAAAAGAACGCGAAAGCGAAGGCACACACAGAGAAATAATCTTATCAATCCTCATAGCGCAGGTTTCACTGTCCACCGTTATGCACAGCGGCTCACCGTATTCAATTGACGTGATAATTTCACTCATATCAACTGCTCCGTATGCCGTTTATTGCTTTTTTGCTTTCATATCCTTTACGATGTCATATATCTCATAGCCGAGAAGCAGAAACGCTCCCACGGTAATACAGCAATCCGCAAAATTAAAAACCGCAAAATCAACAAACAAAGGCTCGATAAAATCAACCACAAAGCCATTGAAAACACGGTCAATAAGATTGCCGATACCGCCTGCGTTTATGAGAATAAGGCTTATAACAAGGAATACTGACTTTTTTCTGCCCTTGCGGGGAACAAACAGCGCACACAAGGTACCGACAAGAATAACAGCGGTAACAATGGAGAGCACGTCCGTTTTTCCCGAAAACATACTGAAAGCAACTCCGGTATTCTCAACGTAAGTAAGCCTGAACAAACCGAAAAGGAACTCTATGGGACCGTTGGCATCCACAAACGATGCTATCTGCATTTTTGTGAGCTGATCAATCCCGACAAGAATCGCAATGATTACAAGATATAACAAATAAACCATTCAATCACTCAAAATCAATCAAAGAATCCGTCAAACAAAGGCTGGGATGCCGTATCTTCATCCTCACCGTCAAGTGCATCGAGGTTTATCTGCAAATCGCTGAATCCTGAAAAATCGAAATCGTCATCATCTTCTGCGTTTTCTTCAGCATCCGCAATTTCAACAGCCTCAGCTGCTTCCTCTTCATTGGTAAGGAAAGATGCCATGCTCTTGAAGAAAGTCTTTTCCTCTGCAGATTCTTCGTTTTCCTCAGAGATTTCCTCTTCTTCATCAGCTTCGCTGAAAATATCTACGAAAGTATCGTCATCATCATCTTCTTCCGCTTGCGCTGTTTCTTCAGTCACTTCCTCTTCGGGCTCCTCTTCAGTTTCTTCAACCTCAAGAACTTCTTCGGGAAGCTCAATATCCTGCACCGCTTCAACAGCCTCTTCCTGCTCAGCTTCCTCGCAGATTTCTTCCTCTGCGGTATCTTCCGCTGCAGGAGCAACGTATGCTTCCTCCTCAAACTCAACGGGAGTAACCTCAACTACGGGAAGTGCATCAATAAGAGCAAGTTGCTTTGCGCAAGCCTCGGTAAGCGCTGCCCTGATGCTCTCACTCTGAGCCTTTATGCTCTCAAGCTGAGCGGTATAAGCGATAAGCTTTTCCTTACTGTCGCCAATAATGAACGCAGCCTGAGCGTTTGCATCGGCAACAATTTTTTCAGCCTGAGCCGTTGCTTCATCAATCTTTGCCTTGGAATCAGTCTGAGCCTTAAGGGTATATGCCGCTACGGTTTCCTTTGTTTTGGAAACAAAGTCCTTGGCATTCTTTCTTGCTTCTTCAATAATTGTGTCATGCTCTGACTTTGCCTGAGAAAGAATCTCAGCCTTTTCATCCTCAGCTTCCTTCTTGAGGGTCCTTGCCATTCTTTCAGCAGTGATGAGGGTTGATTTGATGGTATCTTCCTCTGCTCTGTACTGCTCAACTCTGTCAGCAAGGAGGCTGATTTTTCTTACAAGCTCGTTGTTCTGGTTGATAACAGAGGCATAGGACTCTGCGGCATTCTTAAGAAATGCATCAACCTCTTCCGCACGGTAAGCACCTTTGCCGATAAGGGTAAACTGAGCGTTTGAAATCTGTTCGGGTTTTAACATATGTAATCACATTCCTCTCTGATTAATGCTTTATTTTAACCTTCCAAATCGTCGCCTAATTCGGTAATACCGTCATCGCTGACCGCTACGTTTCTGGGAGTTATAACGTATGCCTTATCAGCAATTGATTTAAAGTCGCCGCCCAATGCATAGTTTGCACCGAAAATGCAGTCGATTATTCTCTGGTCAATATCATCATCACAATCCTCAAGGTTAAGAACAACGATAAGACCGCTTTTGAGTGCTTCGATAACGCTTCCGATTTCGTTCATACCCTTGACTCTTTTTACAACAACCTGAGATTCATTGAAGCCTCTTGCTGCAGGTCTTGAGCCTGATTTGAAATCAACCACATTTGCAGAAGCATCCTGCTCTGCCTTGCGTGATTTTTTTGCAGCCTTGGGCTGAGCTGTATAATGCTCTTCGTTAGCAGGGATTTCCTCTACATCAAAATCCCCCAAATCGTCGTAATCACTGTCCGTAACGTTGATATAGTTCTTGATTTTGTCCATAAATTTCATTTTAAAATCCTCCTGCATTATCTGTAATTTCTTGCGCCGAATATTGCCGAGCCGACTCTGACAAGCGTTGACCCTTCAAGAATTGCTTCACGGTAATCGCCCGACATGCCCATGGAAAGAATATTCATGCTTACATTATTTATATTTTTTGAGCGAATGTCAAGATATGCTCTGTGCATATCCGAAAAAACAGCTCTTAAAGCGCTTTCACTGTCACAAATCGGAGCAACGCACATAAGACCCTGCACCGAAACCGACTTAAACTCCGAGATTTCATAAACACGTTCTTCAAGCTCTGACACATCAAAGCCGAATTTACTCTCTTCGTTTCCTGCGTTCACCTCAAGCAAAACCTTGCTGACTATTCCCTTTTCCGCAGAACGCTTTGCAATTTCCGCAGCGAGCGACACACTGTCCACAGACTGGATAACGTCAACCTCGCCCACAATTTTCTTTACTTTGTTGGACTGGAGATGCCCTATGAGATGCGCCTTGCAATTCTCAAGGCTGAGCTCAGGCTTTTTAAGAAGATACTCCTGCACCTTGTTTTCACCAATCAAATCAATTCCGTTTGAAATGGCATGATTGATATAGCCGCTTTCAACTGTTTTGGTAACAGCCATAAGAGTTACGTCGTTCTCGCTTCTGCCTGACTGAACCGCCGCCTGTGAGATCTTATCACGCAGCTCAAGCAGATTCTCTTCAATATCTTTAAGGCGTTCGTTAAGTATCATTAGACAGCCCCTTTCCTTCAATTATAACTTCGTCATACACTTCAACGAGCAAAACATCCGCAAGCGATGGGTCGTTGCTGATTTGCGCATCAGTATAAGGTTTACTGATAACGTAATCATCACCCGTATAAACTATGTTAAGCTCACGCTTTCTCGGCGTTTCGTCATAATTAATATAAACGCATTCTTTTCCGTCAACAATTCTTACTGCCTCAGAAGGAATATAAACTCCCGTATACTCGGCTATGATTACGGTTACGTTCATCTTACGCATTGCGAGGATTTTTTCATCCACGGTATTGCATCTGAATGAAACAACGGCTCTGCCGCTATCACCGTCTTCATTTATACTTTCAACAACAGCGGTGATTTTTTTCTCACCCGTGCCGTCGACTATGATAGAATACTTTTTACCGATTTCAAGCTTGCGTGCCATCTGAGTATCAACCGCAAGCACAAGATTCCAGCGGCAATCCTCAACAATTACGCCGACACAGTTTGAATTAACTGTTTTCGGTTCGGTTTTGAGCACGGCTTCAAACTGCTCAACACTCAGGGATTCCAGACCCTCTTCCGCAAGCAGGCCCTCATATCCGTCCGCACTGCTTTTATAATAACCTGATTTCCCTGCGGTAACAACAGCAGAGGGAGTAAGAGAAGCTTCTATTGCGGAAATCTGCTGCTCAAGTTGAGCAATCTGCACCGAGCAATCAATATCCGCCCCTGTAACAATCTGACGGCGTGAAATATCGACAAGATAATCGAGCTTTCTTTCACCGATTGAAGAAAATTCACCGTCATAAACCGCATCAAGCACCGATTCAAAATCATCATCAACCGCATCGCCGAGCGCTTCAACGTCAACGTTGGCAAGGGTAAGCTGACTGTCAATCATACGGTAGCCTTTAAGCTTATCGTAAAGATAATTCAGCTGGGAATAATTCTTTGCCGCTTCCGGGTCTGAAAAAATCGCGGCAACCGTTGTCTGCGCATTTACCTTTGACGCATTTCCAACACTTGCAACAACCGTGCCTGACAAATCCGAATATATGAGATTTTCATCCCTTACGGCATATGCCTCAGCTTCAAACACATCGTATACGGTTGCTTCATCTGCCGAAACGGCGGTAATTCCCGAGGAAACGTAGTTTACAACCGCATAAGCACCTGAAATCAGAATAATTACCGCTGCGATTGCTATGGTAATGTACATCGTTTTCTTTTTACTTATGTTTATCTGCACGCTGCATTCCCTCCTTTATAATTTTAAGCGCCTCTTCAAAAAGCTCTTCGGCGCAGGAATAATCGTCAATCATAAGGAATCTGATTCTTTCATCCTTTTTAAACCACGTAAGCTGGCGCTTTGCGTAGTGCCTGGTTTGCAGCTTCAACTGCTCTGCACATTCCTCAAGGCTCTTTTCGCCGTTAAGGTAAGGCAGGAATTCCTTGTATCCTATTGCCTGACTTGAAGTCTTGCCGGAATACAGTGAATAAAATCTTTTTGCTTCGTCAACAAGACCGCTTTCAAGCATCATATCAACCCTGCGGTTGATTCTGTCATAAAGGAAGCTTCTGTCACGGGCATCAAGCCCGATTATCACGGGGTCAAGCTCCGACCCCTTAAGCCGTGAAAGGCGTTTTGTTTCACTCAGGGTTTTGCCCGTAAGCAAATAAACCTCAAGCGCCCTTATTATTCTGCCAAGATTGTTCACGTGAAGAGCTTTGGCTGTTTCAGGGTCGATGGCATAAAGCTCATCAAGCAACACCTGCGCCCCTTCGGTCTGAGCCCTGAGTTTCAGTTGAGCACGGCATTCACCGTTATTATCTTCCTCAAAAAATTCTATGTTATCAATAAGCGAATTAAAGTAAAGACCTGTTCCGCCCGTTATAACAGGCAGATTTCCTCTTGCAATAATGCCGTCAATGCATTTTTTTGCAAGCTCACAATACCTGGCAACGCTGAATTCTTCATCAGGGCTTACAAAGCCTATAAGATGGTGCGGTATACCCTGCATTTCTTCCTCGGTAGGTGCCGCCGTGCCGATTTGCATGCCTTTATATATCTGCATGGAATCGCACGAAACAACCTCCCCCGAAAGCGCCTGACAAAGCATAACGGCCAGCGAGGTCTTACCTGAAGCGGTTGGCCCTACCACCGCCGCTACCTTCATTTTAAACTCTGCCAAAATTCTTCTCCAATTCTCTTTGAGTCATTTCTATAAGCACGGGTCTGCCGTGGGGGCAATACCTGATTTCGGGCATTGCGAGAAGGCGCTTTGCAAACTGCTCCATTTCATATCTTGAGGTAAAATCCCCTGCCTTGATTGCACTTCTGCAAGCAACACTGTGATATATATGGTCAAGCTTTTCAAAATCGACTTCCTGCTTTTTATCGGCAAACCTGCCTGCAAGCTCACTTATTACGTCCTTTACGTCGTCAGCATCAAGCTCCATGGGACATTCGCTGACAATAACCATTCCCTGACCGAAATCCTCAACCTCAAAACCCGCCTTACCGAGAAGGTCACGGTTTGAACGGATTGCGCTGTATTCCTCTTTAGTCAGGGTGACGGTAACGGGGGCAAGCAAAAGCTGAGCCGTACGCTCTGAATTATCTTTTTTCAGCTGTTCGTAAATAATGCGTTCATGCGCTGCGTGCTTATCAATAATCATCAGCTTGCCGCCGCATTCAACAATTATGTAGGTTTTAAACGCTTCACCTACAAGTGTAAAATCCTCAACGGGAAGAGCATCTGTCGTTTTGGGTTGTACTGTTTTTGCCTCAGGCTCGTCTTTCACCACAGGCTTCTCCGCCTGCACTGATGCAGGAGCTGTTACGGGCAAAACGTCAGGAATAAGATCAGGTAAATCATCTTCCTTTGCCGTATAACCTACAGGCGCTGTATTCCTTACCGTAACCGTGGATGCACCGTAGGATACGGGCTTTTTTTCAACGCTCTGCACAATGGCAGGCTCATTTGTTTCTTTTTTAACTTCGGGTCCGGGGTTAACAAAAGTTACGGCAACAGGCTCGCTCTTTTGCTCCCTCATATCAATATGCTGCCAGAAATCCGCCTTCTTTTCAAAAGTGGTCTGCTCGGCAGGCTTCTGAAGCTGAGCATAAAAATCTTTTACGGGTGCCTTGGCTTTATACTGCGCTCTGGAATTATCTTGCGCCAAAGCATTTTTGCAGGCAAAATAAATCGCATTGAAAACAGCTTTTTCATTTGAGAAACGAACCTCTGTTTTTGCAGGATGAACGTTAACGTCAACCGCAGAGGGTAAAAGCTCAATATTGAGCACGCAGGACGGAAACTTGCCGACCATAACGGAGTTTTTGTACCCTTCGCTCAGGGCGGCGCTTCCCGTGGCGGTTTTGATTAACCTGCCGTTTATGAAAAAGAACTGCATATTTCTGTTGGGGCGTGCGCAATGAGGTTTTGAAATGTAACCGCTTACCTTTACGGCATCCGTATCAGCCGCGGCAGGAATAAGTCCCGATGAAAAATCCTTGCCGAAAATCTCCCTGACACACTGCAAAAGCTCACCTGAGCCGTTGGTCATAAGAGTCTGCTTGCCTTCACGGATAAAGCGGAATGATATCTCAGGATGCGACAACGCAAGGCGGTCAATTACACCTGCAACCGCATTAGCCTCTGTAACATCCTTTTTGAGGAACTTCATTCTTGCAGGAGTGCAGAAAAACAAATCCCTTACAACGATGGTGGTGCCGACAGGGCAGCCTGCATCGTCAAGCAGGATTTCCTCACCTGCCTCAATGCAGTAGCGGGTGCCGATTTCTTCATCAGCCGTTCTTGTCATAATCTCAACCTTGGAAACGGCAGCAACGCTTGCAAGCGCTTCGCCCCTGAAACCGAGAGTCATTATGGCATCAAGGTCAACAGCGGTACTTATTTTACTTGTTGCGTGGCTTTTGAAAGCGTTGCGTACGTCCTCACGGGCAATTCCGCAGCCGTTATCCGTAATTCGTATATAGGAGATTCCGCCGTTTTTAATCTCAGCGGTGATGCTTGTTGCTCCTGCGTCTATGGAATTCTCAACAAGCTCCTTTATAACCGAAGCCGGACGCTCAACAACCTCACCTGCGGCAATAAGCTCCGCAAGCGATTTTGGCAAAACGTTGATTTTCGGCATCGGTTTCACTCCTTTCAGTTAATTGCACCTGCATCAGCCGAAAGCTGATAAAGCAGGGACATTGCCTCAATGGGCGTTAAAGTATTTACGTCAATTTCTTTGAGTTTCTGAATAATGGCGTCGCTTTCGCTTGAAGCGAAGGAAAGCTGCATACTTCCGGCTGACTGCGCCATTACGTTTCTTGCATCCGAAAAAGCGGCTGAATCCTTACCCTCAAGGTCAGCAAGGATTACCTTTGCTCTTTCAACAACGTGATTTGGTACACCTGCAAGCTTTGCTACTTCAATACCGTAGCTGCCGTCAGCCGCTCCGCTGACTATTCTTCGCAGGAAGGTTATATCATCACCGCGTTTTTTAACGGCGATATTATAATTTTTCACTCCCTCAACTGAGCTTTCAAGCTCTGTAAGCTCGTGATAATGAGTTGCGAAAAGGGTCTTTGCGCCAAGCTTTGATTTATCCGCCGCAAATTCAAGCACCGCCCTTGCAATGCTCATACCGTCAAAGGTGGAAGTTCCTCTTCCGATTTCGTCAAATACGATAAGGCTCTTTGAAGTTGCGTTTTTGAGAATTGTTGCAACCTCGCTCATTTCAACCATAAACGTTGACTGGCCTGCAGACAAATCGTCGGATGCGCCGATTCTTGTATAAATACCGTCCGCTATGCCGAGAGTTGCCGCGCTTGCAGGCACGAAAGAACCTGCCTGAGCCATAAGGCATATAAGTGCAACCTGACGCATATACGTGGATTTACCCGCCATGTTGGGACCTGTGATGATTGCACAACGGTTGCCTGCGCAGTCAAGACGGGTATCGTTGGGAACAAACGGCGCACCGTCAAGCATCTTTTCAACAACGGGATGCCTGCCGTCTGTAATGCTGATAACACTCTGCTCGGTCATATCGGGGCGGATGTAATTATTCTGCGCCGCACACTGAGCAAAAGAACAAATTACGTCAAGGCTTGCAACGGCATGCGCCGTGCGCTGAACAACGCTGAGCTTATCAGCCACACGCTTGCGTATGCTCTCAAAAATCTCATACTCAAGCTTTACTATTCTCTCCTGAGCTCCAAGGACCTTGGATTCAAGCTCCTTGAGCTCCTGGGTAATATATCTCTCACAATTAGCGAGAGTCTGTTTTCTTATGTATGTTTCGGGCACAAGCTCCTTGAAAGAGTTTGACACCTCAATATAATATCCGAATACTCGGTTATAGCCGATTTTAAGCTTTTTGATACCTGTTTTTTCCTGCTCGCGCAGCTGAATATCGGCAATAAAGCCCTTGCCGTTATCAACAATATTGCGCAAGGAATCAAGCTCTTCATTGAAGCCCTGATTTATAATGCCGCCCTCCCTTACGGAAAACGGAGGCTCTTCAACGATTGCGGTATCAATAAGACTGGCGGTGGAATCAAGAGTATCAATATCCCTCTCTATCTCGCAAAGCAATGAGCTTTTGCAGCCTGAAACCGCCGATTTTATAACAGGAAGGTGCTGCGCCGTGGCACACAGAGCCCTGAGCTCGCGTGCATTGGCAGTACCGTAAAGTATACGGGTCATCAGTCGTTCCATATCCTGACATCCCGAAAGCTCGGTGCTCAAATCATCCCTGAGCGCCGCATTGTCAAGCAGCTCTTCAACCGCCGCATGACGCCTTGTGATTCTGGGCAGACTCATAAGCGGCTGCTCAAGCCAGCTTCTGAGCATTCTTTTGCCCATGGAGGTTTTTGTTTTATCAAGCACCCAGAGAAGAGAGCCTTTCTTTTCCCTGTTGCGCATGGTTTCAACTATCTCAAGATTTCTGAGTGTTGAAACGTCAAGATGCATAAAGTTTGCATTTGTGTAAACGTCAATATCCGTTATGTTTTCGAGCTCTGTTTTTTCAACAAAGCGGAGATACCTCATTGCTGAGGCAAGAGCCGCAAGAGCCGCAGAGCTTTCGCCAAGGCCAAGTTCATCAAGTGACACCTTGCCGAAATGCTTAAGAACAAATGCCGTGTTTTCATTTTCATCGTAATAATCACTGTCAAGCACTTCAACAATTGCGTTGATTCTGCCTGAAACAAACGAAGCAACCTCAGCAAGCTTTGCGCCTGCTTCATTGAGAAGCACTTCGCTCGGAGCAAAACGGCCGAGCTCGTTAATAACCTTCTTCTGGTTGTTTCTTCCCGAAAACTCGGTTAAATGCACGTGACCGGTTGAAACGTCGGCAAAGCAGACCGCAACGGCATCCTTGCGTGCAAAAACACTTGCAAGGTAATTGTTTTTGCTTTCATCAAGCATTGCACTTTCGATAACGGTGCCGGGAGTGAGAATTCTCGTAACCTCACGCTTTACGATGCCTTTTGCAAGAGCGGGGTCTTCCATCTGCTCGCACACCGCAACCTTATAGCCCCTTGAAACAAGCTTTGCTATGTAAGGGTCAACGCTGTGGAATGGCACACCGCACATGGGTGCTCTCTCCTCCTGACCGCAATCCCTGCCCGTGAGGACAAGCTCAAGCTCTCTTGAAGCGGTTACGGCATCCTCGAAAAACATCTCATAAAAATCGCCGAGACGAAACATCAGTATAGTATCGGGATACTGCTTCTTCGTTTCAACATATTGCTTCATCATCGGTGTAAGCTCTGCCATGAATAAAACCGTGCCTTTCGTAAATTTACCCGCCCCTCACGCCGCAAGCGACGCAAGGGACACGGGATTTGAAATCTTAGTGACAGCCGCCGCAGCTTGAGCACTCGCCGCCGCACTCATGCTCCTGAGCAGGCTCGCAGGTAGCAGGGTCAGCACCCTGAAGGCACATGCCGAGAATACCTGTAAGGTAAGTCATAAGCTTATCGATTTCAGCTCTTGCTTCTTCATAAGCTCTCATGTTTTCGTTTGCCATAATCTGAGCGTAAACCTGGCCGAATTCGGTATCATATTCCTGAAGCTTTGCTTCGTCTCTGTCCTCTTTTGAAGCTTCGTGCTGGAAGGACATCTGGAGAAGCTGAATCTTGGAAATAAGCTCGTTGAGAGCTGCATCCTCTTCGTTTGCCTTCTGGGCTGCCATAAGCTTGATGTAACGCTCGTCCTGCTGGAGCAATGCTCCGAGTTCTCTGGTTTTTGCTACTAAATCCATAGTTTTATTCTCCTTTTTTCATCAGACTGAGTCTGTTTTTAACTAATTAATTCGCCCCTTAAAATCCAGGTAAGCGATTCGGTAACCTTTACCTCGTGATATCCGCCTATCAGATCAAGCGAACCGGGAAATTCAATAATAACGTTTCCCTGAGTTCTGCCTTCTATGAGGCCGCCCTTGCTGACACTTTCGCACAGCACACGGTAGGTTCTGCCAACGCACGAAGCGCTGCGCTTAGCGGCAACAGCCTCCTGCGCATCAAGCAATTCCCTGAACCATTTGCCTTTCTCTTCCCTTGAAACGGGGTCGGGCATTTTCTCCGCCTTTGTGCCTTTTCTTGATGAGAAAATAAAAGTGTACATCGAAGTAAACTTAGCTTCATTCACGAGGCTCACTGTATCGAGAAATTCCTCATAGGTTTCGCCGGGGAAGCCCACGATTACGTCCGCCGTAACTGAAAGCTCAGGCATAACCTTGTAAGCATACTCAAGCAGACTGAGATACTTTTCTCTGGTATATCCCCTGTTCATTTCCTTGAGCACACGGTTATTACCGCTCTGGAAAGGAAGATGAAGATGCTTTGCAACCTTATCGCACTGAGCCATTGTATCAAGCAGCTCAAAGGTACAGTCCTTGGGATGGGAGGTCATAAATCTTATAAGGAAATCTCCTTCGATTGCGTTGAGCTCCCTTAAAAGCTTTGAGAAGTTATAGTCAGTTCCCTTACCGTAGGAATTAACGTTCTGACCGAGAAGAGTTATTTCTTTGTAACCGGCGGCAACAAGCTGCCTTGCCTCCTCAAGAATAATCTGAGGGTCGCGGCTTCTTTCACGGCCCCTTACGTAAGGCACTATGCAATAAGAACAGAAATTGTTGCAGCCGTACATGATGGGAATCCACGCTTTGAAGTTACTGTCACGGTGGACGGGCAAGCCCTCTGCTATAACACCCGCTTCATCCTCTATATCAAACACACGCTTGCCTGAGGTGAAATTGCGGTAAAGCAACTCGGGCAATTTGTAGATAGCGTGAGTGCCGAAAACGATGTCAACAAACGGATAGCTTTTTCTGATTTTCTCCGCCGCCCATTCCTGCTGCATCATACAGCCGCACAAAACGATCTTCATTGACGGACGCTGTTTTTTGATAACCTTGAGCGCGCCGACGTTGCCTATTAATCTGTCCTCCGCATGTTCACGGATTGCACAGGTATTGTAAAGCACCAGATCGGCGCTGTTTAAATCGTCAGTCAGTTCATAGCCCGATTCAATAAGCATTCCCTCAAGACGTTCACCGTCAGCAACGTTACCCTGACAGCCGTAAGTATGAACGAATGCCTTGGGCGCCCCCTGAGGATAGCGCAGGGAAACCGCAGTTGATACAAGCGCTGCATACTCACGCTGTTTTTCAATTTCCGCTTCGGTTACCGTTCTTATCTGAGCATTATCCGCCTGAGACACAGCGACACCTCCTGCCTTTTAATAAAAATAATAATATTTATGCAATATTAAAAATATTATATAATAATGCGCCGAATTATTCAATACCAAATTGAACAATTCAGCGCAGTTTTTTTAATATTTTTATTATTCGTCAAACAGTGACTCGGCAAGCATAAAGTTTTCGTGCCTTTTTGCTTTTTCCTCCTGAGTTTCAATCACAAAATCATACTCACCGTTGAGCGAAAGAACACTACCCTCCCGCACTCCGTCAGGCAGAATGGCAACGGGAATATTCAGCATCCCCATGCCCTCATCAAAGCAGACGGCAATGCCGTTATCTTCAATTCTGTCAACCGTCAGCTTCATCAATCCATCTCCCTGTTAGCATAATCAATCTCATAAGTTTCACCGTCGGAGATTATGACAATATCCGAACAGAGGTCTGTGCGATAAATCTTCTCAGTATGTTTCCTGATTCTTTTAAGAGGCTTGTCGTGAGGATGGTCGTAATCATTATCAACACCGCAGGAAATAACCGCGATTTCGGGAGTGACTTTTTTCAGATAATTCGCACTTGATGACGTATAGCTGCCGTGGTGACCGACCTTAAGAACGTCGCAGTCGATATCCGCACCCGTTTCAAGAATATCGTTTTCCTCGTCAATTTCGGCATCACCCTGGAAAAGGAAGGAGCTTTCGCCGTAATCAATTCGCACAACCACCGACATATTATTGAGATTGTCGTTCTGATACACGGGGCCGAGAACAGTCATAACAGCGTTGCCAAGCACATATTCGTTGCCTGCTTTTGCGGCAATAACCTTTGCCTTGGACGCTTTGACAGCCTTGAGCAAATCCGAATAAATGGAGTTGGAAGGCGTATTGACCTCGGTAAGCCTCGGCATTATAACGTTCTTGACCCTGAAGGTTTCAATCACCTCGTCAAGAGAGCCCACATGGTCGGAATGAGGGTGCGTGGCAACCACGTAATCAAGCTCGTCAATGCCGTAGCTGTACAAATACTCAATCACGTTATCCTCGTTGCCTCTTTCGCCCGCATCGATAAGCACGGTGTATTCTCCGCAGACTATAAGTGAGCAATCACCCTGACCTACGTCAATATAATGCACGGCTATACCGTCATTTTTGTCAGCTTCTTCAATGATCTGAGCAGATTCATAAGCAGAATCAAAAGCGCTTGATACCTCGCTCGCCGCTTTGTCATCCTCGTTCATCGTTGTGATATACTCTGCAACCGTCAGAGCAACCGCAGCAACAAGAACAATAATCAAATATATAAGCTTATTTTTTCTTTTTTGATCCCTGTTTGTATGATTTCGGTTGTTGTTTTCTCGCATACTTACCTCCGCTTTTGTTGGAATAATTACGCTGAACCGAGCACGGATTCTTAGGACGAATCAGGCATTTTTCATCAAAGCCTATCAGATCAGCCCTGCCCGCTTTGCGCAAAGCCTGCTCTGCAAGGTCACGCTTTTCCGGCCTGAAATACTGAAGCAAGGCCCTTTGCATAGCCTTATCCTGAGGTGTTTTTGCCACGTAGACTTTTTCTAAAGTGTACGGATCAAGCTCGGTATAAAACATACAGGTAGACACCGTTCCGGGGGTAGGATAAAAATCCTGAACCTGCTCGGGACGGAGCTTTTCTTTTTTCAGAAACAGAGCAAGCTCAACCGCATCCCTGAGCGTTGAGCCCGGATGCGATGACATGAGATAAGGCACAAGATACTGCTCCTTGCCTGCGCTTTCGCAAAGCTTATAATACTTTTTCTTGAAAGCGAGGAATGCCTCTATGTGCGGCTTGCCCATTTTATCAAGCACCGCCGCAGAGCAATGCTCGGGAGCAACCTTAAGCTGGCCGCTTATATGATGCGCCACAAGCTCTTTAAAGAATGAATCATCCTTATCCCTCATCAGGTAATCGAAACGTATACCCGAGCGCACAAAGACCTTTTTAATCTTAGGCAGAGCACGCACTTCACGCAGGATATCAAGATACTCACTCTGGTCTGCATCGAGGTTTGAACAAGGGTACGGTGCAAGGCATTTTTTACCCTTGCAAAGCCCCCTTTCCTCCTGACCCTTGCAGGACGGATGCCTGAAATTGGCGGTAGGTCCGCCTATATCGTGAATATAGCCTTTAAAATCATCAAAAGTGGTAAGCAGCTTCGCTTCACTGATAACAGACTCCTTGCTGCGTGTTGTTATATATCTGCCCTGATGAAATGCAAGAGAGCAGAAATTGCACGCTCCGAAGCAGCCTCTGTTATGAGTTACGGAAAAACGCACCTCTTCAATCGCAGGCACTCCTCCCTGCTCTTTATAGCACGGATGCCACGTTCTCATATAGGGTAAAGCATACACCGCATCAAGCTCATCCTGCTCAAGGGGAAGCGCAGGAGGATTCTGCACAAGCATTTTACTGCCGTGCTTCTGGATAACGGTTTTGCCTCTGAAAAAGTCCTGCTCATCCTGCTGAATACGGCAGGAAACCGCATACTCCTTCTTAGATGCGCAGACGTTATCATAGGACGGGCATTCCTTTGCGCCGTAAGGAGTCTGACGCACGTCACAGGAATAACACGTCCCCCTCACGTCGGTTATCCGGGAAATCTCCTCACCTGCGGCAAGTCTTTTTGCAATTTCAACAATCGAGCGCTCACCCATACCGTAGGATATGATATCCGCTCCCGAATCAAAAAGAATCGAGCGTCTTACGCTGTCATCCCAATAATCATAATGCGCAAAGCGGCGCAGAGAAGCTTCAAGACCGCCCGTGATAATGGGGATATCGCCGTAGCTTTCACGGATTCTGTTGCAGTAAACAATTACAGCACGGTCCGGTCTTTTGCCGGCAATACCACCGGGACTGTAAGCATCCTCGCTTCTTTTCTTTTTAGCCGCGGTATAATGGGCAACCATAGAGTCGATATTGCCCGCGCTTACAAAAAATCCGTATTTCGGCCTGCCGAAGCGTTTGAAATCCTTACAGCTACGCCAATCCGGCTGGGCAAGCACGGCAATCTTAAACCCTGCCGCCTCAAGCACTCTCGTAATTATGGCCGCACCGAAGGCAGGGTGGTCAACGTAGGCATCTCCGTTTACGTAAACGAAATCAGGCTGTTCCCACCCCAAGGCAAGCATTTCTTCTTTTGTTACAGGCAAAAAAGGCATAGTTACCCTCACAGTTTAATTTTTTCAGTCTTCAAAATCTATATCGCTGATATTCTCCATCATACCTGCGATATCCGAATCGTCCTCGGAATCGACATAATCGTCAAAATCCATCTGCGCCTCCTCGGGAGCGGAGTAATCACCGCTGAGACCCGATGCGTTTTCAGATGCATTGTTCATCTCATAAAGCTGCTGAAGAGTTATGAGCACGCGGCGTTCCTTATTACCCTCTTTGGGCGCAATGAAGCCTTTTTCTTCAAGCTCGTTCATGACTCTTGCCGCCTTGGGATAGCCCCAACCGAGCTTATTCTGCAGGAAGGTAGTGGAAGCCTTGCCCGCTTTGATAAGCACTTCAAGAGCCTGCATAATCGTTTCGTCTTTTGCGGATGAAGGGTCAACCGCCTCAACGGATGCCGAGCCTTTCTTCTTGGAATTTGCCGTAGCTGCAGCAATATTTTCAATCTCCTGCATAACGTCATCGTTATACTCAACCTGCATACTCGACTTGATATGTTCAACAACGCGTTCAACTTCCTCCTCGGATATAAAGCAACCCTGAACACGCTGAGGCTTTGATGAACCAATCGGGCTGAAGAGCATATCGCCGTAGCCGAGAAGCTTTTCCGCGCCCGAAGTGTCAAGAATTGTTCTTGAGTCAATCTGCGAAGAAACGGAAAGTGCAATTCGGCTGGGAATATTGGCCTTGATAACGCCGGTAATAACGTTGACAGAAGGTCTCTGAGTTGCAACAACAAGGTGCATACCTGCAGCTCTTGCCATCTGGGCAAGGCGGCAGATTGAATCTTCAACCTCGTTGGGTGCTACCATCATAAGGTCAGAAAGCTCGTCGATAAAGATAACAACCTGATGCATCTTCTTCATATCGTCACGGGTTTCCGCAAGGCGGTTATAGCCATTGATATCCTTGACGTTATTCTCCGAGAAGGTCTTGTATCTTCTTTCCATTTCAGACACAGCCCAACCGAGAGCACCCGCCGCCTTACGGGGATTTGCAACAACGGGAACTTCAAGATGAGCAATGCCGTTATAAATGGTAAACTCAACCTGCTTGGGGTCTATAAGAACAAGTTTAACCTCATCGGGAGAAGCGTTATAAAGAATGCTGATTATCATCGTGTTAAGGCACACGGATTTACCTGAACCCGTTGTACCTGCAATAAGCAAGTGGGGCATTTTTGCAAGGTCTGCAAATATGAGATTACCCGTAATATCCTCGCCCAGGGCAACGTTAAGCTTGCTCTTCGCCTCACGGAACTGCTGAGTGTCAATAACCTCTCGCATTCCGACGGTTTCCCTTGATTCATTGGGAACTTCTATACCGATAGCCGACTTATTCGGAATAGCGGCAATGCGCACGCCCGAGGAAGCAAGTCTGAGTGCGATATCATCGGAAAGCCTTGTTATTCTGCTTATTCTGACGCCCTCATCGGGTTCGATTTCATATCTTGTTACGGAAGGTCCGCGGCAGATGTTGACAACCTCCGCCTTTACACCGAAGCTGTCAAGAGTAGATATAAGTCTGTTTGCGGTTGCCTGCATTTCTCCGTTCGGATCACCCTTGCTTCTGCGTGCGGTAACATCAAGGCAATCAATCGGCGGGAACTCATAGCCCTTTACCTCGGGAGGATCAAACTCTTTCTCGGCTTCAGGCTTTTTCTCTGCCTTTTCAGTGGGTTTTACAGGCTTTTCCTTAGGCTGTTTTTTAGCAATTTCTATAACGTCTTCCACGGGTTTTTCGGGGTTGACATCAGGAAGATTTATAACCGGCATAACGGGATGCTCGGCTGTTTTCTTTTCAGCCTCGGGCTTTTCTTCCCTTACGGTAAAAGTGGTTTCATCCCTGACGATATCAACGGTTTCGGGGATTTTTTCTTTCTCTTTCTTCTTGGTGCTTGCCTTGGGAGGCTCAAATTCCTCTGCTTTTTTACGCTCCCTCTCAGCTTTTTCCTTTTCTCTTCTTTCTCTCTGTTCCTGAAGAGCAGCAGCACTCTGTTCGAATTTTTCGTTCGTCATTTCGCCGACCTTTTTAACAGGCTTTGCAAAGAAATTCGCAAGGCCGCCGAGAGTCATTCCCGTAACGAACATGAGCACGACAACAAGCAGTATAATAACAACCGCAAGCGCTCCCGTCTGACCGAGAATTCTCGAAAGTCCGCCGCCGATAATTGCGCCGAAAACGCCGCCTGTCTTTAACGGCTCTGTGCTTTTCCACACAGATTCTATCTGCTCGCCCATAGACACGCACGAAAGATATTTTTCACCGCTCACGGTAACTTTGAGATATCTTACAATATGTACCGCCGCAGAGAAAAGAGTCACAAATGCGGCTCCGCCCGCGATATTTGCCGCAACGCTTCCTATGGATTTATTGCGTGTGTAAATGATTGCAAGGTAAAGCAACGCAGCGGGCCAGATGAATGCACACATTCCGAACAGGCCGAAAAACGTATTGTGAAGCACAAGCCACGCACTTTCGCCCTTAATAAACGCAAGGCAAGCAAGTAAAGCCGCACAGCCGAAAAGCACAATTGCAGCCTTCTGCCTCTGAGCCTGCGTGCGTTTTTCATTATTTATCCTTGCCTGCTCAGCCTGCTTTTTGTTCTGAGCCGGCTTTTTGGATGAAGCGGCGGCTTTTTCTTCTTTTTTTGGCGCATCAAATTTCGGCACCTGTGCAGTCGATTTCTTCTTTGATGACGTGCTGCTTTTTTTGTTTGAATTTGAGCTGTTTGCCATTTGAAAAGCTTTCCTTTCCTGTTGATTTCATA
Organism: Clostridia bacterium; assembly: GCA_017397105.1. Classification (GTDB taxonomy): domain Bacteria; phylum Bacillota; class Clostridia; order Oscillospirales; family Acutalibacteraceae; genus CAG-177. The sequence goes on along the minus strand of JAFQKF010000038.1, from coordinate 23,243 downwards.
TATATATCAATACTTTTTCTGTCAAAATCCCTGCCGGGCAAAAAATACGGGTTAAGGTAATCGTACGGATTGGTGGACACAAGCCGCTCAACAGATTTCACATTTGCGTATTCGCGCACCGTAAGCCATGAATTGCCCATGCGAGTATCATAAAATCTTACTTTTTCTCCTGCAAAAACGTCCCCGAGGCCGATAACCGTATAGAGCATCAGCGCTCCCCCTTTCCGGCATCAATCATACCGTAAAGGCAGTCAAGAGCATCGGCAAGAGTACCGAGAGAGTCTATAAGCCCTTCTTTTACGGCGTCCTCGCCGCTGAGGACTGTTCCTACATCCATCGCAAGGCCGCCCGTTGCCAGCATCATTTTTCTGAAACGGTCGGCAGGCATTTCCGAATTGTCTGCAACAAAACGTACTATACGCTCCTGCATACGCTCAAAATAGGACATGGTCTGCGGCACGCCGACAACAAGACCGTTCATTCTTACGGGATGAATGGTCATGGTTGCCGAAGGAGCAATAAAGGATTTATCCGCCGAAACAGCAAGCGGAACACCAATCGAGTGACCGCCGCCAAGCACAAGCGACACCGTCGGAGTACGCATACCCGATATGAGCTCTGCTATCGCCATACCTGCTTCAATATCGCCGCCAACGGTATTGAGAATTATAATAAGCCCCTCAATATCTTCACTCTCTTCAATGGCAACAAGCTGAGGTATAACGTGCTCGTACTTTGTGGCTTTATTCTGCGCAGGCAAAATATAATGCCCTTCAATCTGGCCGATAACCGTAAGACAATGCACAAGCCTGCCTTGCCTTCCGACGGTTACGCTGCCGGTTTCGATTATTTGCGAGCCGTATTCGCCCGTCTGTTCGTCACGCTCAAAATCATCATCCGAAGCGTGGCTGTTTTTGTTTTTTTCCGTCATAAATGCACTCTCCTTGGAATTCAGAATCATTATTCCCCTTTAAGAGCGCATTAACCACAATACTGATTATGAAATTATATCATATCATTTAATTTTAATCAACAAAAAAACTCAACATTTTGTTGCCGAACATAAGTTTTTCGCAATATGTATCAGATTTTTTTATGTTTGCTTGACAAAAAAACTCTTTTTTAATATACTATACAGTTGTAATAATATAATGAGGTAATATTGCTGATTTACCTTAAAACTGGAGGTTACAGATATGGGTCTGACAATTGCTCAGAAAATAATCAAATCACACCTTGTCAGCGGCGAAATGATTCCCGGCACCGAAATCGGCCTGAGAATCGACCAGACACTCACTCAGGACGCTACCGGCACTATGGCTTATCTTGAATTTGAAGCTATGGGAATCGACAGCGTAAAAACCGAGCTTTCAGTCGCTTACATTGACCACAACACCTTACAGACCGGCTTTGAAAACGCAGATGACCACAGATTCATCCAGAGCTGTGCTAAAAAGAGAGGCCTTCTCTTCTCGAAGCCCGGCAACGGAATCTGCCACCAGCTTCATCTTGAACGCTTCGGCATCCCCGGCAAAACCCTTATCGGTTCCGACAGTCACACCCCCACAGGCGGCGGACTCGGAATGATTGCTATAGGCGCAGGCGGACTTGACGTAGCGGTTGCAATGGGCGGCGGCGAGTATTTCACAACCATGCCCAAAATGACTCTTGTAAGACTCAGCGGCAAGCTCAGCCCCTGGGTAAGCGCAAAGGATATTATCCTTGAAGTGCTCAGAATCATGTCCGTCAAGGGCGGCGTAGGCAAAATCATCGAATACGGCGGCGAAGGCGTTAAAACTCTTTCCGTTCCCGAAAGAGCAACAATCACCAACATGGGCGCAGAGCTCGGCGCAACCACTTCCATCTTCCCCTCAGACGAAATCACAAAGGCTTTCCTTAAAGCTCAGGGCAGAGAAGAAGATTGGGTTGCTCTTGAATCCGACAGCGATGCACAGTATGACGAAATCATCGACATTGACCTTACCAAGCTCGTTCCCCTTGCAGCAATGCCCCATATGCCCGATAACGTTAAAACAGTTGAAGAAATCGGCAACATCGAGATAAGCCAGGTATGCATCGGCTCTTGCACAAACTCTTCACTTTACGATTTGCTTAAGGTTGCGGCTATACTCAAGGGTAAGAAAATCGCCCCCAACGTAAGCCTTACCATCTCCCCCGGCTCAATGCAGGTTCTCAATATGCTTTCGCTCAGCGGCGCTCTTTCAGATATCCTTTGCGCAGGCGCAAGACTTCTTGAGTGCTCATGCGGCCCCTGCATAGGTATGGGTCAGTCCCCCCAGTCCAAGGGCGTTTCACTGCGCACCTTTAACAGAAACTTTGAGGGACGTTCAGGCACGGCAGACGCAGGCATTTATCTTGTAAGCCCCGAGGTTGCGGCAGCATCTGCAATCACAGGTTGCCTTACCGACCCCAGAACTCTCGGCGAAATGCCCGAAATCGTTATGCCCGAAAGCTTTATCATCAATGATAATCTTATCGAAAAACCCGCCTGTGCTTGCGAAGCAGACAGTGTTGAAATCAAGTACGGCCCCAACATAAAGCCCTTCCCCGTAAGTGTTGCTCTGCCCGAAAGCATTCAGGCAAAGGCAATCCTCAAGGTTGGCGACAATATCACAACCGACCATATCATGCCCGCAGGCGCAAAGATTCTCCCCTATCGTTCAAACATCCCCTACCTTTCAAACTTCTGCTTCCGTCAGTGTGACGAAAAGTTCGCAGAAAACTGCAAGGCTGAAGGCAAGGGCTTCATCATAGGCGGAGCCAACTACGGCCAGGGCTCCTCCAGAGAGCACGCAGCCCTCGTTCCTCTCTACCTCGGAATCAAGGCTGTTATCGCCAAATCCTTTGCAAGAATCCACTGCGCAAACCTCATCAACGCAGGCATCATGCCCTTCACCTTTGAAAATCCCGATGATTACGACAAGGTTTCTCAGGGCGACGTACTTGAGCTTCCTGAAATCAGAAATGCAATCAAGGGCGGTTCAAAAGTAACCCTTATCAATAAAACAACAGGCGAAGAATATGCTCTTTGCTACGACTATTCAGAAAGACAGAAGGCCATGATTCTTGAAGGCGGTCTTCTCAACTATACAAAAGCCAACGGAGGGAATAAATAATGACACAGGAACAAATCAAAGCTGCTGTTGAAAAATTCGAAGCTCTTATCCGTGAGCAGGACGAACGCAGCGAAAGAATTAAAAACGCAGGCGATTTCGTTGATTATGAAAAGCTTGACAAACTCACCATCGGCATCTGCGGCGGCGACGGTATCGGCCCCATCATCACAAACGAAGCTGCAAGAGTTCTTGCTTTCATCCTTGATGACGAAGTCAAGGCAGGCAAGGTTGAGTTTAAGGTTATCGACGGCCTTACAATCGAGAACAGAGTTGCCTGCAACAAAGCAATCCCCGACGACGTTCTTGAAGAGCTCAAAAAGTGCCCCGTAATCCTCAAGGGTCCCACCACCACTCCCCAGGCCGGCGATCCCTGGCCCAACATTGAAAGCGCAAACGTTGCAATGAGAAAGGCTCTTGACCTTTTCGCAAACGTACGCCCCGTAAAGCTCCCTGATCAGGGTGTTGACTGGACCTTCTTCAGAGAAAACACAGAAGGTGCTTATGCAGTAGGCTCAAAGGGCATCAACGTTACAGACGACCTCGCTATGGACTTTGTTGTTACTACCACCGAAGGCACCGAGCGTATCGCACGCCTTGCTTATGACTACGCAAGAAGAAACGGTAAGGACAGAGTTTCAATCATCCAGAAAGCAAACGTTATCAAAACAACCGACGGTAAATTCCTCAGACTCTGCAAGAAAATCGGCGAGGAATATCCCGAAATCACCACAGACGAATGGTATATCGACATCACAACCGCAAAGCTTATTGATGAAAAGCGCCGCCGTGATTTCAAGGTATTCGTTCTTCCCAACCTTTACGGCGACATCATCACAGACGAAGCCGCTGAGTTCCAGGGCGGCGTAGGCACCGCGGGCAGTGCAAACCTCGGCAAGAAATACGCTATGTTTGAAGCTATCCACGGCTCCGCTCCCAGAATGATGAGAGAAGGCAGAGGCATCTATGCAGATCCCTGCTCAATGCTCAGAGCAACCGTTATGCTTCTCTCCCACATCGGCCGTCAGGAAGAGGCTGACAAGCTTGAAAAGGCTCTTGACATCTGCATGATTACAGAGAAGAAGCTTAAAATCACCGGCAGAAGCGACGGCTGCACCTGCGAAGAATTCGGCAACTACGTAATGGAAACTCTCGCTTCCCTTTAATTGACAAAAATTGGGGCTGTAAAAAAACGAAAGTTTTTTTACAGCCTTTTTAATGGGGATAGAAAAAAAGATGCAGAACGGACAAACTGAGCAATAACAAGGCTTCGGCCTTGTTATGCTTGCCCGAAGGCGTACAAAGGTACGTCGAGCGGCGAAGTTTGTTCGTAGCATAAAACGTTGCTTTTTTTCATTTTTAAATTCAGAGCAAAAATTCAGGGTTCTGCAGGATTATTAATTCCTGTAGAACCCTTTTGTCATATTATTGTTTTATGCGGTCTGCGCTTTTTTGCATTCCCTTTTTATTATGTTCAGTTTGTTTCCTTCTGGGTTCTGAAATTAAGGAATTCGGAATTCTTGGGAACAACAAAGGTTATTGCATCCTCAACAATTTCAAAAGTACAGTCATTAACCACAGTGCACTCACCGTCAACGTTAACAGCCGCAGGGTTCTTACTGTGGATTGTAAGCTTCTTACCTCTTACAAAGGTGGTCATATCCCAGCTGAGGTGCTCACCCTTCTTATAAGCGCCGAGAAGAGTGACAAGCTTTGCCCTTGTGCACTTCTTTTCAACTATTATGAAATCAAGCAAGCCGTCATCAGGCATAGCAAGAGGGCCGCCCTTGAATCCGCCGCCGTACCAGCGCGAATTACCGCAGAAGCAGAAAATGCAATCCCTTGTAAAAGGCTCGCCGTCATCAATAGTGATGGTAAAAGTATTTTTAACCTTTTTAAGTAAGCAATAGAGAGATGATGCAACGTAAGCACCCTCACCTGTTACCATAGGAAGCTTTTTAAACTCAGCCTGCTTTGCGCAAACCTCAGCATCAAGACCCATCGAGCACTGGTTGATTGCAATTTCATCGCCGCATTTTATAACGTCAAGGCGCACGGGTACACCGTTAATAACGTTATCAAGCTCAAGGAAATCCTCCTTGCTTCCGAAAAGGCGTATAAAATCGTTACCTGAACCAAGAGGAATTACGGCAACCTCCACATTATCGTAACCGTATGCACCGTTTACAACCTCATAAAGAGTACCGTCGCCGCCGCAGGCATAGAAACGGATATTCTCGCCCGTTGCAGCCATTTCTTTAACGATTCTCAAACCGTCACGGCTTGCCTGAGTGGTTACGATTTCATAATCAAGACCGTTCTTTTTGCAGCATTCCTCAATCTGAGGCTTTATAGACTCGTAAAACTTTCCTTTACCTGCCGTGGGGTTAATTAAAAATACATGCTTCAAGGGATATCATCTCCTATTTAAAATACATATAAAGCTGACACTTAATCATTCCGTTATAAAGCTTGCGGCGTTTGTCCGCTTTTCTGCCAAAGGCGGTTTCAAACTCCTCATCGGGGCTGATTATGCTGTAAGACCAGCCTTTTTTCTTCTCAAACACACGCCCCATATCTTTATATAACATTTCACACTGCTCTATGTCAAGTAGTCTTTCACCGTAAGGTGGGTTACAAATTAAAGTTCCTCTCTCCGTAACGGGCTTAAAATCCTTGATATCGCACACTTTGAAGTTAAGTTTTGATGCCACTCCCGCTCTCTGCGCATTCTGAATTGCCTTTTCAATTGCCTGAGCGTCAATGTCGGAGCCGTAGCCCTCAAAGTCATCAATGGCTACAACGCCCTCCCTTGCTCTTTCTCTTTCCGCAGTCCAGATTTCACGGGGTATGCAATCCCATCTCTCCGCCGAAAAGCCTCTGTTGATACCGGGGGCCATCTTTGCAGCAAGCATTGCGCCTTCAATAAGAATCGTGCCCGAGCCGCACATGGGGTCATAAAGCTTGTGGTACGGTCTCAAACGTGACAGGCTGCAAAGAGCAGCCGCAAGAGTTTCTTTGATAGGGGCATCGTTCGCATCAAGGCGGTATCCTCTTTTATGAAGACCTGCGCCTGAAGTATCAAGCAGCATGGAAACTCTGTTTTTCATTATGGCAAACTGTATCTGATGAACAGGACCCGTTTCATCAAACCATTCGGTACGGTATTTGCTCTTAAGACGCTCAACAACCGCTTTCTTGGTGATTGCCTGGCAGTCACGCACGCTGAACAAATCCGAATTGATAGAATATCCCTTTACAGGGAATGCATCCTGCTCGCCAATCCAGCGCTCCCACTCGAGAGCCTTTACTCCCTGGAACAAATCCTCAAATGAATGTGCTTCAAAAGAGCCGAGATGAATCTGTACTCTTTCTGCGAAATGCGAGCAGATATTTACTCTTGCAAGAATTGACTCATCACCGTCAAACAAAACCCTGCCGTTTTCTGCGGCAACGTTGAGAGCGCCGAGCTCCCTGAGCTCATCGGCAATAAGCGATTCAAGACCTAAAAGACAGGGGATAACAAAATTAATCATAGCAAATCCTTTTCTTAAATTACATCAAAAATGCCGGTGGAAACCAGCAAACGCGTTCCCACCGGCTCGATTTCAGAGATTAATCTTTATATACAAACGCTTAAATTTCAGGCTCGATGAGACCGTAGCCTGAATCGCTACGCTTATAAACAACATTCACAGCGTTGGTTTCAGCATTGAGAAAAACATAGAACTGATGGTCAAGAAGATTCATCTGAAGAATTGCTTCTTCAACCGACTGAGGCTTAAGCTGTACCGTTTTGGTTCTTACAACCTCAAAATCCTCTTCTTCAGCAATGGGCTCATCTGCAGGAAGCAGGTCATCAATAACGCCGTTGCGAAGCTTCTTTTCTACTCTGGTCTTGTTTTTTCTGATCTGGCGAACGAGCGAATCAACACATTTATCGAGTGCTTCGTTCATGTTTTCCGCACGTTCCTGGGCTCTGAAAATCATACCGCTGTTGACAATGGTAATTTCAACGGTCTGCGAACTCTTTTCAACCGTTGCGGTTACCTTTGCCTCGGCATCATCACCGAAAAAGCGCTCAACCTTAGCGAGCTTTTTCTCAGCATGAGCCTTGAAAGATTCTCTGGGTGAACATTTGCGTCCCAAAATAGTGATTTTCATTAAAGTCCATCCCCCTTAGGTTTAATCGAAGCCTTAGCTTCAATTGAATTGTAGCACATTTAAACAAAAAAATAAAGGGGTAAACTTAAATTTTTTAATAAATTTACAAAAAATACACAAAATTACAATTCAACGCTTGCGTGCCTTGTGACGTGGCACCCTACGTTGACCGCAACGGGCAAGCCGGCTATGTGCGTAGGAGCTGTTTCAACCGACACCCACAGTGCTGTAGTTTTGCCGCCGAAGCCCTGAGGGCCTATATTAAGGCGGTTTACTCTTTCAAGAATCTCGCGTTCCATTTCACAATAGAATTCATCGGGGTTATTCTCACCGGCATCCCTGCACAAAGCGGTTTTGGCAAGCAACGCGCACTGCTCGAAATCGCCACCGATACCTACACCCAAAACCATGGGCGGGCAAGGATTGCTGCCTGCCTGCTCAACAACGCTTACAACGTAACTGATAATATCCTCACGGGATGCGGAAGGAGTAAGCATTTTAAGGCAACTCATATTCTCACTGCCGAAGCCCTTGGGGGCAACGGTTATTTTCACCTTATCGCCGTCAACTATGCGTGTGTGAAGCACGGCAGGAGTGTTGTCGCCGGTATTTACCCTGCGAAGAGGGTCTGCAACAACCGAGCATCTGAGATAACCTTCGGTATACCCTCTGCCAACACCGTTGTTTATCGCTTCTTCAAAGCTGCCGCCGGTAAAATGGACCTCCTGCCCTACCTCGGCAAAAACAACAGCCATGCCTGTATCCTGACAAATCGGTATATCAAGCTCCCTTGCAGCATCAAGATTCTCGCAAAGGCTTTTCATTATTCCTGCGGCAGGCTCTTCGGTTTCGTTACAAGCACTTTCTCTCACCGCTTTTTCAAGCTTACAGGGAAGATGCTTGTTTGCTTTAATGCACAAATCCCTCACAGCCTGTTCAATTGTTTTAACGTCAATTTCCCGCACTGTCTTCACCACCCTAACAACAAAAAAACAGGGGATTGGAGCATCCCCCGTTTAAATAATTACTGCTTATTGCCGCCGCGGCGTGAGTATCCGCCTCTTTTGGATTCATTGCTATGCTTGAGATCAGCCATTTTTTCATCACTTGCCTGCTTGAAACGGGCCATCATATCCTCAAAAGATTGCTTTTCGCCGGGAGCGGGAGCATTCGATTTCATACCGTTCCATACCGGAGGCGATGAGCGCCTTTCACCCTGTCTGGGGCGAGGCTGACGGGGCTTATCAAAGGAAGGGCGCTGAGCGGGCTTTTCTTCCTTCTCCATAAGTTTTTTAATAGAAAGACTTACCTTGCCTTCGGGACTTACGGCAACAACCATAACCCTTACTTCCTGACCGATGGTTAAAAACTCTTTGATGTCCTTGACATAGGACGTGGAAACCTCAGAAATATGTACCATTCCTGTTTTTCCGCCTTCAAGCTCGACAAAAGCACCGAAATCAGTCAATCCGGTAATTTTGCCTGTAAAAATTGCACCTTCTTCGATTTGCATAACCTAAACCCGGGTCCTCCCACATTTTGAAATTACATATATTCACGCTCATTACGAGCGAATACAGTCAGAACAAAGGCGCTTGTGTTATGATACATCGGAAGCGGAGTAAACACGCTCTCCGCTTGCCGCATAACCGTACTTCTCGCGGGCAACCCGTTCAATGTATGCGTCCATATCGTTGCTGTTGATAAGAGCCTCAAGCTCATCATTTTCCGCTTCCTGCTCTGCAATCTGTTTTGAAATCTCTTCGTTTTCTGCAGCCTGAGCGTTGATGCTCACCTGGTAGCTGAAAATGCGTATAAGAACATAAGCGGCGAATATAATAATTGCCGCTACGTATAAGAAACTTATTTTTCTCTGCTTTACAGCCTTAGTTCCCATTAATTAAAAATCCTCTGCGCATTTTTGGACATAATTATCCATAGAAAATAATATCACGCTTGTTCAGCTTTTGCAAGAGAAAAATTAATTATTTACCGACTTTTTCCGCTCTTTTTTAATTATTTCTTTGATTTTCCTGAATATAAATTTAGTTTTATCTTTTGCAATAGAAAAAGGCCGGAATATCAGCGCAAAAAATGATTTTATCTTTTTCGCCGCACTCCCCGTAAACGAGCTGAACGCCAAGAACCATATAAGCCAGCCGAGGATTTCCGCCAGAAAAATATAAAAGCGGATTTCGCCGCCGCTGAATGCAAGCACAAAGCAAAAGGTTGCTGCCGTCACCAACAGACTGTAAATCAAATCGCAGACAACGGTAACCCCGCGAAAACCGATGCAAATCCGCAGAATTTTAAAAAAATCGTACGCCGCTCCCAACAGGAATCCGAGGCCTATCCCCAGCAGAAACACCTTAAGCTGCTCCGAAAGAGCCTGAATGTATTCCATTACCTGAACACCCTGCTGAAAAATCCGCCTGTCGAGGGCTGCTCATCTGAATAAATCACAGCGGCAATTTTGCCTTCTATCATCAGTTCTCCCGTTTCAACGCTGAGTTTATTGATATGCAAATCGTTCCCTCTTACCGTAAGCTCTCCCGAATCTGTATAAACCGTTACGCTCTGCTCATCAAAGCTGTCCACATCGGCAACCCCTGTTACCGTAAGCAATCTTCTGTCCTCAAGGATAAGGTTATGCGGCAGCGCCATTACCGGCTTTTTTTCTTCCGTCATAAAAAAACACCTCCTGTTTGTTCAAATATATGAACAAGGAGGCGGTTTTATTACGGTTATTAAAGCTGCCTGAACATAAGGGCTGCGCTTTCTTTTGTTGCGTGCTCCGAAACACTGAGCACCTCAAACTTATTGGTAGATGCACCGAAAGTTATTTCGATTATATCGCCTACCTTCACATCGTAAGATGCTCTTGCAACCTTACCGTTAACGCTTACGTGCTTTGCATCACACGCATCGTTGGCAACCGTTCTTCTTTTGATTATTCTGGATACTTTAAGGTATTTATCAAGTCGCATACTTTCACTCCGAAAACAGAGCCGCCCGAAAAAGGCGGCTCCGGAAAATTAGGATTCAATTATTTAACAAGGTTCTTGAGACCCTGACCAGCCTTGAAAGCAGGAATCTTTGTTGCGGGAACGGTGATAGCTTCGCCTGTCTTGGGGTTGCGAGCTGCCTTCTCTGCGCGCTCACGAACTTCAAATGTACCAAAGCCGACAAGCTGAACTTTCTCGCCGTTTGCAAGAGCGTCAGTAATAGCTGCTACAACAGCGTTTACTGCCTTCTCAGCGCACTTCTTTTCGATTCCTTCTTTAGCTGCAATAGCTGCTACGAGTTCTGTTTTGTTCATTTTAATACTCCTTAGTTTTTTGTTTATTTATGAATACAGTAAAGTATTACATACCCATTTGTTTTGCTTCATCCCAGAGCTTATCAAGCTCCTCAAGAGATGAAGTGCTCATATCAATTCCTCTTTCGGCTGCAAGGCTTTCAACCTTGAGAAATCTGCTGAGGAATTTATCGTTGGCAGCGGTAAGCGCCTCCTCGGCATCACAGCCGATAAACCTTGAAACGTTGACTGCGGAAAACAGCAAATCGCCAAGCTCTTCAAACTGATTTTCCTTATCTCCGTTTTCAATGGCTTGCTTAAGCTCCTGAGTTTCCTCTGCGATTTTATCAAGAGCGCCGGAAACGTCAGCCCAGTCAAAGCCGACCTTTGCCGCCTTCTTCTGGAGCTTTTCACCTCTCATAAGAGCAGGCAGCTCACGGGGCACGCTCGCCATGGAATCCCCTGCCGTTTTCTGACCCTTGGTTTTTCTTTTGATTGCATCCCAATTGGTCAGCACGTCGTCAACTCCCGAAATTTCGGTAGTTGAGAAAACGTGAGGATGGCGGATAATGAGTTTTTTGCAGATACCGTCGCACACGTCATCAAAGGTGAAGCACTCCGCCTCTTCCTCCATCTGTGCATGAAAAACAACCTGCATAAGCAAATCGCCAAGCTCTTCGCACAAAAGCTCTTTATCATCCTTATTGATAGCCTCTATAACCTCATAAGTTTCTTCAATGAGGTTTTTCTTAATGGAGGTATGAGTCTGCTCGGCATCCCACGGGCATCCGCCGGGTGACCTGAGAAGCATCATGATATGAAGCAAATCTTCAATTGTGTATTTTTCTTTTTGAACAAACTCTACCATTGTTTTCCTCCGAAAGCTATCTTAAACTATTTTAACCCAAAAGTCTATATTTTTCAAGCACTTTTGCAATTTTTTCTCCCTTGGGAAGCACAGAAATATCCTCTTTTTTAATTCCCTTAAAGAAAAGAAGAGAAATCAGATATACTACAGCGGCAAAGCCGATTGAAATAACGGTTGAAACCGTATTGCCGTTAAGCACACTTTCAAGATTGCCTGCGGGGATTATCAGCCTGAAAAGTCCGTTTGCGGCATAAGCGCTGACACCGCAAAGCACGGCGCAAATAAGAGGTCTTATAAGAACAGACTGCCAATGAATTTTCACCCTGGAAACCCTGAGAAGAGAAACAAGGTTAATTCCAACTATAATTACGTAGAAAAGAAGCGTTCCTACAAGAGCGCCGAAAATATTGAATCTGTAATTTCCTACAAAAATATAGTTGCAGATTATTTTAACAACAGCGGCAACGCATACGGATTTTACGGGAATATCAGTTCTGCCGATTGCCTGAAGCATATTTGTTACGGGGGTAGAGATTGCGATTATGGGAGTTGCAAAGCCGTACGCCGCCATAAGAGGCGCTACGATGGCTATTGAATCCGAGCTTGAGCCTCTGCCGTAGATTATCTCAAGAATCGGCTCTGCAAGCACGCCGATGCCTATACCTGCGGGAAGAGCGATAATCATAGCAACACGAAGCACGGTTTCAATTGTTGACTTTGCTTCATCCCTGTTCTTAACAGCCCATGCCGCCGCAAGTGCAGGCAGAGCGCTGACACCAAGCTGAATTGTAATGGTGGGAATGAGGCTCTTGAAATCAAGCGAAGTACCGTAAGCGCCCCAAAGGTATTTTACAACCTCGGCTTTATCGGTAAGATTGAGTCTGTTGTTTGCCGCAGCAGCAGTAAATGACTCGGTGAACATTTCGGTAATATAGTTAAAGCCTACGTCACTTTCAAGAGCAGACTTTATTCTTGCCTGGATGGTTGCGGTATCAATGAGATTGGTTATGTTTAAAATCAACGCACTGATAACCATGGGAATCGCGATTTTAATCATTTCCTTTGCAAGGACACTGCCGTCACGCGGACGGGGCGAATTGACAAGCTGTTCACGGGTAAATCCGTCACCCTTTATCTTATAGCAGATTGCAAGATAAACGGTGCTTGCAACAGAGCCGAGGGTAACACCCATAACCGCACCTGCTGATGCCCAGGGTGTAATGGCGCTGTTAGCCTCGGTTGCATTAGTAACAACAGTGCCGAAAACAGTTGCGGAAACTCCGCCCGAAGCCGCCATGCCTGCCTCAAACTGATTCATTCCGTAAGTCTGAACAACCTTAATAAGCACAAGACCCAGGCAAAGCTTGCCGAGCGCCTCAAGGAACTGAGAAATTGCGGTTGGGGTCATATTGCGAAGACCTTCATAGTAGCCTCTGTAAGAGGACATGAAGCAACAGAAGAAAATAGACGGAGCAATGCAAAGAATTGCAGGAAGGTTTCTGATATCAGCAATGTAAAGTGCATACGGATATGCAATAGCAAGCATAATCAGAGTGCCGCAAGCGCCGACAATAAGGAAAAGCCTTACGGAAACGCGGTACACAAGCCTTGCTTCCCTGAACCTTTCAAGCGCAACGTTCTCTGCAACCATTCTTGAAACCGCAACAGGCAGACCTGCCATTGCAATAGCAAAAATAGGAGTATAAATTTCGTATGCAGAGTTGAAATATCCCCTGCCCACGGTGCCTATCATATCCGTCATCGGAATCTTGAACAAAACTCCGATAACCTTTACAAGCATTACCGACATTACGAGAATAATCGCTCCGTTAAGAACGGACTGTTTTTTCTGATTTCCCACGCAATTCTCACTCTCCCTGCAATTATTTATCCGAGAAATTCATTAAGCAGACAATCACTGCACAAAAGCTCCTTAGGCAACGGTTCAAAAAGACTCAGCATCCTGAGCAGCCTTTGAGCGGTTTCTTCCTGCCCTGCCTGTTCAAAAAGCTCGCTTGCTTCATTTGCAAACAAGCACGGTTCGCACGCATGAAACGAGTCGATTTTAGCATCCGCAAGCTTTTCAAACGGAAAAAGATATTTATTCTCACCGTTGAGCACGCTTTTCCACAGCACAAAGGTTTCTTTTGCCGAGGTATCACGGTCACGGTTATCCCTGACTGTTCTTCTTATAAGACGCAAATCACGCTTACTGAGAAGAACGGCAGAGCGTGAATTATAAACCCTTGACGAAACACTCACGTACACCTTTGCAATCCCCTCGCCTGCAAGTCTGCTTGTAACTACGGGATTGAGCGCATGAAGCCCCTCCACAATGAGCAGACTGTCATTACTCAGGGTAACCTTTTTCGTCTTGTCGCTTCTTCTGTGAGCTTTGAAATCAAACAAAGGCATTTCACATTCGCCGCTTTCCCTCAAACGGGTAAAACACTCGCCCATAAGAGGCAAATCCAACGCATGAACGGTTTCAAAATCATAGTTTCCGTTTTTATCCTTCGGATACAAATCAAACGAAGCAAGATAAAAATCATCAAGCGAAACCGTTTGTGCATCAAGCGACATTTTTTCCAGAGCTTTGCGGATAATCTGCGCCGTAGTGGTTTTACCCGATGCGCTCGGACCCGCAAGCATAAGGATTCTTGTATTCTTTGTAACAACACTTTCAAGTACGGCTTTTACACGGCTTTTATATTCCTCACAGCATCCTGCAACAAAACCCACAGGGTCAGTGCGTGCTTCACGGTTTATAATCTGCGGTGTGTATTCAGTCATAGCTTCCTCCTGAAAAAGTCTGTACTTTTTAGTATGACGAATAGAAGCTGTTTATTCTGCTTTTACGCTGAACAAGTTCATCAAATCTTGAAATATATTCATAAGGATACTTAAAATTAAAGATACGCTCTATGTAATCACCCTCGGGCTGCTTGAGCCTTGTGACAGCGCCTGCACCTACCGCAAGCACAGTATGACACTCCTCCATCATAAAGACGTTGTAGAGGCATTCCTTGCCCTGCTTTGCCCAACCGACATTTTCAAGATTGCCTACGCATTTGCTCTGGCGGTACATATAATAGGGTTCATATTTTGCGCCCGTAAGCCTTTGCTGAGCATAAGCGAGCATTTTTGCCGCCTCGTTGCCGTCAGCAACCTGCGCACCGTCTGCAACCATCTGCGAAGAACGCTTGAGCGCCAAAGAATGGATTGTTATATTATCAGGCGCAAGGGTTACGGCTGTATCCACCGATTCGCAAAAGCCCTCATACGTATCAGATTCAAGCCCTGCTATCAAATCCATATTTATACTTTCAAAGCCCAGACTTCTTGCAAGCTTATATGCGCTCACCGCCTGCTCAACGCTGTGATTTCTCCCGATAACGTCGAGCACCTGCTGAGAAAAAGTCTGCGGATTTATGCTTATTCTACCCACATTGTGATTTTTCAAGGTGCGCAGCTTCTGAACCGTAACCGTATCGGGTCTGCCGCACTCAACCGTATATTCACGCAGGTGGGACAAATCAAAATGATTCTCAATCTGAGTTAAAAGAGCGTCAAGCTGCGATGCTTCAAGCACGCTCGGTGTGCCGCCGCCGAAATAGATGCTTTCAAGCTTTAATCCGAGTTCGCTCGCAATTGCGCCCGTTATTTCAAGCTCCTCAAGCAGCTTTTCAAGATACTGAGGAACAAGCCTTTTTGCATTGGCATTACTTATTGAATGGGACACAAACGAGCAATAGCTGCACCTTGACGGGCAAAAAGGAATTGAAACGTAAAGGCTGTAGGATTCGGGCTTGGAAAGAGAAATGATTTTACTTTCCGCTTCCGCTACCGAACAGGTGAGGTTGGTTTTCTCGTCATTTACAAGCAGCTGATTTGAAAAATAATCCCTTGCACCCTGCTTACCGTACTCATTCTCGAGCTTTATCATGAGCTTGGAGGGGCGCACACCCGTGACAATTCCCCATGACGGACGGTAGCCCGTTATCTCAACAAGGCAGGCAAACAGAAGCTGAGCCATCAAAAGCTCATCATCGCCGCCCTGCTCTCTTTGCGCTTTACGGCAAGCAGATGCGCCGTCAATACGGCAGAGCACAGATACTTGAGTTTCGTTCATAAAAGTTTCAACCGTGCGCTCATCGCAAGCGGTTTCCGCCTGCTCGTAAACCTTTTCAATTTTGTCATTAGGATAAAATATACGGCACAGATTCTCCATTTCATAATGGAAAGCATGACCGATAATTTTTAAAATCAATTCTTTCACATCCTTCGGATGAATCGGTTGTGTGTTCTCTCCCTTGCGAGAGTAGTTTCTCTGTTGTGACCGGGAAGAATCCTGTAATCCCCCTCAAGAGAAAGCAGCTTTATAAGCGACTTTGAAAGTTCTTCAACGCTGCCGCCTTCAAAATCCGTTCTGCCTACAGTCATGCAGAAAAGAGTATCGCCCGTAACGATAGTTCTTTCCCCCTCAATAACGTAGCATACTCCGCCCTTTGTGTGACCGGGAGTTGCAATAACTCTGATTTCCTCATCACCAAGGGTGAGCACGTCGCCGTCGGACACAGTGATATCCGCCTGCACGGGATGCTGCTCCTCGGGGAAATTACCGCTGCAAAGGCTCTTTTCGGGGTCGATAAGGCAATCCTTATCCGCCTCGTGAATTACAACCTTTGCGCCCGTAGCTTTCTGCAAGCCATAAACACCCATTATATGGTCAAAATGACCGTGGGTGAGAAGAATATACTTGAGCTTTGCTCCGCTTTGAGCAAGAGCATCTTTTATAACGTCATCATACCAGCCGGGGTCAACCACAGCTGCCTCTCCTGAGCCTGAATCAACAAGCAGATAACAGTTAGCGAAAATGGGGTGAACCAGCTGAAGCTTTGAAATATTCATAATAACTCCGCTTTCTTATTTTTTACACCAGATATCAGTATCAAGAACGATTGTGACCGGGCCGTCGTTCACAATATTAACCCTCATATCTGCGGCAAAGATTCCGTTTGCTACCTTTTTTACACCGTTTTCAGAAAGACAGCGTGAAAAGTATTCATAAAGTCTTTTTGCTTGCTCAGGCGGTGCCGAGGAGGTAAAAGAGGGTCGGTTACCTTTTTTACAATCAGCGCAGAGGGTAAACTGGGATATTACAAGAATTTCACCGTCAATGTCGGTGACACAAAGATTCATCTTTTCCTGCTCATCCTCAAAAATCCTGAGCTTTGCAATTTTGGCGGCAAGCACCTCGGCTTCCTTTTCGGTATCGCCGTCAACAACCCCGAGAAGGACGTTAAGACCCTTTGAAATCTCGCCTGTCACCTGCCCGTTTACGCTGACATCTGACTGCAAAACTCTCTGAACTACCGCTCTCATTCTTAAACACCCGTTCTTTCAACAGCAAGCACGTCATCAATCCTTGAAAGCTTTTCTATAACGTTTTCAAGGTGCTCTACTCCGTTAACCGATACGGTTACGAAGAACGAGCATCTGCCGTCGCTGTAATTTCTGGTATTGATATCGTTAATCATAATATGCATGGACGCAAGCTGACCCGAAAGGTCCGCAAGCATACCCATTCTTTTAAGGCAGGTAATGTGAAGAGTACATTTGAAATCCTCTTTCACGTTACTGTCCCAATAAGCGTTTATCCAACGCTCAGGCTCTGCGCTTTTTGAAATATCGGCAGGCACGTTGGTACAAATCCTTGTATGAATCGAAACACCGTGACCCCTTGTTATAAAGCCGATAATATCGTCACCCGGCAACGGATTGCAGCAACGGGAGAATTTGACAAGGCAATTGTCAACTCCCTCCACCACAACACCGTCCTTGCTCCTTGTGCGCTTCTTTTCAGGCTTGATTTCAGGCATTGCTTCAGGCACTTTCGCCTTGACAAGCTTGGAATACTCGTCCTTTATACGGGGCATCATCCTTGTAACGGAAAGACCGCCGTAACCGATTGAAGCATAGAAATCATCAAGTGAATTGCAATGCTGATGCTCAGCAAGCTTTGTAAGGAACTGCTCCGTTTCATCGGGCGAAAGACGGATGAAGTTGCGCTTGAACTCTCTTTCAAGCTCCGCCTTACCCTCGGCAATATTTTCCTCGCGCTTCTCTTTCTTATACCACTGCCTGATTTTTGAGCGCGCCTGGCTGGTTTTTACTATCTTGAGCCAGTCTCTGCTGGGACCCTTACCTGCCTGAGAGGAGGTAAGAATATCAACAATCTGACCCGTTCGCACCTCATAATCAATCGGCACGATTCTGCCGTCAACCTTCGCTCCGACCATACGGTTACCGACTGCCGAGTGAATTGCATAGGCAAAATCTATTACCGTTGCACCCTTGGGGAGGTTGAAAACGTCACCCTTGGGAGTAAAAACGTAAACCTCTTCAGGTGCAAGGTCACTCTTGATTGTACGCACGATATCTTCAACGTCTTCGGATTCGTTCTGGCTTTCAAGAAGCTGACGAATCCACGCAAGGCGCTCTTCAAACTTTGCCTTGCCGCCGCTCATACCGAGCTTATATTTCCAATGCGCCGCAATACCGTATTCAGCCGTGTGGTGCATTTCCCACGTTCTTATCTGCACTTCAAAAGGAATGCCTTCCTTTTCGATAACCGTGGTATGAAGCGACTGATACATATTGGGCTTGGGGGTTGAAATGTAATCCTTGAATCTGCCGGGGATAGGGCGGAACATATCGTGAATAATTCCCAGGCAGTTATAGCAATCAATGATGGTATCAACGATAATGCGTATGGCATAAATATCGTAAATTTCATCAAAGTTTTTATTCTGCATATACATTTTGCGGAAGATTCCGTGAACAGATTTGATTCTTCCGCTTACCTGCGCACCCTTTACCAACGGGTCAATTCTCTCCTTAACCCTCTCCTGAATGCTCAAAAGATACTCGTTCCTCGACTGGCTCTGAGCCTCAAGGGATGAACGTATTTCCTCATAAGCAACGGGGTCAAGATAACTGATAGCCAGATCCTCAAGCTCTTCCTTTATGGGTCTGATACCAAGACGGTGAGCAATGGGTGCATATATTTCAATGGTTTCGCAGGAAATATCCCTGCGCTTCTGCGGCGACTTGAACATAAGAGTACGCATATTGTGAAGCCTGTCCGCAAGCTTGATAATGATAACTCTGATATCCTGCGACATTGCAAGGAGCATCTTGCGGATATTCTCCGCCTGCTGCTCCTCCTGAGTTGAAAGAGGCACCTTGCCGATTTTTGTAACACCATCTACAAGAGCGGCAATTTCGGCGCCGAAGCCTTTTTCAATATCCTCATAGGTAAGAGTGGTATCTTCAATGGTATCATGAAGCAGCGATGCCACAATCGCACCGCAATCCATGCCGAGGTCTGCAAGAATCTTTGCAACGCTCAACGGATGAATTATATACGGCTGACCCGAAAGACGTTTCTGGGTTGAATGAACATCCCTGGAAAGCTCATATGCTTTTTTAATCATAGCAAGTTCATCCTCAGAAAAGCCCTTTACGGCATCCATAAGCGCCGCAAGGCAACCCTCTTCCGTTTCACTCGCCTTTGCAAATATTTCCTTTTGATCAACTGCGTTGGTACTCAAATTCAACCCTCCCGTCTTTATTAACAGTTACATGAAACTGCGTAATCTCTTCATCAAAACCGAATCGTCAAGATTGACTTTGTCCGTTCTGTCCGGCGCATAGAGGCAACCGTTTTCATTCCTTGCCACAACGCCCATCTCAAGCATAACCTCAACAGCAACCGCTACCTTACAGAAATCCGAACCGTCGTTGCCGAGGCGGACACAAATAATTTCCTCACATCCGTCAATCGGTCTTGCAGCCTTGATATATTTGAAAACTTCCACAAGAAGCTCCCTTTCAGGGTAAGCTGCCGCCGCCTCTTCCCTTGTGAGGGCTCTTGCTCCCGTAACCTTTTCAAAAAGTCTGTGACCTGCAAGCACGTATTCCTCTTTTGTAGCCGCAGGGCGGATATTGCGTATATTAACGCTTACCCTTTCCACTCCGTTAAAAACGTTACGGTCCAGATTTACGGCAAGGTCAATTAAATCTCCCCTGCTGTAAGGGAACTGTTTTTCCTTCATTCCGAAATAAACCGCTCCGAAGCGCACATCACCCTTGCTTAAAACAAGGCGCATATGCTTACCGTCACCGATTGACGAGAAATCCTCAATCTTCATCGAGAAAAGCCCGAAGCACGGCTGAGGATTACCTGAGCCGAAAGGCTCCAGAGCATCAATGGCATCAAGTATCTCAAGCCCGATTGATTTCGGATTTATTTTACAGTCAATACGCTGAACGGGGAAAGGCATTTCAACGTCAGACACGTATTCATTTATCCTGTGCCTGAATTCATCAATCCTGCTGCTGTCAAGCCCTATACCTGCCGCAAGCGTATGACCGCCGTAATGAGTAAGGCAATCGCTTACCGCCTCTATTGCTTCAAAAATCGAAAAGCCCTCTATGCTTCTGCATGAGCCTTTTGCGCTTTCTCCGTTTCTTGAAATAACAACTGCGGGTCTGCCGTAACGCTCAACAATCCTGGAGGCCACAATTCCGATAACGCCCTGATGCCAATCCTCCGAATCAACTACGATTATTTTATCCTTTGTGCGTTCAGGCTCAGAAGCAAAAAGACGCTCCACACTGTTAAAAATTCCCGTTTCGGTCTTCTGACGTTCAACGTTCATTTCGCATATTTCTTCCGCAAGACCCTGCGCAAGCTCGTCATCATCACACAAAAGCAAATCAAGCGCTCTGTCCGCAGAGCCCATTCTGCCCGTTGCGTTTATTCTGGGGCAGACGGTAAACGCAGCCGAAGTGGCGCTCAGCTGCCTTGATGCCGCACCTGCACTGCTCAGCAGAGCGTAAAGGCCCGCCCTCGGGGATTCATTTATAACCTGAAGACCGTTTCTTACAAGCACTCTGTTTTCGCCGCGCATACAAACTACGTCGCCGATTGTGCCGAGAGCCGCAAGGTCGCCGAATTCATCAAGCACGGAATCTTCATAGCCGCCCTCGAGCGCACTTACAAGCTTGAAGGCAACGCCGACACCTGAAAGCTCCTTGAACTCACTGGGGCAATCTGCTCTGTGAGGATTTACAACAGCAACCGCCCTGGGGAGTTTTTCGCCCACCATGTGATGGTCGGTAATAATCAAATCCATTCCAAGCTCTGCCGCAAGCTCCGCTTCCTCAAAGGCGGAAACTCCGTTATCAACTGTAATGATAAGCTTAACATCCTGCTCGGCAAAAAATCTGACCGCAGCACAGTTGAGACCGTAACCCTCTGTAATACGGTCAGGAATATATCTTATAACATTAGCTTCTCTCGATTCGAGATAAGAATACAAAAGCGCGGTGGCGGTGATACCGTCAGCATCGTAATCGCCGAAAACAGCTATTCTTTCAAACTCATCAATAGCCTTTTCGATTCGCTCAACCGCAAGATCCATATCCGCAAAAGTAAAGGGATTGATTGAAAGCGGAGCGTTGGGGTCAAGAAATTCTTCAATTTCCGCCTCATCCGTTATTCCTCTTGAGATAAGCAAATAAGCCGACAGAGGATTAACGCTGAATTTTTCAGCAACCTGAGCAGCTAAATCTTTATCACATTCGGAAACAATCCACTTTTTTCTAATCAACCCGTATCATTCCTTTCTAACTGATTAATTATAACATAACAAATTATCCTTTTCAAGGAATTATTATATATATAATTAATAAAAATATCAGATGCGGCTTGTGCCGCACCTGATATTAATTAAACCGTTTATTATTTGAAAAGATATACTCTTGTTTCGTAAGGTCTTGTTACGAAATTGTTGAGAGAATTGTCAGAAACCTCATAGTTTGAAAGCACAAGCTCACCCTTGCTAAGGTCGAAGCCCTGAGGAGCGCTGAAGTTTACGGGCTCTTCGCTGAAGGAGTTGATAACAAGCATACGCTTGCCTTCATAATTGCGCTCATAAACAAAGAGCTTTCTGCTGTTCTTATAGTGAAGCTTGAAATCGCCGTAGATGCAAATCTCGTTTTCCTTACGGAACTTGAGAAGCTTGCGGTAATAATTAAGAAGAGAGTTTTCATCCTTTTCTGCAGCTTCAACGTTGATTTCGGTATAGTTGGGGTTAACCTTGAACCATGCCTTATCAGCTGTTGTAAAGCCTGCATTCTTCTCTGCGCTCCACTGAACGGGAGTTCTTGCATTATCTCTTGAAGCACGGTTTGCAAGCTTGATAAAGAACTTATCGCTTGCGCCGAGCTTTTTGAAGAGCTGATACGTACTCTTTACCTGGGTATCGGTGTATTCATCAACACTGTCCATCTTAATGTTGAGCATACCGATTTCCTGACCCTGATAAATAAAGGGTGTACCGCTCTGGCAGATATACATTGTAGCAAGCATCTTACCGCTTTCAACTCTGTATTTTTCGCTGCCGTAACGGCTGATGATTCTGGGCTGGTCGTGGTTTTCAATATAGTTTGCGTTCCATGCAATGCCGTAAAGCTTGGTCTGCCATCTGTTGTAAGCATTCTTGAGCTTTTTGAGGCTGAAGGGCATAGGAATCCAGCTTACCATGAATGAGTCCGCTTCCATATGCTGGAAGTTGAACATCATGTTAAGGGTCTGACCGGCGCCCTCTTTGATAAAGCGAAGAGCAAGCTTCGGAGTCATCATGGGAGCTTCGCCGACCGTCATGCAGTCGTAATTATCGGTAACAGCTCTGAACTCTCTGAGATATTCATCAAGGTGGGGGCCGCACTTATAATGCTCCATACCGCAGGCAACGGGGATGGGGAAGCCGTTGGGCAGGCCTTCACGCTTGGAAATGAATGTAATAACGTCCTCACGGAAACCGTCAACACCCATATCAAGCCAGAAGCGGATGATATCCTTGATTTCTTCGCGGACCTTGGGGTTATCCATATTAAGGTCAGGCTGTTCCTTAGCAAAAAGAGTGAGATACCACTCATCAAGATTTTCGTTATAATGCCAGCCGGGACCTGCAAAAGTGGAAAGCCAGTTATTGGGAGGCTTCTTGCCGTTGGGCTTTTTACCCTTGCGCCAGAAATAATAATCGTGGTAAGGGTTATCGTGACCCTTCATACTCTCCTTGAACCATTCGTGTTCATTGGAGGTATGGTTGATAACAAGGTCCATGATAATTTTAAGACCCTTGCTGTGAGCGGCATCAAGAAGCTCCTTGAACTCTTCAACAGTGCCGTATTCGGGAGCGATGCTCTTATAATCGGCAATATCATAGCCGTAGTCATGCTGAGGGGATTTGTAAAGAGGGGAAAACCAGATTGCGTCTACACCAAGGTCCTTGATGTAATCAAGCTTTTCCATAACGCCCTTGATATCACCGATACCGTCGCCGTTACCGTCCTTAAAGCTTCTGGGCCAGATCTGATAAACCGCCATTTCCTTAAACCAGGTTTTTTTGATATCTGCCATTTCTACTCCGCCTTTCAAAATGTATTACTAATATACTTTATCATAAACAAACGCAGTTTGCAATAGGCCATTTTTATTCCGGAATACATTCAGCCATTGATACCCTGTCCGCATCGGCAACAATCGGCACAGATTGTGTTTCGGTTAGAGTGACTGCATTCGAACTAAATACGCCGCAAAGGTCGGATTTCCGACCCATCGAAGCGTTTTTTTCTTCGCCATACGTCAGTATGGCTTCATAAAAGAAACGCTCCGCTGAATCAAAACTGCGACCTTTTCGGTGCT
>JAFQKF010000037.1 GCA_017397105.1 Clostridia bacterium | reverse complement strand
TGATGAATTAAAGAAATATATTCATTATTACAACAACGAAAGAATTTCCTTGAAACTAAAAGGAATGAGCCCGGTACAATACCGAACTCATTCTCTATCAATTTAATATTTTATTTTGTCTAATCTTTGGGGTTCACTTCACTTCAAGACTCACGGTGCTGATTTTTTATTCAGTTCTGAGGGGCTGAATCCTCAGCGTTTTCGGTATCAATTACCTTTGCCGCTCTGATTACCGCAAGCTCCTCCATCATGCGCTCTCTTGTTTTTCCGTGAACGTTGAAAAACAGAAGAGTTATTGCCTTAAGCGTTCTGCCGATTCCGGGTCCAAGGCAGAAAACTGCCCAGATTCCCGCAAGCATTTTGGGATCTGTCTGCGGAATATTGACGCCGTTTACAACAAGGGGTTCATAGTTAATCGCATCAATAATGAACGCACTTATTATATTTGCAAGGTTATTTATACCCCACTGCAAATAACTCATAGCAGCAGAAAGCATACCTTCATTTCTTATGCCCGTTTTCCATTCAACGTAATCGTACATATCGCCGTTCATGGCGGTATTTGTATATCTCTGCAGAGAGTTGAATGCACCTGCTATGGTGAGCATAAGAGTAAGCCATGCAATATTGAGGAAGCTTTTATCCTTACCAAACGGCTCATAGCCTACAAAATACATTATAAGATAACTCAATCCGCAAACACCGTACGTAAGCACAGAAAGATTGCGAAGCCCGAGCTTCTTTGTAAGCTTCGGCGCAAGCGGCAGCACGAAATAACTGGGAAGTCCCGTAAACAGACCCGCAATTGTGCCGTTTGAAAGCTTACCTGTACAATTGAGCCAGAAGAAGTTTGATACGCTGTTGCCTACGCCCTTGCCAAGACCGAAAAAGCCTTTGATTGTGAGCACCCACATGGGGCGGCATACGGCAACCTGCCTGAGCGACTTCCATACGCTTGTTTTCTTCATATCGTTTCTTGTTGCAAGCGGAATTCTTTCCCTCAGCGTAAAGAAGCCGAAAGTTCTGAAAATCACAACCGCCGCTATAAAGAAGAACGCACCGCCCATATAAATATAGCGGGTCTTAAACGGCAGATAGTCAACAAAGAACGGGAACAGCGACGGAAGCCATACCCCGAGCAAATCAAGGTACGTATCGGTAGTTATAACGAGGTTTCTCTCATTAACGTTAGGTGTAAGATTGAAAAGCAACGCCGAATACGACGGATTATAGAAAGAACCTGCGATTGAGCCCACGTAGTTGAGCACGAAAAACCACATAAGCAGTGCGCTCTGCGACATTCCGCCGGGGAGAATCCACGGGGTTATTGCGCTGAAAAACCAGAAAGGCAAGGTGAGGATAAGATACGGACGCACCCTGCCCCAACGGGTTCTTGTTCGGTCAATAATCGGGCCGGAAATCGCATTATCTATTGTATCAACAATACTGCTGAAGGTGCTTGCAGTGGCAAGAGTTACGGCGTTTGCTCCAAGAAAGGTATAGTTGAAGAAAAAACCGTTTGTTCCGTTAAAGGTGTCATAGTTTTTATCACCCATACCGGAAATATTATATGCAAGAATCTGCAAGGGGGTAAGGTAGCGTTTCTTTTGCTGGGCTCTCTGCTTTTCTACCGCAGACTCATCAACTTCAACGCTGCTTTCGGTAATTTTAATTTCTTCCATAGTCAGGCCTCAATCAGTTGTCAATCTCAAAGGATACCTTAAGGGTGTTGCTGCTGTAAACACTCCAGAAGCTTCTTGCAGAAACCACTGCGGTATATTTACCCTTTTCAAGTCCCTCAAAAGGAACGGTAAGCGTTTCGGGCATATTGCTGAAATAATACTCGCTCCATACAGACGCTCTGCGAGCGATGCTTGAATCCTCACGGTAAAGGGTGACGTAATAATCGTTTGCATAAAAATCAACGTCATCGGCAGCCTGAGAGAAAATAACGTTAGCGTTGCTGCCCTCAACCTCGGCCTTCACGTTAGCTCCTTCGGGGAAATAGGGAGCGTTCTGAGTTCTGTAACGGTTATCTGTATAGATAAACGAAGAGGGGTCCCAGGGGGTGTCGATTTCCCAGGTCTGCTTGAAGAACTGACCGGTAAGAACGTCGTAAGGATAAATACGTACTCTTCCCTGCTCATCGGCTTCAACAATAAGCATCTGAGCGGCATCCTCCTTATGAGGGGGCAGAGTGCCGTAATATTTATCAAACTCATCAAGTTCAAAATAGCTGAGTGTACCTGTACCAAGGCAGGTAAAATCATGCTGATGAATTGAACGGGGATCGTTTATGGGTGCGTGTGAATGACCTGAGAAATTGATAACCTGAGGATAATTCATAAGCGCAGGAATAAGCTCATCCTCTCCCCAGTAAATGCTGCCGCTTACGGTATCGGTTATATGGGGATGCTGGAAGAAGAAAATGGGCTTGAAAGGATCATCCTTTGCAGCCTTTGCAAGTTCTTCCGCCGCCCACTTCTGCTTTGCTTCATCAAAATGGCAGCCGTTTGTGCAGGTTACGCTGATAAAATGGAAGCCGTTGATGACACGGTGATCGTCTGCAGGGAGATTGAAAATACGGCCAAAACGCTCAAGAGCACCTTTTTCGCCGCCGTTCTTTTCGGAAAACTCATGGCTTGCGAGCATAAGCGAATACTGAGTTTCAGGAAGGAGATTCTCATCAATAGCCTTCTTGATTGCATTCATCTGATATTCCGAGCCGTTATCAGCAAAGTCACCTACAATGTAAAGAGCGTCAAGCTTATTGTAGCGGTCATCGTTTTTGCTCAGCTCGTTTGCATACTTGATTGCGTTTTCAAAGCGCTCATTCTCTGCCGTGCGTTCATCCTTATAATGAATATCGCTTACCGCAACAAATCTGAGGCAGGGCTTAAAGTTTTTATCAAAGGACATATTTATACCTCCACACACAAAATCGGCCGCTGTCTTTCGCCAGCGGCCGCATTGTTATTTAAATAATTTTATTTGTTGAAAACTGCTGCAAGAAGAACGCCGATGCTCTTTACTGCGTTAGCGAGAAGCTTAAAAGCCTGACCCCAGTCAACAGTCTTGAGGAAATCAAAGTTCTTGAGGAAGGTTGACCAGTCAATAGCCTTGATTCTGTCAATGAAAGACATCTGATTGTCATTCTTGGTGGTTGCGAGGGTTATCTGATAATCCTCGGAGCTGAAATCGTTGTTATCAGCAACAACCTTAATGAAGTAAGTGCCTGACTTAAGATCCTCATCAAGAGTGAAGGTGCCTTCTTCCTGATTTGTGAAATCAAACTTTGTTACCTGGTTGAGTGACTTGTCGTAAACAAAAACAGTCCATTCAGCGGATTCGCTCTCAGCCTTAACGGGAGTAGCGGCCTTAATCTCGCAATACTTAGAGTTATCATACTCGAATTTGAACCAATCCTCATCATCCTTATCGAAGGTTGAACCAAGGATAGCAGCATCGGTTGCCATCGCATCTGCTGAGCCTGAAGCGTTGTTGGACTCAGTTTCAGTGTAGGAAGAAACGGTATAGGTTACTGCTACGCTGTAAGCGCCGCCCTTCTCATAATCGTCAGACTCTACCTTAATGAAATAATATACGTCGTCATCACCGTCAAGACCGATTGCAGGTGAAGTGTAAGCATCGCCGTCAATCTCAACTTCGTGAACCATGTTGAGTTTAACCTCGCCGCTGCCCTTTGAGGTGGTGTAAAGACCAAGGGTGTAAACGGTATCGTTGGAAGCTGCGATTTCGTTGTTGAACTCAATGCGGATGTAGCCTGCTTCTTCTACAAGGAACTTATAGAAGTCAACGTCGCTTTCAGCGGAAAGGTCGCCGATGTAAAGACCTGACTGATACTTATTGTTGGAAGCCTTGTCAAGGTCAAGCTCCATAGCACCTGTGTATTCATCGTTATTTTCGTCGGTTTCATACTCCTCGAAAGGAAGAACGTTAACGGAAAGAGCGTATCTGAGATCGCTGAGATATTCGCCGTTCTTTACGCGAACGGTGTATTCGCCCTTGTCAAGAAGCTGTCTGGGGGCGGTTACTGTTTCCTGATTGCCCTTGGAATCAAGAGAAAGAACACTTGTGCCTTCATCATCATAAACAACTACCTTGAAGAAGGTTTCATCAGCGTGGGAGCCCTTGTTTACATCGTGGGAGAAGGAAACGGAAACGATGCCCTTCTTTGTTACGTCGAAGGTGTACCAGTCAACGGTATCGTCATTACCGTCACCGTCATTGGTGAGGTCACCGTACATGGGTCTGCCGAGAACAAGAGCATCAGCAGTATCGTCGGTGTTGTTGTTTTCACTCTCAACAGAGTAAGTGGGAATTTCGGAAAGGTTTACAACTACCTGATAAGGAACGGTTGAAGCCTTTGCGCCTGCAGTTACTACAACATAGAACTTACCTGCCTCAAGCTCGATATCAGCAATTTCAGCAAGGCCCTTATAGCCCTGAGCCTTAACGCTGCTTACGAGTGACTTTGAGGAGTCATAAAGAGAAACTTCAAAATAGGTGCTGGTCTGGCCTGCCTGCTGCTCAAATGAGAATTCAACGTCAACAAGAGCATCATCCTCAAGCTTTACGTAGAAGTAATCTTCATCATCCTTGTCGGCAAGAGCGCCGTTGATAGCGGTTTCTGCTGTAATCTTGTCAGCAGAAGCGAAAGAGCCGTTGTCTTCACTCTCATTGTCGCCTGTAGCGGGGAGAGAGGGAGTGGGAGTGGTTGAGCCTGCAGCACCGTCATCAGCCTTAAGTGTATAAGCTACGTTAACGGCTGCGGCGTTTGCGGTGGAAACTGCAACGTAGTATGTAGCATCCTTGGCAACAGCGATTGTTGCATCCTTGGAAGCATCTGTGCCCTTGGACTCTACGGTTGCAACTGCATCGGTAGCGGTTGCAGCGTCGTCTGCAGAATCGTAAACTCTTACGTAGAAATAGATGTATTCACTTGCAGAAGCGGCATGGGCAAGGCTGATTGTTGCATTGCCTGTTTTTGTTGCCGTGAAGGAATACCAGTCAACATCGGACGTTGCTGAAAGTGCGCCTGCAATTTCAGTGCCCGAAGTGATTGCGTCTGCCTCGGTATAAACATTGTTGCTTTCGCTTTCGGCATCAGCGGCAAAAGTAGCAACGCCCATTACCGATACAGCCATGATAGCTGCAAGCAAAACTGCGAGAAGTTTTTTTGCTGTTTTCATTTTTATCCTCCGTTCGTTTATTGATTTGCCGGTGGCAAATGTGATACTTCATGATTTTATCACACTTTAGCTGATATGTCAAATATAATAAGTGTTAAATATTATTTAAGAAAAAGTAAACAAAACCGACAAAATACCGTAAAAATACCCGACAGTTTCCTGCCGGGTATATAAACCGTATTATGATTATGCCGATTAATACATTCCGCCGCCCTGTGAAGCTGCTGCCATTGCTGCTGCCTGAGCTGCATCGGCTGCGGGGTCGGGCTTATCGGTAACAAGGCTCTCAGTGGTAAGAACCATTGCTGCAACGCTCGCTGCGTTCTGAAGAGCGGAACGGGTTACCTTGGTAGGATCAAGGATACCTGCGGTTGCCATGTTGCAGTACTTATCCTTAGCGAAGTTGTAGCCGTAGCCAACCTTGCCTGAGGAAAGAATAGCATTTACGATAACAGAGCCTTCAAGGCCTGCGTTTGCTGCTATCTGACGAACGGGCTCTTCAAGTGCCTTGAGAACAATCTTGATACCTGTCTTTTCATCAACGTCGTCCGTTGAATCAAGAAGTGCCTTAACGTCATTGATTGTATTGAGGAGAGCAACACCGCCGCCTGCTACGCAACCCTCTTCAACAGCTGCCTTTGTAGCTGCAAGAGCGTCCTCAATGCGGAGCTTCTTTTCTTTCATCTCTGTTTCGGTTGCAGCGCCAACCTTGATAACAGCAACACCGCCGGAAAGCTTTGCAAGGCGCTCCTGAAGCTTTTCTCTGTCAAAATCAGAGTTGGTGGTTTCGATGAGGGACTTAATCTGACTGATTCTGGAATCAATATTATTCTTATCTCCGGCACCGTCAACAATAATTGTATTCTCCTTGGAAACCTTTACCTGACGTGCTCTGCCGAGCTGTGAAAGCTGAGTGTCCTTAAGGTCAAGGCCGAGATCGGAAGCAATAACTTCACCGCCTGTAAGAATTGCGATATCCTGAAGCATCTCCTTACGTCTGTCGCCAAAGCCGGGAGCCTTAACGCATACGCAGGTAAATACACCGCGAAGCTTGTTGACAAGGATTGTGGAAAGAGCTTCGCCCTCAACGTCCTCAGCGATGATGATGAGCTTGCCGCCCTGCTTGATAATCTGCTCAAGAAGAGGAAGGATATCCTGAATTGAGGAGATTTTCTTATCTGTGATAAGGATAAGGGCATCGTCAATAACAGCTTCCATCTTCTCGGTATCGGTTACCATGTAGGGAGAAATGTAGCCTCTGTCAAACTGCATACCTTCAACTACTTCAGCCTCGGTAACTGCAATCTTGGACTCTTCAACAGTGATAACGCCGTTTGAAGTAACCTTTTCCATTGCATCAGCAATGAACTTACCTACTTCCTCATCACCTGAGGAGATAGTACCGATTCTTGCGATATCCTTGGAGCTGGAAACGGGCTTTGCATTCTTCTTGAGGCAAGCAACAGCAGCCTCAACAGCCTTGGACATACCCTTTCTTACTACCATGGGGTTTGCACCTGCGGTAACGTTCTTCATGCCCTCGCGTACAAGAGCCTGAGCAAGAAGAGTAGCTGTGGTTGTACCGTCGCCTGCTACGTCGTTGGTCTTGGTTGCAACTTCCTTAACAAGCTGAGCACCCATGTTCTCAAAAGCGTCCTCAAGTTCGATTTCCTTAGCGATTGTTACGCCGTCATTGGTGATAAGAGGAGCACCGTATTTTTTATCAAGAACAACATTTCTGCCCTTGGGGCCGAGTGTGATTTTAACGGTATTGGAAAGCTTATCAATACCTGCCTGGAGAGCCTTGCGGGCTTCTTCACCGTAAATAATCTGTTTTGCCATTTCAAATTACCTCCGTAAATTACTCTACTACTGCAAGAATATCGCTCTGACGAACGATTGTGTATTCCTCTTTGTTGAGCTTAACCTCTGTGCCGGAATATTTGCTTGTGATAACCTTATCGCCAACCTTAACGTACATCTCAACCTCGTTGCCGTCAACAACTCCGCCGGGGCCTACTGCCACAACTTCAGCTACCTGAGGCTTCTCCTGAGATGCAGCTGCAAGGATGATTCCGCTGTTGGTGGTTTCTTCAAGCTCAACGAGCTTTACTACTACTCTGTCTGCAAGCGGTCTGATTGTCATATAATTTACCTCCAAAAAATTTGTTTCAGCTTCCGGTTTAAGCAACCGGAACGGAGAAAAGTCATTCATTAGCACTCTTTCGCCCTGAGTGCTAATCTATATTCTAAACACTTTTCCAAAAAAATCAAGTGCTTTTGATAAAGTTTACAATTATGTAATATTTTGCACAAAACAAGCCATATTATTCTGTGCACACTTCACTAAATGTCTATTCATTTTGAGGTTGCAAAATGAATAACAATATAGTATTATTATACTTAGTTGTAATTTAAATGAAGGGATGTGGAAACGTGGAGAATATTCCGTTTATAGCCTCAAGCGAATCAAGGCTTAAAAGACTGGAACAATTACGCAGATTTTTTGTTTCAAAGCCGTTCATGCTTTTTTGCGTTCTCATAGGCTGCGTTGTTACCGTTACGCGCACCGAGTTTGCAGGGCTTTTATTCTTTGGCGTAATCATTCTTGTTATGCTGCTTGTGTGCGATGAGCTTGTTGCCACCACCCTGCCGTTTATGATGATTTCCTGTATAATGGTGAAATGCTACGATTCATTTTCAACTTACGTAAAGCTTGTGTGGCTTTTTCCGCTTTGTGCAATCGTTTTCTTTGCTCATTTCTTTTTATACAAGAAGCCCATTAAGGTTGGCTCAACGATATGGAGCCTGATTTTTGTAAGCATTTCAGTGTTTTTGGGCGGCATGGGAGTTTTGCCCGCTAAGGATTATTTTTCCCTGACCTCCCTTTACTACATGGTCGGCTTAGGCCCTGCAATGATTCTCGTCTACGTTGTTATTTATTCATATTTCGGCGAAAGTAAAAACTCTGACAGTAAGCAGCTTTTTGCCTACGCAATGACCCTCGGCTGTCTTATGGCATGCCTCATGGTTTTACTTCACTACGCCGTCAATATCGAAAAGGTTATTGAGCACCGTTCAATACTTGAACCTCAGTGGAGAAACAACGTTTCCACTATCATAATGCTCACCATGCCTTTCCCGTTTTATCTTTCAATCAAAAAGACCCGTTACTTTGCTGCGGCGCTTATTACCCTGCCCTGCCTTGTTCTTTCAAGCTCAAGGGGTGGTTTGATTTTCGGTGCAGCAGAATTTGCACTTTGTTGCATCTACATACTTTACACAGATAAAAAGCACAGAAATCTTTACCTTATCATATTCGCTATCTGCGGCTGTGCGCTCATTTTTATGGCAGGCGATATATTGAGCTTTATCTCAAAAACACTTGCCCGTTTCGGATTTGAAGATATGAGCAACGAGCCCCGTGCCGGGCTTTTCCAGAGGGCAATTGAAAACTTCCGTGACAATCCCGTTTTCGGCTACGGAATAGGATATATGGGTAACCGTGACATTCATCCGTCAAAGGAGTTTGCCGCATGCTGGTATCACTCCTCGCCATTCCAGATAATAGGAAGCTTCGGCATAATAGGAATTTTTGCTTTCGGTTATCAGTTTATACGAAGAAATACAATTTTTTGGTCAAAAATAACTTACTATACTCTTGCAATTTATATTTCTTACATTGGAATACTTATGATGTCGCTTGTAAACCCCGGCGAATTCTGCCCCATTCCGTATGAGCTGCTTGTGGTTATGATGTTTGCCATTCTTGAAAAAAGCTGCCCGAAAAACAAAGAAAGAATTCTTTTCTGGGGCAAATACGCAGCAAGCGAAAAAGAAGAAATCAAAGAGGCTGTAAATATTTAATCCGGAGTGAAAAAGATGAATATATTATCTATCGGAAACAGTTTTTCTCATAATGCACACAGGTTTTTACCCAGAATTGTCGCTGCTGACAAATCGGATAAAGAATTCATGCTGTGCAATCTTTCCATCGGCGGTTGTCCGCTTGAAAAGCACTGGAACAACTGGAAAAATGAAGAAGAAGCTTACGGATATGAAATCTATCTGCCCGGCGAAACCGAGATGAGAATAACCGACGAGGTTGCTCTTCACGAAGCCGTTGAGGATGAGGATTGGGACGTTATAACCCTTCAGCAGGCAAGCGGTTTTTCGGGAATTCAGGAAAGCTATTTTCCGTATATTGACGAGCTTATTGCATATATAAGAATGGTAAAGCCCGATGCGAAAATAGGTTTTCATCAGACGTGGGCTTACTCCCAAAGTACGGGGCACAGCGCCTTTGCCGATTATTCAAGCAATCAGAAGGTGATGTTTGAAGCAATCGAAAGCGTTACACGCCATTTGCAGATTAATTCGGATATTGATTTTATAATACCCAGCGGACTCGCTTTCCAGTATGCAAGGGATACTTCACTTGGCGATAATCTCAACAGTGAAGACGGTTACCACGCAAATGACCTCGGCTGTTATCTTGCAGGCGCCTGCTTCTATGAGGCTGCCTGCGGCAAAAAAATTCAGGACAACGGCTATATTCTTGAAGGATATCCGCCCGAATACACTCAGCTTTTAAAAATCTGCGTTGAATGCGCAATGCAGCAATACTAAAAATGAAAGGTACATTATCAGGGTTAAACCTGACAATGTACCTTTTAATTTTTATTCAGGCTGCTTTGAAAGCGGCTTATCCTCGCTGGGAGTATTCCAGTTTATGAATCCGTTCCTTTCGGCATAATACCAATCAAGACCGAACATCTTTGCGCTGTCATCCACAGGAATATAGAGCTGATTTCTGCTCAGATAAACCTCACCCGCCATTTTAACCGCGCCTTTATCAGTCTGAGCTATATCACTGCCCTGCTCAAACACCGCCCTGTGACCGTAAACCTCAACGGTAACCTTGCCTTTTTCCTTGAGTACCGCTCCGCCGATTGACTGAATAAGCACGCCGAAAGCGGCATACCATATTCCGTCCTTATACTCGGGAGTTATTCCTCTTGCGCACAGCTCAAGCATCCTGCCCTTGAACGCCATTTTAACTTCATCATAAACAGGAGCGAGTGCGTAGGGCGTTATTAGATCTTTTTCCTTATCGATTGTGAAAACGTCAGCAATTCTGCCGTCTTCCATATATGCGGTTATGGTAAGCCTGTTGCCGTCAACCTCAGCTATGCAGTACATGGGAGTGCGCTCCTCCTGGGGGAAGAAGCAGCTGTGCCATACCTTGGGGCAGTTAGAATGGTAAATATTGCCGCCGGCATTGCCGGCAATATAATGAACCGTTCCCTGTGAGGGGCGGTCAAAAAGCTCATCGCCTTTAGTAGGGAAGGTGCGGGCAAATGAATGCTCGTGACCCTCAAACAGCACGTCAAGTCTGCCGTCCTCAATAGGCTTTCTCAGCCAAGGATATCCGTCGTCATTCTGACCCTCGGGCATAACGGGATAAATCGGAAAATGATATCCGCCGAATTTCCAGGTTTTATCGCTCTTCTGCAAGTCTTCATATGCCCACTCGCCAACGATTTCGGGAGCATTGATGCCCATCACTATAAAGTGCGCATTGCCGTAATCAAAGGAATAATTCTCCGTTGTATACCCCTCCGGACCGTTTGTGGGATATGAGTACTCAAACTGAGCATCAAAGAAATCCGCATGCTCAAGATAAAACTTGCCTACAGGCTCGGGGAAATACGTAAGGAAGCCTCTGTTATCGTGGTTGCCCGTAGTCATCATGTAAGGAATGCTCTCAGCTATTCCCTCAAGACCGCTGAACATACCGTTCCACTGCAAATCATTCTGACCGTTATCGCAGTTGTCGCCTGCTGTAAAAATAAAACGGCAATCGGTATGCTCTGAAAGCGCCTTTTTAAGCATACGGTTGAGTATGGAATAATCCGGCTTGTGCATCGGGAAACCCTTCTGATGGTCGGTTATAATCATAAACTTGAATTTTTCAAGATTATCGGGTTGGGTTTCAAAGCTGAACTCACCCTTGCGGTTTTCATCATCGCCTACCGTGTAAACATATTTTGTGCCGGGTGTAAGATTCTTTATAATCGCCCAATGGTAGCAGCTGCGGTCAATATCGCTTTCAATAACCTTGCTTATTGCCTGAGCTTTTTGGTCAGGTGTGCTTTCGCCGTAAAGCACGTAGCCCTCGGTTACAGCCTCATCCGTACGCCATGAAACGCAGATTTCAGTTCTTGCGTCGCCGCAGAAGCTTATAAAGATATGGTCAGGCATTGCGGTTGAACCGCGCTCGGGTTTGTAAAAATTTCCGTCCTTATCTATCATTCAATGTACCTTCTTTCAATAGTTATCTTTTTTTAGTTTATCTCAGCCAAAATATTTTGTCAACCTCGTTTTTGCCGCTTGGGAAAAATCAAAAAAAGATTTGCTTTAAATGTTATAATTGTTGTTGCGATTATATTAATTAACTGTTAATTCGAAGCACACAAAACTCGGCAGACTTGATTTTTTATTTAAAAAACAGTATAATTGATATGGATAATTATATCCCAAGGAGGATTATTATGAAAACACTCAAAAAGGCTCTCTGCCTGATACTGTCACTTATGATGCTGCTCCCCTGCGCCGTCCCTGCTTTTGCCGCAGACGCTGCAGACCTCACATTTTACAAAGTAAGCAACAGCTACTACCGCATAATGGAATGCTCCCCTTATGCAACAGGTAATCTTGTAATACCGGACACATACGAAGGCCTTCCCGTAACAGAAATCAAAGCAAGCGCTTTCGAAGGCTGCGGACTGAGCAGTGTAACAATCCCTGCAAGCATTGAAAGAATCGGAGACAAGGCTTTCTATGGCAGTTCAATAGAATCCGTAGAATTCAAGGGTGCAGACGTAACCCTCGGCTCTTCAGTTTTTTCCTATTGCTTCAATCTTTCGTCAGTCACTCTTCCGTCATCACTCAAAAAAATCCCTGACAGTTCTTTCTTTAACTGCAGAGCACTCTCAAGCATTGCAATCCCCTCATCGGTTACAACCATCAGCGCAAATGCATTTAACTGCTCGGGGCTTACAAGCGTAACAATCCCTGCAAGCGTTACAACAATCGGCGCAGAAGCCTTTGCGGCGTGCGAAAACCTTGCTTCGCTTACCGTTGATGCGGCAAACACAAAATATAAGAGCGTTGACGGTGTACTCTTTACCAAGGACGGTAAAACTCTTCTGCAGTATCCCTGCGCTTCAGACACCAAGATTTACACCATCCCCGACGGTGTTGTTACAATAGCAAAAACCTCTTTTGCCAAAACCGATAAATTACAGATTGTCTATTTTGCCGATTCGGTTAAAAAAGTTGAAGCTTACGCATTTTCAGAATGCAAGGCTCTGTCAGGCGTTTTCCTTAACGATTCCATTGAAGTTCTTGAGTCGCTTTCATTCCAGCGCTGCTCCAGCCTCATGGAGATTATAATCCCCGCTTCCGTCACCTCCTTCGAGAGTGCGTTTTATCTCTCAGGTCTTATCTCGGTAACTATTGAAGACGGAGTTAAAGAAATAAGCGCAAGCGCCTTCGACTCCTGCGATAAGCTTACCGAAGTCGTCATCCCCGCAAGCGTTACATCAATTAAAAACGGTGCTTTCAGAAACTGCACCGCCCTTACATCGATTAAAATCCCCGCAACAGTAACCTCTATCAATAACAATGCTTTTGTTAATATAACAGACTCTGTTGTTCTTGAGGTTGAAGAAAACTCTGCTGCTCACAATTACGCAAAGCAGAAACAGATGAACTTCATTATCAGCACCGATACTTACTATTACGTCACCTTCAAGGCAGGTGAAGGCAGCTTTGCAGACGGCTCAACAAGCGTTACCGTTCCGAGCATTGCAGGAAAAGCAATCAACACACCTGCCAACCCCATCCATCCTGACTCAATTCCTTTCAAATGCTGGTCACCCGCACTTCCCGAGATAATGCCTGAGGAAAATCTGGAATTCACCGCAGTCTTCTCATGTATTTGCACTGACTGTAACACAGAATTCGACACAATGGATGAACTCAATGAGCACAAGGCGGTTGAAAACGCAAAAAAATCCGTAAGGATTTCAATAGCACGCAACACAGGCTCAAAGGAAATCAAATACGGCGAGACCCTCAGACTTACAGCCGAAGTAACAAACGCAATCGAGCCCATGAAGATTCTCTGGTACGTTAACGACGAGTTTAAGGGCGAAGGCAACACATTTGATATAGACGTTGAAGGTACAGTTACCGTTAAAGCCGCAGACGGCGAAGGTAACGTTCTCACAGACACTGACGGTAACGAAATCAGCAGCCGTGAAACCGTAACCATAAAAGCAGGATTCTTCCAGAAGCTTATCTCATTCTTCAAAAATCTGTTCAGAATGAACAGACTTGTTATCCAGTAAAAACAGCAATAGAAGAAGCGGTTTGCAACCTTGCGTTGCAAACCGCTTCTTTTATTTAAATATAACTTCAACCTCATCGCCGCTTGCGGTGATATTAATTTCGCTGAGCGGTTCATCGGGTGAATTGACTATTCTTGAGGCAATGACGTCCTCAACCTTTCTGCGAATGGTGTTTCTCAAATCACGGGCACCTCTTATGCCGTCTACAGAAAGACGGGCAAGAGTTTTCTCCGCAGCACCGTCCCAGGTAAGTTTGATTCCCTTATCTTCAAGCGGCTCAACAAGCTCGCCGAGCATAAGAGCGGCAATTTTTTCAAAGTCTTCACAAGCAAGGTCATTGAAAACCACAACCTCGTCAACTCTGCCTATAAACTCAGGGCGCAGGAATTCGCCCAGAGCCTTAAGCGCACGTTCTTTTGTAGCCTCTCCCTTGCTCTTAGCAAAGCCCATTGCTCCCTCTCTGCGGTTACTGCCCGCATTTGAGGTCATAACGATAACGGTATTTTCAAAGCTTACGTGCCTGCCGTGAGCATCGGTGATTTTGCCTTCATCAAGAATCTGCAAAAGGATATTCATAACGTCGGGATGAGCCTTTTCTATTTCATCAAACAGCACTACCGAATATGGCTTGCGCCTGATTTTCTCGGTAAGCTGACCTGCCTCATCATAACCCACGTAGCCGGGAGGTGAACCGATAATCCTTGAAACTGAGTGCTTCTCCATAAACTCAGACATATCAAGCCTTATAAGTGTTTCGGGAGTATCAAACAGCTCGTTGGCAAGCAGCTTTACAAGCTCCGTTTTACCAACGCCTGTGGGTCCTACAAAGATGAAGGATGCCGGTCTGCGGCGGGGGCTTATCTGTACCCTGCCCCTGCGGATTGCGGCGCTTACAAGCTCTACAGCCTCATTCTGACCTATAAGCTTTGCCTTGAGGTTTGATTCAAGGTTTGAAAGGCGACGAAGATCGCTTTCAATTATCTTCTGAGCAGGAATCCCCGTCCAGAGCTGAATAACTCTTGCAAGGTCATCCTCAAGAACTTTATTATCCTCAGCAAGCACTTCAAGCTTCTTTATCTCTTCCTGAAGCTTGAGGATTTCAGCCTTCTGCGTTGCAAGAAGCTCATAATCCTTGTCATCATCCGCCTGCGACATAGTTTCCTGATTCTCTTCCTCAAGAAGAACAAGCTTTTTCTGAGCCGTTTCAAGCTCGCTTATGTGCTTGTTGCGAAGGTTTGCACAGGTGCAGGCCTCATCAAGCAAATCAATTGCCTTATCAGGCAGGAAACGGTCGTTTATATAACGTTCTGAAAGATTAACGGCTTTTGCAACAAGAGTATCGTTTATTTTTACACGGTGATAGCTCTCGTAATAATCCTTAACGCCTATAAGCATTTCAACAGTCTGCTCAATAGAAGGTTCTTCTACCTTGACAGGCTGAAGTCGGCGTTCAAGAGCAGCATCTTTTTCTATATATTTTCTGTATTCGGTAAACGTGGTAGCGCCGATAATCTGAATCTCTCCCCTTGAAAGAGAGGGCTTGAGAATATTGGCGGCATTCATTGAGCCCTCTGCATCGCCCGTGCCTACAAGGGAATGAACCTCATCAATAAACAGAATAATATTGCCTTCGCTCTTTACCTCTTCAATAAGACCTTTTATTCTGCTCTCAAACTGACCCCTGAACTGGGTGCCTGCAACGAGAGCGGTAAGGTCAAGGAGATGAATTTCTTTATCCGCAAGGCGTGCAGGTACGTCGCCGGCTGCTATTCTGAGCGCAAGTCCCTCTGCGATTGCGGTTTTACCTACACCGGGTTCACCGATAAGGCAGGGGTTGTTCTTCGTTCTGCGGCAAAGAATCTGAACTGTTCTGTAAATCTCATTCTCTCTGCCGATAATACGGTCAATTTTGCCCGCTTTCGCTTTGGCGGTCAAATCCGTGCAGTACTGGGAAAGGAACTTTCTGTTTTTATCCTCTTCCTCATGCTTCTTGCCTTTACGTTTTTTCTTTTCCTTGGGCTGATCATCTCCCGTTTCTTTTGCGGAAGCATCTGAATTCATGGCGGCAAAATTCTGAAGGAAAGGCATCGTGCCTGCTCCGCCGGGCATAAATCCGTTTTCATCGCCGAGCATCTGCTCAAACTGCTCGCTTACTTCGTCGAGCTCGTCCTCGGAAATGCCCATGCTTTCCATTATCTGCTTGACCGGACCGATGTTCATATCCATGGCGCACTTTATGCAAAGCCCCTCCTGGGTAGTTTTGTCCCCCTCTACTTTGGTGACAAAAAACATTGCCGGCCTTTTTTTACATTTTGAACATAAAACCTGTTTCATTTATTCTCCTTATTTCTTGGAAAATCTTTCCTTAACCTGCGTGCAAACAGCAGGGATATAGCCTGCAAATGCTATAAGAGTGCAAATGGCGCTGATTGCAATCAGAATAACGGTTAAAATATCGGGGATTACAAAATACTCGCAGAATACACCTACCTCGGGGCCGAAAAGAAGAATGAAAATCATTACTCCGTAGAAAACAAACGTGGCAACCTTGCCGTAAATCTCAGCTGCGCCGGGCTTGATACCAAGAGCAATCATTATAACTGCGCCTACGATAAACAGAGCTTCCTTGATGAGGAAGACGAGAAACACCCAGCCGGCTGCTCTGATAGTTGCATTCTCCGAACCGAGGAAAACAATAAGCATAATAATTGCAATGGCAATCTGGGTAAGCTTATCTGCAAGTGGGTCAAGCATTTTGCCAAGCTCGCTTATCTGATTGAAGCGGCGTGCGATTTTGCCGTCAAACAAATCGGTAAGACCCGATATAAAAAGAATAACGACAGCAATAAGCTTTTCATTATTGAGGAAAAGCCATGCAAAAACGGGGATAAGCGCAATTCTGATTACCGAAAGAAGATTCGGAATTGTAAGGCAACCCTTAAAGTAACTCTTGATAAGATTTTTATCCATTTTTTCTTCCTCCTATACTAAAACACAAAATTGTTTACATTTTCACACACAAAAGCAACCACTTTTGATGAATCCACAAACTGAGCAAAGGTGCTTCCTGCCGCAAAGCTTGCCGCTGCAGTGAGGGCGTAGGAAATCACCACAACTATAGCCGCTCCCTTGACGGTAGCGAAAACCATGCCAAGCAAGCCGTTTACCTGCTTTAAAAGCGGAAGCTTGAAAACGGTTCTCAGCGGTGCGGAAATAAACTTGAGCACGCTGTAAACCAAGAATGCGGTTACGGCAAAAGCAGCAAGCTGAACGCCTGACACAACAAGAGGCTCAAAAATGCCCGTTACCGCCCCTGCATCCTGAGCAGAAAGATTAATCTCACTCAAAAGGCTTTCAACCGTAAAACCTGCACTTTCAACCAATGACACAACGTAATCGGGAAGCGCCGCCGCTACGGACTCAACGGTAACGGCTGCCGCATCGTTAATCCCCTGAGCAAAAGCCTGCGCTAAATGCTGCTCGAGGATATTATCATAAATCCATTGGGCAACAGAGGGCGCTGCAGAGCGTGCTATAAACAGCGAAACCACAAAAGCAATAGCGGAAATCAGAAGCTTCACAAGCCCCTTTTTGTAACCTGAAATAACTGTTGCAAAGAATATTACAACCAGTATCAAATCAACTGCAAAATTATAATAATCCAAAAGCGTTCCCCCTTTTTGCTGATTATATTCTCCTTATTCCGGGATGTCAAGCATCAGTATTTCTTTACTGCGCCCGTTTCAAGAGTGAAAATATCACCCGAAGAATAAGCCAAACTGTCAGGCGTACTGTCAAGAGTAATCTCCTCAACCGTTTCACCCGAGCTGTTCAGAACAGTAACCTTTTCGCCGCAGACAACGGCTGTTTTGGGACCGTCGGCATAAAGCTTTGCATCAGTTCCCTCAAGCACAACGGAAAAAGTCTTTTTGCCCGAAGCGTTATGCCTTACAACGCTCAGCTTTGAGGTTCCGTTCTGAGTAAAGGCAAGCACGGTATTTCCGTTATCATCAATACTGACGGAGGACAGCGTGTTTTCACTGTACTCAAGGCCGTCTACTCTCTGAAAATCCTTGTTGTAAATTACGTACTGACTGTCACCTACAGCAACAAGTCTGCCCCTTGACGTGTAGCAGACACGCAGCATCATGCAACCGTCAAATCTGATATCCTCAAGCATTTCGTTCTTTGCGATATCAAAAACAACTATCCTGCTGTAAATCACGGCGTTCTTTGCCGAGCATACGGTTACGGCAAGTTTTTTTCCGTTTGAAGAAAAAGCCATATCCGAAATCCGCTCGTTGGCAAATTTCCATCCGAAAATTTCATTGGAGCTTCGGTCATATACAATAACCTTACTGCACGCTTCCTCATCCTTTAACGCAACCGCAAAAGCTCCGCTTTTACCTATAACTGCAGTAAGTATTTCATCCTGAAGAGAAACCTGAGTAAGCTTTTCGGTTTTTCCGGTAAGGACAACCGAATTTTTTGAATTCTCATAAATGAGCGCTCTGCCGTTGCACGTTTTAACCTTTGTATCTGCAGAATCAAGCGCTATACGGGCGGTGATTTTTGCAGAAGGAGTCATTACGTAAGCACTGTCAGCATTGAGGAGCAAGACAGAATCACCTATTGCCTTGATTTCCCTGAAGGTCAAATCCTTGTTTGTATACGGATATCCCGAGGTATGCTCGGAAAAGAAAACCTGACGAAAGCCGTCCGTTATGTTGGAAAAGGTCACGTTACCGGCACTTCTTGCGCTCATAAACACCGCAATGAATACTATAAGCACTATTGCCGTAACGGAAAATACGCTAATCAGCTTTCGCAAAAAAGACCTTTTGATATTAATCCTTTTGATGCCTCTCACCCCTCAGTAATTTACTTTATTAAGATACAGTCCGTCGGGAGGAGCGGTAACCCCTGCCGCTGACCTGTCCTTAGCCAGAATTATATCAACGATACCGTCCTTATCAATCTTACCCTGAGCTGCACCGATAAGCGTTCCCGTAATAATTCTTACCATATTATATAAGAAGCCGTTTGCTTCAATTCTGAAAACAACTTCATCCCCATGCCTTTCAACCCCTGCAGCAATAACCGTTCTGGTGTTATCCTCAACGCTGCTGCCCGAAGCACAAAAGGAAGTAAAATCATAAGTGCCTATAAACTGCTTTGCACATTCATCAAGCATTTTTTCATCAAGGGGATATTTATAATGCCACACATATCCGTATAAAAAAGGAGAACGCACAGGAGAATTGTGAATACGGTAGATGTATTCTTTTGACTTACAGTCATACCTTGCGTGAAAATCATACGGCACTTCGCTGCATTCAAGCACCGAAATATCAAACGGCAGCACCGCATTGAGCGCCGTACAAAGCTTGTCACACGGCATTTCATTCTCTGTTCTGATATTACAGCAGAACATATTGGCATGAACACCCGCATCCGTGCGCGAACAGCCTACAACGTTGTCCCTTTTACGGCAAATCTGCTCCCACGCATCCTGCAAGGTCTGCTGAACGCTCGGCGCATTCGCCTGCACCTGCCAGCCGTGGTATGCTTTTCCGTCATAGGAAAGCGTCAACAGCACGTTTCTCATCCGCGCACCTCCTTTGGATTTATATTACCGCTTCAAAATAAATATTGAGCGCTATTATTCCGCCCACAAGAGCACAGACTACCGCACAGGCAATAAAATCAGAAACTCTGAGCTTCATCTGCTTCATCCTTGTTCTGCCCTCGCCGCCCGTGTAGCCGCGGCAGGTCATTGCAAAAGCGAGCTCATACGCTCTGCGGAAGGATGAAATCATAAGAGGAATAAATATAGGAATAAGCGCCTTTGCTCTGGCAACGATTCCGCCCGTTTCAAGGTCGGCACCTCTTGCCTTCTGCGCATTCATAATACGATTTATCTCTTCAATAAGAGTAGGAATAAATCTCAGCGCAAGGGTCATCATCATGGCAAGGGTATGCACCTTGATTTTAAACACCTTGAGCGGAGAAAGTATGCGTTCGAGCGCATCGGTAAGCAACGTGGGTGTTGTGGTATAAGTAAGCAAAGAGCTCAGCACCACAAGGCTCACAATTCTTATTGCCATAAAAATTGCGGTATTCACACCCTCTTCGGTTATCTCAATAAACTTCCACTTGAAATAGGTGTCACCGCCGGTTGTGTAGAAGATATTGAGCACAGCCGTAAAAATAAGAATAACAATTATCGGTTTCAAGCTTTTAATCACCATTTTGGCAGGCACGCATGACAGCAGCGTTGCCGCAACGGTGAATATAACCATCAAGCCGAGAGAAAAGAAGTTTTTGCAAAGAAAAATTGCAACTATTGATGCAAAGGTAAGTATAAGCTTCATCCTTGCATCCATGCGGTGCAGCACGGAATTACCCGAATAATACTGACCGATTGTGATATCGCTTATCATATCGCTCTGCCCCCTTCCATAAGTCTTTTTATGTGGGGAACAGCCTGCCCAACCGTGTAAACATCCTTTGGCACGTCATATCCTTTTTCTCTTAACATGAGAAAAATCCTCGTTATTTCGGGGACGTTGAGCCCCATCGAGGTAAGCTCGTCACCTCTGGAGAAAACCTCGCTGACACTTCCCTGCATGGCTATTTCAGCCTGATTTATAACAATGATTCTGTCCGCAAGGTAGGCAACATCCTCCATACTGTGGGAAACAAAAATGACTGTGCAGCCCGTTTGTTCACGGTAGCTTTTTATCATGTCGATAAGCTGTTTTCTTGCGTGAGGGTCAAGACCTGCCGCCGGCTCATCAAACACAAGCACCTGCGGCTGCATGGACATAACGCCCGCTATCGCCGCCCTTCGTTTTTCACCGCCCGACAAATCAAACGGGGATTTATCAAGATGCTCAGGCTTTACGCCTGCAAGCTGCGCCGCCCTTAAAACACGGCGCTTTACCTCTTCGTCATCAAGTTTCATATTCTTTGGACCGAATGCAATATCCTTGAAAACGGTATCCTCAAAAAGCTGATACTCGGGATACTGGAAGCAAAGG
Source organism: Clostridia bacterium (assembly GCA_017397105.1). GTDB lineage: Bacteria > Bacillota > Clostridia > Oscillospirales > Acutalibacteraceae > CAG-177. Next base: position 4,643 of record JAFQKF010000037.1, on the reverse strand, counting down.
CCGACTTTGAATCTTGATTCTCTTAAGCTTTCCTTGCTTTGCCATATATCCTTACCGTCAACAAATACTTTACCCTCATCAGGCTTGAGCAAGCCGTTGAAATGAGAAATAAGTGTGCTTTTGCCTGAGCCTGTATGGCCGATAATCGCAACAAGCTCTCCCTTTTCTATTCTGAGGTTTGCGTTTTTTATTGCGGCAACCTCATTGGGTGTGCCTTTATTGTAATAATGGCTGAGTCCTGTGATTTCAATAGCAGAAGTCATTTCACACCTCCGCAAATTCTGTCTATAACATCAACGCACTGTTGTGCATTGAGAACGTTCTCTTTAATCGAAAGTGCCGCACAAAGAGCGGTTGACTGAGGTACGTCAAGCCCGTAGGCTCGCACTTTTTCTATATCTGAAAATACCTGCTGAGGAGTACCGTCCATAACAACCTCGCCGCTGCTCATTACAACCACTCTGTCAGCCTCAACGGCTTCATCCATAAAGTGGGTAACCATTATAACGGTTATACCGAGCTCTTTATTAAGACGCTTTACCGTCTGCAAAACCTCTGCTCTGCCGACGGGGTCAAGCATGGCGGTAGGCTCATCGAGCACGATGCAATCAGTCTGCATGGCAAGCACGCCTGCTATGGCAACTCTCTGCTTCTGACCGCCGGACAGATTGTGGGGCTGCCTCAAGCGGTGTTCATACATATTTACGCTTTTAAGAGCCTCATCCACTCTGCGGCGGATTTCCTTGGGCTCTATTCCGAGATTTTCAGGGCCGAAAGCTACATCATCCTCAACAATGGTTGCAACAATCTGATTATCGGGATTCTGAAAAACCATACCCACCTTGCGGCGGATTTTATCGCCGTTTTCCTCTTCACGGGTGTTCATACCCTCAACAATCACGTCGCCCTCATACGGCTCATAAATAGCATTGCAGAGCTTTGCAAGGGTGCTTTTGCCCGAGCCGTTTCGTCCGAGCACTGCCATAAACTCACCCCTGTTTATGGCAAGGGTTATGCCCTTTACGGCAGGAGCGGACACAACGCCGGTTTCCTCATCCTCAGCATCGTACATAAAGGTTACGTTATTAAATTCAATAATCTTTTCGTCCATAATCATCCCTGAAATCATTGAGATATTTTTTCGCCGCACACGGCGCAGGATATACCGTTTGAAAGGCTGTAGCTTCCGCAATGAGGGCAGTAATACATTTCGTCCTCAGCCTCGTCGGGGGCATCCTCGTATAAGTCGGGGTCCTCTTCCTCCTGTTCAAAGGACTGAAGCTGCTCCTCTTCGGAATACTCTTGCGCAATATCATCCTGCACGGCACGTTTGCGCGCAAACTTATCTTTAAAATACATCACTGTCAAAAACACCGCCGCCGCAACAAAGGCAAGCGCTGCCGCCGCCAACAGCAACGATTTTGTGTTGAATGCCATTACACCCCACACAACTCCGAAAGCCAGAAAAGCCAAAGCCATAAGAATCATAAAAAACATAAAAATTGCTCCTTATTCCGATTACGGCAATTCCTTACCGCAGTCCTTACAGAATCTATAATCCTCTTCATTCTTTGCGCCGCACCACGGGCAGTATCTGCCTTTTGCAGGAGTTTCACTGCGCTTTTCAATGCCGAAACGTTCGTTGAAAGGATCGGATTCTTCATCCTCGTCAACAATGTCATACCGGGAATATCTGTTTTTTCCCGTAGCATTTTTAAAATTGTATATAGCGTTAAAGACTGCAACTGCAATAAACAGCAGTCCGAACGGAATCATAATGAAAGCACCCATATATATGGCGATACCCATCCACAGCACACCGAAAACTATGCCGATAACATTGAATATTCCGCCCATAAAAGACGGACCTCTGCCGGGTTTTATGCTTTTCATTTATTCACACCCTCCCCCAACCATATTGCGCTTGCGCCGCACGGAAGGACTCTGCCGGGCTTTGATGATACGGGCAGTCCGATTTCATCGCTGCTTGTTGAGCCGCCGAGCTTATTTGCAACGGTTTCGCCGAGAATATACTCCATAACGGAGGGAGAAAGACCTGTTGTATAAGAGTTTACAAGCATCATGAGAGCGTTCTGCGACAGAAGCTGCGAACAGCTTTCAACAAAGGAATAAACCTCGTTTTCAAGCTTCCACACTTCGCCGCCGGGTCCTCTGCCGTATGACGGAGGGTCCATGATGATAATATCATAAGTATTGCCCCTGCGGATTTCTTTCTGAACAAACTTTATACAGTCATCAACAAGCCAGCGTACGGGTCTGTCCGCGACTCCGCTTGCAGCCGCATTCTCCTTTGCCCAGAGCACCATTCCCTTTGATGCATCCACGTGAGCAACGCTTGCGCCTGCTTCAAGCGCAGCAACGGTTGCCGCTCCCGTGTATCCGAAAAGGTTGAGCACTTTGACGGGTCTGCCCGCCTGCCTGATAAGCTTTCGGGTATAATCCCAGTTGACAGCCTGCTCAGGGAAAATTCCCGTATGCTTGAAGCCCATGGTCTTTATGTTAAACTTAAGAGAATTGTAGTTAATCTGCCACACGGGGGGCATTTTTTTATTTTCTCTCCAGCTGCCGCCGCCTGTGTTGGAGCGCTTATATACAGCGTGCGCTTTGTACCAAAGCTCATGCTCCTTCGGAGTCTGCCATATAACCTGAGGGTCAGGTCTGATAAGCACTATATCGCCCCAACGCTCAAGTCTTTCACCGTCGGAGCAATCTATAAGCTCGTAATCTTTCCAGCCGTCTGCCGTTCTCATTCTTTTCTCCTTTAAGATTAAACATCAAATTTCTGCTGACCCGGCATTGTAAGCCCGAGATGGGCATAGCCTGCCGCGGTAACTATTCTGCCCCTCGGAGTTCTGCTCAGGAATCCGAGCTGCATAAGGTAAGGCTCATAAACATCCTCTATTGTAACCGCTTCTTCACCTACAACTGCAGCAATCGTTTCAAGACCTACGGGTCCGCCGTTGTAATTCTTAATCATAGCTGTGAGGATTCTGCGGTCAATATTATCAAGACCGAGCGAATCAATCTCCATTCTTTCAAGAGCCATCGCCGCCGCTTCACGGGTGATAACACCGTCAAACATAACCTGCGCAAAATCCCTTGCTCTCTTAAGAAGTCGGTTTGCAATTCTGGGTGTACCCCTTGAACGGGAAGCAATTTCAGCCGCTCCCTCTTCGTCAACGGCAACACCGAGAATTCCTGCGGAGCGGGTTACAATCCTCTGAAGCTCCTCGGGTGTATACATCTCAAGGCGGAGAATTACACCGAAACGGTCACGCAAAGGCGCGCTCAGCTGACCTGCTCTTGTGGTTGCACCTACAAGGGTAAACCTGCGCAAATCAAGCCTTATAGAACGCGCGGAAGGTCCTTTACCGATGATGATATCTATAACGTTATCCTCCATGGCAGGGTAAAGAACTTCCTCTATACTCCTTGAAAGGCGGTGAATTTCATCAATGAAAAGCACGTCACCGTCGTCAAGATTTGTAAGCAGAGCCGCAAGGTCGCCCGGTTTTTCAATAGCAGGGCCGCTTGTTACTCTGAAATTAACTCCCATTTCATTTGCAATAATGCTTGCAAGGGTGGTTTTACCCAAACCGGGAGGTCCGTACAAAAGCACGTGGTCAAGCGGCTCACCTCTGTTTTTTGCCGCCTCAATATATATAGAAAGGTTTTCTTTCGCTTTTTCCTGGCCGATATATTCATCAAGCTCTTTCGGTCTTAAGGAAATCTCAACATCGGCATCATCGCCCGCAGAATACTGCGCATCCATTAATCTGTGTTCATATTCCTCTTCGTACATAACGATTCCTCCGATTATCTTTTAAAGCTTTTTGGCAAGGTATGCAAGAGCCTGCTTGATAAGCACCTCTGTGGAAAGGTTAGGATCCAGCCTGCCTACAGCAACGCTTGCCTCGGAACGGGAATAGCCGAACTGAACAAGAGCCTCCACGGCATCCTCGCCGGCATAGCCTACGCTTGCTTTGCTTGCAGCGGCCGCCGCTTCCATTGAAGAAGCGCTTGTTGCAATATCACCGAGCTTACCTTTTAACTCAAGCACTACTCTGTTTGCAATTTTTGCGCCTACGCCCTGAGCCGCAGTAATCGCCTTTGCATCACCGCTGGCTATTGCGACCGCAAGTCTGTCCGGCGTAAGAGCGGAAAGGATTGCAAGCGCCGCCTTGGGTCCTACACCCGAAACACCGATAAGCATCCTGAAGCAGTCAAGCTCCTGCTTATCCGCAAAGCCGTAAAGGTCGAGCGCATCCTCTTTTACGTTGAGGTGAGTAAAAAGAGTTGCAGTTTCACCCTGTGAAGGGAGCTTTGAATATGTTGAAAGAGTTATATTCATAAGGAAAGCCACTCCGCCGCAATCAATTGCGGTGCTTGAACTGTCCTTGAAAACAAGCTTACCTGTAAGACTGTAAAACATAAAGCTTCTCCCGTTTTAATAATGTTTTCTTATTAGAGTGACTGCATTCGAACTAAATACGCCGCAAAGGTCGGATTTCCGACCCATCGAAGCGTTTTTTTCTTCGCCATACGACAGTATGGCTTCATAAAAGAAACGCTCCGCTGAATCAAAACTGCGACCTTTTCGGTGCTTCGCAGTTTTGAAAGAG
>JAFQKF010000036.1 GCA_017397105.1 Clostridia bacterium | reverse complement strand
TGCTTGACCTTGTTGATGAAAAGCGAATTGCATTTACACCTGCGGTAGAGCTTTCATATCTCAATGAGGTGGAACAGGCTGATTTAGTTGAAGAAATCCGTGTCTGTGATGCTACTCCAAACTTATCTCAAGCTCAAAGACTTCGTGCAATCAGCAGAGAGGAAGGTTTGACTCCTGAGCATATAGGTGAAATCTTGGCTGAGGAAAAGGCAAATCAGCGAGAGAAAATCAGAATCCCTGCTGAAAGAATACGAAAATACTTTCCGAAAAGCTACACAACCGAACAGATTGAAGAAGCAATCATAAAAATCTGTGAGAGCAGATACAGAGCCCGTCAGAGCAGGGATGCGAGGTGATGCGAATGAAGTTTATTGATACCATCAAATATATTATTTATTATCTTGCTACCGACATCCATGGGGAATTCTCTTTCACCCCCGTTGATTACAGTAAAATTGAACTACCGAAAGAAGTTCTTGATTCTTTTGCTTCGGCTATGATTCCCGAAATCAAAAAGTTTTACGAAAGTGATTTCGGTAAGGAATATTTCAGAAAATGGTTAGAAAAGCATCCTGAGTATGCTTAATAAGACAGCTGCCCGACATCTTCACGGTGTCGGGTAGCTCCGTACATTCGACAAATAAATCAAAAGCAAATAAAATTAGAATAACAAATTTAGGAGGATTAAAATGAATGTAGTTATATATGCCCGTTTCTCTTGCAAAAGACAGACGGAGCAATCAATTGAAGGACAGTTGAAAATCTGTTATGAATATGCGGCGACTCATAATTATACGGTAGTCGGCGAATATATAGACCGAGCACAAAGCGGTACTTCTGATAACCGTTCAGACTTTCAGCGAATGATTGCCGACAGCGAAAAACACACATTTGAGGGTGTGCTTGTTTATCAGCTTGACCGTTTTGCACGTAACAGATATGACAGTGCAATTTATAAGGCAAAGCTGAAAAAGAACGGTGTAAGAGTTTTCTCAGCTAAAGAGAATATCACCGAAGATGCTTCAGGTATCCTTGTTGAGGGCTTGCTTGAAAGTATGGCAGAGTATTATTCCGTTGAATTGGCGCAGAAGATAAACCGAGGTCTTGCTATCAATGCGGAAAAGTGCCTGTCAAACGGTAGCAATCCCGGACTGGGCTTTAAGGTAAACAAGAAAGACCGAACTTTTTATGTTGATGAAGATGAAGCGGCAATCGTCAGAGAAATCTATGAACGTTATGCACGTGGTGAACCGAAAGTTGAAATAATCAAAGACCTTAATAGTCGGCAAATTAAAACCTCAATAGGTAATGAGTTCAGTTTCACAAGTCTTACAAGACTTTTAAGCAACAAGCGCTATATCGGCTATTATTTATACAGCGGAAAGGAGACTCCCGGGGGTATGCCGAGAATCATTGAAGATGATTTATACTATCGGGTACAGGAGATTTTGAACAGAAACAAAAGAGCACAGGCAAAAACTAAAGGCGATGATGCCTATATTTTAACCACTAAACTTTTCTGCGGTCATTGTAAGGAAATGATGATAGGTGTTTGCGGCACAGGCAAGTCGGGAGCTGTATATCACTATTATGTCTGCAAGAGTGCAAGGAAGAAGAAATGTGAAAAGAAGTCTATCAGTAAACAACTGATTGAGAACCTTGTTATTAACGAGTGCCTTAAAATGCTGACGGATGAAAAGATGCAATATATCGCTAAAAAGATAGCGGAAGAATGCAACAGAAATCCCGACAATCTCTCTATCAAAAATCTTAAAAGTTCAATCAAGGAAATTGATGAAGCTATTGAAAATATGTGGTTGTCAATTGAAAAAGGCGGAGATGCAGTGGCGCTTACAGAACGAATCAACCGCCGTCAGGCAGAAAAAGAAGAGCTTGAGGAACAGCTTGCCATTGAGCAAAATAAGCGCGTTCTTCTTAGTGAGGCACAGATTTTAGCCTTTCTCAATTATGTCTGTGAGATGCCCGGTGATGATATGGCAAAACGCAGAGCAATCGTAAATATCTTTGTTCATTCGGTTTATCTTTACGATGACCATCTGACACTTATTATCAATGCAAGCAATAAGCCCGTCACCATAGATGACATCCCGCTTGATGATATTGAAGCAGCCTTCAACGGCGAAAAATCAGCTATGGAGCAATGTTCGAACACCTCGGACATTGTTCCACCAGGAACAAGACAGTCTTCGGGCTGTCTTGTTTTTTATCCAAACAGAAAGACCGTGCAGCGCTTTTACACTTTGCACGGTCCTTTATGTTAATTAGTTGCACAGAATATCCGTTTCTATATATCTGACACCCATATCATAAAGAGTTTTTGCTTCCTCAAGAGTGTTAACGGTGAACAGAGAGAAGTTGATGCCTTCGCTCTTTGCGAGTTTTATATTTTCTTCTGTGTTCTTATCGTAGCTTGCAGAAAGCCACACGTTATCGCCAAGCTCTTTTGCCTGAGCGATGATTTCGGGAGTCATTTCATCTACCAGATACCACAGCTCGATATTGGGATTGAGCTCGCGGATCATCTTGAGCTGCTTGAGGTTGTACGTGAGTACGATAGCCTGGTCCTCAAGATTTCTTTCGTTTATCGCTTCAACGATACTGTAGAGCATATCATAATTCTCAACGCCTATTTCAATCTGTGGTCTTGTGTCAGTGCCGACAAAAACGTCGAGGTATTCTTCAAGGGTAGGTATACGGGAATCTTTATATTTCCATATATTTGCGCCCCAGTTGTAGCTGAAGGTTTTGAGCTCTTCAAGAGTAAGGTCGGCTATTTTGCCGTACTGGCAGAATCTGCCGTCAACCTCGGCGTTATGAATGACAACCCACTTGTTGTCTTTGGTGAGCTGAATATCGCATTCTGCGGAGTAATAGCCGTTATTTACCGCCTCTTCAAATGAAGGTAATGAGTTTTCGGGAGCAAGAGCGTGAACGCCTCTGTGTGCGGTAAGATATACGGGGTCATCCGCGGTGCCTACACCGTTTTCGGAAAGGGAAATAAGCTCTTTGGGCTGATTGAATAAAACCAGCACGGGATATGTAGGGGATATCACGCAGAAATAAATAGGTACAAGAATCAGGGTGATAATCTTATTCAATATGCTCATCATAGGATTTTCTTCCTTTCAAAGTTAATACAGTAAATATAACACTTTTGTTCATGGAAATCAACAGATTAAAAGAGTGTTTTTGTTTACAAACAGATGTTGTCTGTATTTGTTGAAAAGTTAGAGTGATTATGATATAATCATTCAATAAAAGACATAAGGGAATGACGAATATGAAGCATTGCGGAACACAACGGTTAGAAACAGACAGATTGGTTTTAAGACGATATGAGATTAAAGATGCTGCCGCAATGTTTAAGAATTGGGCGTCAGATCCGGAAGTCACAAAGTTTCTGATGTGGAAAACTCATTCAAATCAGGAAGAAAGCCAAAGCATAATGGATGATTGGGTGAAACAGTACTCAAACGAAAAATATTATCATTGGGGCATTGTTTTGAAGGAAAACGGTGATGAACCGATTGGTGCTATTGCGGTAGGAAGTATGAACGAAGAGGTTTCTTCAATGCAAATCAGCTATTGTCTTGGCAGAGAGTGGTGGCATAAAGGAATAATGTCAGAGGCATTGAAGGCTGTTATGGATTTTTTGTTTGATACGGTAGATGCAAACCGCATTGAAGCAAGGCACGACCCGAGAAATCCGTATTCAGGCAAAGTAATGCTGAAATGCGGGATGAAATATGAGGGAACTCTGCGCAGTTCCGATTGGAATAATCAGGGCATTTGCGATGCGTGTTACTACTCGTTGTTAAAATCTGAACGTTAACTATAGCATATTGATAATTTGTGAGGTGATTATTTATGTGTGAATGGTGTGATTATAAAGAAAATGAATGGCTATTATATAACTCTATGCATTGGTCTGTTTATTTAGCTGATACACAGGATTATGTCGGCAGATGTATTTTAGTGCTGAACAGACACCGAGGAAGCCTTTCTGAACTTGATATATCTGAATGGATTGAATTGAAAACGATTATAGATAGATTAGAATACATATACAAGGAAGTATTAGGGGCCGAATTAAGTAATTGGAGTTGTTTGCTGAACAACTTTTACAAAAAAACAACCCCTAACCCTCATTTACATTTACATGTTAGACCGCGATACAAAAATGCAATTGTAATTAACAACCATTCATATATAGATGAAGAATTTTCACACCACTATGCTCCCAAAAAAGAGGTTTTATTGCTTGAAAATGATAAACAAGCCTTGTACGCACTAATGAAGCAACATTTTGATTTGTAAAATCCTATTTATGGAGGTGGTGCTATGAACCAAAATGAATATTGGAACTCGGTAGCAGAGGAAAAGAATTTTACTACGGTTTTGGATGTTGAGTTGTTTTCAAAATATGTTTCAAAAGATTGCAAAATTCTTGATGTAGGTTGTGGTTACGGCAGAATTCTTAATGAGTTGGCAGAAGCAGGTTTTACCGATTTAACGGGTGTTGATTCTGCAAAAAATATGATTAAAAGAGGCTTGCGAGAGTACCCTGAATTGAATCTTGTTGCTAACCCTGACGGTGTGATACCTTTTGAAAACAATTTCTTTGATGCGGTAATATTATTCGGCGTCCTCACTTGCGTTCCTGATAACGAATCACAACAAGAACTTTTAAACAATATCAAAAAAGTATTGAAGCCGGGCGGTATAATTTATATTAATGATTTTCTTTTGAATTCCGGTTTTAAAAGACGGTTGTTTTATAAAAAGGCGCAAAAGAAAACGGGCATATACGGAGCGTTTAAAACCTATGACGGTGCAACGGTTCGTCATCACGCAGAGGACTATATTCTTGAATTACTTTCTGGTTTTAAGACTCTTGATTATAAGAAATTTGTAATTCCCACAATGAATGGAAATAAGTCTAATTCATTCGGGTTTATTGGCGAATTGAAAAAATAATCTGACTGCAGAGGCTATTTCTAATGCAATATTCAGAATTGCTCAATTACTGTCTTTCAAAAAACGGAGCATATGTTGACCATCCTTTCGGTCCAGACAGCGATATAATTAAAGTTGAAGGGAAAATCTTTGCGCAGCTGTTTGTCCTGAAAGGCGAATTGACTGTTACTTTTAACTGTGACCGTATGACGGGAGAGTTTTACAGAAACCTGTTTCCCGGTATTGTTGTAAGGGGTTATCATTGCCCGCCCGTTCAGCAGCCGTATTTCAATACCTTGCCGGTTGGTGGCGTCCCGGACGAAATTATTTTTGAGATGGCAGACCACAGTTATATAACGGTCGTTGGTAAGCTCCCGAAATATAAACAAAGGAAGTTGTCAGAGAAAAGCAGGGAAAATAAATGATATTGCAAGAAGTACGGACTTTGACATTTTAAAGAGGTTTTTATGCATAATCTAATCTACTTCATTCTCTCTCTCTTAGCTACCACCGTAGGCTCGCTTACGGGAATGGGTGGGGGAGTTATAATAAAACCGCTTATGGATGTTCTTGGTGATTATGACGTTCAGACAATCGGCGTTATTTCATCAATCACCGTTTTTTCAATGTCGGCGGTTTCTGTTATTAAACAGATGAAATCAAAAACAAAAATTCCGTTTAAAACGGCAATCCCGTTGGCGGCAGGCTCGGTGCTGGGCGGATTTGCAGGGCAGCATCTGCTCGACTTTATCGTGAATGCGCTGCGTGCGGATTCCGTTGCCACCGTTGTTCAGAACATTGCCCTTGCGGTGCTTATTCTGTGCGTTATTCTGTATATGAAGAATAAAAAACGCATAAAGGGCAGGCAGCTTGACGGCATAACTGTTTCCTTGTTGGCGGGAGTTTTTCTCGGATGTATTTCATCTTTTCTGGGTATCGGCGGCGGACCGGTCAACGTAGCGCTTATAATTTATCTGTTTTCATATGATACAAAAATTGCCACCGTTTGTTCGCTTATCACAATTCTTTTTGCTCAGATTTCAAAGCTCGCCACCACTGCTTTTACAGTAGGATTTTCAGGCTTTGATTTATCCGTTGTTCCCGTAATGATAGTGGGAGCGGTTGCAGGCGGATTTATAGGTGCGCTTCTCAATAAGAAATGCAGTGAGAAAGCCGTTGAAAGGGCTTTTTCGGCGGTGCAGGTATTTGTTCTGGCGGTAACGTTGTTCAATATCGTTAATAATCTGATAAACTGAGCGGACTTTTCGCTTTTTCAAAGTTCCTCAGAATATAAATAAGTGAGGTTAGAGCCATGAAAAATGTTGTAAAAATTGTATCTCTCGTGCTGGTATGTGTTGCTTTTATCTGTGTCTGCACCTCGTGCGCTCAGAGCAAGCAGGCAGAAAATCCGCCTGAATTCACTCTTTATTGCGGTCTTAACGATGCCGATGCAGGTAAGCAGGTACTTACCGTAGACGAAGCAAAGGGTATGGCTCGCGCAATCATTATTGATAATGGCTGCGGCTATACGGAATTCGTGGCACACGGCGGATATCAGTCAGGTGATGCGGTTATCGGCAATGATACTCTGGTTTATGAGATTTATTTTGCTGATGCAGTAACGGTTGAAAAAATCACAAAAGAGATTCAGGCAGAGCTTAATCTTATGCCGATTCTTGTATCGGAGGGTACTTCATCGTATCATTTTTCCGAATAACTGCATAAAATCTGTGTTTTGTTTTTTGAATTTCCGGCGGTTTCTGACTGCCGGTTTTTCTTTTGTATTTATGGCTTGAATATATTTGCGTTATTTGTTATAATGCAGGTATCAAATAAGGAACGGTGAGTGAAGTATGAGTAAAAAGTATGTAATTCAGTATCTGTCAAACGGTAAGGTTGTAACCTCAAACGCAACCGAGAACGATTTTTATTTCCTCGATATCAGCGAGTCTGACGGCAGATATACTGTTGTGCTCAATCCCAAGAAGAATTTTGAGCTTGTTGATTTTTACGTTGAGTTTCCTTATGCATTTAAAAAGGGAGACAATTTCTTCGCAAACGGCTATCAGTCCTGGACAAAGACAAGGGAATTCAAAAGCGATGAGGTAATGAAATCCACCATAAAGCTTTCGCATATTCATCCTTATCTCAGGCATTATGCAAGCATAACAAGTGATGACCGTATCGTTTCCTATTCAGAGAAGCCCGGCGAATTCCACAGCCACGGCTATACCTATGTAAGAAACGGTGAAAACGTAAAGCTCTGGGGCTCACTGTGCGCAAAGACGGGATATACCTATTTCAAGGTAAAAATGAATTCCGGTTATTTCTCAATCCGCAAAGACGTAAAGGGCAAGCTTGTTAAGGCTCCTCTTTTGATTTTTGATATAGTTGAGTTTGAAGGCACTTATGATGAAGTGTTTGATTCATACTTTTCGCTTATGCCCATGCCTGCCACAAGAAAGGGCGCAATGAGCGGCTATACCTCCTGGTATAACTATTTCCAGAAGATTGATGAAAATATCATTCTGCGTGACCTTGACGGTCTTGACCCTGCAAAGGATGAAACCTCCATTTTCCAGATTGATGACGGTTACGAGCCCTATGTTGGTGACTGGCTTGATTACTGTGATAAATTCCCCCACGGTATGAAGTACATTGCCGATAAAATCCACGATAAAGGCTACCTTGCAGGTATCTGGATTGCTCCGTTCAGTTGTCAGAAGGTTTCAAGAATTGCAAAAGAGCATCCCGATTGGCTTATCAAGGGCGAAAACGGCAAGCCTCAGCTCGGTTGCATTGCCTGGGGCGGTGCATACACGCTTGATTTTTACAATGAAGAAGCAAGGGCATATATCAAGAAGGTTTTCGACGTAGTTCTCAACGAGTGGGGCTACGATATGGTTAAGCTTGATTTCCTTTACAGTGAGTGCGTAACTCCCAGATACGGCAAGAGCAGGGGAGAAATTATGTGCGAGGCAATGCAGTTCCTTCGTGAATGCGTTGGTGACAAGCTTCTCCTTGGCTGCGGCGTGCCCTTGAGTGCCGCTATCGGTATCTGCGATGCCTGCCGAATCAGCTGCGACGTTGATTTGACCTATAAGGGCAAGTTCTATAATCACATCCACGTAAGCAACGAAATGCTCAGTGCACAGAGCGCTATTAATAATTCAATATTCCGCCGCCATCTCAACGGCAGAGTATTTATGAATGACCCTGACGTTTTCTTCCTTAGAAACAATAACCTTAAATTCACCTGGGAACAGAAAAAGCTCCTTGCAAGAATCAATAACCTTTGCGGCAACGTTCTCTTTGTTTCCGATAATGCAGGCGATTATGATGCCGAGCAGATGAAGCTTCTTAAAAAGTACTTCAAAAAGACTGATGAAAAGATTGTTTCCGCTCAGTATCTTGATTCGCAGGTTATCGAGGTTATTACAGAGCTCAACGGAAAAAAGAACGAGCTTGTGTTTAATCTTAAAACAGGTAAAGTGCTTAAAGGCACACTTGATTAATTTTTACTTTTGGCGCTCTCCGTTAACGGAGGGCGCTTTTTGTTGTATACTTGACAAGTTTTATTTAATAATATAAAATAAATAGGTAAAATTTTCTATTTTTCTTTAGCGAATAATGAATCTGAAAGGGATGTTTTTTATGAAAAAAGCCATAGCTGTATTCCTTTGCTTGGTTTTGGTGACTCTCAGTATTCCCGTTGGTTCTTTTTCTGCCTTCTCTGCGGACAACAGTGCTCAGATTGTAAACGAGGGCGGAAGTGCATCAACGCTTGCTGAAGACATCGAAGTGAGTAAGACGGTTTATCCTTCAGCGGATGAGAACTATTTTGATATACTTCTCACTGTTGAAAAGAAGCTTCCTCTGACCGATGTTGTTATGGTTATGGACATTTCAAACACTATGAATACAAACGACAGAATCGGCAAAGCGAAGAAAGCTGCCAAAGCGTTTCTTGAGCAGTACAGTAAGGGTGTAGGAATCAACGATAACAGCCGTATAGGTATGGTTACCTTTAATTCACACGCTTCGGTTGTTTTCGACCTTAAAAATGCTGATGAAAATCTTAATACATTTCTCGGTGATATTGACAATATAACCGCACCCTCATCAGAAAGCGTCAAGTTTACAAATATTGAAGCAGGCCTTCAGCTTGCAAGCAATATGCTCAAATCCTCTTCGGCAAAGCAGAAATATATCATCCTTATCACGGACGGTTTCCCCACCACGTATATTGAAAGCGGCAGGGATTCAACAACTGAGATAAAGGGCTATGATGTTTACAGAACTTATAAAAATCCGCCTTCGGGTGTACCCTCTGCTCCTGCTGACGGTTTGTTCTACGATTTTGTAAGAAAGCTTCCCTGCAACGGAACAAGTTACAGTGATACCGCCGCAATCAAGGCAAGAACTCTTGCAGAATCAATCAAGAGTTCGGGTATTGATATTTACAGTATCGGCATTGATATCAGCAATGAAAGCCAGACCATTCAGAAATATATCAACGTTTCAACTCCTATTGTTGAGAGAACAAGCGAAACCTATGAGGTTGGTTCTGCTACGGATTCAACCGCTTACGTTAACTGGCTCGGTAAAAAAATCGGCGGCGGTCCCGATCTTGAAAGAGCAGGGGTTACCAATGCCTTTTCAAGAGGCGATACCGATGAGCAGCTTGAAACGGCATTCACTACCGTTTTGTCTCTCATCGCTACAGCGGAGCCTATGAGTGTTACCGACCCTATGGGTGATAACGTTGAATTCCTCGGATTTTACAACAAGAACGCAGACGTTACTAAAAACGCTCTTAGCGGCACTTACAGCCTTGATGCAGAGAATACTGCGGCATATTCAGGCTCTATTACGTGGAATGTCGGTGAATCCGGATATACACAGAATACTGAAGATTCCGTAACTTACCGTACCTTTAATCTGAAGTACAGAATCCGCCTCACCAATGAAGCAGATGCATTTGTTGATGAAAAGGAATATTCAACCAACGGCACCACTACTCTCAGCTACAGAACACTTCTCCTTGAAGATAACGATCCCGATCTTACTGTAGATTTTCCCATTCCGTCAGTCAAGGGATATCTTGCAGACTTTTCCTTCGGTAAGGTTGATTCTCTTGATGAACCGGTTGAGGGAGCGGAGTTTACTCTTACACACATCATCGGTTGTTCCGTATGTTCAGGTGACGTAGTTATTGACAGCTTTGAGGCAACCTCGTCAGCATACGGTATCGTTGAATTCAGCGGTATACCTTCGGGTCATAAATATGAACTTGCGGAAACCGATGCACCCGCGGGGCTTATATGCAGTTCTGAGGTTTACTGTATTGAGGTTGCTTACGGTGACGTTTACGTTGACGGAGCTTCAATGAGTACGGATTTTGAAGTTGAAAATGTGCTTTATGCTGCGGTGACTTCTCCTGATATAGAAGGTACTGTTTCCTTAACGGAAAACGGCACTCCCAAGGATTTTGAAAGCGGCAAGTTCTCCGTAGAGCTTACTCCTGATAGCAGTAATAACGAAAAAGGCTTCAATCTTCCCGATGATGCAACGGTTACTGTTGATGAAAACGGAAACTTTGTAATTGAAGGAATTGAATTTATAAGACCCGGTGAATATAAGTTTACGGTTAACGAAGTAAACAGCGGTAATGCAGGCTATGATTACGATAGCGGTTCTTACGTTATCGCTTATACAGTTGAGCCAAACGATCAGACTCAGACCCTTGAAATAACCAATACAGAGATTACTAAAAACGGAACTCCCTCAGATTCGTTGCACTTTGACAATACCTATACCACGCCTTCACCCGTTTCGGTTGATATAGCGGGCGAAGTAAATCTTACAGGCGGCGGTAAGTCAGACAGTGACATTACCGAAAAATTCTTCACTTACGCAGTATCAGGCTCGGACCAGGAAAACATAAGCGGCGTGCCCGATAAGGCAGACGTAGGCGCAGGCGGTACTCTTGACCTTGGCACGTGGACCTTTGATAAGGTCGGAGTTTATGAATTCACCGTTACCGAGGACGTTCCCCC
>JAFQKF010000035.1 GCA_017397105.1 Clostridia bacterium | reverse complement strand
TATTACGAATTCTCTCCAAAGTAAGCAAAAAGAATGAGAACACATAAAAACAGCAGACAACATCCTTTGTGGTGTTGCCTGCTAAATTTTATCTCATATCTGATAATGGTGTGTAATCTGTATTATTTCGCAGATATTCTTCCATCTTTCCGCTTAACAGTAATCTGACATAACTCATCGGCTCGTTGTAGATAAGATAATCAAGTTCTGATGTTTCGTACATATTGTTTGCATATTCGTTTTCGACGGCGATGCAGTCGATTGACACCATAGAACCGTCGGTGAGTTTGACTTCAACGCAGGCGGTATCAATATTAAATTCACAAGATTTAATATAATTTTTCATAATTATTTTATCCTTTCTGTAATCGTAATTTGATTGATAAGCAGGTTGATTCTACGCAAAACGAAAGCCTGAAATCGTTGAAGTATAAGGCTTTAATGTATCGACTTTGAGGTTATAATGATATATCCCTAAAACTCAAAATAAGATTCGTTTTGTGTAGAAGAATAGTAGTTACAGATTCGGATTCGTCAGAAAAAAATAACAAATCCGAACCCTTCTCCAATCGGTAAAAGGTTCGGATTATGTTGGTGTGGTGCGGGTAGCAGGACTTGAACCTGTACCGAGTTGCCCCGACTAGAACCTGAATCTAGCGCGTCTGCCAATTCCGCCATACCCGCAAATTTCGCCTCCGATTTTTACACGGTGAGGCTGCCGAGGCGGAGCTTACTTTCAGTTAAAAACTTACTTTCAGCTTAGTCCGCTTAGTAAAAAGAGGATTCCTTGCGGAATCCTCAATGGTGCGAGAGACGGGACTTGAACCCGTACGGGATTACCACACGCCCCTCAAACGTGCGCGTCTGCCGATTCCGCCACTCTCGCTCGGAACGTTTGCTATTATAGCAAAGCGATACCGGAATGTCAAGGGTTTTTTCAAATTTTTTCAAAAATTTTTCAAGATTTTTTTATTGTGCAAAATCGGAAAAATCAGGCATTTATTCAAAATAGCAGAAAGTGTTGACAGACCTGGGATTTACGGAAATATCATCGCCTTTTATCACTGTTTGCGTTAAATCATTATCTTTATCAGTAACCGCACAAATTACATCACCTTTTGCGGGAATAGCAACTTTTTTCACCTCGGATGAAAGATTAATTAATATTACAACTATCTCACTGTCCTTCTTAAACGCAAGAGCAAGCAAATCCTCGCAGCCGCTCTGCGCTTCTATGCGCACGCTGCCGGGTTGAATATATTTTGAAAAGTTTCCCGTTACGTACAGCCTCTTTGTGACCTCAAAAGTTTTATCTTCAAGATTAATATAAATAAGACCGTCGCAGTAATCAACCTCGGAAACAGCAATCCAGTGCTGCCACGAAACGGCATTGAGCAACGCAAAATCCTCGTAAATCGTTTTTGCTGCCACAAGTGCCGAATCCATCCCCTTATCTCTGCCGCCCTTCATATGAGTCCATTCGCTCATTTTAACCGGCATATCGGGATATTTTCTGTCCATCCATCTGCGGAAACGTTTAACGTAGGACGTACGGTTATTAAGAAAGGGTACGTTGAACGGTAACGGAACAGGTAGACAGTAGGAATGAATATCAACTGCATCAAGATATTTTCTGACGTCTTTATCTTTCAGAAGAGCTCTTGTGTATGATTTGTTGAACCAGCGTATATCGCCCGATTCAGCCCCTGACAGCTTCAGATTTTTAAGCTTCGGCCTTTTTGACAGCTCCTGTGCAAAAACTTTGAAAACCTTTGTAACACTTTTGGGCTTATAGTGGCAGCCCTCCTGACCACCGTTCCATATCCATAGCGGTTCATTAACAGGAGACAGATACTTTACCGGTAAACCTTTTTCAAGGAAATGCTCAGTTACGTCACAGCAGTATCGGGCAAAATCCTTATAATTCTCACTTGAAATATTTTCCCTGAAAAGCTTACCCTTGTCCGCATGCGCCATATGATTCTTAGTAAGGCGCTCAATAGGAGAATTCACAAAGAGTATAATCTCATCCGCTCCGTCTCTGACAGCCTGCTCCATCATATAAACTGCATTTGCATCTCTGCTCCAGTCATATTCATAAGGTGCAGTTTCAAAGCACTCCGTACTCCTTGCAGGCTGGCTGTATTCTCCCCTGCCCGAATGCTTTGACCCCGCACCGATATTGTAACGGTATACCTGCATACCGATTCCTTTATCTTTACTGTAAAGAAGCTGGGATATTCTGTCCCTTACCTCAAGACCGCTCCGGGTGTCAATATGTTTCCATCCGCCAACAATCTGAGCCCACCAGGCGCCGCTTGCGCCCATGCTTTCATAAGTCTGATAAGTGACGTCGGGATTGATTTTAATCAACATAATCTTACCTCCGATGCAGGATATTGAAATTATATCATAAACGTAATAAAACGGCAAACAATAAATCGTAATTAAAAAGTTTGTCTGAAAAATCGAATTATTCCACAAAAAAATTCTTGACTTTTTGTACAGTTGTGATAATATAATTGTATTAAAAGCAATGATGGAGCGAGTAAACGGGAACAATGCTTTTCCAGAGAGCTGTTGACGGTGAAAATACAGCAGCATCCCCGCTGAAAAACACTCCGGAGCCTGCGGAAGAAAGCCTGTGGCAATTAGAACCGCACGTTACATCGCGTTAAGATGAAGAGAGGATTGCAACGCAATCAATATGGGTGGTACCGCGGAAGCTGTCTTTCGTCCCATGCAGAGGGATGAAGGCGGCATTTTTTGTTTTATCCGCCCCTGAAAATGTATAATAATCTTAAAGGAGATATCACTATGAACAGAACACACACTTGTAATCAGCTGCGCGAAAACAACATAGGCGAGCAGGTAATCCTTGAAGGCTGGGTTGATACAATCCGTGACCACGGCGGAGTTATCTTCATTGACCTTCGCGACCATTACGGCCTTACTCAAGTTGTTTTCAACGATGACTCCGTACTTAAGGGAGTTACCAAGGAAACCGTTATTTCCGTTAAGGGTACCGTCACCAAGCGTGATGAGGAAACAGTTAACACCAAGCTTGAAACAGGTCTTATAGAAGTAAAGGCAACCGAGCTTACCGTTCTCGGTCCCTGCCTCAACACCCTCCCCTTTGAGATTACCAACTCCACTCAGACCCGTGAGGAAGTAAGACTCAAGTACCGTTACCTTGATTTGAGAAATCCCAAAATCCATCAGAACATCGTTCTTCGTTCCAAGGTTATCAGCTACCTCAGAAAGCAGATGGAAGAACTCGGATTTATGGAAATCAACACTCCCATCCTCACCGCATCTTCACCTGAAGGCGCAAGAGACTATCTTGTTCCCAGCAGAAAGCATAAGGGCAAGTTCTACGCTCTTCCCCAGGCTCCCCAGCAGTTCAAGCAGCTGCTTATGACTTCGGGCTTTGACAGATACTTCCAGATCGCTCCCTGCTTCCGTGACGAGGATGCAAGGCAGGACCGTTCACCCGGCGAATTTTATCAGCTTGACTTTGAAATGGCTTTCGCTTCTCAGGAAGACGTTTTTGAAGTTGCAGAAACAGTTATCTACAACACCTTCTCAAAGTTCTCCGACAAGCCCGTTTCAAAGCCCCCCTTCAAGCGCATCACTTTTGCAGATTCGATGCTCAAGTACGGCAGCGATAAGCCCGACCTTCGCAACCCTCTTATTATTCAGGATCTTACAGAATTCTTCTCAAAGGTTGAATTCCCGCTCTTCAAGGGCAAGCCTGTAAGAGGCATTGTTGCCAACTGCCAGGGCAAATCCAAGAAGTTCTTTGAGGATTCACTCAAGTTTGCTATGAGTATCGGCATGAAGGGTCTCGGCTACCTCACTTACACAGACGGCATCTACAAGGGACCCATCGAGAAGTTCCTCTCCCCCGAGCAGAAGGCTGAGCTTACCGAAATGGTTGGTATCAAGGACGGCGAAACCCTCTTCTTCATCTGCGATGCAATCAAGGTTGTTAACCGCCTTGCAGGCGAAATCAGAACATGGCTCGGTCAGAATCTTGACGTAATCAACAAGGATGCTTACGAATTCTGCTTCATCGTTGATTTCCCCATGTACGAGCTCAACTCCGAAACCAACAAGATCGACTTCACTCACAATCCCTTCTCAATGCCTCAGGGCGGCCTTGAAGCTCTCAACACCAAGGATCCCCTTGAAATCTTCGCTTATCAGTATGACATCGTATGCAACGGCGTAGAGCTTTCCTCCGGCGCTGTAAGAAACCACAACCCCGAAATCATGAAGAAGGCTTTCGACATTGCCGGTTACAGCGAAGAAGACCTCAAGGCTAAATTCGGCGCTCTTTACACCGCATTCAACTTCGGCGCTCCTCCTCACGCAGGTATGGCACCCGGCATTGACAGAATGATTATGCTTATCGCCGGCGAAGAAACCATCCGTGACGTTATCGCATTCCCGCTCAACGGTAATGCTCAGGATCTTATGATGGGCGCACCCGGTGAAGTTACCGAGCAGCAGCTCAGAGAAGCTAACATCAGAGTAAGGGACTAATTTTCTCTCACAGAAAGAAGGCATATATATGGATAAAAAGACATTAATCCGCCTTGAAAAGCTCAACCAGCTCAGCTTGACAGAATCCGAAGAAGCTGCAGCTCTTGATTTCTTTGCACGCCGCGGCAATCAGGCGGAAGCATTAAACGGCATCAACACCGACGATACCGAAAGAATGGTACACGTTATGCCTATGACCAACGTAATCAGAGAAGACAAGCAGTCCAAGGTATTCACCCGTGATCAGCTGCTTGAAGGCGCTCCCGAAAGTATGGACGGTTATTGGCAGGTACCCCGCCTTGTTGATTAACACTCTTTCTGCAAAGGATGATTGACTTATGAACAAATATATAACAAAAGCTGCCGAGTCTGCCGCAAAAGCGGTAGTGCTTGACGATATGATTCTTACCGTTGGTATGCCCACCACAGCGGGTTCAAAAATGCTTGACGGTTATAACAGTCTTTTTGAAAGCGAGGCCGTAACCAAGCTTAAGAGCGCTGGATACGGAATTGCAGGCAAGGCAAACACAGGCGAATTCGGCCTTGATTTCCTTGGCGAAACCTCACACTTCGGCGCTTGCGCTGATGAAAGCGGCAACCTTATTTCCGGCTGTGCCGCCGCAATAAACGACGGTGATGCTTTTGCTGCCGTTTCACTCGACACCAACGGTACTCCCAGAAGGGCCGCTGCTCTTGCAGGCCTTACCTGCCTTAAGCCCACTTACGGCACTGTTTCAAGATACGGCATTGTTCCTGCCGCCTGCTCAGGCGAGGCAGTAAGCGTTACCGCAAAATGCGCCGCTGACGTTGCCGAGGTTGCCGACTGCATCATTGCTCACGATTTCAAGGACGGCACAAGCCTCCCCGAAGAAGTCTGCAACAGCATAAAAGGCAATATCAAGCAGGGCGAATTCAAAAAGGTTGCGGTTATCAAAAATCTTGTTGACAGTGCTGACAGTGACACTCAGGCAAAAATCGCATCCGCTTGCACCGCTCTCAACAATTCAGGCATTGCAACAGAGGAAATTAACGATGAAATCCTTCCTCTTTCTCAGAGTGCATGGTTTATTCTTATGTCAGCTGAAGCCTGCAATAACATTTCAAGATATGACGGCATAAAGTTCGGATACCGTTCACCAAACTATAAAAACATCGATGAGCTTTACACCAACAGCAGAACAGAAGCTTTCGGTCTGCTTACAAAGCTTACCGTTCTCTACGGTTCAGAATGCCTTTCTGACGATAACTATATGCCCGTTTATGACAAGGCCATGAGAATCCGCAGAGTTATCAGCGAGCATCTCAATTCACTTTTTGAAAAATACGATGCTCTTCTTCTTCCTGCCTGCTCAAAAACAGCATACAGTGAGGATGAAGTTAAATCCGATATCGATACCGCTTACAACGAGAGCCTTTATACTGCCCCTGCTTCAATTTCAGGTGTTCCCGCAGTTGCTTGCGCAGGTGTTCAGTTTATTGGCAAAGCACTCAGCGATAAAGTGCTCCTCGGTCTGGCTCAGATTTGCGAAAAGGAGGCTTAAGGCATAATGAAATTTGAAACTGTTATAGGTCTTGAAGTTCACGTTGAGCTTGCGACCGATTCAAAAATATTCTGCTCCTGCAGCGCAAAATACGGCGCTGAGCAAAACGAAAGCGTATGCCCTGCCTGCTGCGGTATGCCCGGTATGCTTCCCATTGTCAACAAGCACGTTGTTGACCTTGGTATGACCGCAGGTATGATGCTCAACTGTGACATCAACCGCACCACTACTTTTGACAAAAAGAGCTACTACTACCCCGACCTTCCCTGCTCGTATCAGACCACCCAGTGGTTTGCTCCAATCTGCGTAAACGGTAAAGTAAGAATCGAAACCGAAAACGGCGAAAAATTCATCCGTATCAAGCAGATTCATATGGAAGAGGATGCGGGCAAGCTTGTTCACGACGATTGGACCGATACTTCACTCGTTGACTTCAACCGTACCAGTGTTCCGCTTATCGAAATCGTAAGCCAGCCCGACCTTTCAAGCGCAAAGGAAGTTCTTGCTTACCTTGAAAGACTCAGAAATCTTCTTCGTTTTGCAAGGGTTTCCGATTGCCGTTGGGAACAGGGCTCTATGCGCTGCGACGTTAACCTTTCCGTAAGGCCCGAAGGCAGCGACAAGCTCGGTGTAAGAACCGAAATGAAGAATATGAACTCTCTTTCAGCTATCGAAAGAGCTATCGAATATGAGGTTGCACGCCACATTGACGCCATTGCAAACGGCACTGAGGAGCTTGTTCAGGAAACCCGCCGTTGGGACGACGTAAAGGGTAAGAGCTATCCTATGAGAAACAAGGAAACTGCGGGCGATTACAGATATTTCCCCGACCCCAACATTATGCCTGTAGTTATTGACGATGAGTGGTTTGACAAAATCAAATCCACCCTCCCCGAATTCCCCGAAATCAAAGAAAAGCGCTTTATTGAAGAATATGAGCTTGATGAAAAGGTTGCTTCCCAGATAGCCTCCAGCAGAGCTTTCTGCGACGTTTTCGAAGGCGCATATGAACGCTACCCCAAGGCTGTTGAAATTGCAAACTGGCTGATTTCCGACTGCTCCAAAATTCTCAACAGAAAGAAAATGACCGCTGATATGCTCAGCATCAACGGCGCATCCCTCGGCGAGCTTATTAAGCTTGTTAACGAAGGTGTTGTAAACCGTGCAGGTGCGGCAAAAATTCTTGACGCTATGTTTGATACCGATATCGATCCCAAGGCTTACGCTGAGGAAAACGGTTTTATCATCAGCAACGATACAGGCAAAATCGAAGAAGTTATCAAAGAGGTTGTTGCAAACGATATGAAGTCTGTTAACGACTACAAGAGCGGTAAGGAAAAGGCTATTATGGCACTCTTCGGTCAGGCAATGAAGAAGCTCAACAAAAACTGCGACCCCAAAACTCTCAGAGAGCTTCTTATTAAATACGTTGATTCAATCTGATAAACATTAAAAATACCGCCCGGTTTAAAGCCGGGCGGTTCCTATTACATTATGTAATATTTATCATTCTTTGCATAAAGATTTTTAAAATACGCTAAACGCATCAAACTCTCTTCTTTAACATATTGACAAAAATTACCGTAATATGATACATTAAAAATTACAAAGGAGGTAATCTTATGGCAAATCTTATTCTTCAAAGACTTGTACCGATAATCACAGCATTTGTGATTTTACTCAACAGCATCGGCGGCATTTTCGGCGTTGTTGTTATACCTTATAATCCTGACCGTGTTGAAGTTTCTCTCGGCAGCAAAGTTATAAGTGACGTTGATGAGGTGCTTGAACATTACAATTCAGCGGTTAAAAAAACCGGATTTGTTCTCGGCTCATCAGGTTATGAAATCATCGGTACACCGGTTGTTACTATTAAAGGGTCCGATAATCCGGCAATAAATATGGATGCTTACTGGCAGGGTTTTGAAGAAAACCCAATATATGTTTTTGGAATTCCCGGCGAAGGTAAGCTCACCGCCTCAGACGTTAAAAGCGCAAAAATGTCTGTGGAAAACGGCAAACGAGTTATCCTTATAAGTGTCAAAGACTATAAGCATGGTTTGAAGGACAAAAACACCGATAATCCTTATTCAAACGCCTACGGAAGTTCAACAACGGGCTTTGAAGAAAGTCTCTCTTCACTCGGAATGACCTTTAGCAGCGGTCAATGTGAATTTTCGTATACCAACTGCGTTATTTCATGTGTAATTGACGATAACACCGGTAAAATAATTTACGGTGACTGGGACTCTGATTGCACATTCAATGCCAAAGATTTAACTATGAAAGTATTCGATACTGAATTAATTTTTGAAGAATTCAGTTATAAAATGGGATACGATATTGATATTTAAACCAA
Source organism: Clostridia bacterium (assembly GCA_017397105.1). GTDB lineage: Bacteria > Bacillota > Clostridia > Oscillospirales > Acutalibacteraceae > CAG-177. Next base: position 16,245 of record JAFQKF010000035.1, on the reverse strand, counting down.
AAACCATATATAACAATTTTTTAATTAAGTGTCAAACCGGCTCCGTTTTTCTGACGGAACCGGTTTTATTATAAATAAAAACACGAGAAATGAATCAAAACTTCAATTTCTCGTGTTCTGTTTTTTTCGCTATATTAAATAGATGTAATAACAATATTATGCAAATATGACGTTTAATTACTTTTCGCTGAGAAGCTTTGCAAGCTCATCCATAAAGGTGTTGATATCCTTAAACTGCCTGTAAACGGATGCAAAGCGAACGTAAGCAACCTCATCAATATCCTTAAGCTTATCCATTGCAAGCTCACCGATATGAACGGAGGTTACCTCACGGTCAAGCGAATTCTGAAGCACAGCCTCAATATCCGAAACCGCTTTTTCTATTGTTTCAATAGATACAGGGCGTTTTTCACACGCTCTGAGCATACCGTTAAAGAGCTTTGCTCTGTCAAAAACTTCCCTTGATTTATCCTTTTTTACAACAATTACGGGGACACTTTCAATAATTTCATAGGTAGTAAATCTCTTGCCGCAGCTTATGCATTCCCTGCGGCGGCGTATGCGCTCGCCTTCATCGGTGGGGCGGGAATCAATAACCTTACTCTCTTCGTAGTTGCAAAACGGACACTTCATCAGGAGCACTCCTTTTATTGATTTTATCAACACTTTGCGTTTGTATTATTATCATTATACCATATTTATTGCCATTTGCAAGAATAATTTTTTTACAGCTTTCGCAGGTAACATTTGTTCATTGAGATATTACAGCAACAGTGTTAGAATTAATAAGCAAAATTTTTTAACGGAGAGATTAATTTGAAAAACATACACGGTAAATTTACAAAAAGAATTGCTGTTGCAGGCTTAAGCACGGTTATTACTATGCTGATAAGTGCCGTTGCTCTGCATATGGGCGCAGGCGTATGCTTTGATTTCTTCGCTGCCAACAGCATTTCCGCTGATTTGATAGAGGCGGTGCGACCATTTTCTGTAATATGTGCGGCAGGATGCCTTTCAATTGAATATACTCACAGAAAATGCACATAAAATTCTCGACAATTAATATTTAGTGTGATATCATTATTTCAACGGATTTTCCATTTAAATACAGGGAGGAGTTTATTTGTCAAAGAAAAAAATCGGCACTACCTCAGCCGATGCGTATTTCACCCGCAACAAATGGATTTACAGCATCGGCGGCATAGGCAGGGATATGTCCTACGCTCTGTTCACTCAGTTTTTGCTCACCTATATCCTTTTCACCCGTACGGTAACAGAGGCTCAGTTTGCCGTAATAAGCACGGTGCTTATCGTATGCCGTATATGGGACGGTCTTAATGACCCGATTATGGGAGGCGTTGTTGAAAACACACGCACCCGCTTCGGTAAATTCAAGCCGTGGATTATGATCGGATGCATCACAAACGGCGCTGCTGTTGTTGCAATGTTCTCAAACCGTCTTGAAGGTTGGAATTTTGTTTATCTGTTTATTGCTCTGTATCTGATCTGGGATATCACATACACGATGAACGATATCGGCTACTGGTCAATGATGCCTTCGCTCACAAGCAAAGCAGACAAGCGTGATAAAATCGTGTCCCTTGCCACTCTTTTCAGCGGACTCGGTTCTCTCGCCGCAACGGGTCTTGTTCCCGTACTTACGGCAGGTAAATTCGCAATAGGCGGCAACTCAATTACGGCTTACTCCGCCGTTTCAGTTATTGCTGTTTTCGCCTTCATTTTCTGCCAGACTCTGTGCTGCGCAGGCGTTAAGGAAAACAGAGATTACAAAGCGGAAAAAGAAGAACGTATCGGATTGAAGAAGATGTTTAAAGTAATCTTTTCAAACGATCAGCTTCTGTGGTCTACGCTTGTTACACTTCTTTCTTACCTCAGCGGCGCTATGCTCACCGCATTTGCCGCAAATTATATTTACCTTGAATTCGGCTATAACGGCACAAACGTTACCCTTTTCACCGCTTTCTATGCAGGCTCATCGGGAATTCTCCTTATTCTTTTTCCGAAGCTTTCTTCCGTTTTCAAGCGCAAAAAAGCCCTTGCGATTTCGGTTTTCGTTTCTGTAATAGGATATCTTTGCTTTATAATCGGCGGAATTTTCATTCCTGTTTCAATCCGCCTGTGGTTCCTTTGCGGTGCCGCACTTATAGTCGGCTTCGGTCAGAACTGGTTCGGTATGATTATAATGGTAATATTCACCAACACAATCGAATACAACGAATACAAAACAGGCTCCCGTGATGAAGCGCTTATTTTCTCGTTGCGTCCGCTTATGGCGAAAATGTCCAGCGCCCTTCAGCAGGTAATCGTAACCCTTGTTTATCTTGCAATCGGTATGACTGTTATAACAAATCAGATTTCAGATTATGAGCAGCAGGCAAACCTCAAGCTTATAACCGAAGAAGCCAAGCTTTCAGGCATTGAGGCAGTTCTCAGCAGTGCTGATGAATATATGGCTTTGAAGCTCGCATTATGTATGGCGGCGATTCCTATAGTTCTCCTTATTACAGGTTATTTTATAATCCGCAAAAAGGACAGAATTGATGAGGATGAATATAACAGAATGATTGCGGAAATCGCTCAGAGAAAATCAAAAACGGAGGAAGTATAAATGAAAATCAACAACCATCTTCACAACTACGATATTTACCCCAAGGTATTCCCCGAGAATAAAGAAATTGAAATCTGCATAAAGCCTCTCGGAAAGCACGTTGAATTCTCCAAGGATGCCGATTACAGAATTGTTGTATGTCCGTTTTTCACGGGAGTTCCCCACAACTATCCCGAGCTTGAAAACTTTGTTGAAATTACACCTGCTCTCGGCGATGACGGTATCCTTCGCTTCACTCACGCTTTCAAAGATGAGCAGGAGCATTATATCCGCCTTTATGACGATAACGAGGATGACCCTGAAAAGATTTTCCAGCTTTCCGTTTACTCACTTAAAGAGGACCTTGTAGGAAGATATCCCTTCAAAGGTGACCTTCATATGCACACCTGCCGCTCTGACGGCAGACAGTCCCCCGCTGTTGTAAGCTCCTATTACAGAAAATACGGATATGACTTTTTTGCTATAACCGACCATCGCAGATATTATCCCGCTCTTGAAGCAATGGATGCTTTCAAGGACGTGCCGATTGAATTCAGGATTCTTCCCGGTGAAGAGGTACATCTCCCCCGTGTAGGCTGCTATAACAATGACGTTCACATCGTCAATTTCGGCGGCAAGTATTCCGTTAACGCACTTATTTCCGACTCCGCACATAATATGGAGGTAGGAACATCAGAAGAATTAAGGAGTTACGAAGGCAAGGAATGCCCCGATATCATCACGCCCGAGCAGTACAAAGACGAAGTGCTTGCACTCGCTGAAACTCTTGATATTCCCGACGGTGTTCCGAAGTTCTCTTACGCATCCTGCGTATGGATTTTTAACCACATCAAAAATGCAGAGGGTCTCGGAATTTTTGCTCACCCCTACTGGATTTCAAACGTCATTCAGGTGCCCGAAGTACTTACCGATTACTTGCTTGAAACCAAACCTTTTGATGCGTTTGAGGTGCTCGGCGGCGAGCTTAACTATGAGCAGAACGGTTTCCAGACTCAGAAATATTACGAAGACAGAGCAAAGGGCAGAAATTATCCCATAGTAGGAAGCACGGACAGCCATTCATGCTTCAACAACGATAAAGCTCTGTGCGCATCTACCATTATCTTCTCCCCTGAAAACGAAAGAGAAGCTCTTATTGATTCCGTTAAAAAATTCTATTCTGTTGCCATAGATTCTATAAGCACGGAATTCAGGATTGTCGGCGACTTCCGCCTTTCAAAATACGCCTGCTTCCTTATGCAGAATTACTTCCCTCTTCATGACGACCTTTGCTATGAAGAAGGCAGGCTTATGAAGGATTATGCCTGCGGAGATGCAGATGCAGGCGAAACTCTCAAGTTTATAAGCGGAAGAATGGCAAAACAGCGCCATAAATACTTTGCATTTTGACGGTAAGTTGTACAAAATCTGCGTTATTTAACCAATAAATATAGTAAAATTCAAGAATCTTGCAAGATTTCAAAAAAAGACTTGCAAGATTCTTATTTATATTGTAATATTAATAACAATTCGCAACGATTTTGGAGGAAGGCTTAAACAATTATGCAAAATTCAGCTGAAAGAAATCTCAAATCACGACTCTCGGAATTAAAAAGCAAGTACGAAGGCTACAAAGCTATGAATCTCAGCCTCGATATGTCCAGAGGCAAGCCTGATTCAGAGCAGCTTGCGCTTTCCGAGGATATTTTTGAATATAAATATATCGGCTCTTTCCAGAGCAAAAGCGGCATAGATTGCCGTAACTACGGTCTGCTTGACGGTATCGACGAATGCAAGTCCATCTTTTCAGAAATTCTTGAGGTTGAAAAGAAGAATCTCATTATCTTCGGTAACTCAAGCCTCAGCGTTATGTACGATTATATTTCCCAGTGCATGGTTTTCGGCGCAGGCTCCACTCCCTGGGCGAAGCTTGATAAGGTTAAATTCATCTGCCCCGTGCCCGGTTATGACCGTCACTTCGGTATCTGCCAGCACTTCGGAATTGAAATGATTAACGTACCCATGCTCGAAAACGGACCTGATATGGATATGATTGAAGAGCTCGTCAAAGACGAAAGTGTCAAGGGCGTTTTCTGCGTACCCAAGTATTCAAACCCCGACGGCGTAACCTTCTCCGATGAAACCGTTCGCCGTTTTGCAGCCCTCAGACCTGCTGCAAACGATTTCAGAGTAATCTGGGATAATGCTTACTGCGTGCATCATCTCTATGAGGACAGACAGGATAAGCTTCTCAACATCTTTGAGGCTTGCGACGAATTCGGAACTCACGATAATTTCATCGAAGTTATTTCAACCTCAAAAATCACCTTCCCCGGCTCAGGCGTTGCCGCTCTTGCTGCATCCGATGCAAACATTGAAGCTATCAAAAAGCGTATGACCGTTCAGACCATCGGTCATGATAAAATCAATATGCTCCGCCATGCTCTTTACTTCAAAGATGCCGAGGGAATCCGCAAGCATATGAAGCTCCACGCCGATATTTTAAGACCCAAGTTCAGGGTTGTTCTTGATGCATTCGAGAAAAACCTTGCAGGTAAAGGAATTGCAAGCTGGACCAATCCCAACGGCGGATACTTCATCAGCCTTGACGTAAGCGAAGGCTGCGCAAAGAAAATCGTTAAGCTCTGCGCTGATGCAGGCGTGACTCTTACAGGCGCAGGCGCAACGTTCCCCTACGGAATCGACCCGCTTGACAGAAATATAAGAATCGCACCCACCTATCCTCCCATCAAGGAGCTTGAGCTTGCAGTTGAAATTCTTTGTGTATGCATTGAAATGGCCTGCATTGAAAAAGTTCTTCTTGCAAAAGCAGCTTAAGTTCAAATACCGACCCTGTCAAAGAAAATTGCGGTACTTACCGTACCTGACCGTTTAAATCTGCCGATTTCGAGCAACTGCCCGAAGTCGGCATTATTTATTACGTTCAGCTTTTCTTCATTTGTAAAAGCAACGGCAACTCCCGCTTTTTGCACGGCCTCAACAGTCTGGGCCGAATACTGCCCGAAAGGATACGCAAGTGCAACGGGGGTTACGCCTGTATTGAGAGCTATTTTATTAAATGATACAGCCACGTCGTCATATACCGATTTTTCATATTCTTCTATGCTTTCGCCTTCATTCCTGAGCATCGCATTCCTGCGGTAATTTATGCTGTTCATATTATGGCTTGCACTTTCAATGCTGAATATGCCGCTTTGAGCAAGTTCATTGAGCATCTTCCAATCCATGCATTCTCCGCTGCCGTCGGCAGAATCAACAGAACCTGTTGTTACAAATATGCTCGCCTTCATCGAATACCTTTCAAGCAGCGGACGTACTGTTTCTGAAATACCAACATGTGCTTCATCGAAAGTCAGCATTACGGGCTTTGAGGGAAGCACTCCCTCCCCTGAAGCAAAGCGCACCACTTGCGCAGGCAGCACCGCCTCATAACCCATATCGGTGAGATAATCAAGATCTTTTTCAAAATCATCAGCCGTAACATAATCATCAGAGTATAAGCCGTCTTCAATAACTTTGCCGTATGTTATTACGGGCAGGGTTATTTCTTTTTTTACCGTACTTATTACCGCAATGGAATCCGTGCATATCCCTACAATAAGCCCTACCGCAAGAACAGCAAGAATCAGAACGGTAACGTGAAATCTGCAAAATTTTATAATCATCGTACCACCTCAAAACAGTTGTTAAATTATATTCACCATGCGTGCAATAAATGACCGAAAGACTGCAAATGATAAGGCTGAGGTGAGAATTATGAGAAAAAAAGCGTTAATTGTCTGCAGCATAATGTTTGCATTTTTTGCAGCTGTAGCCGTAAGGATAATAAGCCTTAATTACGGAGATTACACGGCTGTTTCCGTTACAAACTCATATAAAACAATTGATATTGCAAGAATCAGAGGAACTGTTTTTGACTGCAATCTGAAGCCTTTTACCAATTGCTCTCCCGTATACACAGCCGCAGCAAAGCCTACCGCAAGCGCACTGCAGCAGTTAAAAACTCTGCTTGACTCTGATATGTACAGCACTGTTTACGGCAGAATGCAAAAAGGAAATCCCGTTACGGTTGATATACCAAGCATGATTGAAGAATCGGATTGTGTAAGAATAATCGAACACTATTCGCCGAGAAGCGAAAATCTTCTTGCACAGCACGTTATAGGATACTCAGACTCTGCCGGCAACGGCGTGAGCGGAATTGAAAAAGCCTTTAACACCTTACTTGAAAGCCCGTGCAGAAACATAAGCGTACGCTTCAGCGTTGATGCAACGGGTAAAATCATGCTCGGCAAAGAAATCCAGGTATATAATAATAAGTTTGTTCAAAGAAACGGAATAGTTCTGACTCTTGATAAGGATATACAAAAAATCGCCGAGAACGCCGCAGATGCGCTTTTGATTGACAAAGGAGCGGTTGTTATAACGGAAATTGAAAACTGCGCAATACGAGCCTGTGTAAGCCGTCCGCTGTATGACCCTGACCGACTCGATGAAAGCATCAACTCCCCAGATTCCCCTTTTATTAACAGAGCCTTTTCCCCCTACAGTGTCGGTTCAGCATTCAAGCCTGTTGTAGCAGCAGCGGCACTTGAACAGGGTCACACATTAACCGCAACAAGCAATTGCACAGGAGCATCAACGGTAAACGGCGTAACCTTTCATTGCCACGAAGAAAACGGACACGGTTATATAAATCTTAACCAAGCCATAACCTTCTCATGCAACACATATTTCATAGACCTTGCATTAAGGTGCGAAAAGAGCAAGCTTATTGAAACAGCTGAAGGCTTCGGATTCGGACGCTCAAATGTATTTGCCCCGGGGTTGTTTTCATCAGGCGGTAACCTTCCGTCAGCGCAGGAGCTTGATTCTAAAGCAGCCGTTGCCAACCTCTCATTCGGTCAGGGTTCTCTTCTGGCAACACCCGTGCAACTGGCGGCGGCTATGGCTTGCTTTGCAAACGGAGGAATTTACAAAGAACCGTATCTTATTGAAGGCACAATGACTGACGATATCGGTTTTACTCCTTATGATAATAAAACTAATTACGAAAGAGTTATAAGTAAAAAAACAGCAGACACAATATGTGCCTGCCTTGAAAATGTAATTATTAACGGAACGGGTAAACGGGCAAGGAGTGACCTTGTCACCTGCGCCGGAAAAACAGCGACCGCCCAAACCGGCAAAAGCGATTCGGACGGTGAAATATATAACTCATGGTTTGTGGGATATTTTCCTGCCGACAATCCTCAGTATGCCATGGCAATTCTCAAAGAGGACGGCGGCGAGGGTGCCGTAAGCTGCGCACCGGTTTTCAAAAAGATCTGCGAAGATATGTATAACAGCGGTTATATTAAATAAACTAAGCTGGGTCAGCGTTTAACGGCGCAGACCTGATACATACAATCATCGGAAACAGAAAGTACAACTTCAAAGAACTCCGCCATAATGCCTGCAAGCTCATCAATCTCCGGCAATTCAAAAGAAACTGAGTTTGCACGGTCATTATGCAAATGAGTAAGTGCTTCACGGCTCATTGAATGGGCAACCGTTATTCTGCCGCCTTTTTTCAGGCATTTTGAGAGCGCTTCAAACAAAGCATACGGAGCAGTAAAATGCGGAAAGGCATCATAAATAACAATAACGTCAAATTCTTTGCCGAATTCATACTCCTGAGCATTGCCGCAGATTACTTTAATATTTTCATATTTGTTGCGAGCAATCTCCGCCATAGCGGGCGAAACGTCAATACCCGTAATACTGCCGGCTTTTCTTTTAAGATAATCTGAAAAAAGCACACCCGTACCGCAGGCAACGTCAAGCACGTCATCGCCTTCAGAAACGCCTGCGTTATCCAGTATTTTCTCAATAACTTCTTCTTTTCTTACCGTCTGCTCATCCCAGCTGACGGCACGGGAATCAAAAAAAGCTTTAACGTCTTCAATATTAAACATAATTATTCAACACCGTTATAAAACTCAAGCAACGTGGGATTGAGAAGAGTTTCCGTCTGGTCAAAGCACGAGCCGTGACCGCCGCCAATAACCATAAGCTCCTGTGCGCCCTCAATGGAAGCGGTAATGCGTTTGGAATGCGAACGCTTTATCATATCATCCTCGCCGTAGATGTTGAGAACGGGAACTTTAATCTGGGCAATATCGTCAAAAGTAAGAGTAGGCTGGCGCACCATCATACCCTGAATATCACGCCTGAGCTCATCAGCAGGATCCTTTGTTATTGCCGCTTTAATCCAGAAGCCGAGATAGCGCCACACAATGGAAATCTGATTGAAGGTTTTAGTTCCCATGGTATTAATGTTTGAACCCATTACAGCAAGAGATTTAACTCGTTCAGGATGCTCAACGGTAAAAACAAAGCCGAGGTTTCCGCCGTCGCTGAAGCCAAAAATATTTACCTTTTCAATCTCTAAATAATCAAGCACGTAAACAAGGTCATCACTCATCACTTCAAAAGTGAGCCTGCCCTCGCCTCTGTCAGAATTACCGCATCCGCGCGGAGAAACGGCAATAACTTTAAAATGATTTGACATTTCAGGCAGGATATTACCGTCAAAAGAATGCATATCTCCGCCGTTGGGAGGTAAAAGAAGAAGAGGCTCGCCCTGCATATCACCGTAAATGCCGTACTCAATCTTTACACCGTTACAATCGATAAAACCGTATTCCTTTATCTCAGGCATCTCAGCCGCAGACGGTGCAACACAAAAAGCACCTGCAAGTACAAAACACAGCGCTAAAATAAGACTTAAGGCTCTTTTCATATAAACATCTCCTGAAAATTGATATCTATATTATATATCAACAGTTGCGTTTTTTCAATAAACTGTTAAATTTTTCTGCCAAGTATTCTTTACAAATCTCAAAAATTTTGCTAAGATATATAAATATTAATTATACTCAATTTCAGGAGGCGCTTATGAAAAGCTTTATCGTCGCATTTCTTTGTATTTCTCTCGTTTTAACTTGCTGCATCCCTGCTTTTGCAGCTTTTAATGCCCCCAAGCTCACCCGTGAGGAATGGAATTCACTTTATGATTCGTTTTTCGGCGACAATACCCTGCCCACCCTCAACGTAGGCGCCGATGAAACACAGGTAAGCCTTTGCTGGCACGCCGATTCTGAAAACGCTAAAGCTGAAGTTCTTGTTTCCAAAAATGCAGATATGTCCGACCCCACGACCTTCAGCGGTAAAACAACCCCTGCCGAAACAAATGAACAGGTTGTTTGCCGTGTTACGGTAACAGGTCTTGAAGAGAACACAACCTATTATTACCAGTGGAATACAGGTAAAGGCCTGAGCGAAATCTGCGAATATCAAACCAAGGGATTCACTAACCATAAGGCAATCGTTTTCGGTGATATTCAGATTCCCGAAGTCTGGAGAACCGACGCAAACACCCAGTCCGATATCGGCTTCAACTGGAACAACGTGCTTGCAGAAGCACTTGAAAAAAATCCCGACGTAAGCTACCTTGTTTCCCCCGGCGACAACACATCGGTCGGCACCACCGCAGAAGAGTGGCAGACCCTTCTTACCCCTTCCGCACTCAGAGGTCTTCCTATGGCTCTTGCTATCGGTAATCACGACAAAAAGGGCATGAGCTATAATTATTACACCAATATGCCCAACGAATACTACGGCAGATATTTCACGGGGCTTGACAGAGATTTCTGGTTCCGCTACGGCGACGTTCTTTACCTCTTCTACGATTCAACCTCAGGCAATGCACCCGACCATATGGCTATGACCAGGGAAGCCGTCAGCCTTAACAAAGATGCAAAATGGAGAATCGGCGTTGTTCATCACGGCATCTACGGCGCAGGCGATTCTATCGGAGACCTTGAAACCGAAATTCTTCTGCTTAACATCTTTGCTCCCATATTTGAAAGCTATGACCTCGACCTTGTTATTACCGGCCACACCCATTCTCAGGGACGTTCACACTTTATGAACAGCCACAAAATTGCAGGCCTTGCCGAAAGCGGCAAAACCTACACCAACCCCGAAGGCGTTCTTTACCTCAACGCAAACTCCGTTTGTGAAAAGGTTATAATGGATTATGAAGCCGAGCATCTTGCTTACAGCTTTATTGAAAACGACGTTACAACCTACACCACCCTCGTTTTTGAGGGCGATAAGCTTATTCTTGAAACAAGAAGAGGCGACAACAGCGAGCTTCTTGACAGCATAACAATCATCAGAACCGAAGAGCACGATGAGAATTCTGCCGCTAACACCTTTAAGAGAATCACCTATCTTCCCGTCAAATTCCTCGGTTTTGTTTATACAATGGTTGATAATCTTATTAAATTATTTGCATAAAATTAACCGCTCAGCAATCTCTGCTGAGCGGTTTTTTTATCAGAACATAAGCTTAATGAAGAGGCCGCCCTGTACGGTACGGTGTTGGAATCCTCTCATGTGTGAAGTGTCACAGTAATACCAGTCTGTCATAGGAACTCTGGTTCTCATAGTGTTGTATGCCATCCAGAGTGAATCAACAAGGCAATTGAAATCATCCTTGCTTTCGCTCAGGCACGCAGCCCATACAAGCCAATCTGATTTCGTATACTTCTCACGCGAATCAAGCGGAACACCGTAGGGAAGCAGCTCCTTCTTATATCTTGCAAGCTCGCCCTCATAGAATTTATCGGGGAAGAGCTCTGTTTTCCATATTTTATCCCAAACGGAATTATATTTAAGGCTGAAAGTGTCGGGCTTGTCGTAAGCAAGGCGGTAGCTTCCGTCAGCATTGGCTGCATTCTTAACAAGGGATGCAGCATATTCCTTGGCAATACCCATAAGCTTTTCAGCTTTCTGAGCATTACCGAGCCTTGAAAGGATTCTGCTGAAGCCTGCAATACCCATAATAGCCTTGATTGAAAGGTTTACGTTATGAGCAAGGTGACCGGCAAAGTCATCGGTACAAATCTGATGCTCGGGGTCAAGACCGTAGCGGATGAGATATTCGCTCCATTTATCAAGAGTATCAAGATATTTGCCTGCAAAAGAAGCGTCATCCTCAACATCGCTGATAGCTGAGAAAAGAACAATCATATTACCGCATTCTTCAACGGGCATCTGCCACTTGAGAAGATTCTGACCGTAAACCTGACCGTTTACAAGAGGATACTGTCCAACGTCATGGGGAGCAAAATCAAACTTCCACTCATCACTGAGTGCATACTTCATAACCGGGCGGAGCATTCCCTTGAGCAGCTCGGGATTATAAAGAAGATAGAGCGGCGCCGACGGATAGGTTACGTCAACGGTTGCAGCACAGCCGTTTGAGAAGCATTCCTTTGAAATGTAGAGATTGTTGCCGTCATTATCAACTACAAGCTTGTGAGCAGCCATAACCTGCCTGTAAGCAAGAATAAGAAGCTCAGCATACTTCTCTGAGCCCTTTGCTTGAGCATCTGCCTTGACCTTGGCTGAGAAATCCTCACATTTTGCTACAATTTCGTAATAATCGCCGACAGCCTCTGAAATTGCTTCCTCTATGGTTTTACCGTCCTTTTTCCAATAAGCCTTGAGCTTATCACCAAAGTAAACCATGCTGTCAACATCATCATAAGCAAAGAAGAAAAGCGCCTCTTTATCAAGCTCCTTCTCGCAGAAAATACCGTACATTCCCGAGAAAGCCGTGTTATCAACAACAGCTTCACCTACCGCACCAAGGTAGAAAAATCCCCAGTCAATACGCACGTCATCGCCGCTTCTCCAGAGAACCTTCTGCTCGCCGTTGCCCATTTTAACTGCGGTAACGCCTTCAATATCAACCTTACGGCTGTACGCCCTGCCCTCACCCTTCTTATTGAGAACAAGCTCTTCACTGCAGGTAAATCTAACCTTAACGTCATGATTCTTGCCGTCAAGAGAAGCGTAAGAAACCTTACAGTAAGCAACGGGACGGGAAACGTAGTAAAGCTCTGTAATGAGCGTTGGAGAGGTAAACTTTACAGTAAGCTTAATTTTATCATTGGTATACGTAATAACGGTTGAAAAAGCGTCAACGTCAATATTTTCAACTGTCATTTCGGGAACGTCCGAGCCCTTCACGTCATCGCCGAGAAAGCGAAACTCCTCACCGTCAACAAAAACACGGCCGAGAATAGTGTTGGGACTTCCTGTCCAATGAACTGTGGTATCAAGCACGGATTCCTGAGCCCAGATTGAAAAATAGGGGTCAATATTAATTATCGGCAAAGCCGGAGCACGCATTTTCATATAAATTCTCCTTATCAACGGTTTTAAAGTGTAAAATAATTATACTATAAAAAACAAAATAGTAAATACACAATTAATACTTTTCTTTAATTTTTCCGTATTCACTCTGAACCGCATAATAAGCAGGCTTGGGATTGCCCTCATAATCAATCAAACCCCACTTTGTTTCAACGGGGCATTCAGCCTGGTCACAGATATAACAGGCATCACTGTCCTGCCAGCAATAGATAAATGAACCTGCAACAAAATCGAGCTTTGAGGCCTTTGAAAGCATATCCTCGTAAAACTCAGCCTGACCCTCAGGGGTATGCGCATATCCGTAAAGCCCGTAGCCCTCGGGAAGCTCACAGTAAATATGATTCCTGTACTCACCCTCAAAGAGAAGCTGCGCTTTGAAATCTATGGATTCATCTTTATACTGCATAAATTCCTCAGGAATTGAACCCGGAAGCTTGGCAACAAAATTATCAATATCAGCAAGAGCTTCTTCCTCGCTTGAATATCCGTACTTTTGGAGAATTGCAACTCTTTCTTTATCCGTTTTGGGTTCACCCAATCCGATATATCCGAATTCGCACAAAATTACGGGTTTACCCGTAACTCTGCGCACGTATTTCAATGCAACTATATTCTGGTCAATACTTTTCGTAAAGCCCTCGAAGCAGCCGAGATACAAATCAAGCCCCACGTAATCACAATACTGATGCCATGGCTTCATAAGACCCGGCAATTGGAGCAAGCCCTGCGCCGTAAGATTGTATCCGGTGATAATGTTACCCTTTATAGGGTGCATCGCCTCAAGCTGAATACCGATAAATCTTGCAGCCTCTTCCATAGTAAGCGGATACGTGAATCGGTCAACGCCCATTTCATTTGTTATCTGAAAAGCGCCGACTACCTCTTTGAGGTCGTTTACGTAAAACTGCGCTATTTCTTTAATCTTACTCTCATTCTCAGGCACTCTCGGGTCAAGACCGATTTCAATATACTCATCAGGATACGGAGTTATTGCCATAATTCTGATTCCGTTTTCCGCAAGTTGCAGAGCCTCCTGTTTCCAATACTCATAGTAGATGTTGGGAGTTCCGTCCGCATTCACGGGAAGAGGAAGGTCCTCGCGTATCCACTCTATATTGGCATCCTTTATAAGTGCATAATTATTATCGGGATGGCACAGACCTCTGATATATCCGCCCGTTTTCTCTTCAAGAAGCTGAATTTCACTGTCAAACGCTGCCGTCGGGTCCGTCAAAACCAACGATGCCAAAGGGGTCAACAACGCAAGAATAAAACCAATCACAGATATTAAAAAGGACATTTTCACCACTCCATATTAAAACTTTTCTTCAGTTTACCATTGAGTTAAAACCAAGTCAATATTTCTTATACAAAAAATTAATCCGGTCCCTTTCGAGACCGGATTAACTGTTTATGCTGTTTTCTTTTTGCGTAAAGTAACAACGATTCCTGCAGCGCAGATAAGGAATGCACTCATTATCACAGCAAGGCTTTCATTACTGCCCGTATGGGGAATATCTGACGGCTGAGTATTCTCAGCGGTATCGCTTTCAGCGGTGTTGCCTTCAGCCGTATCTTCCTTTTCATCATCTGAGGGGAATAAATCCGGAAGCTCTATTCCGGGCAGGCTCAATTCAGGCAAGCTGAGCTCGGGAATACTGATTTCGGGTATTTTGATATCTGAAAGGCTTCCCAAATCAATCTCAGGAAGAGAAGAAGCAAGCTTATCAACACGGAGCAGGCTGTATTCATTAGTAAATACAATGGATTCAACCGCCTGTGAATCAGCCTCAATTTCAACCTTTGCAGAAAGATTACCGCCGATATCCGTTACGGTAACTGTTACATCGTAAACGGTATCATCATATTCATAAGCCCAGATATCGCCCTGAGTTTCATACACAGTGTAAGTGTATACACCTGCATGGGTAAACTGAATCTCACCAAAGCTTATATCGCCTGTACCTGTAAGCTTGACTGCACAGACACCGTCCTTACTGCCGACAGGCATGGGGTATTCAACATAATCCGAACTGAGGATAAACTCAAATTCAGCATCATTGAGAGGATAACCGTCAATCCCCTTTGAAGCTCCGAGAGTTACACTGACCGGATTTGGAACATACACGTTTTTATACGCAATTTCATACTTAACGTCGCCGTCAAGAGTTATAGCCGCTTGCGGAACAAGAGTATTGGTAGATTTATCAAGAGTAACTGTTACGGTCACTTCGTACTCGGAAGAATCGTAGGTATAGCCTGTTTCACCCTGATCGTTCTGGGTAATTCTGAATTTATAAACACCCTCCTGAGTAAACTGAGCCTTTGAGAAATCAAGCTTTCCGCCTTCATCAACACCGATTGAGCCTGCAAAAGGCGTATATCCGCCCGTGGGATTTGACTCATCAGCAATTACGCTGAATTTAAAATCATCAGCAGCAATATCAGAATTGTTCTTGTGGCCGCCTGTCAGACTTACCTTACCCGTAAGCGGAACCTCAACAGGATCGGGAGCTTTATAGAGATTGTCAATTCTTACAAGCTCCCCGTTTGTGCTTGTGGCAACAGCCTCAAGCTTGTTGGTATCCTCATCAAGAGTAACAACAACAGTGATGCTTACGTCACCTGTAAGGTCGCTGTAACCTGCAGGAGGAGTATTCTCTGAAACCGTAAATGAATATTCGCCAACCTGTGAGAAAACCCAGGTGCCGAAATCAAGAGCGCCGCCCTGAGCGGTAACTATACCCTCGGGAACACCTGCAACTTTATCATATTCACCATCGGGAGTTACAGTGTACGAGAAGAACGCCGTTGAAATATCGGCATTTGTTTTGCCACCGCCCGTAAGAGTTGTAATTCCTTTTACATCAACGCTTGCAGGAGCAGGAGTTTCATAAACGTTGGCAAATCTGATTGAATCGGAAGCTTCACCGTCTTTTTCAAACTCAAGCTTATCAACCTCAAGAGTATTTGTGGCGGTATTGATTACAACCGTATAGGTTACTGTGTAAGAGGCTGAATCGTAGGTGTAACCTGCGGCGCCCTTATTCTCCTCAGTAACTGTAAAGACATAAGTTCCTGCCTTTTTGAAAACGATGTTTTCGAACGCAAACTTACCGTCTTTTGATATATCAGCCGTTGCTGCGCCAAGAGCAAAACCGTCGCCGTTATTGGAAGAATCGGCGGTAATAACTGCTGCAAACTGCTTATCCTTTATCGGCTTGTCAGCACCGTTTTCTTTAAGCGTTTTTTCGCCTTCAAGAGTTACTGAAATCTCATCGGGATAAGTGTAGGTATTATCAATCACAAGAGAACTGCCGCTTGAATAGACAACCTCAGTTTTC
>JAFQKF010000034.1 GCA_017397105.1 Clostridia bacterium | reverse complement strand
CGGAAATCAGGGCATTCTACGAAAGCGAAGAAGGCAAAGAAGCTTTTGAAAAGTGGAAAGCCGAAAGAGAACGAAGTACAGATTAATATAAATCTTAATTCGGCGGGGATGAATTTTCATCCCCGTTTTCTCATTCTAAAATACTGTAAGAAATGAAAAATCCGAACGCATCTCCTACTTTGAAGAGAGGGTTCGGATTATCATCTTTTGGTCGAGGTGAAGGGATTCGAACCCCCGATCCCCTGCTCCCAAAGCAGGTGCGATAGCCAAACTTCGCTACACCTCGGTATTAAATTTTTATAGAACTAAAAAGGACGGCTTTGCACCGTCCTTTTTTCTGGAGCGGATGACGAGGCTCGAACTCGCTACCTCCACCTTGGCAAGGTGGCGCTCTACCAGATGAGCTACATCCGCACTTGTGAAAGGTATTATAACAAACCTTTCACTGTTTGTCAAGAAAAAAATCAACAAAATAAAACGATTTTTTATCGCCCTTATTTGAGCTTTATCGAGGATATTCCCGACCTCATTACAATACTCCTGAGCAGCGGATTATACATAAACGGACATTTCAGATTCTTCGCAAGCAATTTTATGCGAAGCCCCGTTGTTGCGGCTTTATAAGTCTTTTCCACGTTGCCGCCTTTTCTCATCGCATCGCTGAGCGCAACTGCACTGTTTATAGCGCTGCTTATACCCTCAAGAGAGCTGGGGCTTATAAATCCTGCCGCCTCGCCTACAAGGAAAACTCCGTCCTTTCCCGTGCAAAAACTTGCAGGCGAAACGGGACGCAACACCATACATCCCTCTGTTTTTACGGGGTCCTTGAGATTGAGACCGAAATCCTTCAGCTTCGCCTTCTGCGTTTCAAAACGCTCCCTGCAATTCTCAGGCTCAAAGGCACCGCCGAAAATAACGTAGTTATCTTTATAAATCGACCACGAGCAGCATCGGCTGCTGTCGGGATCAAAAATGCAGGAATAAAACGGGTCAGGTGTGTTTTCATCAATATTGAACCATTGCTGAATGGCAACGTATCGCCTTGTTTTAATCTCAGGCATAAACGTGCGTCTTACAAAGGAGTTTGCCCCGTCAGCGCCTACAATATTTTTACTTCTTACGCTGAAAATCTCGCCGTCCGCACCCTTGCACTGCGATTCAAATCCGCCTTCAACTTTTTTGCAGGCTACTAAACGTGCCTTTTTGATATCCACGTTTCCGCCTGCCTGTGAAAGCATCCAGGCATCAAACTTTTCACGGTCAACGTTTATATACATACGCTGATAACGGCGCACGTTGCCCGTTTTCATATCAATTGTTCTTACAGAAAAAATCTGCGGATTTACAAGGATATCCTTGGGCAGAGTAAGTTCAAAGCCTGCAAGCGCTTTCTGCGCATCGGGCGCAAGCAATCCGCCGCAGGGCTTGGGATTCACCGCCCCGTC
Source organism: Clostridia bacterium (assembly GCA_017397105.1). GTDB lineage: Bacteria > Bacillota > Clostridia > Oscillospirales > Acutalibacteraceae > CAG-177. The sequence continues at coordinate 51,171 of JAFQKF010000034.1, read as the reverse complement.
AAGCACAAGGATTGAGTTGCTTTTCTCCGCAGTCATAGCAAAAGCTGAGCCCGCAGGTCCTGCTCCGCAAACCAACAAATCGTAATTTTCCATTTTATCTCTCCTGATTTGTTTCTTATAAAGCTATAATACCCCATATATACTCCGTTGTCAAATTCAGCCTGAGGTAAAAAAATGAAAATGCGGTGTTGTTTTGTTGCGTATTATATGATAGAATAGATAATAATATTAACATACAGGAGTATATGCTATGAATAAAAACCTTTGTGCAATGAAGCCACCGATGGGCTGGAACAGCTGGAACTGCTACGGTGCCAGCGTAAACGAAGAGCAGCTTATGGGCAACGCAGAATATATGGCAAAGCATCTTAAGCAGTACGGCTGGGATTACATTGTGTGTGACATTCAGTGGTCAGAGCCCAACGCTTATTCCACCGCTTACAATAATTTTACCGAGCTTGAAATGGATGAATACTCCCGCCTTATCCCTGCCGTAAAGCGTTTCCCCAGCGCGGCAAACGGAGCAGGCTTCAAGCCTATTGCGGATAAAATCCACGCACTCGGCCTTAAATTCGGAATTCACATTATGAGAGGCATCCCCCGTCAGGCAGTTCACCGCAACACACCCATCAAGGGTACTGACCGTACCGCCCGTCAGATCGCCTCACAGTTTTCGGTTTGCCCCTGGAACACCGATATGTACGGTATCGACTGCTCCAAGGAAGGCGCTCAGGAATATTACAACTCCATCTTCGAGCTTTACGCATCCTGGGACGTTGACTTCATCAAGGTTGACGATATCTGCAACACCGAATTCAACAAGGCAAATCCCTACTCGGCAGCGGCGGAAATCGAAGCTATCCGTAAAGCAATCGACAATTGCGGCAGAGATATGGTGCTCAGCCTCTCCCCCGGACCCGCAAGCCTTGACAAGGTTGACCACATGAGCGAAAACGCTAATATGTGGCGCATGACGGGCGACTTCTGGGATGAATGGGATAAGCTTCTGTCCATGTTTGAGCGCTGCAGCAAGTGGTATCCTCACGTAAAGGAAGGCTGCTGGCCTGACTGCGATATGCTCCCCCTGGGCAAAATCGCCCTTTACGATGACGGCGGCAGACCCACCCGTTTCACAAAGCCCGAGCAGGTTACGGTTATGACTCTCTGGTCGGTTTTCCGCTCTCCCCTCATCTTCGGCGGCGAGCTTACCGCAAATGATGACTGGACCCTCTCTCTCATAACCAATAAAGAAGTTATTGACGTTAATCAGAATTCACACTCCGCTCATCCCGTGCTTGACGGTGATGAAATAAAGGTGTGGACCTGCACAAGCGAAAAAGAGACCTGCATTGCAGCCGTTTTCAACGTAAGCGATGAGGTCAAGGAATATTCACTGCCCCTTGAGCTTTTTGAAATGAAGAGCGCAAAGGTGCACAATCTGTGGACCAAAGACGACCTTGAGGCAGACGGCAGCATCAGCCTCGTTATAGAGCCTCACGGCGCCGTTATGCTTGAATTATCATAAGTTAATCCACAGGGACTGGAGAAAGATATGGCTAAAAGAAAACAGTTTTATGCAGGCAAAAAGCCGCCGAAATCAGGTAAAAAGATTCTTATTTTAATTGCGGCTGTGGTTGCCCTTGCAGCAATTGCCGTAGTTTCCTTCCTCTGCGTCAAGTTCTTCAGAGAGCGCAGAGCTGAAGAGCTTGCAGGGCGCTCAGCCCTCTATTGCGAGGATTACGGCTGGGAAACCGAAAAGCTTGAGGGCGTAAGCGACGTCAAGTTTTTCGCTGACGGACTTCTTGTTTATACGGATGAAAAAACAGGACTTCAGGGTCTTATGACCTCGGACGGCGCAAAAACAACCGAGCCTCTTTATACAAAGTTTGAAAAAATCCGCCACAACTGGGAGTTTGTAACCTATATTGCTTACCCCGAGGGTGAGGAGTATCCCCGTCTTGTAAAGCTTGATGAAAAAAAGGTCGACATAAAGCAGTATCAGGGTACCGTTTTCGAATATGACGATATCCGTTGGGACAATGCCTCAGACGCTCTTGCGTGGTTTGATTCAATCAGCTACAAGGGTGAGGCTTCCGCAGAGGAGCTTGCGCTCGAAAACGGTCTTTATCCCATAACGGATTCCTCCGACAGCGGAAAATACGGTTATATTGACGATAATCTCGTCCTCAAAATCCCCGTTATTTATAAAGCGGCGGGTGATTTCTCCTGCGGACTTGCGGCAGTGCTCAGCGACGAAGGCTGGAGCTATATCAACACCGAAGGCAAGGCTGTAATCAAAGGTGACCTTGTTGACACGGGCTATTTAAGCGTAAGCGGCGAGCCCCTCTGCTTCAAATTCCATCAGGATATCGTTCCCGTCAAAAAGGGCGAAGTGATGGGTATTGTTGACACCGCAGGTAAAACCGTTGTTGAGTTTGAATTTGAGATTATTCTCCCCGGCGAAAAGGGAAGCTTCATTGCCATGAAGGACGGTGAATGGGGCGTTATGACTCTTGAGGGAGTTACCCTTCCCCCTGAAGTGAGCACCACGCATCCCTCCGACGCAGGCAGACTCTCAAAGGGTGAATACACCGTCAAAACAGGCGGCAGCCCGCTAAGGCTCAGAGAGAGCGCAGACACCGAAAGCGAAATACTTGAAAGAATTCCCAACTCAACTACCGTAACAGTTACCAAGAGCATTGCAGGCTGGGCTTACGTCACCTATAATTCGGTAAGCGGCTGGGTAAGCGCAGACTTCCTTATCCCGGTCGAATAAGCCTGAGTTTCTCAACGGTACCGTTTTCCCGTTCAGATGTAAAAAAATCTTGAAATAATCTTGAATAAAACTTGAAAATTATTCAAAATTGCTCTTGACTTACCGGTTTGTTTGCTATATACTGGTATTTGTTAAAGGGTTAAACCTTTATTCGGTATCTAAAATTGTGAGCAACAATTAAGAACCATCCAAAAAGAGGCACAGAACTTCACGTTCTGTGCCTCTTTTTGTTTATGTTTTATTAATCGATTATATAGTACGTAACAAGCTGTGACTGCACAAGATATTCACGAAGCTCAACCCTCACCTGCTCCGTATAAGCGCTCTTGTTTATCAGCGAAACGGAAACTCCGTTCTGATTTTCAGTAACCGGAAATCTCTTTCGCGAGTTATCGCTGTATCTGATTTCTTCATCGGGTCCGTAGCCTGCATCAAGCGCTGCCTGCATGGCGTCATACAGCTCCTCAAGCTCGCCCCTCGCCTCCTTGATTACATAGCTGAGCAGATAAATCTGCTCATAATCGGGAAGTGACTGCGCATAATCCGTAATCTCCTCAAGCTTCGCCTGCCACATTTCAAGCTTTGCAAGCTCCTCGTTCACGGTGAAACGGGTATTTATTCCGTTTGTATGAATATGCAGACGGTTGTATTCAAGAAAAACATCCATAAGCTCGTGCAATAAATTCTCGGTGTGCTCAAAGCTTGCATCCGCATCGCAGATGTATTTGAGCTTTACCGCCAGAGAGTGGATATCCGATTCTACCGAAGTATCCCTGAGCAGCCCCTGAGAATTGAGAAGCTCAACGCTTGTGCGCCACCTGCTGACGGTATCGCCGTCATATTTTTCAAGCAATAACGGATATTTCGCATTGATATCGTTACGAAGAGCGGCATACTGCGCAAGAGCCATGCATTTTTCATCACTGCCATAGCCGAGCACCTTTTCAGCCGCAGTAAAATTCCTGCTTTCCGCCAACCTTTCCCCTGCAAAAAACAGCAAATCATTCCTTATGAGAATCCCCGTAAGAATCAGGATAAGCAAAATCGCACCTGCAGTGATAAGACTCTTTGCCTTGCCGCCTTTTTTCTTCGGTTTTTCTGTTTTTACAGTTTCGGGTCCGTTCATTTTTTAACTCCGTTTCAAATTATTCCATTGAGCCGAAAAGAGGAAATTCGAGAATCTTATCAAGCCCCATCATCGCCTTCTGACCCAACTGAGCAACAGCGGCATTCGGAATAAACGCAGGCACAAGGCTGCTCAGATACTCCGCTATTGCAGATAAACTGGGCGAGCTTTCGGGTATAAGCCTTACGTTATCACCGTTGAAGGTAAGCTTTATTCTTCTTTCACAAATGGACTCAAGGGGTCTCATCCAGATTTCAAGAGTGTTTTCATTCTCCCACGCAGCATAGCTCACGGCTGTGAAATCTATACCTGCAAGGCGGATTTTGGATTTGCGGTATTCACCGTCCATTCCGCACACAATCGTATTGTGCTCCTTGCCCTCATCCCAGGTAAAGGTGCACTCATTCTCACTAAACTTAAGCTCAACGTTATCAATGTTTCCGCCCTTTTCCGCAGACATATACGTCACGGGCAGAGTAAGCATAGAAAGCGGCCATCCCGCGGCATTGAGCACGGGATTCTTAAGGAAGTTGATTTTTCTTCCTTCGATGAGTTTTTCATAAGTGCTGCGCTTTTTCGCCTCGAGCACGGGCATGGGGCTGAGCTCAAGATCGTCGCACGCATCCTTGGGCGAAATCCTGCGCTCCTTGCAGAAAATCTTCGGGAAATGCCTGTTTATTGCCACTCTCGCCTTATCTTCAATTATCTCGCTTGCGGTGATGATGAATGCGGCATCGTAATCGCCGAAAACGTAGCCGAACTGGGAGAACATACCGTCTGCTCTGTACGTATTCTCAAGCGCACAGCGCCAGAAGAAAAAGCCGTAGCCCGCCTTTGCGTCGGGTTCTTCATACTGATCGTTTGAAACAAGATTACCCGTTGCAAGCTTAACCCAGCTTTCGGGGATAACGCGCTCACCTGCATACATACCGTTTTGCTGTAAGCAGAGTATGAACCTTGCAAGCTCCTCCGTTGTTATGAAGAGACCCCAGCCGCCTGCCTCAAGGCCGTGATGGTCAACCTCCCAGAAGGGCGTCCTTGTAAATCCCAGGGGCTTGAAAAGCCTCGGCGTAAGGTATTCCCTTACGGTGAGTCCCGTCAGGCGCTGAATAATTGCGCAGCACATATAGGTATTTTCGCTTATGTAGCGCCAACCCTCACCGGGAGCAAAAGCCCATCTGGAATTGAAAAAGTCCTTAATCCAGTCTTCCTTTTTCTTATCGCTCATCACGCTTACGTCCTTGCCTGCGGTCATTGTAAGCAGATGATAAACCGTCATCGCCTCAAGATTTTTATCCTTTTTCCTCGGACGGTATTCAGGGAAAATATCAATAACCTTTGTATCAAGGGTCACAAGACCCTCCTCAACGGCATATCCCATAGCAATGCCGACAAAGCTCTTGCTTACGGAATACATGGTATGCGGTGATTCGGGAGAGTATGGGTTTCGCCATCCCTCATAGGCTACCTTGCCGTGGCGCAGAATCATCATTGAATGAACTTCAATTTCATTTTCTTCAAAGTCTTCAATCAGTGCTTTTATCTCCTTTGAATCCACGCCCACCTGTTCAGGGAAGCGTGCCCTCGGGATTGCATACTTGTCCTTAACTGCCATTTCAATGCCTCCTTACGTAAAATTAAATATTCCGAAAAAAATTTAAAAATTTACAAACAAATGTTTGCATTTTCCGAACAAATGTGTTATAATCCCCTTGTGAAGAGCATTTTCTTATAAAACTTTGTGCTTTTTCATTCATCAAGGAGGTTCTTTATGAAACCAATCAATGAAAGCCAAAAGAAAATTTATGAATTTTTGCTTGAAAAAGCAAAGGACGGAATTACCCCCAGCGTGCGTGAAATCTGCGCTGCGGTAGGGCTTCGCTCCACGTCCTCCGTTCAGGCAAACCTTGACGCTCTCGAGGCTGCGGGCTACATTGAGCGCCCCCCTCTGCTTAAAAGAGTTATCAAAATCTGCGCCATGCAGGATAACGTAACTCAGGTTCCCCTGCTCGGTACCGTTACCGCAGGTATGCCCATACTCACCGTTGAGGAAATTGAGGGCTATCTCCCCTTCTCCCAGACGGGCGCTTCAAACAAAGAGCTTTTTGCTCTGCGTGTAAGGGGCGAAAGTATGATTAACGCAGGCATCCTCAGCGGCGATATAGTTATAGTTGAGAAAACTCCCGTTGCCGAAAACGGCGAAATCGTTGTTGCTCTGCTTGAGGACGAGGCCACCGTTAAAAGATTTTACAGGGAGGAAGACCATATCCGCCTTCAGCCCGAAAACGATACCTTTGAGCCCATTATCTGCACTGAGGTTATAATCCTCGGTAAGGTTATTGCGAGCTACCGTTATTATTGAGGAAACTGTCTATAACAGCCCTGTTTTCTTCGCTTAAGTTGAGGTAATCCTCAGGCGCTTCAAGAGCCTGAGTTATTATGAAGCCGAGGCTGAAGCGGTCAGACCAGGGCTTAGCTTCGCTATCTTCAAAAGGGTTTTCCTTTATAAGCTCCAGCACTCTTTGCGTAAGAGCCGTGTTATTGAGCCTCAGGATGCGTTTTAATAAGAATATAATACTGTATTTATAAGTATTGAGTTTTCCGAAAACCGCCGTTGTCAGCGTTTCATTTTCCGTGAGAAGCTGAGCAAGGCGGCTTTTGCATTTTTTATGAAGCAGAAATCTGCATATCAGCCTTGCATATGCCGCAGACTGCGCCCTGCCCGTGTTATCGAGAGCAAGCGCCTCAAGGGCAATCTCCTGCACCATGGCCTGAGCGGCTTCAATATCGCTCATGCAAAGGCGCTCAATCTCAAGCCCCGTTGCTTTTTCCTCGGTGAGAATATCGTTTATTGCCAATTCTTAATCAACTCTTTATAGTGATTTCCTTTTTCTTCAAAATCGCGGTAAACGTTGTAGCTTGATGCCGCAGGGGACATAAGGCAGATTTTGCCCTTTTCGGTATAACGGAATGCCGCATCCACCGCTTCCTCCATATTGTGAGCCTCTACAAGATTCTTGGTGCAGCCCATATCCTTGAGAGTGCGGCAGATTGAAATGCCCGTATCGGGCAAGCCGATAAGATTGTTTACGGGGCAGGTCATAAGATATTTTATAAAGCCCGAGTAATCAATGCCTCTATCCATTCCGCCGAAAATGAGGGAATCAACCTCTTCAAGTGCACCCACTGCGCATTCGACTGCGTGAGGAATTGTGGCAATTGAATCATTATAAAATCTTATTCCGTGGTATTCACCTACGGGCTCCATTCTGTTTTCTATGCCGTTGAAATTCCTGTAAGCTTCGGCAATGCATTCATCGTCAATATCGAGGCATCGTGCAACGGTTGCCGCCATGAGAGCGTTGTGAAGATTGTGAACTCCCCTCATGCGCTCGTTTGATGCTATTGCGTTGCGGATTGAAGCATCGCCTGCATTTTCGGCAATACCCACTTTTATAACGCTCGGCATAACGACGGAAAAATCGCAATATGCGTTAAGATTCTGGTTTGCGGTGCATACAAGATAATCCGAGCCCAGCTGATATTTGAAAATATTGAGCTTTGCGCGCACGTAGCCCTCAAATCCGTTATAATGGTCCAGATGCTCAGGGTAAATATTTGTAACAACGGCAATATGCGGCGATGCGGTGGTGAACTCAAGCTGATGCGAGCTCATTTCGATAGCCGCATAGTCGAAATCTCCTCTTTCAAGGCTGTCAAGCACGGGAATACCCATATTGCCTATAAGGCAAACTCTTTTACCTGCGGTTTTAAGAATCTGATAAATGAGGGTAGTTGTGGTGGTTTTACCCTTTGTTCCCGTAACGCCTATGCATACGCCTTGTGAAAAACGCAGGAACAAATCCGTCTGGCAGGTGATTTCAACTCCGTCGGGCACGCTGACAGAGCGCATTGAAATACCGGGAGTTTTTATAACCGTATCAAACTGCGAAATACTATCAAGATAATTCTTGCCGCAGAAAAGGCGCACGTTTTCATCCTCAAGCTCAATCTCACGCAAATCCGCTATGCCGATAACCTTATCGGGCAGATGGCGGCGGATTATTTCGTAAGTAGAGCGGCCTTCCCTGCCGAAGCCGAGAATAAGTATCTCCCTGCCTTCAATATAACTGATAAGTTCACTGAACATAATAAAGTATCCCCCTGATGCGGCACTGCCGCTTGCATATTTATATATAGTAATTATATCAAATTAAATTCCTTTATTCAAGATGTACGGGCAAAGTGTAACAATTCAATTTTTGTTGAACAGGCACGAAAAACGTGGTATAATGTATTCATCAAAAAGATTGGCGGTGTACTTATGCTTTTTCGTGCTTTCAGGACGGTTTCAACCCCTGCTATCAAGCTTTGTTCCCTTGCCTTCAGGCCTGTATTCGGCAATTTCGGTGCCTCATACAAAGCAATGAACCCCGAAAAAATCAGGCTGAATATGGCTGTGATGTCCGATATTCATCTCGATTCAAGAAAAGACCGCATAAGACGCCTGCATGACGGACTCTATGACCTTGAAAATGCGAAAACTCCAAACGACGTGCTTGCCTGCGTTGGTGATACAACCGACCACGGATATGAAGAGCACTGGAAAAAGGTTGAAGAGGTTTTTGCCGCCCATAAGCCTGCAAAAAATATCTTCCTTGTGCTCGGCAATCACGACTCCTGGACTGACGAAAAAGAGCCCAAGCCCTTTGATGTGCTCTTTAAAGAATACAGCGAAAAGGTAAGCGGCAGAAAGCTTGATAAGCTTTACTTTTCCCAAAAAATCAACGGCTACACCCTTATATCGCTTGCAAGCGAGGAGGACTCTCTTGATGCCAGCATTTCACAGGAGCAGATAAATTGGTTTGCCGATGAAATGGAGCTTGCCGCAAAGGACGGCAAACCCATATTTGTTTTTATGCACCAGAGCATCAACGTCACCCACGGTCTGCCCTTTACGTGGTGCAGGAAATGGAAAGAGGATTCCGTTGTAAAACCCATGGAGGGCGGTATCGGCGTAAGCTCGGATGAAATTGAAGCTATCCTTCGGAAATATAAAAACGTTTTCTATTTCAGCGGTCATATCCATATGGGACTCAGCGGCAAAAGGCACCATGCAAAATGGGGCTACTCCTCCGCCGAATCGGACGGCTCTTTCCACAAAATCAATCTCCCCTGCTTTATGTTTGCAAACCATCACGGATTACCCGCAACGGGACTCGGCTTCCAGTTTGAGGTGTATGACGATGAAGTAATCATGCGCCCGAGAAGCTACGCAAGCCGTATATGGTACAGCAGCTACAATAAAACCTTCAAGCTTATTTAAAAAACAACAGGACTGCTGAGCAGTCCTGTATTTTTTATCCTACTATTTCCTTTATTCTGTGACCCTCTGCCAGTAAAGCGTGCATACCTGCACGGTCATTGTTTTTGAGAGCGTCGGAGTATTCCGTAAGACGCTGCACAAGACCGTCAATCTCCTCAATAAGCGCAGAGGAATTATCGAAGAAAAGCTCCGTCCACATATCCTCGTTAAGGCGTGCAACCCTCGTCATATCCTTGAAGCTGCCTGCCGAAAATCCCGTGTGCAGCAGAGCAGCAGGGCTTTTAACGTAGGCGCTCGAAAGCACGTGAGCGAGCTGAGAGGTGAGGGCGATTGTTTTATCGTGACCCTCGGGAGTGGAAACCGTAATTGAGCCGAAGCCCATCTGAGTGCAAACAGCGGAAACCTTGTCAAGATTCTCCTCGGGTACGTCCTCGCAGGGGGTGAGAATCATCGACGCACCCTCAAACAAATCACCCTTTGAATTGTAAAATCCTGTTTTTTCGATACCTGCCATGGGATGACCGCCGATGAAAACAAATCCGTTTTCTCTTGCAATTACTTCGCACGCATCGCACACTATCTGCTTTACGCCGCAGCAGTCAACCACCGTGGCAGAGCCGAAATTTGTTTTATTCTTCTCCACAAAATCAATGGTTGCGTGAGGGTAGAGGGCAATAAATATAACCTCGCATTCCCTGAGATTTTCGGGCAGAAGCTCAGCATCCGCCACACCTGTTTTTATTGCATCGCTTACTACCTGACCGTTTAAATCAGCACCCAACACAGTGTGGGTTGTATGAGTTTTAATTGCTTTTGCAACCGAACCGCCTATAAGACCGAGACCAACTACTCCGATTTTCATAACAAAATCTCCTTTTCCATAAAAAAATACGGCTTTGCTTCTGCTGCAAAGCCGTAAAATTAAAGTTTACTTAAGCTTCAGAGCGCAGCAGAACAGACCCTGCAATAATATGCAGCGCCGTAATAATATTCTGCTGTAATAACGAAAGTTTTCATAATTTCCGCTCCTTTTCTTTAACACTATACCACTTTTAATCGCAAAAGTAAAGAGAAACTTTTGCACTTTAAAGCGATTTGTAGAATCTGACAATTACGAAGCGGATTTTTTGTGACGTTTGTTGTTTTTGCTCTGTCAACGTCCCCGCACGGTGCATATAATGGGCTGAGAGAAGTTCTCTCACATCACAAAAAAGGAGGTTTTTCTTTGCCAACCTTTTATAATCAGGCAACACTGTCCTACAACAACACGGTAACCGGCTCCAACATCGTTCAGGGCGAGCTTGTGGAAGCAATATCGGCAGCAAAAACCGCCGTGGTTGATTCCTACACAAACGGCTCAACCGTGACTTATATAATAAGCATTGTAAACTCGGGCGCAGCCCCTCTTACAGGACTCACGCTCACCGATGACCTTGGCGCCTACGCTTTCGGCACCGATACACTCGTGCCGCTGACCTACGTTGACACCTCCGTAAAGTACTACGCTGACGGTGTTTTACAGCCGTCACCCGCCGTAACAGTTACCGACGGCAATCTTGTAATAAGCGGCATAAACGTGCCTGCAAACGGCGACACTGTGGTGGCATACTCCGTCACCGCCAACACCTTTGCGCCGATTGAAGAAGCTGCGCAAATCACCAACACGGTTACAATCAGCGGCGACGGCCTTGCCCAGAGCGTAACCGCAGACGAAACCATAAGCTCATCAGATGAGCCTATTCTTACAATCAGTAAGGCTCTTTCGCCCACCTCGGTAACGGAAAACGGCCAGCTCACCTACACCTTTACAATCTATAACAGCGGCTCTGCACCTGCGATTGCAACCGATAACGTTACCGTAACCGATAATTTTGACCCCATACTCAACCCCATAACAGTAACCTACGAAGGAGTAACATGGACAGAAAACGTAAATTACACTTACAATCCCGCAACGGGTGCATTTGCAACAGTCCCCGGTCAGATTACCGTACCTGCTGCCACCTTCACTCAGGACCCCGAAACAGGAGCCTGGAGTGTTGCCCCCGGCACAGTCACACTGACCGTTACCGGTACAGTATAAACCATTAACAAAAAAGGCTTGTACGGGATGTAAAATCCTGCACAAGCCGATTTTTATTTACGAATTAAAGCTCTTTACCACCGCCGCAAAAGCATCCGCAATGGTCTTCTGGGTAAGCAGACCCATTGAGTTTGTTTCGTGGTAATGGTTTCTGTCAAATCTGTCCCTGTATCCGTTGAGGTAAGGCTGAGTAGGATTGAGAACAAATTCATTCACGGGCACAACGTAACCCGTCATATCGTTTGAAACACCGAAGGTTATCATTGAATCGTCCCCTGCTATCTCAGCAAGCGGCAAGGGGTTGACTTCGGGTCCCTCTCCCGTAGAGGAGGTTTCAGCATCGTTATAGCTGCCGTAAACGGTGGAAACAAAGCTTTCACCGGGCAGGAAAAGAAGCTTCTGGTCACCTATCGTCATATATGTAAGCTCGGTCAAAAGAGCTATTCCCATATCACTTTCATCGCAGGGGTAAGCCTTGAAGCTCATGACTCCCCTCATTGCAAGCAGGGTAAGCACGTAGTTACCGTCAGGGAGATAGAAGGGCTGCTGAATAAATTTGATAACAGGCTCAAGCTCTCTGTCATTTGAAATTGCCATTGCCGCATCCGCAACCATTTTGCCCTGAAGCTTTACGCAGTTTACTCTGTCCTCATCATCAAGCATTGCGGCATCCATGCCGCCGATTGCTCCGATGCCAAAAAGCACTTTTGCTCCGTTTGCCTTTGCGATTTCCTCACGCATGAAGTACGGATATTCACCGCTGAGCATACGGTTTGAGCCGCCGAGTGAGTTGGGATGACCGCCGAAATTGAGAATCCAGATGTCATTTGAGCCGTCATCAGGCGTAAACCTGAGCCTTGAAACAACCTCGTGCCTGTCCGCAAAAACTCTGCCGCTTACAAGGGAATCCTTTGCAACGATACTTCCCGAATAGAGCTTACCGCTCTTCCTTGATTTATAAGCCTCTTCGCTTACCTTGACGGCGGTTTCCATGAGCATATCCATATATTCGGCATCCTTGCCGTTTGAAGGGATACTTACAAGATTGGGCTTGCCCCAGTAGCCTACGGTATCAATACCCGAGTGGCTGTGGGTACAGCTGAAGTTGATGCATTTGCAGCCGCTGATAACGGGAGAAGCAAGAATCATAGAGCGGATTTTGTTTACCTCAACTCTTGTGAGGCCTACTATATCCGCACCAAGCCAGAGCATACCCTCGTCACCGCCGCAGTCAAGCCATACTGCGCTGATGTAAACGGGAGTGATAACACCCTCCATTACGTGACCTGAGCCGTGACCTGCGATGTAATAGGTCTTTCCCTTAGTCAAATCCGGCATAATTTCCGCCGTTGCAAAGCCTGCACGGTAGCCTGCGCCGCTGATTATCTGCGGTTTTTCCTGAGGAATTACGGGTGCGGTTTCGTTCTTTTTGATTTTATTGCCGAATCTTTTCGTAATAGCAACTATGCCTTTTGAGGCAAGGTCCATAATATCCATAACAAATCCTCCTTAAGAAGTTATATCAATTATACCTGCAATCAGTATATTTTACAAGAGAAATTATTTATCGTTCGTAATATCGCCGCTGCCGCTCAACGGGATCTTTTCGCCCAGATATGTAGGCTCCGGCTTTACCGACGTGTAAATGAAATCCTTGTTTCTTGCAAGCACCTCACGGGCGCTTCTGTAAAGCTGAGCGACGTAGGTGCGTGGGTCGGACGCCACTCCGTAAGCATCAAGCGAGAGCGCACGGGCATCGTAAATCGCCCTGAAAATATGATATTTCTGCGTAACAACAAGAATTTTCTCCGCCCCGAAAATCTCCTTTGCTCTGTACATACTTTCATATGTGGAAAAGCCTGCGTGGTCCATAAAAACGTCCGAAGATTCAACTCCGCGTTCAACGGCAAAATTCTTCATTACGTTTACCTCGTCGTAATCCTCCCTGCCGTGGTCGCCGCTCATAATTATTTTAGGCGCAACACCGTTATGATAAAGCTCTATGCCCTGCAGAAGCCTGTCCTCAAGCATATGACTGGGGACGTCCCCGTTTACTCCGCAGCCGAGGATAAGTATACAGTCATACCCCTCGCCTGCGTTATCTGCTTCAAGGATATACGGGCTTGCGCTTGCAATCACGTAATAATTTATTCCCAACACCGCCGCACCGCACAAAATCGCAATGCATAAAACTGCGGCTAAAAACTTTTTTAATTTTTTCATTTTTCTCCCTCCCTGCTGATAGAGTGACGGGAATAATCCGCCACTCTAACCGCAAAAGGCTGTTTCAGGCAAAGTATACCCTTGCCCGAACAGCCTTGATTTTTAATTATTTCTGCTCAAGGAATGCCTTGAAGCCCTTGTATGCCATGTAGACGTCAATCTTAGCTGCAAGCTCAAAGGGAGCATGCATTGAAAGCATGGGAACGCCTACGTCCACAACGTCCATGCCGAGGTTTGCAACGTATTTGGCAACGGTTCCGCCGCCGCCTTCGTCAACCTTGCCGAGTTCGCCCGTCTGCCAGATAACGCCTGCATCGTTGAACACACGGCTTACCTTGCCCACAAACTCTGCGCTTGCATCCGAGGTGCCGCCCTTACCGCCGTGACCGGTATACTTTGTAACAACAATGCCCTTGTTGAGGTATGCGGCATTGAGTCTGTCGTGCACGTCGGGGAAGTTGGGGTCAAAGCCTGCGTTTACGTCTGCGGAAAGGCATTCACTCTTTCTTATAACGTCCCTGCCGTTTGCACCGAAACAGCTTGCGATATCGTAAATGAAATGCTCAAGATATGCGGAATTAAGACCCGTGTTACCGTCCGAGCCCGTTTCCTCTTTATCGGTTATAACGGTAACGGTGGTGTATTCGGGATTTTCGGCATCAAAAGCCGCAATAACGGAAGGATATGCGCAAACGCGGTCATCGTGACCGTAGCTGCCGATAAGGCTTCTGTCAAAGCCGATATCATAAGCCTCTATTGCAGGCACGGCTTCAAGCTCAGCGGTTCTGAAATCATCCTCAACAATTCCGTACTTTTCGTGAAGAATATTGAGAATATTGAGCTTTACAAGCTCGCTTGTTTCGTCACCCTTGAAGGGCAGAGAGCCTATGAGAATATTGAGAGTTTCTCCGGGAATGGCTGTATCGAGTGTTCTCTTTGACATATTTCTGTCAAGATGAGGAAGCAAATCGGTAATTACGAATCGGGGGTCAGAGGGAGCATCTCCGATTGAAACGTTTACGCTTTCGCCGTTTTTCTTAACGATTACGCCGTGAAGCGCAAGGGGGATAACAGTCCACTGATACTTTTTGATTCCGCCGTAATAGTGGGTTTTGAAATATGCAAGCTCGCAATCCTCATAGAGCGGATTGGGCTTTAAATCAAGGCGGGGAGAATCGATATGAGATGCAACGATTTTAACGCCGTTTTCAATGCTCTTTTTGCCGAAGGTGCAAAGAATCACAGACTTGCCCCTGTTATTGAAATACACCTTGTCGCCTGCGGAATATTTGCAGGATGCATCAAACTCTGTATAGCCGTTTTCAATTGCCTTTGCTACGGTAAAAGCCGCCGCTTCACGCTCCGTACGGCAGGAATTAAGGAAGGCTTTGTATCCCTCGCAAAAATCGAATGCCTGCTCAAGCTCCTGCTCGCTCATCTTTGCAGGGGCACTCTTGGTATTGCTGAAAAGCTCTTCTTTCAAAAGCTCGGTTTTATTCTTTTCAGACATTTTATTCATCCTTTCCTTTGCAGCACAGGCGTATAAGCCTTGCCACGTCTTTTTTGTAATCGGAGTTGTTTGCGTTTTCTATAATGATATCCGTTTTTTCCTTGTAATATTCATCCGGATACTGTGCCGAAATTCTGAGCATTGCCTGCTCACGGGTAATACCGTCACGCTTTATTATGCGCTCAAGGCGCTCCTCGAGCGGCGCCATGACGCTTGCGGTAACGGTGCAAAGCTGTGTTATAGGGCTTTCAAGCAGCGCCGCCGCATCAATCACCGCTCCCTTTGCGCCCTGCGCCTGAGCCTTTTCAAGCTCAATATGTACCATTGCGGTGATTACGGGATGAGTGATATCGTTTAACGCTTTTGTTTTTTCCTTTGATGCAAACGCTCTTTGAGCGGTTTTTTTACGGTCAAGCGAGCCGTCCGGTAAAAGAATATCGTTGCCGAATTCCTCGCAAAGGCTTAAAAGCACATCCTTATTCTCAACCGCTTTTCTTGCAAGAATATCGGTATCTATAACGTAAAAGCCCTGCTCTGCAAGGTAAGCGGAAACCGTGGTTTTGCCCGCTCCCGTCTGCCCTGTAAGACCGATTACGGGCATTCTGCTTTCAAGATTTTTAACCCTGAATGCCGCAGAGCGGAGCAATCTGTTATACACAGCAAGCCCTACTCCGTTTGCGCTCGGGCATCTGACGTAAGCCTTTTCGCAGCCCGTTTCATCCACCCTGCGCAGAGCATCAAAAATCTTTTCCGCCTGACTCAGGCTGTCATTCTCAGCTCCGTATTCAATACATCTGCAGTTAAAGCGGCTGCTCTCACCGTCAAAGCACATAACGCAGGAATCCTCATTGAGAGAATTGACAAACTCCGCCGCACTCTCAAGGCTGCCCTTGAGAATTGTGACCTCCGCTTTCGGCGCATAATGCTTATATTTCATGCCGGGCGAGGATGCCTTTTCTCCGCCGCCGAGCTTTGAAAAAACCGCCTTATCCACAAGCGTTTCACCAAGCACATCTTCAAGCTGCTCAAGGGTGATTCCGCCGGGTCTTAACAAACGGGGCTTACCCTCGGCAAGGGTTACAACGGTTGATTCAACGCCGATTTCACTCTTTCCTGCATCGATTATCATATCGATTTTTCCGTCCATATCCTCAATAACGTGGCTTGCTCTCGTGGGGCTCGGCTTACCCGAAGAATTCGCACTCGGCGCCGCAAGAGGCACGCCTGCCGCTCTGATTACGGCATTTGCTACGGGATTTGACGGAATTCTCACCGCCACGGTATCAAGCCCTGCGCTCACTTCATCGGGTATAATTGCGGATTTTTCCATTATAACCGTAAGCGGACCGGGCCAGTATTTTTCTGCAAGAGCGTAGACTCTTTCATCCATCTTTTTCACAAGCGGCGGTATCTGCGATATATCGGCAACGTGAACTATGAGGGGGTTATCCTGCGGTCTGCCTTTTGCAAGGAAGATTTTTTTAACCGCTTCGCCGTCAAGCGCATTTGCCGCAAGCCCGTAAACCGTTTCCGTCGGTATCGCAACAAGACCGCCCGAGCGCAGCACCTCACCTGCTTTTTCGATAAGCGCCGCATCCCTGCTTAAATCTTCAATTTTAATTATTTCGGTTTGCATATCAGTTCTCACTTTTAAGCTTTTCTGCCGTATCAACGGTTATAAGAGTATCAATAATTTCATCAAGGTCACCGTTGAGAATGGCTTCTATTCTGTAAAGAGTCAGGCCGACTCTGTGGTCCGTAACTCTGCCCTGAGGGTAGTTATAGGTGCGGATTCTTTCGCTTCTGTCACCCGTACCGACCTGCAGACGGCGCTCGCCTGCAATGGCATCAACGCTCTTCTGCCTCTCCTGCTCAAGGATTCTTGAACGCAGGATGCTCATGGCTCTGTCTTTATTTTTATGCTGGCTTCTTTCATCCTGACATTCAACCACTGTACCCGTGGGTATATGGGTGATGCGGATAGCTGATTCCGTTTTGTTGATGTGCTGACCGCCTGCGCCGCTTGAGCGGAAGGTGTCAATCTGCAAATCGGCAGGGTTGATTTCAACGTCAACCTCCTCTGCCTCGGGCAAAACTGCAACAGTTACGGTTGAGGTGTGAATTCTGCCCTGGCTTTCGGTTTCGGGCACTCTCTGTACTCTGTGCACTCCGCCCTCAAACTTGAAGCGTGAATATGCGCCGTCGCCCTCAATCATAAAGCTGATTTCCTTGTAGCCGCCGAGACCCGTTTCATTTGCGCTGAGGATTTCACTCTTCCAGCCTCTTGATTCGGCATACATTGAGTACATTCTGAAAAGCACGCCTACAAACAGAGCACTTTCCTCTCCGCCTGCGCCGCCTCTGATTTCAACAATAACGTTTTTATCGTCGTTGGGGTCACGGGGAAGGAGCAGCACCTTGAGCTCATCCTTGATTTTTTCAAGCTTCTCTGCGGATTCTACGTACTCTTCCTCCACCATTTCACGGAAATCCTTATCCATTCCGCCTGTGTCAAGCAGCTGCTTTGATTCCTCGTACGTCGCCTGCACGCCCTTGAATTCACGGTATTTTTCAACCACGGGCGCAAGCTTTTTCTGCTCACGCATGAGCTTTTTATACTGCTCAATATCCGAAACAATCTCGGGGTCAAAGAGCTTCGCATTTATATCTTCAAATTTTTCTTCAATATCTTTAAGCTTATCGAGCATAAATCCTCCGTTAATCAGTCAGTTTCTTCCCTGATTATTTTCTTGATATTCTTTTCAACCTTGACTCTTTCGTTCATTATCTCCCTGCCGCAGCCCTCGCAGCGGATTCTGAAATCCGCTCCTATGCGAAGCACAAGGAAACTATCCGCACCGCAGGGGTGCTTTTTTTTCATTATGAGCCTGTCGCCTATACGGACATCCATTAAACTTCCTCCAATGAGCCAATAATTATTAAAAATCAACACCGTTTATATATACATATTAATTATAGCATATTATTCCGAGTTTGAAAACACGCTTTTAATACTTTTTACTTTTGAATGAAAAAAACTTTGCATACATATACTGTAACAACGTAAACAGAATGGTGGTTTTAGAATGAACAATATGTATAAACCCGAAGGCGAACTTATCCACACCCATGAAAACAAAAAATATCTCTCCTGCCACTCAAGCCTGCGTGAAGCCTTTTACAACTCGATTGCACTTGAAGCCCGTGTAATCCGCTGCGACAGCGAACACAATCTGTACGTTGACCTCGGCTGCATGAAAGGAATAATCCCCCGTTCACAGGGTGCGTGCGGAATTGACGACGGCACAACCCGTGACATTGCTCTTATCTCACGGGTCAACAAGCCCGTTGTTTTTAAAATTACAGGATTTTCAGCCGATTCCAACGCTCAGCCCTGCGCCGTGCTCAGCAGAAAAGCGGTTCAGGCGGAATGTGCCGATAAATACATCAGCCGCCTTGTTCCGGGCGATATAATCGATGCTACCGTTTCCCACATTGAAAACTTCGGAGTTTTCTGCGATATCGGAGCAGGAATAAACGCCCTTATGCCAATAGACAGCATTTCCGTTTCCAGAATCCCCCACCCGAGTGCACGCTTTTATACGGGGCAAAGAATCAAAGCGGTTGTAAAAAGCATTGACGAAATGGGCAGGCTCACCCTCTCACACAAGGAATTGCTCGGCACGTGGGAAGAAAACACGGCTTCGCTCAACATAGGCGAAACCGTGCCGGGTATCGTACGCTCCGTGGAGAAATACGGAATATTCGTTGAGCTTGCGCCCAACCTTGCGGGGCTTGCCGAGTATACTCAGGGAATCACTCCGGGAAGCCATGCCGGGGTATATATAAAAAGTATCCTTACTCAGAAAATGAAAATCAAGCTGATAATCGTTGATTCATTCGATGCCGATTACCCTGCAAGCGAGCTGAAATACTTCATCACCGAGGGGCACATCGACCGCTGGCAGTATTCACCCTCCGACTGTCAGAGAGTGGTGGAAACCGTTTTTTAATTAATCTGCGATATAATTCTCGCTCCGCCGATAACAGTATCACCGTCATAAAAAACAGCCGCCTGACCGGGAGTTACGGAGCGCTGAGGCTCATCAAAAATCACTTCAACTCTGCCTGCGCCCACGGGATTAACGGTAGCCCACTGCTCCTTTGCTCTGAAACGGATTTTCACCTGAGCCCTCAGAGGTGCATCAAGGGAATCGATACTGATAAGATTAAGAGAATCCGCAACAAGTCCTTTACTGTACTGGCTGCCGTTTTCGCCGAGAATAACGGAATTCTCCTGCGCATTTATTGAGGTTACAAACATCGGCTTGCCGAAAGCACCAAGACCCTTGCGCTGACCCACCGTGTAACGGATTATGCCCTCGTGCCTGCCAATGACGTTACCCTGCATATCAAGAAAGTTGCCCGCCTTGGATTCAACGCCCATTGCAGAAAGGAAAGAAACATAATCGTCATCGGGCACGAAGCAGATTTCCTGACTGTCGCCCCTGCTTGCAACACTTAACCCCTTTGCGGCGCAGATTGCTCTTATTTCATCCTTGCCGCCTGCATTCTCAAGCGGAAAGATGCTGTGCGAAAGCTGAAACTCATTGAGTCCGTAAAGGAAATAGCTCTGGTCCTTGGGTCCTTCGCTTCTCATAAGCAGAGTTTTTCCGCTTTCTTCATCCTTTTTAAGCTTTGCGTAATGACCCGTAGCAATCCCGTCCGCTCCGTTTTCCAGAGCAAAATCAAGCATTGCGCCGAATTTTATTTTCATATTGCAGACACAGCAAGGGTTGGGAGTGCGCCCGTTTTTATACTCCGAGGCAAAGTTTGCAATAACCTCATCCCTGAATTTTTCACGAAGGTCAACCGTATGATGCTCAATTCCCAGAGCTTCAGCCACGTTGTGCGCGCTCTCAACGTCCCTGAGAGTCTGCTCGCCGTCCTTGAGAATCAGCGTTACTCCGCTCACTTCAAAGCCCTGCTCCAGCAGCATCACCGCCGCCGCAGAGGAATCCACTCCGCCGCTCATGCCAAGCATTACTTTCTTCATTCTTGCACCTCCTGAAAAAATACCGTGTTCAAGATAACATCATATTTTAGTGGAGAGTATGAGTTTTGTCAATATTTTTCTTTAAATCTATTGAAAATCTTGACTTGATGGTATATAATTTGATTAAATCGAGGCAAATGCGGCGTTTTAGGAGTGAATTGGATTATGGGCGCAGATTTACATTGTCATACAAAATTATCGCTTAGCTCAATGGGTATCGATAACCTCATCGCGCTTGCGAAAAACAGAGAAATTAATACTATAGCTATCACCGACCGTGACTGTCAGGCAGGTGCGGTAAGGGGTAAAATTATAGGCAAGCGCAGAGGAATTAACGTTATACCCGGCGTTGAGCTTTCGTGCACGGATACCAAGAGAAACGAGCAGGCTCACATCCTCTGCTATCTTAGCGACAGCCCTGACCGTCTTGAAGGTCTCTGCCGCCACAATACTCTTGCAACAAAAAAAGCGAGCCAATTCATGACACTTAAAATTGCCCGCAAATATCCCATCACACCCGAGCTTGTTGTTCAGTGCGCTACCGGATCCACCTCGGTATTCAAGCAGCATATCATGCACGCTCTTATGGAGTGCGGTCTTACCAATGAGATTTACGGCGAGCTTTACGAAGAGCTTTTCAACCCCGAAAGCCCCGAAAACGTAATAGTTCAGGCTAAGTATAAGGAGCCTGCAGAGGTGCTTGAAGCTATACACGAGGCAGGCGGAATCGCTGTTCTTGCTCACCCCGGCAAGCGTTCAAACATAGAGCTTATTGAGGAGCTTATCCCCCTCGGACTTGACGGTATCGAGGTATGGCATCCCTCTCACACGGAGCAGCAGGTTGCAGAGCTTGCGGCAATAGCCAAGAAAAACGGTCTTCTTTCAATAGGCGGCACGGATTTCAGAGGAATGTACTCAAAGGGTGTACGCAGCGTTGGTGATATCAGCACCCCTGATGCAAACGTAAAGGCTCTTATGAGCTATAAATCAAAAATGAAAAAACGCATGGCGGCTGCCGCAAAATAAATTAAAAAACAACATCGGCTTACACTTCTTTGTGCAAGCCGATGATTTTATTTTCCGTGCTTTATTTTCTGGACTTCAGTAAAGAATCCTTTATATCCCAGAGCTCCTGAGAAAGGTCAACGTAATACGTATGCGGATTTTCAAAACGCAGCACCTCATCCCACAAAGTATCAATCTGCGCCTTGCAGTAATCCTGAATCTCCTTTACGGGCTTGCGGTTGAATACGCACTCGCCTTTAATGAAAAGAGGCTCAAGCAATTCCTTTGCTTCATAATTCTCTATAACCTTACGCTTCCATGTGAAGTTCGGGTCAAAGAGCTCGTAGGGCTTGCTGTCATCAACCGTTTCGGTATCAAGAGTAATCAAGTCTGCCATTGCCTTGCCGCTCTCACGGTCAAAGAGTCTGTAAACTTTTTTGGAACCGGGGGTGGTGATTTTGGCAACGTTCTCGCTGAGCTTGATTTTGGGCACAATCTGACCGTCCTTCTCAACTGCGCACAGCTTGTAAACTCCGCCGAAAACAGGGCTGGAGGACGACGTGATAAGCCTTTCGCCAACGCCGAAGGAGCTTACCTTCGCGCCCTGAATCAGCATATCTCGGATAATATATTCGTCAAGGGAGTTTGAAGCAACAATTCCGCAATCCTCAAAGCCTGCTTCATCAAGCATCTTTCTTACCTTTTTGGAAAGATACGTGATATCGCCGCTGTCAATTCTTACACCCTTGGGGCGCTTGCCCATGGGAACAAGAACATCATTGAACGCTCTGATAGCGTTGGGTACGCCGGATTTGAGAACGTTGTATGTATCAATAAGAACGGTACAACTGTCAGGATATCTTTTTGCATAAGCGCAGAAAGCGTCATACTCACTGTCAAACATCTGCACCCAGCTGTGAGCCATGGTGCCGAGAGCGGGAACGCCGAAAAGCTCATCGCTTATTGTGCATGCGGTACCTGCACAACCGCCGATATAAGCCGACCTTGCTCCGTAAACTGCACCGTCAAAGCCCTGCGCTCTGCGTGAACCGAACTCCATAACGGGTCTGCCCTCTGCAGCTCTTACTATTCTGTTGGCTTTGGTGGCAATAAGGCTCTGATGATTGATGCAGATAAGCACCATTGTTTCAATAAACTGCGCCTGAATAATGGGACCCCTCACCTTTACAATGGGTTCACCGGGAAAAACGGGAGTACCTTCGGGCACTGCCCACACGTCGCAGGAGAATTTGAAATTCCTCAGATAATCAAGAAAATCCTCGCCGAAGCCCTTGGTGCGCAGATAATCAATATCCTCTTCGGAAAACTTGAGGTTTGCAAGGTAATCAACAAGCTGCTCAACGCCTGCCATTACGGCAAATCCGCCTGAATCGGGAATCTGGCGGAAGAACATATCAAAATATGCAATTGTATCCTTGTGACCGTGGCTGAAATATCCGTTTGCCATTGTGATCTCATAAAAATCGGTAAGCATTGTAAGGTTGCGGTCAATCAGAGATTTCATACAATTACCTCCAAAATACAAAAAACAGATTAACAGTATTATTATGCACCACACAGGCGCTTTTTTCAATCCCTAATTTTTCATTTGTATTAAAATCAAAAAAATATCAAATAAAAATCAATGAATAATATAAATATGTATTGCTTTTTTCTAATTGATGTGTTAAAATGGCTTCAGCAACAAAAAAAGGTCGTTTTTTTACATTTTACGTTCTTTTATCCCGATAAATTATACAATCTGTATAGTAAAATATATGAGTGACGAAAAGATAACAGGAGGTAATTTAAGATGAGAATCAGAAAACAGGCTCTCGGTGACAGAAACATCATCGGCGCCAAGGTAGAAGCAAGACGCAAGGCTATCAACATGAAGCAGAAGGATCTTCTTACTCAGCTTCAGGTAAAGGGCATTGACCTTAACGCTTCAGGTCTTTCCAAACTTGAAGGCCAGCTCAGATACGTAACTGATTTTGAGCTTAAAGCGCTTTCAGAAATCCTCGGCATAAGCGTAAACGAACTCCTCGGAACAGATAAATAAATCAATAAAACGGCACATCACCAAGGTTTTATCCCCGTGATGTGCCGTATTTTTTATAAAAGTATCAGTGCCGCCTCTGTTTTCAGAGGCGGCACTTTTCGTTACTTATTTTGCTTTTCTGCCAACGGTGAACTTAAGTACAGCTACTGTTGCAAGCATAAGAACAACTGCGATGGGAAGGGCAATGTAAACCTTGGGTACAAAGCCTGCGATAATGTAAGATACAAATGAAACTCCTGCTACCATAAGAGCATAGGGAAGCTGAGTTGAAACGTGGTTGATGTGGTTACTCTGGCTGCCCGCAGATGCCATAATAGTGGTATCGGAAATGGGTGAGCAGTGGTCACCGCAAACCGCACCTGCCATGCAGGCTGAAATTGCGATAATGGAGATGGGGCCTGACTCATAGGGGAATACGTTGAGCACGAGGGGGATAAGAATTCCGAAAGTACCCCATGAAGTACCTGTTGCAAAGGAAAGGCCAACAGCAATAAGGAAAATGATTGCAGGAAGGAAGCTTGCAAAGCTGCCTGCTGTGTTTTCAACAACGCCTGCAATAAATTCTTTTGCGCCGAGGCTGTCAGTCATAGCCTTAAGAGTCCATGCGCAGGCAAGGATCATAATAGCGGGAACCATTGCCTTAAAGCCCTCAGGTATAGCTGACATACAATCCTTGAAGGAGATAACTCTGCGAATCATAAAGTAGATAACAGCAATAATAAGGGTGCAGAAGGAACCGTAAACAAGACCTACAGAAGCATCTGAACATGAGAAGGAAACGATGAAATCGTGATATGCATCACTTGTTGCATCAAAGAATCCGCCTGAATAAATCATACCGATAACGCAGGCAATGATAAGAATTACAACGGGGAGAACAAGGTCTATAACCTTACCCTTGGGGTTAGCTTCATCATCTGATGAGTTTGCAAAGCTCTCTGCATCAAAGGTGAACAGATCGCCCTTTTCCATTGCGTTTCTTTCGTGAACCCTCATAGGACCGAAATCAACCTTAAGAACTGCAAGAGCAACCATTGTAAGAATGGTAAGAAGTGCATAGAAGTTGTAGGGAATAGCGTTAAGGAAAAGCTGGAAGCCGCTTACTTCTTCCTCTGCAACAAAGCCTGCAACTGCTGCTGCCCAGGATGAAATGGGAGCAATAATGCAAATGGGAGCTGCCGTGGCATCAATGAGATAAGCAAGCTTTGCTCTGGAAATCTTATGTTTGTCGGTAACAGGACGCATAACCGAGCCTACGGTGAGGCAGTTGAAATAGTCGTCAATGAAAATAAGGCAGCCGAAAAGAATTGTTGCAAGCTGAGCGCCTACTCTGGTCTTGATTCTTTTTGATGCCCATCTGCCGAAAGCAGCGGAGCCGCCGGTCTTATTCATCATTGCAACAAGTGCGCCGAGAACAATAAGGAAGATGATGATACCCATATTGTAGGAATCGGCAACGCTTGCGATGAAACCGTCGCTGAAAACGTGAACAATGGTACCTTCAAAGCTGAAACCGGAATAAAGCAGACCGCCTACCAGAATTCCGATGAAGAGCGATGAATAAACTTCCTTGGTAATGAGAGCAAGAATAATTGCTACCACGGGAGGAAGCAATGCCCACGCTGTGTTTACAAAGCGGTTAGCTTCTTCTTCAACAACCTCGGTTGCATCAGCGGAAAGCAGAACCATTTCTTCGGAGATTTCAGCTACTTCTTCGCCGTCAGCAAAGCAGGTGAATGCAAATGCTGAGAAGAGGAGCGAAATCATCATTATAACAGCGAGGATTCTTCTTTTGCGGGTGTTAAGCATAAAAAATCCCTCCAAAAATTTTACCGCAGCACATTATCGGTGCACGGCATTTGTAAAAAAACAGTACCATAATTTTTAAAATATGTCAATATAAAACAAACAATCCTTTGTTTTGATAAGAAATTATATACAAAAATACATCAGGCACGGCAAAAGCCGTGCCTGACAAAATTAGAATATATTACTGAATGTTGGACTTGAGGGTTTCAAGCTCAGCTACAAGCTCAGCGGGAACGGTTGAACCGAAATCTGTGAACTTCTTGTAGAATTCATCAATTCCTGCAACCTCATCCTGCCAGAGAGCCTTATCAACGCTGAGAATTTCAGCAAGCTGTGCATCACTTACTTCATCCTCAATACCGTCAAGGCAGATATCCTCAGCCTTGGGAACAAAGCCGATGGGAGTTTCAACTGCATCTACCTTGCCTTCGCAGCGGTCGATAATCCAGTCAAGAACTCTGAGGTTATCGCCGAAACCGGGCCACAGGAAGTTGCCTTCGTCATCCTTGCGGAACCAGTTAACGTTGAAAATCTTGGGAGCCTTTTCAGGGTCAAGCTCAGCGCCGATGTTAATCCAGTGCTGCCAGTAATCAGCCATATCATAGCCGCAGAAGGGAAGCATTGCCATGGGGTCACGGCGAACAACTCCTACTGCGCCGGAAGCTGCAGCTGTGGTTTCGGAAGCCATGATTGAGCCTACGAATACACCGTGGTTCCAGCTTCTTGACTGATAAACGAGGGGAGCGAGCTTTGCTCTTCTGCCGCCGAATACGAATGCTGAAATCGGAACACCGTCAGGATTCTCAAACTCGGAGCTGATGCAGGGGCAGTTCTTTGCGGGAGCAGTGAAGCGGCTGTTGGGATGAGCGCCCTTTTCGTCGCTTTCCTTGCCGTTCCAGGGATTGCCCTTCCATTCGATTGCATTTGCGGGAGGATTCTTATCAAGACCTTCCCACCAGACTGTATTATCATCAAGGTTATGAGCAACGTTTGTGAAGATAGTGCCGCTCTTTGTGGAAGCAAGAGCGTTGGGGTTTGACTTTTCGTTGGTGCCGGGAGCAACGCCGAAGAAGCCGTTTTCGGGGTTGATAGCATAAAGTCTGCCGTCTGCGCCCTTTCTTATCCAGGAAATATCGTCACCTACGCACCATACGCGGTAGCCCTTGCTGTAATATCCCTCGGGAGGAATAAGCATGGCAAGGTTTGTTTTACCGCAGGCTGAGGGGAATGCAGCACAGATGTATCTTACGTCACCGTCGGGCTTCTGGAGGCCGAGAATAAGCATATGCTCAGCCTGCCAATCCTCGTGGCGGCCCTGATAGGAAGCTATACGAAGAGCAAAGCACTTCTTGCCGAGAAGAACGTTTCCGCCGTAACCGGAGTTAACGGAAATGATGGTATTGTCCTGAGGGAACTGGCAGATATATCTCTTTTCCTCATCGATTTCGCATCTGCAGTGGAGACCTCTTACCCAGTCCTCACTGTCGCCGAGAGCTTCAAGAACGTTGAGACCAACTCTGGTCATGATAACCATGTTGAGAACAACGTAGATTGAGTCTGTAAGCTCAATGCCGATTTTGGAGAACTTTGAGCCAACGGGACCCATTGAATAAGGGATGATATACATAGTTCTGCCCTTGTAGCTGTCAGCAGCTATATCATAGAGCATTTTATAAGCTTCATCGGGATCCATCCAGTTGTTGGTGGGGCCCGCCTGAGCCTTGGTCTTTGTGCAGATAAAGGTTCTGCCTTCAACTCTTGCAACGTCATTTACAGCTGTGCGGTGAAGGTAGCAGCCGGGGAGCTTTTCCTGATTGAGCTTTACCATTTCGCCGGTGCTGCAAGCCTCTGCACGAAGAGCTTCAATCTGCTCCTCGCTGCCGTCAATCCATACTATCTTTTCGGGCTTGACGAGGGCGATTTTGTCTTCAATCCAGGAGATAACACTTTTGTTCTCAGTCATTTTTTCCATTGTTTTACTCCTCTCTTTATATGAAAAGTGACTAAATTAAAACCAAATCAAAGTATGTATTTAGTATTATACATTTTTTTAATAAAATGTCAATGTGTATTTATTTATATATTTTGCAAGTCCAAAAGCAAAATTATGCATAATTTGCACATTTTCAATCTTCAATCGGCATTGTTGCGCAAGCGTTGAGGTTTAATCCTGCAATATTTCCGTTCAAAAATTCATAATAAGCCTGTGCGCCAACCATTGCGGCATTGTCACCGCACAAAGAAAGCTCCGGCATATACAGTTGCATTGAGCGCTCGGCGCACATTTCCTGCATCCTGCGCCTTAAAACCGAATTTGCGCTTACGCCGCCTGCAAGCACAATCTTTTTATATCCGAAGGTTTCAGCCGCCTTGAAAGTATTATCGCAAAGGCATCTTACAACCGCCGAAATATAGGATGCGCCGAGGTCGGGCACGTTGATTTCCTCACCCTTCTGTGATGCCTTATGTATAAGATTTATAACCGCCGTTTTGAGACCCGAAAAGCTGAAATCATACTCGCTCGAATCCACTCTGGGTCTGGGCAGCACGTAGGCCTCGGGATTGCCGGAAACGGAAATCTTATCAAGGTTGACTCCGCCGGGGTAAGGCAGACCCATCGCCCTTGCCGCTTTATCCATACATTCGCCTGCGGCATCATCCCTTGTTCTGCCGATTACGGAAAAATCCGTATAGCTTCTGACTTCCACTATATGGCTGTGACCGCCCGAAACCACAAGGCACAAAAACGGAGGCTCAAGGTCGGGGTGAGTGATATAGTTGGAGGCTATGTGGGAGCGCAGATGATGCACGGGGATAAGCGGAAGACCCGTTGACATCGAAAGTCCCTTAGCAAAATTGACTCCTACCAGAAGCGCGCCGATAAGACCGGGCGCATAGGTTACGGCAATGGCATCAAGGTCGGAATAGCCGAGCCCCGCCTCGCTTACCGCACGGTCAACAACGCCGCTTATTGCCTGAGTGTGCATTCTTGAAGCAATCTCCGGCACAACTCCGCCGTATATTATATGCTCTTTTATCTGAGTTGCTATAACGCTTGATAAAACCTTACGGCCGTCCTCAACAACGGCTGCTGCGGTTTCATCGCAGGAAGATTCAATTGCAAGTATTCTCATAAATTATCATTCCTCAAAATATTTGGTCATAATCAGCGCATCTTCAACGGGGTCGCTGTAAAAATTCTTACGCCTGCCCTGCTGAGTGAAGCCGAGTTTTTCATAAAGACTGAGCGCTCCCGTATTTGACGGACGCACCTCAAGAGTGATAAACTCTCTGCCGCGCTCTTTTGCGCCCCTTTCAGCCGCTTCTATAAGAGCTTTGGCAACGCCTCTGCGGCGCATTGCCGAGGTAACGGCGACGTTGGTAATTTCACAGCTTTCAAAGAATTCAAGAATTCCTATATATCCCACCGTCTCGCCGTCAACGCACGCTACAAGGAAATGTGCGTTTTCGTTTGAAAGCTCTTCTTCTATGCCTTGCCTGCTCCACGGCCTTGAAAAACATTCCTTTTCAAGCTTTTCCACGCCGTCTGTATGGCTTTCGCTCATATTGAGTATTTCAATTTTCATTTTTGCCACCGATAATTTCATCAAACTGCGCTTCAAGCGCCGTTTTTATTTCATTAGCGCATTTCATATACCGCTCGGTATCGCCCGAAAACGGGTCCGATATCCCGTTGCCGAGCACGCAGATTTTACTTTCATCCACGTAAAGAGTAAGAGAATACGCGTGCTCCCTCGTCATGCAGACGAACAAATCAGTTTCTTCCAGCAGGTATGCGGTAATTCTTCTTGCTCTGTGGGAAGAAATATCCGCCCCGAAGCACGCAGCCGCACTGACCGCATTCTCGCTTGCAGGCGAGCCCGTGCAGGCAAAAAGACCTGCGCTTGAGCATTCCACGCCGTCTGTCCCCTTATCGCTGAGCATCTTTCTGAAAATGCCCTCTGCCATGGGACTGCGGCAGGTGTTGCCCGTGCATACAAACAGTATTTTCATATCCTTATCCCTTTGCATCATACCACGTTTTGCCCGTACCTACGTCGGCAAGAAGCGAAACGCGCATTTTTACTGCACTTTCCATTTCTCTTTTAACTATCTCGCAAGCAAGAGCAGCTTCATCCTCGGGCGCTTCAACAATCAGCTCATCGTGCACCTGCATAATAAGCCTTGCCTTCATACCCTGATTCTTAAGGCTTTCGTAAACCCTTACCATTGCAATTTTGATTATATCCGCCGCCGTACCCTGAATGGGCATATTGAGCGCCACTCTTTCACCGAAGGCTCTGAGCATTCCGTTGGATGAGGAAAGCTCGGGCAGATATCTTCTTCTTGCAAAAACGGTTTCAACGTATCCCTGCTCCTTGGCTTTATCCACAATGCTGCTCATATAATCCGCCACACCGTGGTAATGGGCAAGGTAGCCTTTGATGTAACTGTCAGCCTCGGCCCTCGTTACGCCGATATCCTTGCCGAGCGAAAAGGCTCCGATTCCGTAAACTATACCGAAATTAACCGCCTTTGCTCTGCTTCTCATAAGAGGAGTCACCATCTCAACAGGCATATTGAATACCTGAGATGCCGTTATCGTGTGTATATCTTCATTGTTGTTGAACGCTTCAAGCATTGTTTCATCATTGGCAATGTGAGCGAGCACACGCAGCTCAATCTGCGAATAGTCGGCATCAACGAGCACGTTGCCCTCGCCCGCCCTGAAGAATTTTCTCATCTGCCTGCCAAGCTCGGAGCGCACGGGAATATTCTGCAAATTTGGCTCTGCAGAGGAAATTCTGCCGGTTCTCGTTTCAACCTGATTGAGGGTTGAACGGATTCTGCCGTCATCTCCGATTGCTTTAAGCAGACCGTCGCAGTAGGTTGATTTAAGCTTTGAATAGCTTCTGTATTCGAGAATCTGAGCTACCGCGGGATGTTCATCGGCAAGTGCCTCAAGCACCTTTGCATCCGTGGAATATCCGCTCTTCGTCTTTTTCTTTGCGGGCAGACCCATTTTTTCAAACAGTGCCTCACCCAACTGCTTGGGAGAATTGATATTGAATTCACCGCCTACCTGTTCGTAAATACTTGCGGTAAGCTCTGCAATCCTCTTTTCAAGCATTATTCCGAACTGAGATATTCCGCCTCTGTCCACTTCAAAGCCGATATGCTCCATTGAAGCGAGCACCTTTGCGAGAGGAAGCTCAATCTCCTCAAGCAGACGCCTTTGAGAGTTTTCATCCACCAGCTTTTCAAGCTGTTCAAAAAGCAGAGGCAGGCAGGATGCCGTAAATGCCGCATCCTCGCTCTCATCCTCACCCTTCTGCACCTGAGTGTATTCCTGAATAATGCGGTGGGCGGAATAATCGCCCGAGGAGGGATTGAGCAGATATGCGCTGAGCATCGCATCGCCGCAGATTCCGTTTACCTCGTAGCCGTTTTCAAATCCGAGCGCATAAACCGCTTTTGAATTGTAAGTATATTTCGCAATTTCCTTGTCGAAAAGGAAATCGTCGCAGAATGACTCATAGCCGAAGTTGAGCGGCGCAACCCTGCCTACACCGTTTTCAAGCGCAAAGTAAAAGCTGTTATCTTCAAGAATAAAGTATGCCTTGCCCGCCTTGCGCATTGTGTTGAGCAAAAGCTGTGTATCGTCAATATCAAAAAGCTTACTCTGCCTTTTGACTTCTTCAGCCTTCGCCTCAGGTCTTGTAACAGGCTCGAGTGAAAGCCTTTCTATCATTTTGAACATTTCAAGGTCTGAGAGAATTCTCGTAACCTCGTACACGTCGGCATTCTTCGGCACGTAGCTTTCATAATCCGTTTCAATGGGAGCATCCGTGCGGATAGTGCCGAGAGTTTTGCTCAGGAAAGCCATTTCCTTATCTGCGGCAAGCTTATCCTTTACACCCTGCTTGATTTCAAGATTTTCAAGATTTTCGTAAATCTCTTCAATGGTGCCGAAACGGCTGATTAAATCGGATGCTGTTTTCTGACCCACTCCGGCAACACCGGGGATACAGTCCGAAGTGTCACCCATAAGGGCTTTTATATCAATGAGCTTTTGGGGCTCAACAAGGTATTCTTCCTTGATTTTCTCCACGTCGTAACGCACACTCTGCGCCCTGCCCATTTTGGTAGAGGCAAGCAAAACGTTTACGGAGCTTCTTACAAGCTGAAGGGAGTCTCTGTCCCCCGTTGCAACAAAACAGAAATCATCTGCGCCGCACGCGCCTGCAAGAGTGCCCAGCAGGTCATCAGCCTCCCAGCCTGCCTGCTCAATGAGGTGATAACCGAGCGCCGTAAGTAATTTTTTAAGCACGGGCAGCTGCTGAGCAAGCTCAGGCGGCATACCTTTGCGGTTTGCCTTGTAGCCCGAATACATCTCATGCCTGAAAGTGGGAGCCTTAACGTCAAACGCTATGGCAACCGCATCAGGGGTAACCTCCTCTTTCAGCTTGAGGAGTATATTCATAAATCCGTATATAGCATTGGTAAAACGGCCGTCCTTGGTGGTTAAAAGCTTTATTCCGTAAAAAGCTCTGTTGAGTATGCTGTTGCCGTCAATTATGAGCATCTTCATTCAAAATCACCTCAAAGAGAAATTATAACATATATATTAAAAGATTTCACTAAATTTTAAAAAAATTCATTGCATTTATTTTTCGGTCATGTTAGCATATTTAAAGTTAAATAACTCAGGAGGCGGAAAATGAAAATCGGTAACGTCAATATAAACGGACTTGCAGCGCTTGCCCCCATGGCAGGTGTGGCAGACATGGCTTTCCGCGAGCTTTGCGTGGAATACGGCGCCGCTTACGTTGTGGGTGAAATGGTAAGCTCCAAGGGCACAACCATGCATGATAAAAAATCCGATTCTCTCATGCAGATTTCTGAAAAAGAACGGCCTGCCGCCATTCAGATTTTTGGCGACAATCCGCAGACTATGGCAGCTGCAGCCGTAAAGGCATCCACCTTTACTTGCGATATAATTGACATAAATATGGGATGCCCCGCACCCAAAATCTCTAATAATGGCAACGGTTCCGCGCTTATGAAGACCCCGGAGCTTGCAGCCGAGATTGTAAACGAGTGTGTAAAGGCTATCACCTTGCCACTTACTGTAAAAATGCGCTCCGGCTGGGACGATGAACATATAAACGCAGTTGAGCTTGCAAAGCTCTGCGAGCAGGCAGGAGCAGCCGCAATTACCGTGCACGGGCGCACAAGGCAGCAGATGTATGCCCCTCCCGTAAACCGTGATATCATCCGTGAAGTGAAGCAGGCGGTCAACGTGCCCGTCATAGGCAACGGCGACGTTACCGACGCGCTGAGTGCAGAGGAAATGTTCAAGGAAACAGGCTGTGATCTCGTTATGGTAGGCAGAGGCGCACTCGGCAGACCGTGGGTTTTCACTCAGATTAACACGTATTTTGCCACGGGTGAAATTCTTCCTGAGCCTCCGATTGAAGAGCGTATGTCCGTAATGCTGCGCCATATCGATAAGCTTTGCGAATACAAGGGCGACTACATCGGTATGAGAGAAGCGCGCAAGCACGCCGCCTGGTATATCCGTGATATAAGAGGTGCGGCAAAATACAGAAATGAAATAGGCACCCTCACCACTATGGATGAGCTTAAAACTCTCGCAGAAAAGGTTATAGAAGCAAACAAGTAAAACAAAAAAAGATATCGGCTGTAAAAACGCAACCGATATCTTTTGTTTTTTGTTTATAGATTAAAGAACTCTTACTCTGATTACACCGTCAATAGCTTCAAGCTTTGCGGTATCGGGAGCGCAGTCAACGTCAACTGCGGTGTAGCCGATGCCCTTCTTCTCTGCGCTTACAAGAGAAGTTACTGCCGAGCCTTCAAATGCTGCGGAAATCTTTGCTGCCATACCGTCCTGAGCGTTATAGATGATGCATACTCTGGTTTTGAAGGATGCGGGAAGAGCAACGTTGGGAAGGTTTACGGAGTTTGTGATTACGCCCTTTTCGATGTAATCAACAAGCTCGTCAGCTGCCATAACAGCGCAGTTATCTTCACTTTCGGGAGTGGATGCGCCGAGGTGAGGAATTGCGGTAACACCCTTTGCACCAATCTGTGCGTCGGTGGGGAAGTCGGTAACGTAGGCTGCAGCCTTGCCGCTCTCAAGAGCCTCAAGGATTGCCTGCTCGTTTACGAGCTCGCCTCTTGCAAAGTTGAGGATTCTTACGCCGTCCTTCATCTTGGCAAGTGAATCAGCGCTTACGGTATCTCTTGTGGAATCGTTAAGCGGAACGTGAAGGGAGATATAATCAGAAACAGCAAAAAGCTCATCAAGGTCAGAAACAACCTTTACTGCAGGGTCAAGAGCAAGAGCACCCTTAACAGAAAGGAAGGGATCGTAGCCTACAATGCTCATACCGAGAGCCTTTGCAGCGTTTGCAACCATAGCGCCGATAGCGCCGAGGCCTACAACGCCGAGAGTTTTGCCGTAAATTTCAGGGCCTGCGAATGCACTTTTGCCTTTTTCTACAAGAGCGCCAACCTCAGCACCCTTACCCGAAAGAGTCTTGCACCAGTCGATTGAATCGGCAATCTTTCTTGAAGCCATAAAGAGGGAAGCAATTACAAGCTCCTTAACTGCGTTTGCGTTGGCACCGGGGGTGTTGAAAACAGCGATACCTGCCTTAGCGCAAGCATCAACGGGGATGTTGTTAACGCCTGCACCGCATCTTGCAACCGCTACGGTTTCGGGAGCAAAAGCAAAATCGTGCATCTTTGCGGAGCGTACCATGATAGCATCGGGGGCTGCGCAGTCATCAGAGCAGGTGTACTTTGCAGCATCGAGCTTATCGAGGCCGAACTTTGAAATTTTATTTAAAGTAAGAATGTTATACATAATAAGAAACTCCCTTTGATCAGTTGGATTTTTCGAACTTAGCCATGAAGTCAACAAGCTTCTCAACGCCTTCGATGGGCATTGCGTTGTAGATGGAAGCTCTCATGCCGCCTACTGAACGGTGACCCTTGAGGTTTACAAAGCCTGCTTCTGTTGCATCGGCAACGAACTTTTTGTTGAGCTCGTCACTCTCGGTTACGAAGGTAACGTTCATCATGGAACGGTCTTCCTTAACAACGGGAGCAATGAACATCTTGCTGGTGTCAAGATAATCGTAAAGAATGGATGCCTTCTTCTCATTGTGAAGCTTCATTGCTTCAAGACCGCCGAGATCACGTATCCACTCAAGAACAAGCTTGCATACGTAGATTGACCAGCAAGGAGGAGTGTTGTACATTGAATCGTTATCCGCCATAACCTTGTAATCAAGCATGGTGGGCACGTTTTCGGGGCAGTTGCCGAGAAGATCCTCACGAACGATTACAACGGTAAGACCTGCGGGGCCGATATTCTTCTGAGCGCCGCCGTAGATAAGACCGAACTTGGAAACGTCCATAGGCTCGGAAAGGAAGCAGGATGAAACGTCAGCCATAAGAGGAACGTCGCCTGTATCGGGAATATACTTATAGGTTGTGCCGTAGATGGTGTTGTTAAAGCAGATGTAAGCATAGTCTGCATCGGGGCGGAAATCAGCTCTGGTGAGCTTGGGGATGTAGGAGAAGTTCTTATCCTTTGAAGAACCTGCAACAGCTACGTCGCCGCCGAACTTAAGAGCCTCTTTGTAAGCCTTGGTGGAGAACTGGCCGCTGAGAACGTAGTCAGCCTTCTTGGAGCCGTTCATGAAGTTGAGAGGGATAGCTGCAAACTGAGTTGATGCGCCGCCCTGAAGGAAGAGGACCTTATAATTATCGGGAATGCCGAGAACCTCACGGAAAATCTGCTGAGCCTCGTTGATAATTGATTCGTAAATCTTGGAGCGGTGTGACATCTCCATTACGGACTGACCGCTGCCTTTATAGTTAAGCATTTCTGCTGCTGCTCTGTTGAGAACACTTTCGGGCAGCATGGAAGGACCTGCTGAAAAATTGAATACTCTTGACATGGATATACCCCCACTGATGGTTTTATAGTTATTAGTATTATATAACACTTAAATTTTTTTGACAATGTTACCATTGCATAAAGATATTGGTTTTTATTGAAAATTTATTGACAAATAAGCAAAAACGAGGCTTCAGCCGTGATGCCAAAGCCCCTGATTTCATTATACTATTACCTTTGAAAGGAACTCTTTAAGCCTTGGAGATTTGGGGTTTGCAAAGAATTCTTCAGGCTCGTTTTCCTCCATAATAATACCTTCATCAATGAAAACTACCCTTGTGCCAACTTCTCTCGCAAAGCCCATTTCGTGGGTAACAACTACCATTGTCATACCCTCTCTTGCAAGCTCCTTCATTACGTCAAGCACCTCGCCTACCATTTCGGGGTCAAGCGCGGAGGTGGGCTCATCAAAGAGCATTACCTTGGGATTCATCGCAAGAGCACGCACTATTGCAACTCTCTGCTTCTGGCCGCCCGAAAGCTGAGCGGGGTAAGCGTTTGCTTTATCCTCAAGGCCGACTCTTCTGAGCAACTCCATGGCCTTTTCCTCTGCCTGCTTTTTGCTCATACGCTTGAGCTTGACGGGGGCAAGAGTTATATTTTTGAGAATGGTGAGGTTATCAAAAAGATGGAACTGCTGGAAAACCATGCCCATTTTTTCCCTGTGCTTATTGATGTTAACGTGCTTATCGGTTATGTTTACACCGTCAAATTCAACGCTGCCGCCCGTAGGCATCTCAAGCAGATTGAGGCAACGCAGGAAGGTTGATTTACCTGAGCCTGACGGACCGATGACCACAACAACCTCGCCCTGCTTTATTTCGGTATCAATTCCCTTAAGAACTTCAACGCTTTTGAAGCTTTTTTCAAGGCCCGTAACCTTGATGATGGTGTTATTCTCAGTGTTCACTGTTACGAAGCCTCCTTTCAAGGATTCCTACAAGCTTCTGAAGCGCAAGAACAAGAACAAGATAGATAAGCGCAACGGTGATGTAGGGGATGTTCATATTGTACGTAAAGCCTACAAGTGCGTTTGCACCCTTCATCATATCCTTAACTGCAATGAAGCTTGCAACGGAAGTTTCCTTAAGAAGAACGATGAATTCATTTGCAAGCGCAGGCAGAACGTTTTTGAATGCCTGAGGAAGAATAACGTAAATCATCGTTCTGAAATAGGAAAGACCAAGGCTTCTGCCTGCCTCAAACTGACCGTTGTTTATGGACATAATGCCCGAGCGGACGATTTCCGCAACGTAAGCACCGGAGTTGAGACCGAAAGCAATAATAGCCGTAGCGGTTTCGGACACGCCCATTTTTCCGAGCCACAGATAATAAATTATAAGCAGCTGAACAATAACGGGTGTTCCTCTTGTAACCGTAAGGTAAAGCTTGCAAACTGCATTAAGAAGCTTAAGCTTGCCTGTTTTATCATAGGTTGAGCGGACTATTGCCACCGCAAATCCCAGTAAAAGACCGATAATCAACGCAAAAAAGGTTATCTCAAGCGTAACTCCCAAGCCGTTTGTAATATGCTTGTAATTGTCATCCTCAATAAGCACGCTGTAAATATCGTCTTTCAGGTCAACAAAACCGTCCTTGATTGCAACGGGAATCTCCTTGACCGCTTCAATAAAGCCGACACTCTCCGCAGTATCCTGCACCTGTGCAAACACAGGCAGCGTAAAGCTTACGATAATAGCTGCCGATAAAACAACGATTAACGCAATCACTGTCTTTTTTGAGGTTAAAAAATCTCTCACGGCACTTCACCGACCTTCCGTAGTTTGTAAAAAATTAAAGGGCAAGCCAAGGCTTGCCCTTGAAGCTGTGTGTTTTTTATGCGGGGATATACTTGTTTACGATTTTTTCAACAGAGCCGTCTGCAATAAGCTCGCCGAGAGCAGTGTTGATTTTATCAAGAAGCTCTGTGTTTTCCTTTGCTACTGCTATTGCGTAATCTTCGTCAGCATAAGCAGTTTCAAGGATTGTAAGACCCTGCTGGTCAGCAACAAATGCCTTTGCGGGCTCATTATCGATAATAACAGCATCAACTATGCCGCTCTGAAGAGCTTCAACTGCAGCTGCGCCGTTCTGATATCTCTTAATCTTATCCTCGCCGAATTCATCGGTAGCGTAAATGTCGCCTGTGGTTGCTTCCTGAACACCGATAAGCTTGCCTGCAAGGTCATCAAGAGTTGCAATTGCAGAGTCTTCCTTAACGATAACAACCTGAACGCCCTTAGCGTAGCTGACTGAGAAGTTAACGCTTTCAAGTCTCTTTTCGGTAACGGTCATGCCTGCAAGGCCGATATCTGCAACACCGCTCTGGATAGCACCGAGGATGCCGTTGAAATCCATATCAACGATTTCAAGCTCCATGCCGAGCTTTTCAGCAATAAGAGCGCCTACTTCAGCATCAATACCTACGATAGTTTCACCCTCATAATACTCATAGGGAGGGAATGCTGCGTTGGTAGCCATGATAAGCTTATTGTCGCCCTCTTTGGTTGCAGTGCAAGCGCAAAGGCCGCAGATTGCAAGAGCAAGAGCAAGAACGATGCTGAGAACTCTTAAGTATTTTTTCATTTTATTTATCCTCCTGTAAAAAGATACAGTTATTATATCATTAAAAACGCTTTAAAGTCAACCTTTATAAATAGCGAAATGAATATTATTTCATTTTTTTCAAGGTTTTTTCAAAGCTTTCGGGCAAGGATGCCCTGAAAACCATCTCCTCACCGCTGACGGGATGAATAAATCTGCACACCTCGCAGTGAAGAAGCTGATGCCCCGCATCGGGCAAGAAATCGCCGTACATGGTGTCCCCTGCGAGCGGATGACCGGTAAAAGCAAAATGCACCCTTATCTGATGAGTTCTGCCCGTTTCGATTTTCACCCTGACAAGCGTTGCGTTTTCGAAGCTTTTCTCAACCCTCCAATGTGTAAGAGCAGATTCCGTGCCAAGCTCATATGAGCACGCACGCAGAGTCTTCATCGGGTCGGGACGGTAGATAGGTACGTCTATACTGCCCTCCCCCTCAAGCACTCCCTGTACAAGGGCAAGGTATTCCTTTTCAATTTTTCCGTTGAGCTTTGCGGCGGCGAATTTGTTAAGAGCGCACACCACCACGCCCGATGTACCCTTATCAAGCCTGCCTGCAGCCCTGAAAGCTATTGCCTTGCCCTGATTTGCAAGGTAAGCGGCAACCGCATTCGCAAGGGTGTCACCCTGATGATTGTGGCTCGGATGCATCGCCATAAACGGTGATTTGTTGATGCAGAGGATGTCGTTATCCTCATAGATAACGTCAATATCAGCCGCAAGAGGCTCGGGCAGGTTTTTATCGTCAGGGATTGTAACGCCTATTACGTCGCCCGTCTTTATTCGGTCAATCGTGCGCACGTGCTCGCCGTTTTTTGTAATTCCGCCCTCAACGCACTTGAGCGACGCAACAAGGCGCGCGGAAAGACCGCATTCTTTCCTGAGAAAGTAAACGGTTTTTTCGCCGTCATATTCACTTGTAACGGTAAACTCAAGATGCCTTGACATTTTATCCTCCGAAAAAAGCACGAGCCGAAGCTTTCGCAACGGCCCGTATAAACCGATATTATTTAATTAAAGAGCAAACTTTGCCTTGCCGTCACAGCCGAGAACGTTCTTAATCTTGTGAGCAACCATTTCTTCAATAGCTGCACGGGCAGGAGTAAGATACTGTCTGGGATCGAAGTGACCGGGATTCTCTGCGAAGTAAGTTCTTACAGCAGCGGTCATTGCAAGACGAAGATCGGAGTCGATGTTGATTTTGCAAACAGCCTTTTCAGCAGCCTTGCGAAGCTCGCTCTCGGGGATGCCGATAGCATCGTCCATCTTGCCGCCGTTAGCATTGATCTGCTTAACAAATTCCTGAGGAACGGAGGATGAACCGTGAAGAACGATGGGGAATCCGGGAAGCTGCTTTGATACTTCTTCAAGAATATCGAGGCGGAGCTTGGGATCCTGACCGGGCTTGAATTTGAAAGCGCCGTGGCTTGTACCGATTGCGATTGCAAGGGAGTCAACGCCGGTACGGGTTACGAAATCGTAAACTTCCTCGGGCTTGGTGTAGGAGGAATCCTCAGCGGAAACGCAAACTTCATCCTCTACGCCTGCAAGAGTGCCGAGCTCGCCTTCAACAACAACGCCGTGTGCATGAGCGTACTCAACTACCTTCTTGGTAAGAGCTACGTTATCTTCATAGGACTTGCTGGAGCCGTCAATCATAACTGAGGTAAAGCCGCCGTCAATGCAGCTCTTGCAAAGCTCGAAGCTGTCACCGTGGTCAAGGTGAAGAGCGATGGGGAGACCGCTGGATTCGATAGCTGCCTCAACAAGCTTTACAAGGTAAGTGTGGTTAGCGTAATTTCTTGCGCCCTTGGAAACCTGAAGAATGAGGGGGGATTCAAGCTTCTCTGCTGCCTGAACGATACCCTGGATGATTTCCATGTTGTTGACGTTGAATGCACCTACAGCGTAGCCGCCGTTGTATGCGTGCTCAAACATTTTTTTAGTGGTTACAAGTGGCATGATAATTCCTCCTGATTTTTCTTAAAGTTACCGTATGTATTATACATTTACACAGTTCAATTGTCAACTGACAAAAAGTATATTATTCCAGCAAATCCTTGCCCGGTAAATGTGCAAGATTATTGGCAAAGCACAGTTTCGGCTTTTCATTCGGATAAAAGCTGATTTTAGTAACGGCGGTGTTGCTCACCTTCCAGCGGAAATCATCCTGCAATCCGAGCCCCACGAAATTGCGTATAACGTACCCGAAAAATCCGCCGTGGGATACAAGCATTACCCTTTCGCCGTTTTTGTAATTCCTGATTATGAAATCAACAACCCTCAGCCCTCTCTCATGAGCGGATTCATGGGTTTCGTTTTCAAAAGCGCTTTTATCCTCGCACGGCACGGCAAGGGGATATTCTTTTTTCAGCACCTCATCAGGGCAGCCCTCGCCCTCTGTACCCGTTTCAACGAGGTCACGCAGAAGCTGAACCTTTACTGCATTTTTCTGCCTTTGTGCGACGGCATGGGCTGTTTCAACCGCACGGGTGAGAGGGCTTGCAAAAATCGCATCAAACTGCAGGGCTGAATAATATTCTCCGAGCGCCTGAGCCTGCATTCTGCCCTCAGGGGTAAGCGGTGGGTCATCCCTGCCGTATTCAACGGGGCACTCATACGAAACGTTGCCGTAAGATTCGCCGTGCCTTACAAAATAGACCTGCAAAACGGGTTCCTCTGCCATATCGCCGCCTCCTTGTTCATTTGGTTTAAGTATACATCCTGACGAAAAAATTTTCAACTTTAAATAAAACGGTCCGGGCTATTTACAATCAAGGCCAAAAGATATATAATGTATAAGTTAAATTTTAGGGAAGGAGTGCACAGTTATGAACGTGGTTATCCGCATTCTTTGCACAATCGTTATCATCTTTTCAACCGTTTTCTCTTTTCTATCCCCCGTGGACGTTTACTCGGAGATTGAAGAGAAATTCTCCGACAATTCAAAAGCCGCTTACTCCGAGCTTTTCTATGAACTGAGCGAAAGCGGCAACAATACCGAATCCTGGCGTCAGGGTATGATTTCAGGCAACGGTATTCAGGGCGTTATCACCAGCGGTTCGCCCTACAACGACAGCCTGATTTATCAGAATATGCATTTCAACACGCCCAACGAAAACGACCGTACCGCCCCCGTTTCTTCTCAGGACCTTGAGGGGGTAAAGCAGAGTATTGTTGCAGGCGAAGATATCAGCGACCCGTTCCCCTATACTGCTCTTTATGAGTTTCATCCCGGCGGCGCCGTTCGCATCAAGCAGAAAAAGAGTCTTAATATAGGCTATGCCCGCTACACGGATTACGAAACCGCTCAGGTCGGCGTAAGATACACCGATTTCAACGGCACCTGGGAGCGCACCACCTTCACCTCAAAGGCTGATGACGTTACAATTACCGAAATCGGCTCTTCCTCCCTCGGAACAAAGGTAAACCTCACCCTCTCAATTGATAATATCTCCGCTTTTGCCAACTACGGCAACGCTCAGGAGGTTGACTTCAGATATAAAAAGCTCGCAGGTGACAACGGCGAATACCTCGCATTCGTTGCCCATTACCCCGATTATGAAAAGAGCGAGCTTAAAAACGGCGGTTATTCAACCGTAATCTACATAGTTTGCGACGGCGGCAACAAAGAGGTTGTAAACGGCGGTTCCGTTCGTGACGACCAGTACTGCGCCTCTGTAAATCCTCAGGTAAAGATAACCGATGCGAATTCCGTTTACCTTATCGCCGCATCCGACAGAACCTTTGATATGGGCAAATACTCGGATTTTGAAAGTGCAACAAGCTATGCACTTGTTGATTCACTTGTTGCAAAAACAAAGGCCGTTGCCGACAAATACGCTGACGGCGCAGGCTTCGATTACGATGCCGCTCTTGCCGCTCACACCGCAATCTTCACCCCCGAGTACAACGCAGTAACTCTCGACCTCGGCGAGGCTTCAACCGAGCCCAACGAAAAGCTTGTGCTTTCACAGCATCTTAAAAGCAAAATCAACTCTCAGCTTGCTCAGCGCACCTACTACTCCGGCAGATATTCTTATCTGTGCGCTTCGGGCGTTTCCGTGCCCCGTCTTTACGGTATGTGGACGGGTGAATGGCAGCCCGGCTGGGGTGCAAAATACACCATGGATGCCAACGTAAACCTCCAGACCTCCTCAATGAATACAAGCAATATGGAGAGCACTTATATCGGCTACGCTTCATTTATCCTGCGTCAGGTTGACGACTGGGAGGAAAATGCCTTTGCAACCCACGGATTCACCGAAGCAATTCAGGCTCCCGGCCACTCTGACGGTGACAATGCAGCCGTGCTTGAAACCTGCTATTCTTATCCCTTCCGCTACTGGAACGCAGGCGCAAGCTGGATGCTTCTTCCCCTTTACGAAACCCTTCAGTGCTACGGCGACGTTGAAATTCCCATAAACGGTGAATACGATTTGAACGAACTCAGATCCGTGCTCTCGGTAGCAGACGAGGATCTTACCGATGAAGAAATCGCAGCCCTTGAGGCTCAGGGATATCTTGATTTAAGAAGCCAGATTCTTCTTCCTCTCCTCACAAAAGCCGCTAACTACTGGGACCAGATGGTAAGCCCCGAATATTATACCGATGCCGAGGGCAAGATGCATTATCAGCAGGGTAAAACAGCTCTCAACGATGGTGAAACCTATACTCTTCTCCCCGGCTATTCACCCGAAAACAATCCCGAAAACTATCCCAGCCCCTCCACCGCAAACACCGCTATTGACATTGCCGCCTGCAAGAGCAACCTTGAAATGCTCATCAACGTTATGAAGAGCGTTGACCCCGAGGCTGACACCTCCCACTGGGAATATCTGATGTCCAAACTCCCTGTTTATCTTTATGATGAAACCGGAGCACTCAAGGAGTGGGCAACCGTTGACTTTACGGAAAACAACCTTCACCGTCATCTCAGCCATCTTTACTGCGCATGGCCCGTATTTGAAACTCAGGAAAATGCCGAGCTTGCCGCCGCCTGCATCAAGGCGATTGATAACAGAGCAAGCGAAAACGAGGCAAGCCACGCACTCATTCACAGAGCACTCATCAGTGCAAGGCTCAAGGACAGAGCAAGCGTTACGGATGCCCTTACAAAGCTTATGAACCATTGGATTTATTACGATTCACTTATGACAAACCACGATTATGACCGCAGCAGCTGCTACTGCACGGACTACGGCATAGGCTACCTCGGAATCGTAAACGAAAGCCTGCTTTACTCCAACACCGGCAAAATTGAAATTCTTCCCGCAATCCCTGCAACAGGCTTTGAAGCAGGAAGCATTGAGGGTCTCAGAGCAAGAACAAATGCCGTTGTTGATGAAATTGAATGGGACCTCAACGAAGGCACCGCAAGCGTAACCTTTACCTCCGATATTGACCAGACGGTAACCGTTTCCTGCGGACTCTCAGATGAAAGCGAAACAATAACCATCCGCGCAGGCGAAAGCTATACCAGGCAGTTCAAGCTTAAATAACAACAAAAAACGGTACGTTGCAGAGATTTTCCTCTTTGGCAACGTACCGTATTTTTTATTTTACCGCTCTGAATTTCATGGGCATTTCGGTGGTGGAAAGCACAAAATTCAGGCATTTCATCATTATGGGTCTGAGCTTCGGGTGGTTGCGGATAATATCGCTGTGGTTTGCGTTGCGGCATATAAATTCAGGAAAACTCGGTGTTCCTTTAAGCTGAATTTTCACCGAATCCTTTGCAAAATCAAAGGCTGCATACTGCGTGGAAAGCGTATTGAGCGGCTTTATCACCGCATTGAGCTTGCCGCCCTGCATATACGCATAAGAGCGGATTGTGTAAGGATAGCCCTTGATTGAACAATAAGAAGTACGGGGCACGCCGTCAAGACCGCATTTAATAACCACCTCATCCTCTTCCTCATACCACTTGATTTCAAGCTCTGCGCCATTGAGTTCAAACGATACTCTGTCAAGATTTTTTTTGGGTCTGCGGGCAAAGCTGGAGGTGAGAGAGCGCGGAATAAGGCTTGCAGGGAACAAAAGCTTTGCAATTATATCCGAAAAAGCAGTTAAACGGAAAACTCTGCCCGTCGGTATATCGGGAATACCGTCACATATAACGGGCTTTTCTCCCCTTGATGCAAGGTAATCTGAAAGCTTTTCTTCCCACTCTTCACCGTCAGGTCCTTCAAAAACTTTCATTAACTCTTTTTCCATAAGGGAAGTGTTTTTATTATCGTCAACAACGCAGTTGAAGCCAACCGCAACCGCATCGTATTGCGGAAAATATCCTGCAAACTGCCCGAACATTCCCGACATACAGATGCATCCGCCTTCAAGCCAGAAAAGATATCCGTAGCCGTTTTTGCCTTTGCCGTCAAAGTCAACCTGAAGTGCGGTTGCCTCCCTCGTCCACCATTCGGGGATTATCTGCCTGCCGTTATACCTGCCGCCGTCGGCATAGCATTGGCAGATTTTTGCAACGTCGCGCAGTTTAAGGTAAACGCCCGTGCCGCCTATGCATTCGCCTTTTTCGTTGGTTTCCCAGAAGGGTCTTTCAATCCCCAAGGGTTCAAAAAGCCTCGGCATAAGGTAATCCACAAGGTTTTCGCCCGAAAGCTTCTGTATAATTGCCGCCACCATATGCGCATCGTTATTGCTGTAAAGGAAGCCTTTATTCTTACGGAACGGCGCTTTCATAAAAATCTCAACATAATCCCCCGTCATATCCTGCAGAAAGCTGAATTCCTTATTGCTTTGCATGGTAAGCACGGAGCGCACCGTGGTTTCCTCCCACTGCCCGCTTTCGCAATGCTCATACTCGGGGAAAATGGGCAGAATTTTTGACTCGAGCGAAAAAAGCCCCTCTTCTATCGCAAAGCCAGCCGCCGTGGCAACAATTGATTTTGTTACCGAAAACATAGTGTGCGGCATATCCGCCGAATACGGTGCGGCATATTCTTCAAACAAGGTTTCGCCGTGCTGCATTATAATAAGGGAATGGTTTTCAATCCCTCTGTTTTCAAGCTCACGGTAAAATTCATAAAGCCTTTTGCACGAGAGTTTATCCGTCTTTACCATAGCTGTGCCCCCTGTCGGTAATTTTGTTATATTTCCATTATAACACTTTAACC
The DNA here is from genome assembly GCA_017397105.1 of Clostridia bacterium. GTDB lineage: Bacteria > Bacillota > Clostridia > Oscillospirales > Acutalibacteraceae > CAG-177. The sequence continues at coordinate 6,463 of JAFQKF010000034.1, read as the reverse complement.
GCAGGATACAAGAAAAATTTAACGCCTGCCGCGGCAAAATCCGCAAGCAGGCGTTGCATATTTTTAATCTTCAATATATTCGGCAATATCCTCTAAGCGGCACTGCAGAAAAGCACACAGCTTATTCAGGGTTTTGGTTTCGGTATTTTCGTTAGCTCTGAGCCTTCTTACGGTCTTGCTGTCAATCCCGCAATTCTCCCTGAGCTGATACGTGGAAACGTTTTTCTCTTTCATCAGCTGCCACAGTTTGTCGTAAACAATCATAAAATGCACCCCCATATTGACAGCAATTATTATGGGGATTATAATCTCTTTTATTAAGGGGATATAATCCCCATAAAACAAAGGATGACGTTATGGCTTCTTGTAAAAACATAAATCTGATAATTGCCCGGAATCTTAAAAGATTAAGATTAAAAAATCATTTAACTCAAAATCAGTTTTGCGAAAAATTGAGAAAAAGCGGTTTTCAAATTGCAAGAAACACGTATACCAAATACGAATCCGGAACAAGAACAGTTCCGTATGATGTTCTGCTTGCATCTGCAAGATTCTATAATGTTTCTTTGGAATATCTTCTTACAAATGAATCAGAAGATTCTTAGTGTTCTGCTTGGTCCTTACGAAAAACCCGGTTTCTCCCATTCAAAAAAACACAACAAAAATATTTTTTCTTTCTCGTAATGATTGAAAATTCTTTATATTTATGTTATCATTAAAAATAATATTTTTGTATAAAGGTCTGGTTGATTTGAAAAAAGTTGATTCGACTGTATTAAAAGAAACAGCATACGTTGCATTGGTAACTCTTATCCTCAGCGTGCTTATGCAGTCCGTTTTTCTTGTGCTCGGCAAATGGAATTACACCGTGCTGTTGGGTAACGTTCTGGGCGCAGTTGCCGCAGTGTGCAATTTCTTTTTTATGGGTCTTACTGTACAGTCCGCACTCGGACTTGAAGCCAAGGAGGCAAAAAGCCGCATGAAGCTTTCGCAGATGCTGCGCACCCTGATTATGTTCATCATTGCGGTTATAGGTCACGTTGCCCCCGTATTCAGCCTGCTTACGGTAGTTATTCCTTACGTATTTCCGCGCATCGCCGTTGCCCTGCGTGCGATTTCAATAAAGAAAAAGGGATGAGGTGATATGAATTGAAAAAAACAAGCCTCAAATTTAAAATTGCGGATATCTTCTTCATTGCAATGATGATTATTCCGATTGTGTTCGGAATAATCCTCAAGGTGCTCACCACACCTGCATCCGAAGGAATATCCATAACGGGTGCAAGAGTCTATTTCACAATCCCCTTGCCGATTCAGGACCTTCCCGTTACCGAATCGCAGGTCAATTCCGCTTTAGTGCTGATTGTAATTCTGTTTTTCTGTCTGTTCATCACTCACGGTATGACGGAAAAAATCGACCTTAAGCGTCAGCACTTTGCAGAGATGATAGTTGAAAAGGTGGATTCGCTCGTAAACGAGAATATGGGCGAATACTTCAAGGGCTTCTCGCCGTTCATTATTGCAATACTCGCTCTTTCCGCGTTTTCAAGCCTGCTTACGCTTTTCGGTCTTTATCCGCCCACTTCGGATATCAACATCGTCGGCGGCTGGGCAGTGCTTGTATTCGTTCTCATAACTTACTATAAGATGAAGTGCGGCCCGATAAATTACTTGAAGAGCTTTACCCAGCCCGTTGCGCTTCTTACGCCGATTAACCTTATCAGCGAGGTTGCAACTCCCGTTTCAATGGCATTCCGTCATTACGGCAACGTGCTTTCGGGAACTGTTATCTCAGTGCTTTTAGGCTCCGCTCTCGGCGGAGTTTCATCCAAGCTGCTCGGCTGGCTGCCCGGATTCCTTGCGGATATTCCGCTTTTCCAGGTAGGCATCCCCGCCGTTCTTTCAATCTATTTCGACGTTTTCAGCGGCTGCTTGCAGGCATTCATTTTCGCAATGCTTACAATGATGTACGTTGCAGGCGCATTCGATATAGAAACCTACGAAAAGAAAAAAGCACGTAAAAGTGCAAAAAATAAATCATAAAAATATTAAATAACGGAGGAAAACAAAATGGAACTCGCATTAGGTATTATCTTGGGTTGCTGCGCTCTGGGCGCAGGTATGGCTATGATTGCAGGTATCGGCCCCGGTATCGGTGAAGGTAACGCAGTTGCAAGCGCCTGTGAAGCTATCGCACGCCAGCCCGAAAGCAAGGGCTCTGTAACAACAACAATGCTTATGGGTTGTGCTATTGCGGAAACAACAGGTCTTTACGCTCTTGTTATCGCAATCCTTCTCATCTTTGTTGCGCCCAACATTCTTGTTGACATTCTTGTTGAAACAATGCAGGCATTATAATTTCTTAACATCGGAGTGAAACCAATGCAAACATTAGATGTTATTTCCGTCAATATATGGCAGATGCTTGCTTCCCTCGGGAATCTTGTTCTGCTGTTTCTGATGGTGAAAAAGTTCTTATACAAGCCTGTAAAAAAGATGCTTGAGCAGCGTCAGAACACCATTCAGGGTGATTACGATGCGGCGGCTCAGGCAAAGGAACAGGCTTATTCTGACAAAGTAAAATATGAAGAAAAGCTTCTCGGCGCAAAGGCAGAGGCGGACGAAGTAATCAAATCCGCCGTAAGCGTTGCAACCGAGCGTGAAAAGGAGATAATCGCCGAAGCCAGAGTCAAAGCGGACGGTATTGTCCGTCAGGCTGAAAACGAGGCAATCCTTGAGCGCAAAAAGGCCGAGGATGCGGTTAAGAAAGAAATTGTTGAGGTTTCCTCTCTTCTCACAGAAAAGGTGCTCGAAAGGGAGATTTCCGCCGAGGACCATCAGCGCTTCATTGATTCATTTATTGAAAGCATAGGTGATGAAAATGATTCAGACTGAACGTGAATACGCAGAGGCTTTGTTTACTCTTGCGGCAGAGGAAAACGCAACTCAGGAATTTCTTGACTCGCTCGGTATGCTCAGGCAGCTTTTTGATGAGAATCCCGATTATGCCGAGTTTCTCAACTCCCCCGCAATCGCTCTCAGCGAAAGGCTCGCATCAATCGACGAAGCATTTGAGGGGAATCTGCCCGAATACGTTGTTTCGTTTCTTAAGGTGCTTTGTGAAAACGGAAAGATGCGCACCGTTACCGGCTGCATTGACGAATTCATAAAGCTTGCAAGAGAATTCTCCAACAGAGCAGTTGCAACGGTTTATTCCGCTGTAGCACTGAGCGAAGAACAGAAAAGCTCGGTTTGCAAAAAGCTTGAAAAGCTTACGGCAAAGAGCATTGACCCCATTTATATTATTGATGAATCACTGATAGGCGGCATCAAGGTTGAGGTTGACGGAAAAACCTTCGACTCAAGCATCAAGCACCGCCTGGGCGAGATTAAGGATGTGATGAACTCATGAACAGACCCGAAGAAATCAGCAATATAATCAAAAATCAGATTAAAAATTATAAAGCAAAAATCGACATGACCGAAACAGGCAAGGTTATCCTTGTAGGTGACGGTATTGCCCGTGTTTACGGACTTCGCAACTGCATGGCAAACGAACTGCTTGAGTTTGACGACGGCAGCTTCGGCGTTGCGCAGAATCTGGAGGAGGAAACCGTTTCGGTTGCCGTTCTTTCGGATAAGGATAATATCCGCGAAGGTACAAACGTTCACAGAACGGGTAAGGTTTTATCCGTTCCCGTAGGCGAAGAACTCCTCGGAAGAGTTGTAAACGCTCTTGGTGAACCCATTGACGGTAAGGGTCCCGTTGAATACAGCGGCACAAGACCCATTGAATCCGAAGCCCCCGGCATTATTGAGAGGGAAAGCGTAAGCGTACCTCTTCAGACGGGTATCAAGGCTATTGACAGCATGATTCCCATCGGCAGAGGTCAGCGTGAGCTTATTATCGGCGACAGACAGACGGGTAAAACCGAAATTGCCGTTGATACCATTATCAACCAGAAGAATTCGGACGTTATCTGCATCTACGTTGCAATCGGCCAGAAGAGCACCTCGGTTGCCCAGCTTGCAAACGAGCTCCTCCGCAACGGCGCTATGGAATACACAATCATCGTATCCGCAAGCGCCGCCGAAAGCGCACCCTTGCAGTATATTGCCCCTTACAGCGGCTGCGCAATGGCAGAGTATTTCCGCGAGCAGGGCAAGGATGTTCTTATAATTTACGATGACCTGAGCAAGCATGCGGTTGCATACCGTGCACTTTCTCTGCTCATCCGCCGTCCACCCGGACGTGAAGCTTACCCCGGCGACGTTTTCTATCTTCATTCAAGACTTCTTGAGCGTGCGGCGTGCGTTTCAAAGGAATACGGCGGCGGCTCAATCACCGCTCTGCCCATTATCGAAACTCAGGCAGGCGACGTTTCCGCTTACATTCCCACAAACGTTATCTCAATCACCGACGGTCAGATTTTCCTTGAAACCGAGCTTTTCCACTCAGGTATTATGCCTGCTATCAACCCCGGTATTTCCGTAAGCCGTGTAGGCGGCTCGGCTCAGCTTAAGGGTATGAAAAAGGTTTCGGGTGAGCTTAAGCTCCTCTATTCGCAGTACCGTGAGTTGCAGTCATTTGCGCAGTTCGGCAGCGACCTTGATGCCGACACAAAGGCAAGACTTGCCCTTGGCGAAAGAATCGTTGAAGTGCTCAAGCAGGGCAGAAATGCTCCCGTACGCGTAGGCTGCCAGGTTGCAATCGTTTATGCGGTAACCAAGGGTTACCTCAACCACGTTGCCGTTGCAGGAGTACCCGAATATGAGAAAAAGCTGTTTGCAAAGCTTGAAAATGAAAACGGCAAGTGGCTTGAAAGAATTGAAGCAGGTTATTTCGATGAACAGGATGAGGAAGCCCTCAAAGCTGTTCTTGCCGAAATGCAGAGGTAATTTGCTATGTCACAGAATACGAAAGCACTCAGAGTGCGCATAAAGAGCGTAAACTCCACAATGCAGCTGACCAACGCAATGGGTCTTGTTGCCTCTTCAAAAATCCGCCGAGCAAACGAAGCGATGATGAAGGGCAGAGATTTTGCGGCGGCGCTTGAGAGTACAGTCAACGTTCTTGCGGCGGACCGTGAAAGCCTCAAGAGTCCTTACATGAAGGAACGTGAAACCTCAAGAACAAGGCTTATTGTTATCGCAGGTGACAGAGGTCTTGCAGGCGGCTACAACGCAAACGTTTTCCGCCTTGCGGCGCAGTATCCCGATGCGGAAATTATCCCCATCGGCAAAAGAGCCTGTGACAGATATGAAAAACCTTATATCTCATCGGAGCTTTTTTCGTTTGACGATGCCGCAAAGCTTGCGGATGAGCTGTGCTCCGACTTTGCAGAGGAAAAGTTTGACTCCCTCGGAATAATCTCAACAAGATATCATTCCGTAATGAGTCAGGAAGCGTATATAAAATGGATTCTTCCCTTTAAGAAAAGCGAAGCTTCCGGCGCGGCAGGCATGATTTTTGAGCCTGACTGCCTTACGGTGCTCAATAATGTTGCCCGTGAATACGTGGCAGGCATAATCACCGTGTGCGCAAGGGAAAGCTTTGCAAGCGAGGTATCCGCACGCAGAATGGCTATGGATTCCGCAAGCAAGAACGCTCAGCAGATGATAAATGATTTACAGCTTGAATACAACCGTGCAAGGCAGGGTGCAATCACTCAGGAAATCACGGAAATCGTAGCAGGCAGCGGCAATTAATACGAGGTGGTAAATTTGAACAATTTACATGTAGGTAAAGTAACTCAGGTAATGGGTCCCGTTGTTGACGTTCGCTTCAACGAGGGCGAATTACCCACGATTCATAACGCACTCACTATCCCCGTGGGTGAAAGAGTGCTCACCGTTGAGGTTGCTCAGCATATCGGTGACAATACCGCAAGATGCATCGCAATGGCATCAACGGACGGCCTTCAGCGAGGTGTTGACGTTACCGATACAGGTGCGCCCATCAGCGTGCCCGTAGGCAGGGAAACACTCGGCAGAATCTTCAACGTTCTCGGCGATGCGGTTGATAATCAGCCCACACCCGAAACAAAGGAACGCTGGAATATTCACCGCAACGCTCCCGATTACGACGAGCTTGCCACAAGCGCAGAAATCTTTGAAACAGGCATTAAGGTTATCGACCTTATCTGCCCTTATTCAAAGGGTGGTAAAATCGGACTTTTCGGCGGCGCAGGCGTAGGCAAAACAGTTCTTATCATGGAACTTATCAACAACATCGCAAAGCAGCACGGCGGCATCTCCGTTTTCACAGGTGTAGGTGAACGCACAAGAGAGGGTAACGACCTTTATAACGAAATGAAGCAGTCGGGCGTTCTCGGCAACACCGCTCTGGTTTACGGCCAGATGAACGAGCCCCCCGGAGCAAGAATGAGAGTAGGACTTTCAGGCCTTACCATGGCGGAATATTTCCGTGACACCGAGGGTCAGGACGTGCTCCTCTTCATTG